>JBFMAB010000100.1:0-250789 GCA_040755835.1 Myxococcota bacterium
CGCCGCCCGCCCCGGCGAAGCCCGCCGGCAAGCCCGCGCCGCCGCCGCCGCCCGCCGCGAAGGGCGAGGCCAGGCCGCCGCCGCCGCCGCCGGCCCCGGTGCTGGTGGGCGAGGGTGGCAAGAAGAAGGTGCTGCTGAAGAAGAAGAAGTGAGGCCATGGAAGACGTGGTGAACAGCGACGCACCCGGCACCGGCGAGGGCGGCTCGACGCCCGAAGGCGGTGCTGCGCCCGGCACGCCGCCGCCTCCGCCGGCGTCCGCCACGTCTTCCGGGGCCCGAACCGGGCCCGCCGCGGCGCCCCCGGAGTCCACGCCGGAGCCGGACCCCGGGGCTGCGCCGCCGCCGGAGGTGCTGGAGCCCCGGCCGTCGCCCGAGGTGCGGCCGCTGGTGCACAAGCACTTCGTCGCGCCGGCGATGATCCCCCTGGATCGGGTGGACGACGACGACACGTTCCGGCTGCGGGGCGAGGTGGGCGACGTGTCCGCGCTGGCGACCGACGTCGCGCGGCTGGGGCAGCTCTTCCCCATCGACGTGCGCCTCAAGCCACCTGATCGCTTCCAGGTGATCACCGGCTTCCGCCGGGTGGCCGCGTTGCGGCTCCTGCACCGCGAGAAGGTGCTGGCCCGCTTGCACACCGATCTGTCCGACTCCGACGCGCTGCTCATGGCGCTCGCCGCGGCGATTCACGGCAAGGGCGTGGGCCGCGAGGCGCTCGCCGAGGCGCAGGAGCGGCTGTCGGCCGAGGGGCGCCTCACGCCCGCCGCGCGCGACATGCTGGTCAAGGCGCTGGAGGATGAGGGCCTCGCGCCGGAGGAGGTCGAGGAGGAGGTCGACGCCGACGAGCTGGCGGCGGACGTGACCCTGCGCCTGGGCCAGGCCAATCAGGATCTCTCGCTGCTCGCCGACGTCTTCGAGGAGTTGGACGACGCGCGGCGGGAGGAGCTGCTCACGCAGCTTCGCTACTCGTCGGAGCTGGTCGCCTATCTCGAGGGGAAGGGCGGCGGGAAGGGCTCGCGGTGAGCGCCCCGTCGCTGGACTTCGGGCCCGCAGCCCTCGAGGCCGATCGCCGGCGCCTCAAGGCGCTCCTCACCGAGCGCTCCTACGCGAAGAAGAAGGTCGTGCTGTCGTCCGGCCGCGAATCGGACTTCTACATCGACTGCAAGAAGACGGTGCTGCTCGCCGAGGGGCACTGGCTGGTCGGCCGGCTGCTGTTCGAGGCGATCCGCCGCGAGGCGCCAGCGGCCGTGGCCGTGGGCGGCCTGACCATGGGCGCGGATCCGCTGGCCAGCGCGGTCAGTCTGGTGAGCCACCTGGGCGGCGCCCCGCTGCACGCCTTCCTCGTGCGCAAGGAGCCCAAGGGCCACGGGACCGGCCAGTGGATCGAAGGCCTGTCGGCGCTCTCGAAGGGCGCGAAGGTGGCGATCGTCGAGGACGTCATCACCACCGGGGCGTCCACCATCAAGGCCATCGAGCGCGCGCGGGCCGAGGGCCTCGAGCCCGTGGCGGCGTTCGCGCTCGTCGATCGGCGGGAGGGAGGCCGCGAGGCGATCGCCGCGCTGGGCGTGGCGGTGCACGCGCTGTTCACCCGCGAGGACTTTCCGACGTGAGGCGCTGGGCGCTGGCGCTGGCGGCGCTGCTCTTGGTCGCCTGCAGCACGGCGCGGATCCCCCGCGTGGGCAGCGACCCGCCGCCGGCCTTCTCCGACGGCGAGAAGGAGCACGCGTACCAGGTGGTGCTCGAACGCTACACGCGCAGCCAGGCCGTGTACGACAACCTCGACACCAACGTCTTCTTCCACGCCACCTGGCAGTCGCCGGCCTTCGTCGAGGCGCGCATGGCGCGCGACGCGGCGTTTCACGCGGTGCCCGCGGACGAGGCGGCGAAGCAGCTGGCGGCCGAGCAGGCGCGGCTTTCCGACAGCGTCGAGTTCTTCATGGCGGTGCACGCCAACAACTACCGCTTCGAGGACTTCAGCCGGGCGGACACCATGTGGCGCCTCGCGCTGGTGGTGGACGGGCGCGAGGTCACGCCGACGGCGGTGGAGCGTCTGGGCCGCATGAGCACGCAGATGCAGGCGATCTACTCCTACATGGAGCCGTTCTGGGTGGGCTACCGCGTGCGCTTCCCGAAGGTGGAGCTTCCCGCCGGGCAGCGCTTCACCTTCCGGCTGGCCAGCCCGCTCGGGCAGGCCGACCTGGTGTTCACCGCGGACTGACGGCGGAAGGCCATGGCGCGCTCGTGGGTGTCGAGGTTGTGGCCCGCGGCCCTCTTCCAGTTCTGCTTCATCGGCGCGGTGTCGATGATGAAGCCCGGCGCCACGGCGCTGATGCTGGCGAGGTGGCAGGCCGAGGCGCTGCCCTGGTTGTACATGGCCGCCTCGCTGGTGACGGGCGCGGTGGCGATCGTCCGCGTCGGGCGGCGGTCCAGCCCGGGGCTGCTCGCCTTCGCGTCGGGCCTCTTGGCGCTGGGGCTCGCGCTGGGGCTGTGGTTGGGCGTGTCGGCGTTTCGCCTGGGCGCGTACCTCTTCGCGGAGGTCTTCGCGACGCTGGTCTCGCTGGCCTTCTGGCGGTCGCTGACGGACGCCTTCGACGCGCGCGAGGCGCGGCGCGCCTTCAGCTGGGTCAACGGCATCGGCATGTCCGGGGCCATCGTCGGCGGCTTCTCGGCGCAGGTGCTGTCGCGCACCCTCGGCGCCCTGGGGCCGCTGGTGGCCGGCGGCGGGCTGCTGGTGGTCGGCAGCTTCGCCTGGCGCTTCCACCGCAGCGACCAGGAGCCGGCGCCGGAGAAGGCCGAGGCGCCGCGCACGCCGCTGCAGCAGGTGCTGACGGGCCCCTACACGCGCCTCATCGCCGGGTTGGTGCTGGGCTTCGCGGTGCTGCAGGTCTTCACCGACTTTGCCTTCAACGCGCGCGCCGCGTCGCAGCTGAGTGAGGCGCAGATGGCGGATCTCTTCGCCGCGCACCAGCTCTGGACGGGCGTGGTGTGCGCCGTCTTCCAGTTCGCGCTCGCGGAGGCGCTGCTGCGGCGGATGGGCGTGGTGCGGTACGCCGGCATCGCGCCGATCGGCATGGCGGTGCTGACGGGGGTGGCGTGGGCGGTGCCTTCGGTGTGGAGCGCCTGGGCGCTGAAGGTCTTCGAGGGGGCGATGAGCTGGGCCCTGTTGCCGGTGGCGGTGCAGTTGCTCTACGCGCCGCTGACCGACGACGTGCGCGACGGCGCCCGGCGGACCATCGACGGTTTCCTGAAGAAGGGCGGCACCGGCGTCGCGGGCGTGCTCTTGCTGGGCGTCGCGCGCGCGGTGGGGGTGCAGGCGGTGTTCGCGCTCATCCTGGCGGGCTGCGTGGGCCTGGTGGTGGCGCTGGTGCGGTTGCGCGCGCGCTACCTCGAGGCGGTGCACCAGCGCGTCGCGGGGGTCGAGCCGGGTGGCATCTTCGACGCGGAGGAGCGCGTGTTGGTGGAGGCGCTGAAGGCCCCGTCCAGCGAGCGCGCGTGGCGGGCCGCCGAGCTGCTCGAGCTGGCCGGGCTGGTGCAGGAGCGGCACGTGCAGCTGATGCTGGCGCACCCCGGCGAGCGGCTGCAGGAGAAGGGCGTGGCGCTGGCGCTGGAGCACCGCCTGGTGGGCCTCACGAAGGCGCTCGAGCTGCTGGTGGCGAGCGGCGCACGGCGGCCCCGCGACGCGGCGATCTGGGCGCTGGCCCAGCTGAACCCCGAGCGGGCGCGCGTCGTGCTGGCGCCGCTGCTGGACGCGAGCGATCCCGGGGTGCTGGCGGCGGCGGTGGGCGGGCTGCTCAAGCTGCCGGGCCCCGCCGATCCGCGGGCGCGGGCGGCGCTGGACCAACTGCTCGAGCGCGGGGCGACGGCGCCGGTGGCCGAGCGCCGGGAGGTGGCGCGGCTGCTGGGCCGGCTGGGACAGCCCGAGCACGCGCGGGCGCTGCAGCGCTACCTCGACGACGGCGATCCGTCCGTACGGCGCGTGGCTTTGACGGCGGTGGGGCAGGGGCGCTACGTCGAGCTCGCGCCGAAGTTGTTGCGCTTCCTCTCCTGGCGCGACGATCGCCGCGTGGTGCGCGAGGCGCTGGCGGCGCTGGGCGACGACGTGGTTCCGCTCCTGGCCGCGACGCTGGACGATCGCACCCGCGCGCTGTCCCTGCGGCTGCAGCTGCCGCGCGTGCTACGCCTGGTGGGCACGCAGGCGGCGCTGGACGCGCTGCTCTTCTCGAACGCCCAGGACGATCCCTCGCTGCACTTCCGCATCGGCATCGCGCTGGCGCAGCTGAAAGAGGAGCACCCGGACCTGCGCGTCGACCCGGAGCGCCGCCTCGCCGCCCTGCGGCGCCGGCAGGAGGTGTACGTGCGCCTCATCGAGCCGTACCGCGACGCGCGCGCCGCGTTGGGCGACGAGGCGCTGCTGACGCGGGTGCTGGGCGATCGCCTCGACCAGGCGCTCGAGCTGGCCTTCTGGCTGCTGGGGCTGGCGCACGACGAGCGCACGCTGCGGCGTGCGCACTTCCACCTCGTGGGCCGCGACTCGCGGCGGCGGGCGTGGGCGTTGGAGTACCTGGACAACGTGCTGACGGACGAGGAGCGCGCGCTCGTGTCTCAGCAGATCGAGGCGCACCACCGCGCGCTGCCGTGGGGCGCCGCCGCGCGCTTCCCGGCTCACCTGGGTGAGCTGTGCAAGAGCGACGACCTGGTCCTGCGGGCGTGCGCGCGGGCGGTGGCGCGGCGCGTGGGCGCGTGGACCAACGACAAGCGGGAGGACGACATGAACGACGGGACGCTGCGGAAGCTCTTCGCGCTCGAGGGCGTGGAGATCTTCGCCCAGAGCGACGTGGACGACCTCGCCGCGGTGGCCGCGCTGGCGAAGGAGGCCAGCTACAAGGCCGGCGAGCGCATCTTCGCGGAGGGCGACCCGGGCGACGCGCTGTACGTCATCGTCGAGGGCGCGGTGGCGGCGGTGCGCGACGGCGAGGTGGTGCTGACCTTCCGCGCGCGCGAGTCCTTCGGCGAGTCGTCGCTGATGGACGGGACGCCCCGCATCAACGACGCGGTGGCCACCGCGGACACGAAGGTGCTGGTCATCGATCGCCGAGACTTTCTCGATCTCCTCGCGGACCGGCCGGAGCTGCTCACCGGCATGTTCCGCATGGTGTCGCGTCAACTCAAGGCGGTGGTGGCGGCGTCGGTGCACCGCCGCGCGACGGGCGAGGTGCTGGCGGTGGGCGCGCCGCCGGTGCGGCAGTAGCCGGGAATGGGCGTAGGCTGAGAAGGGCACACCATGAAGACGATCGCGATCGTCGCCCGGCCGAAGAAGGACGAGGCGACCCAGCTGGCGGGGCAGATCATCGAACGCTACCCGGACCGGGAGTTCCTCCTGCAGCCGCACGTGGCCGAGCCGCTCGGGCGCCCGGCGGTGAGCGACGACGAGCTGTCGCGGCGGGCGGAGCTCGTCATCGTCCTCGGCGGTGACGGCACGCTCATCTACGGCGCGCGGCTCCTCGAGGGCCGGCCGGTGCCGGTGCTGGGCGTCAACCTCGGCTCGCTGGGCTTCATGACGGAGATCCCCGTCGCCGACGCGTTCGCCACCATCGACGCGGTGCTGGCGGGCCGTGGGCGCATCGAGTCGCGCATGAAGCTGTCGTGCCGGCTCTTCCGCGACGACGCGCTGGTGCTCGAGGACGAGGTGCTCAACGACGTCGTCATCAACAAGAGCGCGCTCGCCCGCGTCGCCGACCACGAGACGTGGCTCGACGGGGCCTTCGTCGCCACCTACCGCGCGGACGGCGTCATCTTCTCCACGCCGACCGGCTCCACGGCGTACTCGTTGTCCGCGGGCGGGCCGATCGTCCACCCGTCGATCGACTGCGTGATCGTCACGCCCATCTGCCCGCACGCGCTGACGCAGCGGCCCATCGTCGTTCCCGGCGACCAGTTGGTGCGCGTCAAGCTGACCAGCGACGTCTCCGACGTGTTCCTCACCATCGACGGGCAGTCCGGTCTGCCGCTCGAGAAGGGCGACCGCATCGAGGTGCAGCGCTCGCTCAACCGGGTGATGCTCGTGCGCAACCCGCACCTCGACTACTTCGCGATCCTCCGCCAGAAGCTGCGGTGGGGCGAGCGCGGGCCGGACACCTGATCAGTAGGGCAGCTTCGAGCCGCCCGGCGCCACGTAGGCGAACGCGCCCAGAGAGGGAGGGGTGTCTCGCGGCGCCCCGCGCACGTCCCGGGCGTCGGGGCCCACGTCGGCGGCGGTGCCACGGCCGCGCGCGGGAGACGCTTCCGTCAGCAGGTACGGCTCGGCGCCGGTGCCCACGAAGCCCGCGGCGGCGTACTGGTTGGCGCCGCCCAGGGACGCGCACCAGGGCGGCAGCAGGTTGCCGGCCAGTGTCAGCGTGGCGCCGCCGTCGAAGACGCACGACGGCCCTTCGGCGCGCTCGGAGACGACGCAGCCCTTCACCGTCACGGTGGGCGCGCGCGTCATGGTGCCGGACAGCGACAGCGCGCCGCCGCGGGCGCCGTCGCCCACCACCTTGTTGTCGGCGATGGTGCAGCCGAGCAGCGTGGCCTTCGCGCCTTCCTTCACGCGCAAGCCGCCGCCGTCCACGGCCGCGTTCTGGATGACGGTGGAGTCACGCAGCACCAGCTCCGCGACGTCGTCCACCAACACGCCGCCGCCCTGCCGGCCGGTGTTCGCCTCGATGCGGCAGCGCGTGGCGACCGTCTTGCCGCCGCGCGCGTACAGCCCGCCGCCGCCGTACTGCGGCGCCTTGTTGAAGCGCAGCGTGCAGTCGGACACCTCGACCTGGCCGTCCTCGACGCAGATCGCCCCGCCGGCCTCCTCCGCGGCGCCGCCCACCAGCATCAGCCCCGCGAGCCGAACCGCGCCTTGCCGGCAGTCGATGCGCACCACCGAGCCGCGCTGCGCGCCGTCGAGCACCACCTGGCCGACGCCCAGGAGCGTGATGGGCTTGTCGATGAGCAGGTTCACGGCGTACCGCCCCGCGGGGATGCGCAGGGTGTCGCCGGGCTTCGCCGCCGCCAGCGCCGCCGGGAGATCCACTCAGCCGCCCAGGTAGACGCTGTTGTACAGCTTCATGAAGTCATCGAGCTTCATCTTGAAGATGCCGTCGTCCTTGCCGTCGTTGCCGTGCTCGGAGCGGCCCCAGGGGTTGCGGAGCTCGATGTACTTCGTGCCGTTCTCCTCGCTCGCGCCCAGCACCGTGTACGCGTGCCAGGCGTAGACGCCGGTGCCGGTGTAGTCGACGCCCGAGTCCTTGCCGTGCGTGCCTGCCGTCACCGGCTTGTGCGCGGCGATCGCGGTGGCGATCGACGAGTAGATGCGTTCGGCGGTGCTGTAGCTGGTGGACGTCCAGCTGGCGCGCTTGCCGGTGAGCGCCTCGAAGACGTCGCCCGCGCGCCCGCCGTTGCCGATGGCCTCGTAGCCGCCCTTCCACTGGGCGTAGGCCTTCTCGAGGATGGTGACCCACTGCTCGTTCGCGTCGCGCGCCTTCGCGTACTTGTTGGTGGTGCCGAACTCCGTCGCGAGGTCACTGTCCACCGTCACCTTGACGGGCTTGAAGCCGCCGTACGCATCCTTCTCGAAGAAGCGCACGGTGTACGTGCCGTCGCCGTTGTCGGTGATGGCGTTCTTGATGGTGTCCGGGTTCGCCTCCGCCAGCGCCGAGAAGGCGCTCACCATGTAGCAGTTGGCGATCGAGCCCTGGATGACGTCGTCGAAGCTGATGCCGTCGACGTAGAGGCTCCCGCCCGAGCCGACCGGGTTCCACGCGACGGACGTCGAGTGTTTGTCCAGGACCGCCGGGTCCGCCAGATCGCGCCGCACCGGCGTCGCGTCGACGAAGGCCTGGAGCGCGCTGCGCGCCGCCGGCTCGAAGGCGTCCGCGTGCTGGGTGAGGAGCGCCTGGATCTCCGACTTCAGCTCGGGCGTGAACTTCTTCTCCGCCTTCGCTGCGGTGATGAGCTCGGTGACTTCCTGGGCCGACACCTTGCGGTCGGTGAGGGCAGTGGCGATGCGCTGGCCGATGGCAGAGGGCATAGGTGCAGAACCTTAGGAGATTCGCGGTGGGGAAATCCTGCATACATTGTCGCACCCGGGCGCCGCGAGTTGCGTGCGGAAGGCCGTGTCGCCCGCAGGCGACGGGGCCATGGAGGCTACACTGCGCGGACGATGTCGCGCGTCTTGGTGGTCGGTTGCCTCCTCGTGCTGGTCGGGTGTGAGACGGACACGACGCCTCCCGCGGGCCGTTGCGACGGCGTCCGCTGCACCGGCACGGACATCTGCCACCCGGAGACGGGGCGCTGCGGCCCGGCGGACGGCGGGACGGGTGACGCCGGGCCGCCGGACGGCGGCGGAGACGACGCGGGCGCACCGGACGCGGGGGGCGTGGACGCGGGCCGGGACGCGGGGGAGGTGGACGCAGGCCAGGACGCCGGGCCGGGCGACGCCGGCCAGGACGCGGGGACCGACGCGGGCCCGCCGGACGCGGGAGACGACGCCGGCGTGGACGCGGGCTGCGGCTCGGACCTGGACTGTTTCGGTCTCGCCGCGCACTGCGAACCGTCCAGCGGCGCCTGCGTGGAGTGTTACCTGGACGCGCACTGCCCGTCGTCGGCGGTGCCCAGGTGTGACCTGCGCGATCACACCTGCCAGGGCTGCGTGGCGAACGCCGACTGCGCGAACCCGACGCCCATCTGCCTCATGCGGCAGTGCCAGCCGTGCAGCAGCAACGCGGAGTGCGGCGCCGGGCGCGAGTGCGATCCGCTGCTCTCGGGCGACTGCCTGCCGCTGCCGGACTCCTGCGCGAACCCGAAGGCGATCCTCCCCTCTGGCTCGGGCACCGCGTCCTTCAGCGCGGAGCCGGGACAGGCGATCGACGACACCGCCGGCACCTGCAACGCCGCGGGCCCGGAGCTCGTCTACACCTTCACCACGACGGCGGTGAAGGACCTGACGGTCTCGGTCGCGCCGCTGTCCGGCAGCGCGGCGAAGCCGGTGGTGTACCTGCGCGGGCCGTCGTGTTCCTCAGGCCCGCAGACGGCGTGCGACGCGCCGGCGACCGGATCAGCCAGCCTCGCCATCTCCGGCCTGCCGGCGGGCACCTGGTACCTCTTCGTCGAGAGCGCGAACGGCGCACCGGGCCGCGTGTCGGTCACCGTGTCGCTCTTGACGCCGTCGCAGCCGCCGGCCAACGAGAGCTGCGGCGCGCCGCAGGCGCTCACCTTCGTGGGCCCGAGCGCGGTCGCGGTCGGCAACACCGCGCTGGCGGCGAACGACTCGACGACGGCGGCGAACGATCCCTCCTGCAGTGCGACGGCGCGCACGAGCGGGAAGGACCTCGTCTACACGTACACGCTCGCCACGCGGAGCAACGTGACGGTGGTGGCGCGGCCGACGCTGGGCTCGGCGCTGCACCCGGTGGTGTCGGTGCGCAGCGTGTGCCTCACCCCGGCCACCGAGCTCGGCTGCCAGGCGCAGGCGTTCGCGGCCGCCGCGCAGGTGACGCTGAACGGACAGCAGCCGGGCACCTACGCCGTCTGGGTCGACTCGGCCGACGGCACGCAGGGCGCCTTCCAGCTCGAGGTGACGGCGAACCCGGCGGTGGACAACGACACGTGCCCCGGCGTGCAGGCGCTGGGCTTCACGGGCAACACCGCGACCGCGACGGGTGACACGACGTACGCCACGAATGGCAACGTGCTGGGCGACCAGACGCCGTCGTGCAGCGACTCCGCGCGCGGCACCGGGAAGGACGTCGTCTACGCCTTCACCCTCACGCAGCCGCAGGACGTGACCGTGGCGGTGACGCCGACGGGGGTGAGCCCCACCTTCGAGCCCGTCGTCTCGGTGCGCACGGTGTGCGGCGACGCCACGCGCCCGGCGGAGAAGGGCTGCGTGTCGCCGCTCGCTCCGGTACAGGGCTCGCTGACGCTGGTGAACCAGCCCGCGGGCACCTACGTGGTGTGGGTGGACGGGGCGCGCGACACCTTTGGCCCGTTTCAGCTCGAGGTGACGTTGGCCCCGCCGACGCCCCCGCCAGCCAACGACACCTGCGCCGGCGCGCAGGCGCTCACCTTCGCCTCGGGCGTGGCGACCGTCACCGGCTCGACGCTGCAGGCCGCGAACGACAACAGCGGCTTCGACGTGTCGCCGACGTGCTCGTCGACGGCGCGGCAGACGGGCCGCGACGTCATCTACACGATGACGCTGGCCCAGCCGCAGGACGTGACGCTGACGGTGACGCCGTCCGCGGGCTCGACGTTGAACCCGGCGCTGTACGTGCGGAAGTCGTCGTGCACCTCGCAGATCCTCGGCGACGAGCTGGTGTGCCTGCAGAAGGTGGGGCCTGCGACGGCCGTGCTGACGGCGCTGCCGGCGGGCACCTACTGGATCTGGGTCGACGGCGCGGGCGGAACGTCGGGCAGCTTCACGCTGACCGCGACGCTGGCCGCTCCCACGCCGGCGCCGGCGAACGACGGCTGCGCCGGCGCGCAGGCGCTCAGCTTCGTGGGCGACACCGCGACGGCGACCGGCACCACCTTCGGCGCGACGAACTCCAACTCGCCGACGGACAACGCGCCGGCCTGCGGGACGGACTTCCTCCCGCGGCGGTACGGGCGCGATCTCGTCTACACGTACACGCTCACCGGCGCGCAGGACGTGGACATTCGCGTGACGCCGACGGCGGGCAGCGCGCTGGTGCCGGCGGTGTACGTGCGGCTGCCGGGGCAGTGCACCAGCTTCAGCGCGGGCAGCGAGCTTTCGTGCATGGCGCAGACGCGGCCGGCGGAGGCGCGGCTGTACCTGCCCAACCAGCCCGCGGGGACGTACCCGCTCTTCGTGGATTCGAACGGCTACGACACCGGCGGCTACACGCTGACGGTGAAGAAGCTGCCGGCCACGCTGCCGCCGTCGAACGACACCTGCACCGCGCCGGGCGTGGTGACGCAGGGCGCGACGGGCGTCACGGGCGACACGACGGGCGCGAAGGACGACTACTCGATCTCCTCGAGCCCGAACTACTCGGCGGCGTGTCGGCAGTACTTCTTCAGCGGGCGCGATCTCGCGTACCAGTACACCGCGAGCACGACGGGCACGGTGACGGCGACGCTGACGCCCCAGGGCCTGTTCGATCCCGCGCTGATGCTGCTGCAGCCGGCGTGCGGCGCCGCGTCGTGCGTGCGCTTCTCGGACTCGGGCGGGCCGGGCGTCGCGGAGTCCTTCACCTTCTCCGTCACGGCGGGCCAGACGTACTACCTCGTCGTCGACAGCTGGGACGGGACGCAGCCGAACACCTTCGGGACGTTCACGCTGACGGTTCAGTAGCCGGCGAGGAGCCCGCGAGCTTCGTCGAGAATCCCGAGGCGACGGCGCGGGCCATCCCAGCGGTCGTTCGCGAAGTGGCCGCGGCTTACCCGCGCACGAGCTTCGCCGCCTGCTCTTGAAACCAGCGCTTGATCGTCTGCCACTGACGATCGGTCAGCCCGACGACACGCGGATCATCGCGCTCGGCGTCGTCGAAGAACGTGAGGGCGCGGACCACGTGGTAGATGTCCGAGGCGCTGCGCTTGGACCTCTTGCCATACGCGTCGAGCGCCTCGGCGAGAGCGATCTTGCCACGCGTGAGGATCACGTGGAGGTCCCAGAAATCGCGCCGGAGCCCACGACGCGCGATGGCTGCCAGCTTCATGACCGCCAGGTCCAGAGGGCTCGCGACACGGAATCCGCCTGGGCCGGGCCTCGGCGCCTCGAGCGGTCGGGAGGGGTAGCTCACGACGTCGACGAGCGTCCCTGCCGCATCGACCGTGACGACCGCGTCGGTCTGTCCTCGCGGACGAGGTCCTGTGCGACGACATCGAGCGCCGCGCCAGCCTTGCCGGAGAACAAGTCGAGGTCCAGCGAGCTTCGATGGCCAGAGTACCAGCCAACGGCAGTGCCGCCTGCCAGGGAGAACCCGTCCAGGCTGCGCAGTCGCTTCAGGCGACCCAGAAGGCGGAGCTGCTTCGCCGAAAGGCTGGGGGCTCGCGCCACGTTTCGTTCTCCGCGTCGAAGACGGCGCGCCAGTAAGCAACGGTTCTCGGTGAGAGCTCCGGGTGTCCGGACGTCACGAAGAAATGGTGAATCCGCTGGAGGCCGTAGGTCCGAATCAACCACCGCACGTCGCGCCAGCGTCCGACTCGAGGACCCGGGCAAGCACGTCGTCGGCGTCGCGCGCGAGGTCGACGCACTCCGGGCGCGAGTCCCAGAAGAGCGAAGACATCGAGCGCGGAAGCGACTTCATGGTGGCGAGTGTACCAAGGGGACCTAGTAGTGCGGTGGCTTGTCCTGCCGCGTCGCGTCCACCAGCCCCGGCCCGGCGTCGTACTTGTCCTGCAGCTTCGCCAGCGCGTCCTTCAGCCCGTCCAACTCGCGCTGCTGCCGGTAGACGACCTGGGACAGTTCCTCCAGTGTGTGCTCGAGCTGCGCGTAGCGGGCCTCCAGTTCGTTGAGGCGGCTTTCGGACATGGCCGCACGGCTAGCAGGAGCCCCGCGCTCATGGAAGCCCTTGAAAAGCCTCATGCAGTCCCAGCGGACCCATCGGGCGCCTGATGCCTTGCGGCCCAGACGGTGTTATTGGCCGACGTTCCCGTGACGCAGCCTGCTTCGACACCTCCGATCCTCCCTCCCGACGACGGTCTCTGGCTCAAAGGCCTCAAGTCCGAAGTCCTGCCCACCACGTTCGCGAAGGGCCGCGAAGTCGCGCAGGCCCAACGCGTCGCCATGCTCGCCCGCACCGACGTCGGCATCGCCGCGAAGGTGACCGGCAGCGAAGGCGAGAAGTACGACGTGCAGGTCGCGCCGCACGACGACGGCACGCTCGACTCGCTCTGCAACTGCGCCGCCTGGAACAAGGACGGCCGCCACTGCAAGCACGTCGTCGCCGCGTCGCTGGTGTACCTCGCGCGCCTCAAGGCCAACGCGGCGAACGAGCCGACGGCCGACGGCGCGGGCCGGGAGGAGACCGTCGCCCTGCCGGCCCTCGCCAAGCTGGAGAACTGGCTCGGCCTGTCCTCGCAGCCTGACGTCGAGCTGCTCTACCGGCTCACGCCCGCGCCGAACGCGCCGGGTGGCCGCAACTGGGTGCTCGACGTGCGCCGCGTCGACCAGCAGGCCAGGGGGCCGGTGCAGGTGAAGCGGATCCTCAACTCGGGCACCAGGGTGGCGCCCGCCGACGAGCGCGTGCTGCTCGAGCTGTCGAAGTACGAGGTGCGCTTCGACTCGAAGGTGGTCATGTCGGACGAGGCGCTGTCGGACGCGATGGAGCTGCTCAAGCCCCGGCGCGTGATCTACCGCGGCACGCCGCTGCAGTTCTCCGACTCGCCCGCGCGACCGCTGATCCGCCTCACCCACACCGACGGCGGGGCGATCGCCCGCGTGGACATCGGGCTGCCGGACGGCGCGGTGGTGGGGCTCAAGGACGTCACGGTGCTGGTCGGCCGGCGCACGTGGGTCATCGCCGGGCAGGCCGCGTACACGCTGGAGCCGGACTTCCCGCCGCGCCTGCTGCGCAAGTGGCTGCTCGAGCCGTCCATGGCGTTCCCGGCGGGGCAGCTCGATCGCGCGCTGTCCTTCTTCGCGGCGCACCTGCCGCGCTACCGCCTGAGCCTGCAGGCCGAAGGCATCGCGGTCGACGACACCACGCCGCCGAAGTTCATCGTCACGCTCGAGGGCAAGGCCGACGCGGTGAAGGCGCAGCTCGCGGCGCGCTACGGCGCCGCGGTGACGGTGCCGGTGTCGCCGGTCGCGCAGCACCTCGGCTACGCCGCCGGTGGCACGGGCGAAGGGCGCAAGCTGTTCCTCCGCCAGGAGATCGCCGAGCGCGCCGCCGGAAAGAAGCTGGTCGAGCTGGGGCTGCGCTTCGACGAGCCCACCCACAGCTACGAGGCGACCGGCGACCAGGCGATCGACTTCTGGTCCCGCGGGCGCGCCGAGCTTCCGAAGGACTGGGAGGTGTACGCCGCGGCGCCGCCGAAGGTCCGCGTGCGCGCCCGCCTGCGCCCCCGCGTGCGGGTGAACATGAGCCAGTCGAACTGGTTCGACCTCGACACCGAGTTCATCACCGAGGACCAGACGGTCGACCTCGGCGCGGTGCGCATGTTCCTCGAGTCGGGCCGCAAGTTCATCCCCCTGAAGGACGGCTCGTTCGCCGAGACCGACGTCGACGAGCTCAAGCGCGTCGCGAACCTGCTCGAGGAGGCCGGCGCGCTGCCCGGCAAGTCGCGCACCCGGCTGCCGCTGTTCCACGCCACCGCGCTCGACCTGCTGGCGACGCTGGGCGACGTGGAGATCGAAGCGAAGGCCCGCCGCGCGATCGCCGAGCTGAAGGAGATCGACGGCATCCCGGCGGTGAAGACGCCCGAGGGGTTGCGGGCCGAGCTGCGCCACTACCAGGAGGCGGGCCTCTCGTGGCTCTGGTTCCTGTACCGCCACGGCCTGTCGGGCGTGCTGGCCGACGACATGGGCCTGGGCAAGACGGTGCAGGCGCTGGCGCTCTTGCTCAAGGTGAAGAACGAGCACGGCCAGGCGCCCAGCCTCGTCGTCGCGCCCACCAGCGTGCTGCCCAACTGGGAGCGGGAGATCGAGCGCTTCGCGCCGGGCCTCACGTACCTCACCTGGCACGGCGCGGACCGGCGCGAGAACGCCGAGAAACTCAAAGACGTCGACGTGGTGCTGACGAGCTACTCGCTCATCCGCCGCGACGTGGAGGATCTGCGGAAGCTCAAGTACCGCACCGTCATCCTCGACGAGGCGCAGAACATCAAGAATGCCGACTCGGCCACCGCGCAGGCCTGCAAGCTGGTCGAGGGCGCGCACAAGGTCGCTCTCACCGGGACGCCGCTCGAGAACCGCCTCACGGAGCTGTGGAGCCTGTTCGACTTCCTCATGCCCGGCTTCCTCGGCAGCGCCAACGCCTTCGCCGATCGCTTCGAGCACCCGATCAGCGTGCAGGGCGACATGGAGGTGCGCGACCGCCTCAAGAAGCGCATCCACCCGTTCATCATGCGGCGGCTCAAGACGGAGGTGGCGAGGGACCTCCCGCCGAAGACCGAGGTCGTCACCTGGGTGGACATGGATCCCGGGCAGGCGGCGCTGTACCGCGAGGTGCTCGAGGAGTCGAAGCGCAAGGTCTACGAGTCCATCGACAAGGTGGGCTTCAACAAGTCACGCATCTCGATCCTCTCGGCGCTCATGCGCCTGCGGCAGGTGTGCTGCGATCCGCGACTGCTCAAGCTGCCGGGCACGATCCTGCCGCCGTCGGCCAAGCTGCAGCGCTTCGGCGAGCTCGTCGACGAACTGACGCGCGAAGGCCACCGCGCGCTCGTCTTCAGCCAGTTCACCGAGATGCTCGACCTGCTCAAGGCGCAGGCCGACGAGCTGAAGCTGAAGTACCTCTACCTCGACGGCCGCACGCGCGACCGCATGGCCAGGGTGGACGCCTTCAACGCGCCCGACGGCCCGCCCGTCTTCTTCATCTCGCTGAAGGCCGGCGGCACGGGCTTGAACCTCACCACCGCGGACTACGTGATCCACTACGATCCCTGGTGGAACCCCGCCGTCGAGGACCAGGCGACCGATCGGACGCACCGCATCGGCCAGACGCGCGCCGTCTTTTCCTACAAGCTCATCACCCGCGGCACCGTCGAGGAGAAGATCCTCGGCCTGCAGCAGCGCAAGCGGGAGCTCGCCCAGGGCGTGCTGGGCACCGACGCCGACGTCGGCAAGGCACTCACCGAAGCCGACGTCGAGAGCCTCTTCACGTACGACGGATAACCCTTCGGAACAACGAGTGTTTTCACCAGCGCCGCCCTCTGTCAGTCGCACCTGCTAAGGTGTTCAGTGTTCTGAACGGAGGTGCAGGCCGGCATGTTGACGTCGCTCAGGTTGTCGAACTTCGCGGTGATCGAAGAAGCGGAGGTCTCCTTCGGGCCGGGGCTCACCGTGCTCACGGGGGAAACCGGCGCGGGGAAGTCGATCCTCATCGACGCGCTGGGGCTGCTCATCGGCGCGCGCGCCGAGGTGGAGGTGATCCGCGCGGGGGCCGACGAGGCGGTGGTGGAGGCGCTCTTCGAGAAGACGCCGGTTTTGGCCGAGCGGCTCGAAGCGCTGGGGCTGCCGGACGACGGGCCGGAGGTCTCGGTGCGGCGCACGGTGGGGCGGGCAGGGCGTGCGCGCGCGTACGTGAACGGCTCGCTGGTGACGGTGGGCGTGCTGCAGCGGCTCATGCGCGGGCTGGTGGACATCGCGGGTCAGCACGAGCACCTGGCGCTGTTCGATCCCGCCGAGCACCTGGGGCTCATCGATCGCCTCGTCGCATGCGGCTCGGCCGGAGGGGAGCCCGGGCACGCCGCGGCCTACCGCGCCGCGTGGAGCGAGCTTCAGGCGCTGGAGGCGCAGCTGACCGCGCTCGGCGGTGACGAGGCGCAGGTCGGTGCGCGCGTCGACTTCCTGAAGTTCCAGATCGAGGAGATCGACAAGCTCGGCCCGAAGCCGGGCGAAGACGTGGCGCTCGAGCAGGAGCGCCGGCGGCTCGCGTCGAGCGAGAAGCTGAAGAAGGCGGCGTCGGCGGTGGAGGCGTTGGTGTCGGAAGGGGAGAGCGCCGCGCTCGAGCTCGTCGGTCGCGCGCGGGCGCTGCTCGCCGAGGCCGAGCGCATCGACCCGGCGCTCTCGAGGGTGCGCGACCCGCTGATGGCGGCGCAGGAGAACCTCGACGAGGCGGGGCGGGTGCTGTCGCGTTACCTCGGTGGCCTCGAGTCCGATCCCCAGCGGCTCGAGGAGGTCGACGACCGCCTCGAAGCGCTCAAGCGCCTGTCCCGCAAGCACGCGGCCCCGCTGGAGGCGATCCTCGAGAAGCGGGCGGCGCTGGCGGCGGAGATCGACGAGCTGGAGCACCGCGCCGAGCGCCGCGCCGAGCTGGAGGCCCAGCGCCAGGCGGCGCACGCCCGCGCCACGGCCGCCGCCGCCGAGCTGACCAGGGCCCGCCGGCGCGCCGCGCAGAAGCTGGAGGCGGCCGCCCGTGACGCCCTGGCGCGCCTCGCGCTCGCGAAGGCGCGCTTCGAGGTGCGCTTCGAGGAGGCGCCGCTGTCGGGCACCGGGGCCGACGCGGTGGAGTTCCTCTTCTCCGCGAACGTCGGAGAGCCGCCGCGCCCGCTGGCGAAGGTGGCGTCGGGCGGCGAGGCGTCGCGCCTCATGCTGGCGCTCAAGTCCGCGCTCGCGGGGAGTGACGCGTGCCGGTGCTCTGTCTTCGACGAGGCCGACGCCGGCATCGGCGGTGCGGTGGCCGACGTGGTGGGGCGGCTCATCAAGGAGCTCGCTTCGCACCGGCAGGTGCTCTGCATCACCCACCTGCCGCAGGTGGCGGCGCACGCCGACGCGCACCTGCGCATCGAGAAGGCCGAGTCGAGGGGCCGGACGCGCTCGGTGGTGACGGTGCTGCCGGCGGGCGAGCCGCGCACGCTCGAGCTCGCGCGCATGCTGTCCGGGGTGGAGGTGACCCGGGAAGCCATGGGCGCCGCCGAGGCCCTCCTGCGGACCGCGGTGCGGGGGGCGCGCGCGGCCCGGACCCGGACGCGCCCGGAGGCCCGCCGCGCGGTGTCCGTGCCGCGCTGAAACCTGTAGCACTCGGCTCCTTCAACCGTTTGTTGCCGCCGCCGACTCGTCCGCCTAACGTTCGCGCCGTGGCGAAGACGGGGACGCGACTGAAGGCTCTGTCGGCTGGGCTGACCGATGTCGGCCGCAAGCGCAATCACAACGAAGACAGCTTCCTCGTCGACGAGGAACTGCAGCTTTTCGTGGTGGCCGACGGCATGGGGGGCCACGCGGGTGGCGGAACCGCGTCGCGGTTGGCCGTCGAGACGATCGACCGGGAGATGCGCGCGGCGAAGAACGCGCCCGAGCGCCCGTTCGACAGCCAAACGCCCCTTCAGGACTCGCCGCTGCCGGAGTACCTCCGCAACGCCGTCGAGAAGGCTTGCTACGAGATTTTCAAGGCCGCCCAGGAAGACCCCCGCCTCGCCGGCATGGGAACCACCACCATCGCCCTCTGCATCCACGGCGATCATGCCCTGTTCGCCCACGTCGGCGACAGCCGGGCGTACCTGGTCCGCGGCGATCTGATCCAGCAGATCAGCGAGGACCACTCTCTGGTCAACGAGCAGATCAAGGCGGGGATGATCACACCCGAAGAAGCCAAGCACTCCCGCTACAAGAACATCATCACTCGCTCCGTGGGCTTCGAAGAGGAGGTCCAGGTTGACGTGATGGGGATCGTCACCGAGCCGAACGATTTCTTCATTCTCTGCTCGGACGGTCTGGCCAACCTGGTCGAGGACAAGGAAATCCGGGACGTGGTGCAGTCTGGCAGCCTCGAGGAGGCTCCGAAGAAGCTGATCGCCCTTGCCAATGAGCGGGGGGGTGACGACAACATCACCGTCATCGTGGTGAAAACCGTCGCGGAATAACGCGAAAAAACACGCGAAAGCTGTTGCATACAGCCCCATGGATCGGGGAGTGTCCGCCCGCTCTCGGGCTCGTCCGGGGCTTTCGGCTGGGAAGGGGAAGTCCGTTGTCGAACAAGAGCTTCACCCTCATCGTCGTTCCCGACCGGCACGCGGAAGTGAAGCGCTTCCGGTTGGAGAAGCGCTGGGTCATCCAGGGGCTGGTCGGCTTGGCCGTGGTGCTGCTGATCGGCCTCGGGATGACGGTGCACTACGCGATGGTGGTGTCGGCGGCGCACGAGAACCCGGCGCTGCGCGAAGAGAACCTGAAGTTGAAGAGCGAGCTGGCGGTCATTCGCGAGCAGCTCGAGCACATCGGTAGCACCCTGGACCGGGTCGAGCGCTTCGACCAGAAGCTGCGCGCGATCACGCTCCTGTCGGACCCGCAGCGCAACCTCGCCATGGGCCCCACGGAGGCCCAGCCGCTCGTCCCGGGCGCTGACACCAACCAGTTCGTCCGAGCGAGGGCGAGCGAGTCGCCGCAGGCGCTCACGCAGAAGCTGGACAAGCTGTCGGCCGAGGCCACCCGGCAGGAGCAGAGCCTCCAGGAGCTGCAGGCCTACTTCCAGGACCAGCGGTCGTTGCTGGCGTCCGTCCCGTCGGTGTGGCCCGTGCGCGGCTGGGTGACGAGCGACTTCGGCTCGCGGCTCGACCCGTACACCTCCGAGCGGGTGATGCACGCGGGGCTCGACATCGCCGGCCCGCACGGCAAGGAGATCGTCGCCCCGTCCGACGGCACCGTCGTGTTCGCCGGCCTCGAGGGCGGCTACGGCAACGTGCTCGTCATCGACCACGGCTACGGCATCAAGACGCGCTACGGTCACCTCGCGTCGATCGCCGTGAAGCCGGGTGAGAAGGTGAAGCGCGGCGACATCATCGCCATGCTGGGCAACACCGGCCGTTCGACGGGCCCGCACCTCCACTACGAAGTCCGGGTGAATGGCGTGGCGCAGAACCCGCGCAAGTTCATCCTCGACGAGTGGTGATCGGCCCAGCGGGCCGTCCTTCGACAGCCAAAAGCCACCAGCCCGCCGGCTTTGCGCTACGGTGCGTCGCCATGAAGATGGTGGACGTCGGAGCGAAGGAGAAGACCGAGCGCGTGGCGGTGGCGACCGCGTGGATCCGCATGTCGGGAGCGGCGTTGAGGAAGATCCGCGCCGGCACCGTGGAGAAGGGTGACGTACTGGCGGCGGCCCGCCTGGCGGGCGTGATGGCGGCGAAGAAGACGCCGGACCTGATTCCCCTCTGCCACCCGATCGCCCTGGCAGGCGTCGACGTGGAGGCCACTCCGGCGAAGGGCGGCGTGCGCCTGAAGGCGACCGTGAAGACGGTGGACCGGACGGGCGTCGAGATGGAGGCCCTCGCGGCGGTCAGCGCCGCGGCGCTCACGGTGTACGACATGCTCAAGTCGACGGATCGCGGAATGGTGATTGAAGGCGTGCAGCTGGACCACAAGTCCGGCGGGCGCTCGGGGACGTGGAACCGCGGGCGGGCCCGGTGAGCCCCACGTTGGTCGCCCTGGCGCTCGCGGCGCTGACGCCGGACCCGCTCATCGCGGGCAAGCCCTTCGTGCTGCGCGGCGGCACCGAGACGGTGACGGCGCTGGCGGTGAGCCCCGACGGCAAGGCGGTGGCGGCGGGCAGCCGGGACAAGACGGTGCGCGTGTGGAGTCTCCCGGAGGGCGCGCTGCTGCGCTCGGTGCCGGGCGGGGAAGGGCAGATCAACGCGCTGGCTTTCTCGCCGGACGGCGCGCGTCTGGCGATCGGCGACTCGGGCTTCCAGGTCCGCGTGGTGGACGTGGCTTCGGGCGAGGTGACGACGAGCCTCGCGCACCCCTCGCCCGTCAGCGGTCTCGACTTCAGCCCCGACGGGACGCTCCTCGCCGTCGCCGGGCAGACGGACAGCGGCGCCGTCTACGCGCTGGCCGACGGCAAGCGGCGCTACGAGGTGCGCGGCCGCACGGTGACCTTCTCGGGCGACGGGAGGCAGCTGCTCGCCGGAAACGGCGCGGGCTCGCTGCTGGTGATCGACGTGAAGAGCGGAAAGGCGAAGAAGACGATCGCCACCGCGCCGCATCTCCCCTGGGCCACCTGGACCCGCGACGGGAAGCTCATCGTCTCGTGGAACGGCACCGAGGCTGACGTGCACCTGTGGACCCCCGCGGGCAAGGCCGCCGGGGTGTTGCCCGGGCCGGGGAAGACGGGTTTCGGGGGCGCGGGCGCGCCGGTGGTGCGCGGCTTCGCGATGACGGCCGACGGCGCCACCGCGGTGACGGGCTGCGGCGACGGGCTCGTTCGCGTGTGGGACGTGAAGGCGAAGACGGTGAGGAAGACGCTCCCCTCGGAGACCGTCTCCAGCGTCGCGCTGTCGAGCGATGGCGCGTGGCTCGTGGTATCCGACGGCGCGCTGGTGAAGCTCTGGCGCCTCGCCGAGTAGCCGCTACCGCCAGCTGTCGTAGAGCAGCGCGGCCAGCACCAGCGCGTGGGTGATCGCCCCCTCGCGCACCAGGCGCTTCAACTCCGCGCGCGGCACCAACTCGACGCGGATGTCTTCGCTCGCGTCCTGCCGGCCGGCGTGGATCTGTTCGCAGTCGAACGCGACGAAGGTGTGCAGCCGGTTGCTGAAGATGGCCGGGTTCGGGCTGCACACGCCCAGCGGCTCGAGGCGGGACGGGCGGTAGCCGGTCTCCTCTTCCAGCTCGCGCGCGGCGGCCACGGCGGGATCCTCGCCCGCGTCCAGCATGCCGCCGGGGATCTCCAGCTCGTTCGACCAGGTGCCGAAGCGGAACTGGCGGATCAGCACCACCTGGCCCGCGCGCGTGAGCGGGAGGACGTTGCACCAGTCGGGCGCCTCGATGACGGTGCGCACGTACCGCTTCCCGTCACGGGGATCCGCGACGTCCAGGGTGCGGGTGCGGAAGATCCGGAAGTCCTTCGTCGAGCGCTCGCCGACGAGCGTCCATCGGGGCGGGTTCTGGCTCATGGCGCACAATGGAGCACCTTGGGCAGGCGGGGTCGAGGGAGTAGAAGGGTGGACGATGGTGCCGCTCGACGCCGCCAGCTCGCTCGTCCTGCTCGAGTTCGAGCGCTCGTACGGGCTTGGCTTCGTGGCGCCCAACGGCCGCATCGTCACCTGCTTCCACGTGGTGTCGGACGAGGCGGCCATCGTCGCGCACCTGGCCGACGGGCGCTCGCTGCCGGTGGTGGCCGTGTGCGGCGTGGACGCGCGGCGCGACCTCGCGGTGCTGGACGTGGGGCTGCTCGACGCGCCGCCGGTGCGGCGGCCCACCGAGCGCTTCGCCACCGACGGCACGCGCGTCTTCGCCTTCGGCATGGTGCCCAACGAGGGCCGCGCGCGCTGGGTGGAGGCGAAGCTGGCCGAGCTGCAGGTGCTGGGCTCGTCGCTCACCGTCTACCGCGTGGAAGGCGAGGTGCCCCTCGACTCCTCCGGCGGCCCGCTGGTGGCGGAGGACGGCTCCACCGTGGGCGTGGTGACGGTGGCCGAGTCCGACGAGGGGCTGGTGACCCTCGGGGTGCCCTGGAAGTACATCGAGCCCCTGCTGGGGAAGAACCAGCAGCTTCCGCTGACGGTGCTGTCGCTGTCCGAGCGCAGGCCGCCGAGGCGCGAGATCCCCGAGCACCCGGTCTCGGTGCTGGAAGGCAGCAGCGTGTCGGGGCTCGAGGCGTCCACGGAGGCGATCGCGAGCGCGATCCGCGAGGGGGCGCCGGCGTACAACGCGGGCGACGTCGCGCTCTGCTACCAGGTGTACACCGAGACGGCTCGGCGGCTCATCGACGCGCGGCGCGACTGCCCCGGCGTGCAGAAGGTGCTGCGCGAAGGCCTGGCGCGCGCCGAGGCGCTCACGGATCTCGACGCCCAGGCCTGGGCGATGCGCGACGCCTTCGACGGGCTGCTCGCGGTGATCGAGAAGTTCATGCGCTCGCAGGGCGCCGTGCGCATCCGCACGCCGACGCTCCTGAATTAGGTGCTCACGGCGCGCCGGCGTCCGCCTCCGGGGGGGCGCCGCCGTCGGCATCGGCCGTGGCGGCGTCGGCCTTGGGCTCGGGGGCGGGCGGCGCCGGTGGCGGCAGCGCCTCGACGGCGGCTTTCAGCTTCGCGAGCCCCGTCGAGAAGTGCTGGTTCAGCATGTCCTCAATCATCCCCCGGAAGAAGCCGCCGACGACGGGGGGCAGCGTGCCTTCGTCGATCCACGTCACCTTCGTCCCGGCGCCCTCGGGCGCGAAGTCGAAGCGGGCGTGCGCGTTGACCGTTTCGGACTCGATGGCCTCGTCGATCCGCAGGCCCTTCACCGGGTCGCTCGCGACGATCTCCATGCGGCCCTTGCCCATCACCGGGCCGTTCCAGGCCCAGCGCGCGCCGACGCCGCGATCCGGTCCTCCGTACGTCCACACCACCTTCGAATCCATCTCCTTGTTCCACGCGGCCCACTCGGGCCACCTGCGCAGGTCGTCGAGGAACGGGTGGATGCGCTCGGGCGGGGCGGCGATCACCACCGACCGCTCGACGCGCCACTGCCGCGGCAACAGCGAGCCCACCGCCACGGCGAGCAGCAGCAGGGCCAGCACGCCCAGGGCGACGCGTCCGACGAGCTTCATGTGCGGTTCCTCTCCCGGTGAGGCCGCGCACTATGCCAGAAGTCGCGCATGGCCCACCTCGATCCGTCCTCGGCCGAAGTGCTGGTATTCACCTTCAAGGAAGGCCTGCTTTCCGCCGTCGCGCACGACCTGAAGCTGCGGGTGACGAAGTTCGGCGTCGACGTCGACGGTGGCCAGGTGACGGCGGAGTTCGATCCCACCTCGCTGCGCGTGGTGAACGCGATGAAGGACGGGAAGGACGACCCCGGCGCGCTGCCCGGCTTCGCCTTCGGGGAGATCGAGAAGAACATCGTCAACGACGTGCTCGAGGCGAAGCGCCACCCGGCGATCCGCTTCGAGACGACGTCCATCACCGACGCGCAGGTGACGGGCCGGCTCACCCTGCACGGCCAGACGAAGTCGCTCACCGGCACGCGGAAGGACGAGGGCGGCCGGAAGGTGGCCGAGTTCCGCTTCGATCAACGGGACTTCGGCATCAAGCCGTTCAGCGCGATGCTCGGCGCGCTGAAGATCAAGCCGGAGATCGTCGTGCGCGTCAGCCTCAGCGCTTGATCGCCGGGCGGATCAGCGTGTTCTCGATCCCATCGTCGTCGTCCTCGGCGAGCTCCTGGAGCTTCTTGTTCGTCGCGCGGAGCCGGCGGGACAGCTCGCGGCAGAGGTTCTGCAGGATCATCACGTAGCCGGAGACGTCCTGCTGGTACAGCGCGTAGAGGTCGCGATTGCCCAACGAGTAGAGCAGGGCGGGCTTCTCGACGACGACGGTGGCGGAGCGCTTCTGGATGTCGATGAGCGTCATCTCGCCGAAGAACTCGCCGGGGCCCAGGCGCACCATCTTGATCCGCCGGCCGTCGGGGAGATCGCGGCACACCACCACCTCGCCCTCGCGCACGAGGAACATCGCGCGGCCGCTCTCGCCCTGCCTGCAGATCGCCTCGTCGGGCTGCACCTGGTGCACGCCCATCAGGTCGATCACCCTCCGCAGGCTGGCCTCCTCCAGCCCGCCGAAGAGGGCGATGGTCGGCAGCCACTGGAGCAGATCGTCGACGTTCTTCGACACTCGTTACCTCTGGCGGGTCAGCTGGGACACGGCCTCGCCGAGCCCCTCGAGGGTGAGAGGGTACATCGGGTACACCTTCCGCAGTACGTCGATCGTCGTCTGCCACCAGGCGGAGGGCGGCTCGGGGTTGAGCCAGACGCTCGCCGGGTAGTGTTCGCGCAGCTTCGCGAGCCACCGCACGCCTTCGAGGCCTTCGTCGCCCGGCCAGCCCGAGCTGCTCAAGAGCTCCCACGGCGCCATGAGCGCGTCGCCGACGATGATCAGCTTGTAGCGGCGATCCGTCTGGGCGAAGAGCTCCGCCACCGACACCGGCTCGGAGAAGCGCGCGTTCTTGTACACGCGGCCGTAGACGCAGTTGTGGAAGTAGTACGTCTTGAGCTCCTTGAAGTGCGTCGCCTTCTTCGCCGCCGTGAACAGGCGCGACATGAGGTGCGCATACGGGTCCATCGAGCCGCCCA
Source organism: Myxococcota bacterium (assembly GCA_040755835.1). Lineage (GTDB taxonomy): Bacteria > Myxococcota > Myxococcia > Myxococcales > Myxococcaceae > JADLDB01. The sequence continues at coordinate 24,684 of JBFMAB010000100.1, forward strand.
CGTCCATCAGCAGGATGACGCGGGTGTTCGACTTCCGGGGCGGGCGGGTGACGACCTCCAGCTCGCCCAGGTTCCGCGCCGTCTCGTCGATCGTTTTCTCGAGGTCGAGCTCCTGCTCGCTGCCCTCGCGAGTGAAGGCGCGCAGCTTGCGCAGCGCCATGCCCAGCTGGCGCACGTCCAGCACCAGATCGTCGCGGTACTCGCGGAAGTGGCGCTGGGTCGCCACGCGCACCGCGCTCCGGCCGCCGCCGGCACCGCCGACGCGGATCCCCGGCCGCGCCGCGCGCCCCGAGTGGCCGAAGGGCGAGGTGCCGCCGGTGCCGATCCACGTGTTGCCGCCGTCGTGGCGCTCCTTCTGCTCGCGCAGCCGCTCCTGGAAGAGGCGCTCGAGCTCCTCCGCGTCGAGCTGCTCGAGGAGGCGCTTCTCTTCCTCGGTCAGCTCCGGCAGCCTCTGCCGCGCGTCTTTGAGCCACTCGAGCAGCTGCTCGTGCAGCTCGGCGGCCACGGACTCGACGCCCTGGAACACCTTGGCGAAGGCCTGGTCGTAGGCGTCGAGGTGCTTCTCGTCATGAATGAGGAGCGCGCGGGCGACGAAGTAGAAGCCTTCCAGCGAGCTCTCGTGCAGGCCGGCCTTGAGCGCCCCGGCGAGCGCGACCGCCTCCTGGGCGCCGACCGGCACCTTGCGCGCGCGCAGCTCGTAGAGGAACGGGATGAACACGGCGAACCTGTCACGCCCGCGAGCGCTTGCCGCCCGCGAAGGCCTCCTGGACGGCGAGGAGATCCTGCTCGCGCTTGAGCAGCGCCCCCAGGAAGGGCAGGTGCTCGTCGAGCTTCACGGTGGTGATGCCCGCGGCCTTGAGCGCGGCGAGCCAGTCCACCAGCTCGCTGGTCGACGGGCGCTTGCGCAGGCGCGTCAGGTTGCGCAGCTCGTAGAAGATCTCCAGCGCCTGATCGGCCAGCTTCTGCGACAGGTCCGGGTGGTGCACCGCGACGATGCGCCGCATCAGCTCCTGGTCGGGGAACTCAATGAAGTGGAACACGCAGCGGCGCAGGAAGGCGTCCGGCAGGTCCTTCTCGTTGTTGGAGGTGATGATGACGACGGGCCGCTCCTTCGCGACGACCTCCCTGTCCGTCTCGATGATGCGGAAGCGCATGCGGTCGAGCTCGTGGAGGAGATCGTTGGGGAACTCGAGGTCGGCCTTGTCGATCTCGTCGATGAGCAGCACGCGGCGCTCGGGCGCGGCGAACGCTTCGCCCAGCGGCCCCAGGCGGATGTACTTGTTGATGTCGCGGACGTCGTGGTCGTTGAAGCGCGAGTCGTGCAGGCGCTGCACGGCGTCGTATACGTACAGGCCCTCGTGGGCCTTGCTGGTGGACTTCACGTTCCACGTCAGCAGCTTCATGCCCAGCCCGCTGGCGATCGCCTCGGCGAGCAGCGTCTTGCCGGTGCCCGGTTCGCCCTTCACGAGGAGTGGCCGCTGGAGGACGAGGGCGCAGTCGACGGCGGCCCGCAGGCTCTCGCTGGCGAGGTAGGTGTCTGTGCTCTTGAAGCGCATGGGCGCAGGCTAACGCCGAGTGGGCTAGCGTGCCCGCGCGATTTGGGGAGGGCACACCGTGCTGAAGTGGAAGCTGATGCTGACGACCCTGCCGTTCGTGGCGGTGGTGACGGTCGCGAAGCTGGTCCTCGACCAGGGGTTGGGGTTCGCCGGGGTGGTCGAGTTCTCGGACGTGGGCATCGTGCTGACGGGCGGCGTCTTTCTGCTGGGCTTCATCCTCGGGGGCACGATGAGTGACTACAAGGAAGCCGAGAAGATCCCAGGCGAGGTCGCCACGACGCTCGAGACGATCGAGGAGATCTTCGTGCTGGCCTCGACAGGCCGGCCGGCGCTCAAGCTGCCGGAGCTGCGGCGGCAGGTGCTGGGCCTGCTGGACGACATCAAGGACTGGCTGCTCAAGAAGAAGCAGACGCCCGAGGTCTTCGAGGCGATGACGCGCATGACCGCGACGGTGCGCTCTCTGGAGAAGGAGGGCGCGGGCCCGTATGCCTCGCGCGCCGTGCCGCAGGTGCTGATGATGCGGAAGAACATCCAGCGCATCGACGTCATCTCTCGCACGGGCTTTCTGCCGCCGGCCTACGCGCTGCTCGAGGTGTTGCTGGCGATGATCCTGATTCTGCTGCTGGTGGCGAAGTTCAAGAGCCTGGTGGCCGAGTCGATCCTCGTGCCCTTCGTGACACTGGTGAACCTGTACATGCTCCGGCTCATCAAGGACGTGGACGACCCGTTCGACTACCGGCCCGACGGCAGCAAGGTGGGCGGCGCGGAGGTGGATCTCTTCCCGCTCGACGAGTACCGGGCGCGCCTGGCCTCTCGCCTCGATGACGCGGCGTGAGCCGCGAGCGGCTACTCGTCCAGCTCGAAGGCCGTCGCCGGGCGCTGGGCGTGGGCGTCGAGGTACGCGGCGAAACCGGCCCGCGAGTCCAGCTGGAAATCCGGCAGGCGCGCGAGCACCGCGTCGTCGAAGTGGTACTGCTCGATGACGAGGCTGGCGCGCAGGCCGTCGGGCGCGCCTGAGAAGGCGCACACCTCGTGCGCCAGCGCGCCGCGGAAGTGCACCAGCACGTTCTCCTGCGGGCGAACGAGGCCCATGGGTCGCCCGCGGAGGTAGAGCTTGAGCTCGCCGCCCTTCGCCTCGGGCACCTGCAGGTAGAGCACCGAGACCTGCTCGGGGATCGCGTCCGCCTGGCCGGAGGGCTTGCGCAGCGTCGCGTCGACGTGGCGGCCGACGGCGCCGCCTTCCGAAACGAGCAGCACGTTGAGGTACCAGGCGTTGGGCACGCGCTTCAGCCGGCGTTGCCAGAAGGACGCGAGCGCCCGCGCGCCCGGCTCGCCCAGCACGCGCGGGAGGTACGAGCCCAGGGCGGGGAAGCGTTCGAGCACCTTCGCGACGCCCGCCTGCTTGAAGGTGACCGCGAAGCCACGGCTCGACTGGAATGGGCCGGCGAGGGTGGTTCGCCCGACGAGCGGCGAGCCAAGCAGCGCGTCACGCAGCGCCTCGAACTCGGCGCGGGGCAGGAAGCGCGGGCTGATGCAGGAGAGGCGCACGCAAGGGCCATGGTGCCCCAGCGCCGCGCGGAAGGGGAGTCGCCCGAAAACTTGCCTGTCGCGGCCTGTAGCCGATGCTCTCGCTCGTGGTGATCGAGCTCAAACACCGTGCGCCGCGGGTTCGCTTCAAGCACCCGGTGCGCGTGGTGCCGCTCGACGGCTCGCCCCGCATCTACCGCACGCTCGCGGCGAACCTGTCCCGCAAAGGCATGTTCGTGCGCATGCCCGAGCCGCTCCCGAAGGGGACGCGGGTGGCGCTGTCGCTGGAGGCGGCCGGGCAGGCGCTGCCCTTCGCCGAAGCGGAGATCGTCTGGTGCCGGACCGCCGAGTCGCAGCTCCCCGGCCGCTACACCGGCTTCGGCGTGCGCTTCACGTCCTTCCTCAACCCGCGCGCGCCGGAGCTGGTCGAGTACCTGGTGAAGAACCTCGATCGCGGCCGCCCGCTCAAGACGGCGCCGGCGAGGTCGCGGAAGCGCTGGCGCAGCGCCGTGGCGATCGCCGCGGTGGTGTCGCTGGTCTCCGCGGGGGCGCTCGGTGTGCGCGCGTTCCTCGGGCTCGCGAACGAGGACGACGGTGCGGCGGACGAGGCCGTCGCCACGGCGCCGGCTGTCGTCGTGAAACAGCCCGCTCCCGTCGCGCCGCGGGAAGACGCAGCAGCGGCGGACGCAACGGACACGCCCGCCGGCCCCGAGCCGGTTCCGGCTTCGGACGAGCTCGCCCCCGCCGCGGGCGATGCGCGGCTGGCGCCGGGCGCCGAGGAGGCTGCACCGCTCGAGGCCGCGCCCGCTTCGGCTGGTGGCGCTCGGCCGCTCGCCGCCGCACCGACGGAGAGGAGCGATGCCACCGAGTTCGCGCCCACCGCCGCTGCGGCCGCTGGCGACCTGCACGCCGACGCTTCGCCCGCAGGCGTCGTGCCCACCGTCGTTGGGCCCACCGTCGCTGCGCCCACGTCCGCTGCGCCCACGTCCACTGCGCCCACGTCCGCTGCGCCCACGTCCGCTGCGCCCACGTCCGCTGCGCCCACGTCCGCTGCGCCCACGTCCGCTGCGCCCACGTCCGCTGCACCCGTCGGCGCCCGGCCCACCCATGCTGCGCCGACGGCCGCCACGCCCACCGATGCTGCGCCGACCGTCACTGTGCCCACCGTTGCTGCGCCCACTGCCGCTCCGTTCATCGCCGCGCCCACGGTCGCTGCGCGCGCTGGTACCCGGCCCGCTGACGCCGCGTCCCCTGGCGCCGCCGCCACGCAGCCGACGGCGTCCGCGCGAGACGTTGGCGCGGTCGACAGGGCTGATCGTCCGGCGACGTCCACCGTCGCGGGCCCGTCGCTGGTGGCTGCGACCGCCGGGAAGACCGGCGCGCCGAAGCGGAGTGCGCCGGTCGCCGCTCGTCCTGCCGACTTCGCGGGCGTGCAAGGCCGCCTCGCGCTGCCGTCTGGCGCCGCGCAGGCGCTCTCCTGGGAGGAGCACGGCCGCGCGGTCCACGTCGGCCTCGCCCTGGCGCCTGGCGCGACCCTGGGCCGGCGCTTCCTCCTCGACGGTCCGCCGCGGCTCGTCGTCGATCTCGACGGCAAGGCGCCGAAGAAGAGCCACACGCTCGACGCGAAGGCGCCCTGGCTCAAACAGGTGCGCATCGGCCCGCACGGCGCGTCCACCCGCGTGGTGGTGGACCTGGTGAAGGCGCCGAGCGCCATGACGCAGGGCGCCGACGGCGTGACGCTGACCTTCGCGCGCTGAGCCAACACTTCTTCACCGCCCGCTCACGGCCGTCCAACGGTCGCCGGGTTTCCTCGTCATCGCAGGCCGGACTTCCCCGGCCGCGACACCGAGGAGTGAAAGATGACGAAGCTGATCTTGTCGAGTGTGGTGGGCATGGCGCTGGCGATGGGCGCGAGCGGCTGTGGGCGAGGGGCCGACCGCCTCGAGCGCGCCAGCCAACAGATCTCCTGGAAGGTGGCCGACGCGATGGAGGACCTCGACGCGACGCCGCAGCAGACGGAGCGGGCGCAGGCGCTCGCGCAGGGGCTGGTGGCCGACGCGAAGCCGGTGGTGAAGCAGGGTCTCGAGGCGCGCGAGGCGCTGGTCGACGAGTGGAAGTCCGCGCGTCCCGACGCGGCGAAGGTACACGCGCTGGTCGACGCCCAGGTGGACGCCGTGCGCGGCCTCGTTCACCGCGCCGCGGACGCCGCCATCGAGCTGCACGGGCTCCTCACGCCCGCCCAGCGCGACGAGGTGACGCAGCGCCTCGAGCGGCACGCGAAGCGCTGACGACGCGGCAGTTGGTCAACCGCCGGGAACCCGCTAGACGCGCCGCGTGGACGTCTCCCTCGCGGCCGTCGTCGCCTTGTTCTTCGTCGCCTTCGTGGCGGGGGTGGTGGACGCCATCGGCGGAGGCGGTGGCCTCTTGACGGTGCCCGCGTTGCTCACGGCCGGGTTGCCGCCCCACGTGGTGTTCGGAACCAACAAGGGTCAGGCGGTGTTCGGCAGCGCCTCGGCGCTGGTGCGCTTCTGGCGGGCGGGGCTGATCGACCGCCCGCGGGCGCGGGTGCTTTTTCCGCTGGGGCTGGTGGGCTCCTTCGTCGGTGCGGGCTTGGTGCTGCTGGTGAAGCCCGACACCCTGAAGCCGGTGGTGCTGATCCTGCTGGTGGGGGCGGGCGTGGTGGTGGCCTTCGTGCGGCCGCCGGCCGGGGCGAGCGAGCGCCCGGCGCCGAGGGCGGCCGTCCTCGAAGGGGCCCTCATCGCCTTTGTCGTCGGCGCCTACGACGGCTTCTTCGGGCCCGGCACCGGCACCTTCCTCATCATCGCCTTCGTCACGGTGCTGCACTTCTCGCTGCAGCAGGCCACGGCGAACGCGAAGGTGGTGAACTTCGCCTCCAACCTCGCGGCCGTCATCCTCTTCGGCGTGCGCGACCTGGTGCTGTGGAAGGTGGCGCTGCCGATGGCGGTGGGCCAGTTCCTCGGAGGGACGGCGGGCGCGCACCTGGCGGTGAAGGGCGGCGACAAGGTGGTGCGCCGCGTGGTGCTGCTCGTGGTGGTGGCGCTCGTGGTGCGGCTGGGGTACGACGTGTGGGCCGCCCCTTGAGGCGCATTCTTCCGGGAGGCGCGATGGCCCGCATCACCATCACCTACTGCGGCGTCTGAGGGTACAAGCCCCGGGCTGCCCGTGCGGCGGCCGCGCTGAAGGAAGAGCTGGAGCTGGATGCCGAGCTGATCCAGGGCTCGGGTGGCATCTTCGAGGTGGCCGTGGACGGCGTCGTGGTGGCGAAGAAGTCGCTCGGCCAGTTCCCCACCGAGAAGGACGTGGTGGACGCGGTCGCGAAGGCCACGGGCCGCTAGACTCACGCGCCCATGCGGCACCTCGCCATCGAACGTCCCCGCCTGAGTCTGCCTGCGCGCGTGCGACGGAGCCTCGGCGCCGCCATCACCGACGGCTTCTTCTGGGGTACCGCGAAGGGCGCCGGGTTGATGCCCATCGCCCGGCCGTCCGCTCACGGGGTTGAAGTGGAGAAGGACGTGCCGTATCGCCGCACGGGAAGGCGGGAGCACACCCTCGACCTCTACCGGCCCGCCGGCGCGTCCGGGCCACTGCCGGTCGTCTTCTACGTGCACGGCGGCGGCTTCCGTTTCCTCTCCAAGGACACGCACTGGATCTTCGGGCTGGCGTACGCACGCCGCGGCTACCTCGTGGTGAATGTGAACTACCACCTGGCGCCGGCGCACCCGTTCCCGGCGGCCGTGACGGACGTGAGCGCCGCGTGGCAGTGGCTGGTTGCGAACGCGGCGCGCCTCGGCGGCGATCTCTCGCGCGTGGTGGTGGCGGGGGAGTCGGCGGGGGCCAACCTCGTCACCTCCCTCACGCTGATGACGACCTACCAGCGCTCGGAGGACTTCGCGCGCGACGCGTGGGCCACCGGCGTGGTGCCGCGCGCGGTGGTGGCGGCCTGCGGCCTCTACGACGTCAGCCGGCCCGAGCGCTTCGCTGGAAAAGGCGTGTACGTGCGCGACCGGCTCGAAGAGGTGACGGACGCGTACCTCCACGGCGTGAAGCTGAGCGACCGCCGCACGCTGGAGCTCGCGGACCCGGTGGTGGCGCTGGAGCGGGGTGACGCGCCGGCGCGACCGCTGCCGCCGTTCTTCCTGCCGTGCGGCACCTGGGACGTGCTGCTGGAGGACTCCTACCGGCTGCACGCGGCGCTGGTGCGGCAGGGCTCCTCGGCGAGCGAGGTGCGTGAGTACCGTCGCGGCCCGCACGCCTTCCATGCCTTCGTGGTGACGCCACAGGCGCGCGCGTGCTGGAAGGATACCTTCAGCTTCCTCGACCGGCACCTCGCGTCACGCTGAGCCCGGAAGAACGACGACGCCACGGGCATGACCCCTGGGGGGAGGGGCGCCCGTGGCGTCCTGTTCAGCCTCGGCTGGAAGCGCCTAGCGCTCGCAGACGAGGCGTTCCTGCGTCGGCTGCCCGAGCCGCGCCAGCAGCTGCGCCTTCGCCTCGGCGTCGAGCTGCGAGACGACGAAGTGCCCGTCCTCGGTGAGGGTGAGGGCGCTGTGCGCGTTCAGGGTGCCCGAGTCGATGAGCGCTTTGAACTCGTTGAGCGCGATGGCCTTCCGCTCTTCGCTGAGCTGCTGGAACTTCGGGTCTTGCTCCAGCATCGCCACCGACTCGGACAGCGTGTCCTTGGTGTCGTTGAACGGGAAGCCGTCGCCGAGGATGACCAGGAGCAGCGCCTGGATCGGGAACGTGGCGAGGTCGATGGCGAAGGTGATCGGCACCAGGAAGACGCCGGTCGCCTTGCGGTCGACGTACGCGGGGCGGCGCGCGGTCACGCCGATGAAGGCGCGGTCGACGGCCCGGGTGAGCAGGCACCCCGTGGAGAGCAACGTGGTGGCGACGGCGAGGGCGGTGATCCGCATCAGACGGCTGCGCATGGGGAGAGGCTCCTTGGAAATTTTCCGGTTTCGATCATGGGCGCGGAGGACGGAGGGATCAAGAGATCGACCGTCCGGGCGCGACCACAGGGTGCTACAGGCAGGGCCTCAGCTCCGTGGCGGCTCGACCACCGGGACCTCGCCAGACACCGTGCGCTCGGGCTTCACCTTCATCCCGTAGCGGATCGCCGCGGACTCGATGATCCGGCTGATGAGCTGCGGGTAGCTGAGCCCGCGCTCCTCGGCGGCCATGCCCAGCTCGCTGTCCTTCTCGAGGTACGGGTTGGGGTTCACCTCGAGCACGTACGCCTCGCCGGTCTTGTCGGAGATGCGGAAATCCACGCGGGCGTAGTCGTGCAGCTTCAGCGCGCGGAAGGCGAGCAGGGCGCTGCGCTCGATGCGCGCACGCAGCTCCGACGGCAGATCCTTGGCGTGCATGAGGTACGGCCCGTCGTCGCCGAGGTCGGCGAACTTCACCTCGCGGTCCGACACCTTGGGCACCGACGGATCCCACTTGCCCCAGTTCAGCTCGAGGATCGGGAGGATCTCCGAGCGCGAGCCGTCACCCAGCACGCCCACGTACATCTCCCGGCCGTCGATGAACTCCTCGGCGAGCGACTCATCGTTGAACGTCTTGCGGATCTCGCGGACGCGCCGGGTCAGCTCTTCCCAGTCGGACACGACCGAGTGCTTGCCGATGCCCAGCGACGCGTCGGTGCGCGCCGGCTTGACGATCAGCGGGAAGCTCATGCGGCCGAAGGCCTCGAATGCGTCCCCGTCGAACGTGAGGAACCGGGGCGTCGGCACCTCGTGGTACTCGAGCAGCTGCTTGGTGAGGATCTTCGACTGCGCCAGCAACAACCCCGCGGTACCCGAGCCGGTGAACTTCATGCCGGCCATCTCCATGACGGCGGCGACGTTCACCTCGAGGCGGTAGTCGTCGGCGAACGTCTCACAGACGTTGAAGACCAGGTCGGGCTTCGCCTTCTCGAGCGCCTTCAAGAGATCGAACACGCGCTCGTAGACACCGACCGGAACGGGCGTGTGGCCCAGCTCGGTGAGCGCGTCACACACCTGGCCCACGACCTTGTCCTGGGGCTCTCCAACGGGCTGGTAGTGCAGGACGGCGATCCGCATCGGAGGGACGGTGGCAGCGGCCATGCGGGCCGGACTGTAGACCGAACCGCGCCCGCGGATCTCCTGACTTCAATCCACCTCGAAGAAGCGGTCCGTGTAGACGTAGTTCATCGCGAGCGTGGTGAGCAGCGCGGTGAGCCTCGTCACGTACTCGCGGGCTTCGTCGCGGTGCACGGTCAGCTTGAGCTCGGTGACGCGCTCGACGAGGTGATCGAGCACCGAGACGACCACGCCGCGCGACACGCCGGAGTACTGCGTCACGGCCGCGATCAGCGACTGGCGCTCGGCGCGCAACAGCGTGTCAGCCGCGGCGTTGCCCACCGTTTCGGGCTCGAACAGATCGTAGAGATCCTGGTCGAGCTGGTCGCCGATGGAGATCTCGACCTTGTCCTCGAGCATCCGCTGCCGGTAGTGGTCCAGCACGGTCTCTTCCATGTGCTCGACTTCCATGTCGCGCTCTCCCAGCGTGACGACGGGCGTGGTGCGCCCGAGCGACGCGACGACCTGGCTGACGTACTCGAGCTTCTTGAGCGCGCCCCACGCCTTGTACTTCTTCTGCCAGTCCGAGCCCGGCGTGAGCCACACCGCGAACGTCTCCGCGAAGTCCTCGTCGGGGTGCTTCTGCGCGTACCAGCCGGTGATGTGGACGACGTACTTCCGGCTGAAGGGCCTGGGCTTGTAGGACTCGAGGTAGGGCTTGGAGTAGTCGCCGAAGTGCTTCCGCCACTCCTCGGTTTCGTAGAGCTTGTACGCGTAGTTGAAGGCGTGCCCGGCCTCGTGGCGGAGGAACATCATGATGTCCTCCTCGTCCTCCGCGCCGGCGCCGAGCGTGTCCTCGATGTGCACGAGGTTCGGATCCGCCAGGTAGAAGGGAATGCCGATGACCGGCACTTCCGACGGGCAGCCCCACTGGTCCGAGAGGTAGCACTCGGGCTTGAGCGAGATGCCCTTGGCCTCGAGCTCCTCGTAGAGCTTTTGGATGTACCGCTCGAGCGGCGTGTCCTTGAGGTGGAGTTTGAGATCCTTGATCCGCGCCTGCAGCAGCGCGGCGCTCGCAGGGGGCAGCCCTTCCCCGAAGTGGGGCTCCGGGGCCTTCTCCTTGAACGCGATCGGGGCGGCGAGGGCGGTGCTCATGGACGGGTCCGGTACAGGTCACGGCCGACATTATCCAAAGGGACCGACGCGCCTAGGGGGGGCCTGCTCCTCCGAAAAAGGAGTGATAAATCAGAGACTTGTGTTGACGAATGCCCCCGTGGGCGGCGCTGATGCGGTGCGTTAGCTACTCGAAGGCGCCGATGTCGTCGTCTTGCTTCCGGGGCGGTTTCTTGGCAGGGGTGGAGCGAGGTGCGACCCGCTCGAGGGGGAATTCGAGCTCCTGATCGGACTCGGGTCGCAGGCTCTTTTCGAGATCTTTGTGGTCCGCGAGCCGGAACGTGAGCGTGCGCGTCACGCCGGGCTCGAAGGCGGTGGTCAGCGGCGTCTTGCCGATCACCACGCCGTCCTCCAGCACCTCGGCGCCGGCCGGCTTCGTCTTGAGCGTGACGTTCACCCTCGCGGGCGCGGCGCCGACCGGATCCTTCGCGGGCGTCGGGTCGGGTGGGGGCTTCGCGACCGCCGGCGGGGGCGCGGGCCGCTCGTCGTGTGGCCGAGTCAGCTTGAAGACGACGCCGCCGCCGATCGCCAGCAGCAACACCGCGGCGATGCCGACCAGCAGCCCCAACGGCGGGCCGCCGGGCTTCGGGGCCGGGGCCGCCTCGGCGCCAGGGGACGGAGCGACCTCGACCTTCGACGAGCTCCTGGGGATCGGCTTCGACACCGCCGACACCGAGCGCGACCCGGGGCGCGAGCGACTGCCGCTCTTGCGCGACGCGCTCGAACTGCCGCTGCCGGAGTCCCTCGGGGCGCCGGCGTCGGGCGTGAAGGCGGGCACCGCGTCGAGCACCGCGTCCGGCACGCCCGAGAGCGCCGCGAGGAGCGCCTGGATGAAGTCGTCGGCCGTCTGGAAGCGGTCGTCCTTCTCGGGCCGGAGGCCCTTCACCACGAAGCGCTCGATGGCGTCCGGCACCGGCGCGCCCTGGCGGTAGGTCGCGATCGGCGGGACCTTCCCGGCCAGCGCGGCGGTCAACGCCTTGCGCACCGAGTTGGCGCCGAAGGGTGAGTGGCCGGTGAGGCAGTAATAGAAGACGCCCGTCAGCGAGTAGAGGTCCGAGCGCTGATCCACCACCTCGCCGCCGGCCTGCTCGGGCGGCATGTACTGCGGCGTGCCCAGCACCTGGCCGGTGGAGGTGAGGTGTTCCTCGTCCTCCTGCTCGAGCGCCTTCACCAGGCCGAAGTCGAGCACCTTCACGTATTCATTGCCGTCCACCTGCGTCAGCATCACGTTGTGCGGCTTGATGTCGCGGTGGATGACGTTCTGCTTGTGCGCGTGCCCCACGCCCAGCGCCGTCTGCTCGATGACGGCGGCGGCCTCGCGCAGCGTCATCGGCCCCAGGCGCTTCACCCGCTGCCGCAGGCTCTCGCCCTCGAGCAGCTCCATCACGTAGTAACAGAGGTTCTCCGGCGTCCGACCGAAGTCGAAGATGGTGATGATGTTCGGGTGGTGCAGCCGGCTGGCGATCTCCGCCTCGCGGCGAAAGCGCTCGTAGAAGCTGGGCGCCATGGCCAGCTGCGGGTGCAGCGTCTTGAGCGCCACGGGCCGCTGCATCGACGTCTGTACGCCGCGGAACACCATGCCCATGCCGCCCTGGCCCAGCACCGCGTCGACCCGGTACCGGCCGTCGAGCGTCTGGCCGATCAGCTCCTGCGCGTTGACCGAATCGAAGGGGTCCTTCGCCATGGCGCGGTGCGAGACTGTAGCCAAAGACGACGCGCTTGCGTGGCCTTTGGTTCCCCGGGTAACCGTGCGGTGTCGTGAGTCTCGTCATCGTCAACGGCCTCGAGCTGTCCTTCCGCTCGAAGGTGCTCTTCGCGGGCGCCGCCTTCACCATCGGCCCGACCGATCGCATCGGGCTGGTGGGCGCGAACGGCACCGGCAAGTCGACGCTGCTCAAGATCCTCGCGGGCCAGGTGACGCCCGACGGCGGGAGGCTGACGTTCCGCCGCGGCACGCGGGTCGGCTACCTGCCGCAGGACCTGCAGGACCTGCCGGCCGGCTCGCTGGTCGACGCGGTCTTGAGCTCCGTCCCCGGCCGCGACGCGCTCGACGGGCGGCTGGTGGAGACCGAGGCGCTGCTGGCCGCGGCGACGGACGAGCAGGAGCAGCTCGAGCTCGCCGGCGCGCTGGCGGAGCTGCACGAGGAACGCGATCACTTCGACGACCACTACGGCCGGCACCGGGCCGAGCGCATCCTCCTCGGCCTCGGCTTCAAGGTGGCCGACTTCGACCGGCCGACGAGCGTCTTCTCCGGCGGCTGGCGGATGCGCGCGGCGCTCGCCGGGCTGCTTCTGCAGGATCCGGATCTCCTGCTCCTCGACGAGCCCACCAACCACCTCGACCTGCCGACGCTGGCCTGGTTCGACGGCTTCCTCGAGCGCTCGCGCAAGGCGCTGGTGCTGGTGAGCCACGACCGCGCGTTCCTCAACCGGCAGATCAACAGGGTCGTCTCGCTCGAGCCGGAAGGCCTGCGCACCTGGTCCGGCGACTTCGAGGACTATCAGAAGGCGCGCGCCGAGGAGGCCGAGCGGCTGCTGGCCGAGGCGGGCAAGGTGGCGGCGAAGCGCGCGCAGCTCGAGGCCTTCGTCAACCGCTTCCGCGCGAAGGCGTCGAAGGCCCGGCAGGCGCAGTCGAAGCTCAAGCAGCTCGAGAAGCTCGAGTCGGTGGAGGTGCACCAGGCCCGCGACACGGTGGCCTTCCGCTTCCCGCCGGTCGCGCCCAGCGGCCGCGCGGTGGCGCGCTTCGACGGCGTGACGAAGGCGTTCGGCGACCTGGTCGTCTACGAGGACCTCCACGCGCAGGTGCTGAAAGGCCAGCGGATCGCCGTGGTGGGCCTCAGCGGCGCCGGCAAGACGACGCTGTTGCGGTTGCTGGCGGGCGAGATGACGCCGGAGCGCGGCGCGGTGACGCTCGGCCACAACGTGCAGCTCGGGTACTACGCGCAGCACCACGCCGACACGCTGGACAGGCGTCGCACCATCCTCGACGAGCTGATGACGCTCGTCCCCGACAAGCCGCAGGCGTACGTGCGCGGGGTGCTGGGCGCGTTCCTCTTCACGGGCGACGACGTGGACAAGCCGATCGGCGTGCTGTCGGGTGGTGAGCGGGCGCGGGTGGCGCTCGCGCTGCTGCTCAAGCCGGCGAACCTCCTCGTCATGGACGAACCCACCAACCACCTCGATCTCGACTCCTCGGAGGCGTTGATCGAGGCGCTCGAGGGCTACGAGGGCACGCTCGTCTTCGTCTCACACAACAGGAGCTTCCTGAACGCGCTCGCCACGCACGTGTGGGACGTGCGCGATCGCAAGGTGGTGCCGTTCCCGGGCAACCTCGACGAGTACCTCGCGCACCTCGATCTCGAGGCCGCCGTGCGCGAGGAGGGGCGGGCGGTGGGGGCCGGCGCGTCGCGGCCACTCACCGGGAAGGACCGCAAGCGCCTCGAGGCCGAGGCGCGGCAGGCGAAGAGCCAGCGCACCGCGCCGCTCAAGAAGGAGCTCGCGCAGCTCGAGGCGCGCATCGCCGAGCTCGAGGCGGTGCAAAAGGCGCGCGAGGCGCAGCTGGCGGACGCGGCCTTCGCCGCCGACTACGCGAAGGCCCGGCCGGTGATGGAGGCCCACCGGGCCGACGCCGAGGCGCTCGACGCCGCCCTGGCCCGCTGAGGTCGTCCAGGGCGAGCTCGAGGCGCTGGGCTAAAAGCCGGCGGGAACTGGTGTAGCTTCGCAGGGCCGGGCCGCCCCGTCTCCTGGAGCCTCCATGTTGCGCCGCCTCCTCGCCGCCGTCGCCCTCGTCGCCCTCGCCGCCTGCGGAGGCGGGAACGGCAACGGGCTCGCGCCCAACGCGGTCTACTTCTGGCAGGTCACCAGCAGCACGGTGGAGTTCGGACAGTGCAGCGACGAGGCGCAGTTCCGCATGAACACGCAGCCCCTTCCGTTCACCGACAACAGCTACGTCATCTACCGCGTGTCGGGCGACGGCAAGAGGGCCACCACGCAGGACTGCGCGCGCCTCGACGCGACGACCTGCAAGGACGCGGCGAACCCGATCGTCTTCTCCATCGCCGGCCGTGAGCTGACCTTCAGCCGCGAGTCGAAGGAGCCGGTGGGCATGACCGGCTGCAACCTGCAGCAGGCCGAGACGTGGACGCTCACCGACGCCCAGAAGACGATGTCGCTGGAGATCGCCAACGTCCTGTCTCTGGTGGACTCGCCGCCCGCCTGCGAGTCGGTGGAGAACGAGCTCAAGGCGCGCTCGCCCAACATGCTCGGCATCCAGGGGTGCGTGGTCACCTTCAAGCTGACCGGTGATCTGAAGTAGCGGGGGGATAGAGCGCGATGCGGGGAGACGGCAGCGACGCGGTCACCAGCCCGGCGACGCCGGTCACGCCCGAGCCGCTGCCTGCCTTCGGGGAGCGCTTCCCCGCGATCAAGAAGCTGGCCGAGGGCGGCATGGCGGAGCTCTTCCTCGCCCGCGATCTCTCGACGACGCCGCCGAGGTTGTGCGTCATCAAGCGGATCCTCCCGGCGCTCGCGAAGAACCCCGACTACACGAAGATGTTCCACGACGAGGGGCGCATCGCGTCGCTGATGACGCACCCCAACATCGTGCGCGTCTTCGAGACGGTGCGCTCGCCCTCGGGCCCGTTCCTGGTGATGGAGTTCCTCGCGGGGCAGGACTTGCACGACGTCGCGCAGCGCGCGCGCCGGAAAGGCGTGTACCTGCCGTGGGACTTCGCGCTCGGCCTCGTCCTGGGGGCCGCCGAGGGCATCGGCTACGCGCACCAGCTCACAGGGGCCGACGGTCAGCCGCTGAACGTCGTGCACCGCGACCTCACGCCGTCCAACATCCTCGTGACGTGGGACGGCGTGGTGAAGGTGCTGGACTTCGGCATCGCTCACGCCGAGCACCGGCTCGCCAAGACGAGGACCGGCATGGTGAAGGGCAAGGCGCAGTACCTCGCCCCCGAGCAGATCACCGGCCAGCCGCTCGACGGGCGCGTCGACCAGTTCGCGCTCGCGGTGGTGCTGTACCAGCTGCTCACCGGCCGCTCGATGTTCGACAAAGACAACGAGCTCGCCTGTCTCCACGCGATCCTCGAAGGGGAGCGCCCGCGTGTCCGAGCCGTGCGAGGCGACGTGCCGGAGTCCGTCGACCAGGTGATCGCTCGCGCCACCGCCGTCGAACCGGCTCAGCGCTTCCCGTCGATGGAGGCGTTCCGCGACGCGCTCAGCGCGTGCGTCGGCGCCGAGGTGACGCGCGAGTCCATCGGCGCGCGGGTGCGCGAGCTGTTCGCAGGCGAGTTCGAGGCCCACGCGCAGCTGATGGGGCAGCTTTCGAGCGCCGGCACCGACGAGCTGCGGCGCCTGTACGAGAAGGCGCGCCACGCCGAGGCGAACGAGGTCAGCCGCAGCGCCCGGACGGTGATGATGCCGGAGCCGCACGCGGTGAAGGGCGCTCGCCGGCCGATCGCGCTCTCCGCGGTGGGCGCCGCGCTGCTCGTCGCGGCGGGCCTCGGCGTGGCGCTGCGCCCGAAGAAGGCGCCGCCGGCGCCGACCGGCAGCATCGTCGTCCGGAGCGAGCCGCCCGGTGCCTCGGTGGTGCTCGACGGCCGGCCCACCACCTGGTCCACGCCGGTGGTGCTCGATCAGCAGCCGCTCGGCCGGCACCGGATCGAGGTGCGTCACCCGGACCGCAAGCCGTTCGCCCGCGACGTGTCGCTCGCGGCCGAGGCCGCCTCCGCGACGGTGGACGTGGTGCTTCCGCCGCTGTCGGGCTCGCTGCGCGTCGTCGTCGACGTGCCGGGCGCGCGGGTGACGCTCGACGGGCAGCCGCTCACCCTGTCCGGAGGCGTCGCCACGGTCGCCGAACTGGTCGCGGGTGAGGCGCACCGCGTGCGCGCGGAGGCGCCGGGCTTCCTCCCGCGCGAGGTCGAAGTCAGGGTGGGAGCGGACGAGGCCGCCGAGGTGACGCTCGAGCTGCAGCGGCTGCCTGAGGCGCCGCCGCAGGGCGAGGCGGCGCCAACGGGCGGGTGACGTCAGATCATCTTCCGGTACACGCCGACGACCTTCCCGAGGATCATCGTCTGGCGGAACTCGGACTTCGCCACGTAGATGGGCTGCATGTCCTTGTTGGCGGGCTGGAAGCGCACCCGGTCGCCTTCCGGGTAGAAGCGCTTGACGGTCGCCTCGTCCTCGATGAGCGCCACCACGATGTCGCCGGGCGACGCCGAGGGGCTCTTCTTGACGAAGATGAAGTCCCCGTCGTGGATGCCGTCGTCGATCATCGACTGCCCCTTCACGCGCAGGGCGAAGACCTCCCGCCCGCTGCCGCCGAGCAGGAAGCTGTCGATGCGCACCGTGTCCTCGATCTGCTGCTGCGCGAGGATGGGCGCGCCGGCGGCCACCCGGCCCAGCAGCGGCACCTCGACCATCGTCGGGTCGGCTCTCTTGCCCAGGCCCAGCACCAACCGCGCGCGCTTGGTCGGCACCAGGGAGCGGCTCTGCTGTTCACCGCGCGTGAGGAAGCCCTTGCGCTCGAGCGCCTTCAGGTGGTCGTTCACCCCGTTCGTCGAGCGGATGTCCATTTCCTCGCCGATCTCGCGGATCGTCGGCGGGTACCCGCGCTCTTCGCTGGTGCGCACGATGTACTGGAGGATTTCCTTCTGGCGATCGGTGATCTCGTCCATGGCGTCCTCGGCGATGCAGGATCTTTTGTTCAGTATGGTTCCTGAACGGCCGTGCAGAGTCAACTTTTCGCGGCCTCGCGGGCGCCGAGGGGCTAAGTGCCGAAGGATGCTGCGGGGGTGTGCGAGCGTGGTGCTGGCGGTGGGGCTTTCGGCCTGCGCCGGGACGCTGCGCGACGGGCTGTTCCGGAAGACGGGGGTGGCCTACCGCGTCAGCAGCCCCGATCCGGCCGCGTTCCAGCCCGTGCGCTTCTCGGACAACGATCTCGCCTGGGCCGCGGTGGGCTCGAGCCACCTGCTGGCGATGAACGCGGTGTGCGAGGGGCACGGCGACGCGCCGCTCGACGTGCTGACCCGGCACCTGCTGTTCGGCTTCAGCGAGCGCCAGCAGGTGTCGAGCGCGCTCGAGATGATCGACGGCCGAGAGGGGCTGCGCACCGTCTGGACCGCGAAGCTCGACGGCGTGCCGGTGGAGCTCGAACTCGTGGTGCTCAAGAAGAACGGCTGCGTGCACGACTTCATGTACGTCAGCCCGCCGGGTGCGCGCGGCGTGCACGAGGCGGAATTCGACGCGCTGGTGAAGGGTTTCCGGCAGCAGGAGCGCGACTGACGTGAGCGCGCGAACGCCCCGCCACCCACCGCTGCACGAGCCCCGCGAGACCGAGCTGGCCGACATGGTCCAGCAGGAGCTCGCGGCGATCCTCCCGTGGACGGCGCGGGCGCGCGAAGGGCTCGTCTCGCTGGGTGGCATGGTGGTGATGTTCTGGCGGGCGGCGGTGCGCGTCTTCCGCCGGCCGAGCAGCCTCGGCGCCACCGCGTACCAGGTGGAGGCGCTGGGCGTGCGCTCGCTGTCGATCGCGACGCTGACCGCGCTCTTCGCCGGGCTGGTGCTGTCGCTGCAGTTCGCCTTCTTCATGGCGCGCTTCGGCGTTCAGCACACCGTGGGCAAGGTGGTGGTGCTGACGCTGTTCCGTGAGCTCGGGCCGGTGCTGACGGCGCTGACGGTGGGGGCCCGCATCGGCTCGGGCATCACCGCCGAGCTGGCGTCGATGCAGGTCACCGAGCAGATCGACGCGATCCGCGCGCTGGGCGCGGACCCGGTGAAGAAGCTCGTCACGCCGCGGCTGCTGGCCTGTGCGCTGGTGATGCCGGCGCTGACCGCGCTGGCCGACGTGTTCGGCGTCGCGGCGGGCAGCGTCGTCGTCTACACGCAGTACGAGATTCCCTTCGAGCAGTATTTCCGCTCGGCGATCGAGACCGCCACCCTCATGGACTTCGGCTCGGGCATCGCCAAGAGCGCGGTCTTCGGCGGCATCATCGCGGTGGTGGGTTGCTACAAGGGCTTCACCGTCACCGGCGGCACCGAGGGCGTGGGGCGCGTGACGACCGAGACGGTGGCGATCACCTCGGTGGCGGTCTGTCTTTCGGACTTCTTCCTCACCAAGCTGTTCCTCGCCCTGTGAGAGCGCCCGACTCCAGCGACGTGATCATCCGCTACGACGACCTCTGGAAGGCGTTCGGGCCCAAGCGCATCTACGAAGGACTGAACCTCGACGTGCGGAAGGGCGAGACGCTGACCATCATCGGCGGCTCCGGCACCGGCAAGAGCGTGATGCTCAAGTGCCTCATCGGGCTGTTGGCCCCCGACCGCGGCCACGTGTGGTTCGAAGGCGTGGACGTCACCAGCCTCGACGAGAACCACCTGCGCGAGGTGCGCAAGAAGGTGGCGATGGTGTTCCAGGGCGCGGCGCTGTTCGACTCGCTCTCCGTCGGCGAGAACATCGCGTACCCGCTGCGCGAGCACCTGCCCGAGCTCGACGAGGGCGAGATCGCGGCGCGGGTGGCGAGGAACCTCGAGCTGGTGAACCTGCCCGGCATCGAGGCGATGAGGCCGTCGGACCTGTCGGGCGGCATGAAGAAGCGCGTGGGCCTGGCGCGGGCGATCGCCATCGAGCCCGAGGTGATCCTCTGGGACGAGCCCACGACCGGCCTCGACCCGATCAGCACGCGCATCATCGACGACCTGATCGTCTCGATGGGGGACCGGCTGCACTGCACCTCCATCGTCGTCACCCACGACATGGACAGCGCGTTCCGCGTCTCGGACCGGATCGCCATGCTGTCGAAGCGGCAGATCGTCGAGGTCGGCACCGTCGACGAGATGCGACGGTCGTCCCACCCGGACGTGCGCGCGTTCTTCGACGCGCGCGAGGACTGAGGAGCGCCATGGTCTCGACCCCCGTGAACCCGGCGGAGCGCGAAAAGCGGATCATCGTCCGCGCGGGTCTGTTCGTCGCGCTGGGCCTCGCGCTCGCCGGCATCGTCGTGTTCCTGATCGGCAAGGAGCGCAACCTGTTCGAGAAGGAGAACGTCTACGTCGGCGCGTTCGAGAACGTCGACGGCCTGCAGCTCGACTCGCCGGTGCGCCTGGGCGGCCTCCAGGTCGGCAGGGTGTCGAGCATCGCCTTCGCCGATGACCTCGAGGACAAGCGCATCATCGTGAAGATGGAGATCAGCCAGCGCTTCGCCGAGCGCATCCGCGAGGACTCGGTGGCGCGGATCACCGGCCGCGGCGTGCTGGGCGACAAGGCCATCGACATCTCCCTGGGCACGCCGGGGAAGGAGCAGATCGCCAACGGCGGGGAGATCCCCACCGGCACGTCCGGCGACATCTCGTCGCTGCTCAAGGCCACCGGCGAGATGGTGGACAACGCCGTCACCATCACCCGCGACCTCCGCGCCGGCGTGCAGGCGTACACCGGGCCCGAGGTGCGGGACGACGTGGTGGCGATCGTGAAGGGCGCGAAGAACATCATCGCGGAGATCGAGAGCGGCAAGGGCCTGTTGCACACGCTGGTCTACGACAAGAGGACGAGCGACGACGTGAAGGCGCTCTTGTCGCGCGCCTCGGACACGGCGGTGAAGCTGGACAGCGCGGTGGCGCGGGTCGACGGGCTGCTGGCCGACGTGAAGGCGGGGCAGGGCTCGCTGCACGCGCTCATCTACGACAAGCAGATCGCCCAATCGATCGTCGACCTCGGCGTCGCGGCCGACGAGGTGGCGAGGCTGATCCACGACGCGAAGACGTCGAAGGACGGCGCGGTGTACCAGCTGGTCTACGGCGACGCGCGCACGGCGCTGGGCGACCTGGGCAAGGCCGCCGCCGACGTGCGGGCGATCACCCAGAAGATCCGCGCGGGCGAAGGCTCGCTGGGCGGGATCATCAACGATCCCACCGTGTACGAGGACCTGAAGGAGGTCCTCGGCAACGTGAAGCGCAACCGCGTGCTGCGCGAGCTGGTGCGCCTGTCCATCAGCAACGAGGACAAACTCGAGGGCGCCGGCCGGAAGAAGTGACCGCGCTCCATGGGGGGCGCTGTGTGTAGCGGCCACACATTTGGAGAGGCGCGCCGAAGGCCTAGAATTCACAGTCGCCGTGCAGTCCCGTCCCACGCTGTTGTGCGTCGATGACGAGCAGAACGTGCTCGACGTGTTGGCTCGCACGTTCAGCCGCCTGGCCACGGTGCTGACCGCCCGCTCCGGCGCCGAGGCGCTGGAGATCCTGCGCCGGCAGCCGATCGACCTGTTGCTGACGGACCAGAAGATGCCGGAGATGACGGGCATCGAATTGGTCCGCCGCGCGCGCGCGGAGGGCTTCGAGGTCACCACCATCCTCCTCACGGCGTACACCAACCCCTCGGACCTGATCGCGGCGATCAACGAGGGCCAGGTCTTCCGCTACGTCACCAAGCCCTTCGACCTGCAGGACCTGTCGATCACCGTCCGCAACGCGCTCGACCTGGTCTCGCTGCGCAAGGAGAAGGACCGGCTGACCGCCTCGCTCCACAAGCGCGTCGAGGCGCTCAACGTGATGTACGAGGTCAGCCGGCAGAGCGCGAAGGACGCGCCCACCCTGACGGCGATCGTCGATCGCCTGCTGGCGACGGTGGGCCGGGTGCTGCCGCACGAGGCGAGCGCCGTGCTGCTCGAGGGCACCGACGGGCGCTCCGCGTCGCTGAGGATCCGCTGCAACGCGGTGCTGTCCGAGGCAGCGCTCTTGCACGTGAAGGACTCGGTGCTGGCGAGCCACCGCAAGGCCGCCGGCGTGGTGCTGCCCGAGGACAAGGTGATCACCAACGTGTCCGGCCAGGCCACCGACGCGGTGGGCGGGCTGCCGGGCTTCGCGTGCGCCATCTCGGTGCCGCTCGTCACGTCGGGGCACACGGTGGGCACGCTGGCGCTCTTCAGCTCGCGCAGCGAGGCCTACGGCACCGAGGACGGCGAGCTGTTGGACCTGCTCGTCAACCAGACGACCGACGCCATCACCCACGTGCGGGCCGCCGAGCGCGAGGCCCGCCTGCGCATCGAGCAGATGGTCGAGGCGATGGCCGATGGGGTGGTGCTGACGGACGAGCAGGGACAGGTGGTGGTGTGCAACGCGGCCGCGCGCGCGTTGCTCAAGGCGAGCCCCGGAGACGAGGAGGTGACGCTGGAGCGGCTCACCACCTGGTTGGGCGTTTCGCCGTTCGAGATCGTCCGCGGCTGGGAGTACAGCGGGCAAAAGACCTGGCGCGAGGAGCTCAAGCTCTTCGAGCGCGACGTGCAGCTGACCATCAGCCCGGTGGCGGGGCCTGGCACCGCGCTCAAGGGCGTGTTGGTGGTGGCGCGCGACGTCACCGAGTCGAAGCAGCTCGCTCAGCGCAAAGACGAGTTCGTCGGCATCGTGAGCCACGAGCTGCGGACGCCGCTGACCAGCATCACCGGCGCGCTCGACCTGGTGCTGAACCACATCACCGGCGACCTCAACGAAAAGCAGCGGCGCTTCCTCGAGATGGCCCGGGAGTCCACCGAGAAGTTGAACGCGCTGGTGGACGACCTGCTCGATCTCGCCAAGTTGGAGAAGGGCCGGCTGAAGATGACCTTCGAGCTGGCGCACCTCGACGAGCTGGTGCGCGCGGCGGCCGAGCGCTACGGGCCCGCGCTCGCCGAGCGGGGCCTGCAGCTGCAGCTGGACGTGCCGGCTGAGGGTCTGCGGCTGCTCGCGGACCCCGTGCGCGTGACGCAGGTCCTGAACAACCTGCTCACCAACGCGGTGAAGTTCGCGCCGGCGGGCGGGC
This sequence comes from Myxococcota bacterium, assembly GCA_040755835.1. Taxonomy (GTDB): domain Bacteria; phylum Myxococcota; class Myxococcia; order Myxococcales; family Myxococcaceae; genus JADLDB01. Next base: position 46,802 of record JBFMAB010000100.1, read on the forward strand.
AGGTGCGCGTGGCGGTGGGGCGGAGCGACGCCGCGCCGGGCTTCGCGGTGCTGTCGGTGTGGAACTCGGGCGCGCCGATCCCCGAGGCGAACCTCGAGCGGATCTTCGACCGCTTCGAACAGGCGCGCACCGACGCGAACCGCGGCGTGCCGGGCACGGGCCTCGGCCTGTCGATCTGCCGCAGCATCCTCCACGCGCACGGCGGGCGGATCTGGGCGGAGCCCGATCCCACGGGGGCGCGCTTCGTGGCCGTCTTTCCCGAGGAGCCGCCGGCGATCGTCGAGGAGGCGCCCGCGGCGGGACCCACCCGCGGCACGGTGCTGGTGGTGGAGGACGAGGCGCGCGTCGCGTGGCTGATGAAGGCGGTGCTGTTGGAGGCCGGCTTCCACGTGGTGTTGGCCAACACCGCCGACGACGCGCTGACGCTGGCGCGGCGGCACCGGCCGGCGGTCATCACGCTGGACCAGGGCCTGCCGGATCACCGTGGCCTCGAGCTGCTCGACATCCTCCGGCACGATCCGGACACCAAGGACGCGAGGGTGCTGGTGGTGTCCGGCCTCGACCTGCGCGACGAGGCGCTGCGGTCCGGCGCGAGCGGCTTCGTGCACAAGCCGTTCTCCGCGGCCTCGCTGGTGGCCAGCGTGTCGGCCGCCTTCGATCGGCAGCGCGGTGCGCGTGGGCGCGTGCTGGTGGTGGACGACGACGCGCAGATCGTCGCGATCTGCGCCGAGGTGCTGAGCAACCAGGGCTTCGACGTCGATCGCGCCGGCACGGTCGCCGAGGCGCGCGCGGCGCTGGCGCGGGCGCGGCCGGACCTGGTGCTGCTCGACGTCTCGCTGCCCGACGGCGACGGCTTCAGCTTCTTCGAGGCGATCAAGGCCGACCGCGCGTCGGCGCCGTTGCCCGTCGTCTTCATCTCGGCGCGGAGCGACACCGGGGCGAAGGTGCGCGCGCTCAAGCTGGGCGGCGACGACTACCTCACCAAGCCCTTCGACGCGCTGGAGCTGGGCGCGCGCGTCGAGTCCGTCTTCCGCCGCCGCTCGGCGGAAGCGCAGGCCAGCCCGACGACCCAGCTGCCGGGGTCCGCGGCCATCGAGCGCGAGGTGCAGCGCCGCCTGTCCGTCGGCGAGCCGTTCGCCTTCTGCTACCTCGACCTCGACAACCTGAAGGCCTTCAACGACTACTACGGCTTCGCCAAGGCCGACGGCGTGGTGAAGCAGACGGCGGACCTGTTGCGCGAGGTGGTCGCGCAGCACGGCGACGGCAGCGAGTTCGTCGGGCACGTCGCGGGCGACGACTTCGTCTTCATGGCCTCGCTGACGCGGGTGGACGAGCTGTGTCGCCGCCTCGTGGAGTCCTTCGATCGCGTCATCCCGCTCTACTACGACCGGGCGGACCGCGAGCGCGGCTACATCGAGGCCGAGGATCGCTTCGGGCAATTGCGCCGCTTCCCGGTGATGAGCGTCTCCATCGTCGCGGTCATCACCGACGGCCGCACGGCGCACCCGGAGCTCGCGCGGCAGGCCGCGGAGCTGAAGAAGAAGGCCAAGGCGGTGGCGGGCAGCGTGTACCTGCGCAGCGACGGGGCCGACGCCTCACGCCACATCGCCTGAAGCGCCGCCGCGAAGGAGCGGCGGGCGCCCAGGCTGTGTAACCTCCCGGTCCGTGCGGCTGTCCCAGAAGCTCGTGCTCTTCGTGCTCGCGGCGGCCGTGGTGCCGCTCGCGCTGGGCGGCTTCTGGGTGCTGAGGAGCGCCGAGGCCGAGCTGTCCGCGCGGCTGGAGCGCGAGCAGCGGGCGCTGGCGGCGGCGTCGGCGGAGGCGGCGGGCACGCAGCTGTCCTTCGCGCTCGACGGGCTGTCGCAGGCGGCGGTGCTGATCGACTGGAGAGGCGCGTCGGGTGACGAGGTGGCCGGCGGCCTGCGCCTGTTGGCCGGGCAGTCGTCGCTCGTCGTGGCCGCGGCGCTGGTCGACCCTTCGCGGGCCGAGGCGGTGCCGCTGCTCAGCGGCGTGGAGGGCCGCCCGTCGCCGGTGACGTCGCTCGAGGCGCTCACCGGGCCATTGCCGCTCTCGACGCTGGCGTCGTATGGCGACAAGGGCCTCGTCGCGCTGGGGCCGATGCAGGACAGCCCCGACGGCCCGTGGCTGCCCGCGGCGATCCACGCGGGCGGCGCGAAGGATCCCCGGGCGCCGATGCTGGCGCTGGCGCTCACCCTGGCGCCGCTCGACGAGTGGCTGGTCGCGCACGCTTCGCCGCTCACCACGTTGGAGATCGTCGATGGCGAGGGCCGGGTGGTGGCCAGCTCCGCATGGCACCGGAAGGTGAAGGCGCTGCCGGCCGGGCGGCTCGAGGTGCTGCGGGGGGGCGCGACGCTCGCGGTGAGCGGCGCCGAGCAGGTCGCGACCGCGCCGGTGCCGGGCCGCCTGGGGCTGTCGGCGGTGGTGTCGGTCCCCTTGTCCGAGGCGCGCGCGCCGGTGGTGACGCTGCGGCGCACGGTGCTGGGCGGGCTGGCGCTGGTGGCGGGGCTCCTGGTCGCGGTGGCGCTCGTCTTCGTGCGGACGTTGACGCGGCGGCTCGAGGCCGTGGCCGAGGTGGCGGGCGACTTCGGAAAGGGCGCGCTGTCGCGGCGCGTGACGGTGGAGGGCGCGGACGAGCTCGCCGAGCTGGGGCAGGCGTTCAACGCCATGGGCGCCGAGCTGGAGGCCGCGCGCGCGAAGCTGATGCGCTGGAACGACGAGCTCCAGCAGAGGGTCGAGGAGGCGCTCGCCGACTTGCGCGCCGCGCAGGCCCAGTTGCTCGAGACGCAGAAGCTGGCGGCGATCGGTCAGCTGGGCGCCGGCGTCGCGCACGAGATCAACAACCCGCTGGTGGCGATCCTCGGGAACGCGCAGCTGTTGCTCATGGATCACCCCGAGGGTGACGCCGACTTCGCGCTCCTCAAGCAGATCGAGGAGGGCGCGCGGCGCTGCCGGGACATCACCCAGAACCTGCTGCGCTTCTCCCAGACGAGGGGCGAGGTGCACCTGGCGCCCGTCGATCTCGTCTCCGTCGTCCAGCAGGCGCTGGAGTTCGAGGCGCCCCGCCACGCGGAGGCCAGGGTGACGGTGGCGACGGAGCTGCCGGCCGAGCCGGTGCGCGTCGACGCTGACGCGGAGCAGCTCAAGCAGGTCGTCTCCCAGCTGTGCGACAACGCGCGCACCGCGATGAGCGCCACGCCGGAGAAGAGGCTGACGGTTCGCGTGCGGCCTACGGAGGGCGGGGCGACGCTGGAGATCGAGGACACCGGCAAGGGCATCGCCCCGGAGCACCTGGGGCGCGTCTTCGAGCCGTTCTTCACCACCAAGGACGTCTGGTCGAACATCGGGCTGGGCCTGTCGGTGGTGTACCGGGTGGTGGAGGAGCACCAGGGGCGCATCGAGGTGGCCAGCACGCCGGGCCGGGGCGCGCGCTTCACCCTCACGCTCAAGGCGGCGGGAACGGCCGAGCGGCGCCAGAAGTCCGAGCCGGCGTGGAAGAGCTACGGCGGCGTGGGGCAGGGCGTGGGAGGATGAGCGGGCCCATGGCGACGAAGCGAAGCAGCGTGCCGTTCACCCTGGGCCTCGCGGCGATCCTCGCGATCATCCCGCTCGCGTGGTGGCTGTTCCTGCGCGAGCCGCCGTCGCCGCCGCTGCCGCCGAAGCCGCCGCCCGTGGCGAAGGTGGACGCGGGGCCGCTGCAGCGCGAGCTCAAGCTGGCCGAGGTGAGCGGCGCCGTCGAGGTCCGCCGCGGCCTCGACGGCGGCTGGGCGCCGGCGGAGGAGGGGACGACGCTGTCGCCGTCCGACGGCGTGCGCACCACCAACGGCAGCTACGCCGTGCTCGTCGGCGACGAGTACTGGGAGGTGCGCATGGAGTCCGGCACCGAGGTGGGCATCGGTGAGCTGTCGGAGTCGATCAGCCGCCTGCTGCTCGAGCGCGGCATGGCGCGCGCGCAGGTGAAGGGCAGCGGCCGTCACACCTTCGAGGTGCGCGCCGCCGCAAGCGACGCGGTGGCCAGCACGGACGCGGGCGTCTTCACCATGGCCACCAACGGGCTGGGCACGGTGGCGGTGGGCGCGGAGTCTGGCGAGGTCGTCTTCGCCGGCGGCGGGCGCGTCGTCATCGTCAAGGCGGGCCAGCAGTCGTTGATGAAGCCCGGCCAGGCGCCCAGCGAGCCCGAGCCCATCCCGTCCAGCCTGCTGCTCAAGGTGGCGCTGCCGATGCGCGCGACCTTGAACACCCCGAAGGTGGTGGTGAAGGGCAGCGCGCAGCCCGGCGCGATGGTGGAGGTGCAGGGCGTGGTGGTGCCGGTGGACGCCGAGGGCCGCTTCGAGTCGACCGTCACGTTGAAGGAAGGCCTCAACCAGGTCGAGGTGCGCGCGAAGGGCGTGGGCAACACCTCGGCGGGCTCGAAGCATGGCCTCGAGCTCGACACCACGGTGAAGGCCCCTGTCATCGACAAGGACTTGTGGAAGTAGCGCGCTCAGCCGCTCGGGGCGTTCATTTCAGCTCCGGCGCCTTCCCGCGGTCGGCCGCCCACAGCCGAAGCACCTCGATGCCGCCGTCCGCATCGATCCGGTAATACAGGAACCGGCGGAAGATCTTCGCCATGCTCAGTCGTGCCGCTTCAAGCGGGCGAAGAGCTCCTGGTGACTGACGTACTCGCCCCGCTCGATCTCGTGCGCAGCCTGGACGAGCTCTTCCTGGCTCTGCTCGTCCAGGCGGAAGCCAGCCGCGCCGTCTTCGATGATCACGGTGACGCGGCAGTCCTCCGGCAGGGGCGTCTCATCGTCGAGAACGACTGCCCGTCGCGGATGTGTCCGATGGCGATACTCATGGCCTCGGCTGTAGCAGGCGGCGAACACGTGCCGCGACCGGGGCTACGGCCGGCGCGCTTCGAGCCGCGCGAGCTCCGCCGGCGCCATGCCCACCGTGCCGAAGCTGCGCCCCGGCGACACCGTCGGGCCGTGGTAGTCGCTGCCGGCCGTCTTCACGAGGTCGAGCTCGTCGGCCCACTTCGCCAGCGTCTCCTGCAGGGACGGCGGGTGGTCGCTGTGCACCACCTCGACGCCGTCCAGCCCGTCTTGCTTGAGCCCTTCCAGCTCGCGGCGATCGATGCGCGTCATGCCGGGGTGCGCGACGGTCGCGGTGCCGCCTGCGCCGTGGATCAGGGCGATCGCCTCCGCCGGCGTCACCTCCCGCCGCGGCACGTACGCCGGCTTCCCGTCGCCGAGCCACCGGTTGAACGCCTCCTTCGGGGACGACGCGTAGCCCAGCTCGACCAGCACCCGCGCGAGGTGCGGCCGCGTCAGCGGCACGTCGCCGGCGAGCGCCGTCACCAGCTCCATCGTCACCGGGAAGCCCAGCGCCTTCACCTTCGCCACCATCTGCTCCATGCGCTGCTGCCGCTCGATCTTCAGCCGCTCCTGGAAGCTGGTGAGGCGCGGCTCCACCGGGTCCACGAAGTGCCCGAGGACGTGGACCTCGCGCCGGTTCAGGTACGTGGAGACCTCGATGCCGGGCACCAGCCGCAGCCCCAGCCGCTCCGCAGCCCGCTGGCAGGCCTCGATGCCGTCCACCGTGTCGTGGTCGGTGACGGCCAGCACCCGGACGCCCTTTTCGGCGGCCAGGGCCACCTGCTCCTCGGGCGGGTGCTCCCCGTCGGAGGCGGTGGTGTGCGAGTGCAGGTCGATCATGTTATGGCCACCGTAACCTCCTTCGGGCCCACCATGCAGCACGCCTTCCAGATCTCCCGCAAAATCGAGTACGGCGCCCGCGCGATGGTGTTCCTCGCGTCACTGCCGGAAGGCATGACGACGTCCTTCCGGGAGATCGCGCGGAAGATGGACATTCCCCAGGAATTCCTCGCGAAGATCCTGAAGACGTTGGTGAAGGCGAAGCTGGTGAAATCCACCCGCGGCGCGCGCGGCGGTTACTCGCTGGCGCTGCCGGCGTCGAAGGTGAGCCTGCTGGACGTCATCGAGGCCGTGGAGGGCCCGGTGGGCGTCAACCTCTGCACCGAGAAGGAGGGCGCCTGCACCTTCTCGGGCGCCTGCACCATGAACGCGGTGTGGGCGCTCGGGCAGGAGCGCATGCTCGAGGTGTACCGGAACGCGCGGCTCGATCGCCTGGCGATGCGCAGCTTGACGCACCGCTCCCCGGTCCTCGGCGGCGTGCGGCCGGCCTGACCGCTCCGCACGACGCGAAGAGCGGCCCCGCCCAGCCCCTACGGGTAGACGTTGAGCAGCATGACGGGCGTGTTGCCCGACTTCTGCCCGCGGTTGTCCCAGACCTCGAGGCTGATGCGGTACAGGCCCGTCGCCCCGTCGGGGATCGTCAGCTTCGTGGTCGGCGTGGTGATCTGCGTGTCGTGGTTCGCCAGGTTCGCCGTGGTGACACCCGTGGGCAGCGGCGGCAGCAGGCGGAAGCGGTACTGGGCGACCATGTTGTCGTCGGTCGACTTCACGCCGGACAGGGTGACCTCCTTCACCGTCAGCATGTTGAGGTTGACCGTCTTCGAGGTGGTGGGCCCCATGCTGCACTGCGGATCGTTGATGAGCTCACCCGAGGTGCACGCGGTGATGGCGGCGACCGGCACCTGGTCCAGCGGCGACTGCGAGAGCAGCTGCACGATCTTGTACTGCGGCGGGCCCCAGTCGGTGTCGTTGGTGCGGATGCGCAGCGTGCCCAGCTGCATGCCGCCCGACGGCGGGCGCCGGTACTGGACCGTGGTCTCCACCTGGCCGCCGGCGGGGACCTGGGTGTTCGGCGCCACCAGCGGATCGACCAGCGTGAAGAACGGGTTCGTCTCGATGGCCACGTCGCTGATGATCAGCGTGCCGCAGCCCGCGCCGTTCTTGATGCGCAGCGTCTGCGCGGTGAGCTCCTCGGTCGGGTTGTTGAAGTTGATCTGGTCCATCGGGTCCGTGGTGAGGCAGGGCTTGAGGCCTCCGTAGACCGCGACCGAGATGATCCCCGCGGCCGTCTCCGGCGGACCGGGCAGCACCGCCTCGATGTCCAGCACGTCGCTCACGTAGAGCGGCATGTCGTTGTGCGCGAGCTTCAGCGTCGCCGACGCGGTGGGCGCGATCATCTGGCCGGTGATGTCCTGGCTGATGGTGAAGCGGCCGCCGGCGCCCGTGTTGCCGCCCGAGCTGCGGAACTTCACGCTCTTGATCTGCACCGCCGCGTTGCCGTCGTTGGTGACGCGGAAGGTGGCCGAGTTCGGCACCTTGGTGGCCTCGCCGCACGGGTCGAGCGGGTTGGAGAAGTCACAGAAGGTGGGCGAGGTGTAGATGCTGGGCTTCACCGCCGTCGCCGACAGCGCGATGCGCGCGGGCTGCGCGAAGCCGTCGCCGAGCAGCGGATCGTTGGAGAGGATCACCAGGGACGCGAAGCGGTCCGTGTTGCCGCTGCCGTCGTCCACCGGCGAGAAGCGGACCCGCACCGTCATCTCCTCGGTGCCGTCGGCGGTCGACAGGAGGATGGGCGAGGTCTCCGACGGGAGCACCGCCGGGCTGTCGATGGAGAAGTCCTGCTGGTCGCCGCGGGCCGACTCGATCTTGATGCCGGTGATCTTCAGCGCCGGGCAGCCGAGGTTCTTGATCTTCACCTCGAGGACGTCGGTCTGGTCGTACAACGTGTCGGGGAACTGCAGCGTGCAGTCCGACAGCGGGGAGGACTCCTCGCAGGTGAGGAAGCCGGACTTGTCCGTCTTCTGGGGTGCGCTGCCCAGCGTCGCCTGCGCCGGCAGGTTCTTCCCGGTGCCGACCAGGGTGACGGTCTGGTTGTCGGTGCCCTCGTACTCGTCGTCGATGATCAGCGACGCCGTCTGGTCGCCCTTGGCCGTCGGGCTGAACTGCACCTGGATCTCGGCGCTTCCCAGCGAGTCGATGGCGGTGGGCAGCGGCTCGACCAGCTTGAAGGCCGCGGCGTTGGTGCCGGTGATCGACAGCTTGAGGCCGCCGCTTGCCTTGGCGCGGTTCTCGATCGTCACCTTGCGGGTGTCGGGGAAGACGTCGGGGACGTTCCGGCCCATCTCGTCCCTGGTGGGGCAGGCCTCGAAGGACAGGGCCTGCGGCGACGGCAGGTAGTCCGGCGCGGTGCCGGTGGTGGTGGTCGGCCCACACTTACAGCCGAGGGACGAAGCGAGGGCGAGGCCGGCGACGAGCAGGCGGAGACGGAGGGTGGTCACAGGGTCAAAACTCCATGTGGTTCGGCCGTAGGAGCCGGGTGTATACCGCCCGCGCCCATGGCGACCAAGACCCAGCAGAAGCTTCGAAAGGCGTACGACCAGGCCCGCCGCGTCAATCCCCGTCCCATCACCGGCCGCGAGACGGCCCTGGAGCTGCTCGAGCACGCCTTTGGCGCGTACGTCGGCCGGCAGGAGCGCACGGCGTTCGAGCTGATGAAGCGGTCGCTCGAGGAGAACGCCGCGATCTTCCTCACGCTCTCGGGCGCGATGACGCCGGCCGGGCTGCACCAGAGCTGCCTGATCCCGCTGGTGGAGTCGGGGGCGGTGAGCGTCATCACCACGACGGGCGCGAACCTGTACCACGACGCGCACCGGGCGCTGAAGCACCACATCCGCGAGGTGAACCCGAATGCCGGCGACATTCAGTACCGCATGGCGCGGATCATCCGCATCTACGACCTGGGCTTCTGGGAAGAGGTGCTGCTCGACACCGACCGGCTCTTCTCGGCCATCATCCGCCAGCCGGAGTTCCAGCGTCGCATGACGACGCCGGAGTTCCACTTCCTGCTCGGCAAGCACATGAACGCCATCGAGCAGGAGCTGGGCATCGAGCAGCCGTCGCTCTTGTCGACCTGCTACCGCCGCGCGGTGCCAATCTTCGTCGGCGCAGTGCAGGACGGCTCGATCTTCCTGAACGTGGTGAAGCTGAAGAAGTTGTTCGGCGACGACTTCCAGTTCGAGCTCGACATCAACGCGGACGTGTACGCGATGGCGGCGGTGCAGCACTACTGCCGGCACCACTTCTCGAAGCGCATGGCGATCTGGATCCTCGGCGGCGGCGTGCCGAAGAACTACACGCTGCAGGGCGAGCCGCTGCTGGACCAGATCCTCAACGTGCCCACGCAGGGCTTCGACATCGACGTGCAGTTCTGCGTGGACCCGGTGGACAACGGCGCGCTGTCGTCGTGCCCGGCGGGCGAAGGCCACACCTGGGGCAAGGTGTCGGCGGACGCGGTGGAGACCGGCAGCATCTACTGTCACTGCGACGTGACGGCCGTCTTCCCGTGGCTCACGCACGCGCTCATGCAGCTCAAGGTGAGCCGGCGGAAGCCCTTGCGGCTCATGGAGAAGCTGGACGAGGCGGTCGAGTTCCTCGACCGCGACGTCGCGAAGCGGCGCAAAGAGCTGCTCGCCACCGTCGAGTGGAGCGTCAAGGAAGTGAAGTCGTAGAGTCCGCGCCTGTCTCAGGCGCTGACGGCTCAGCGGGTCAGCCGGCGGTAGTCCTTCAAATGGCGGATCGCCGCCATCTTCTCGCCCTTCTTCTCGTACAGCCGGGCGAGGTTGAAGTACGCGTCGACGCACTGCGGGTCGAGCTCGATGGCCTCCGTGTACCGGGCGATCGCATCGTCCGCGCGGCCGAGGTCCTCGAGCACCACCGCGAGGTTGAAGGTGGCCGTCACGTCGGTGGGCCGCGCGACGAGCGCCGCCACGTAGTGCGCCTCGGCCTCCTTGAGCCGCCCGCGCTGGTGCAGCAGCCGGCCGAGGTTGACGTGCGCGTCCGCGTGGTGCGGGTTGGCGGCGACCGCCTCGGTGTAGAGGTCGACCGCGGTGGCGGGATCGCGCTCCTCCAGCTCCGCCGCGCGGGAGAAGAGCGCCTCGGCGTCGCGGCGGGGCGCCTTCGTCACCTCGCGCAGCCACACCGCCGGCCGCGGCGGCTGGCCGCCCAGATCGAGCAGGCCCTGGCCCGACGCGGCGTTCCACCGGCCGCTGCCCACGCTCACCACGAGCTCCTTGCCCGCCGTCGCCAGCGTCACCGCCGACAGCGGCTGGTCCTTCGGCAGCTGCTCGCGAAGCCGGGCCAGCGCCTCGGCGATGCGCTTCTTCGACACGCGGCGATCCGACAGGCCCTTCGCCGTGCGCAGCATCACGAGATCCTGGAACGTCAGCACGTCGCGCTCGCCGCCGAAGACCAGCCGCACCAGCCCCATCGCAGCGTCCGGCGTGACGCCGAGGAGCGAGGCGACCTCCGGGAGCGAGTACGTCTGCTTCATGCGGGCATCGATAGCAGGGGGGTCTGACAACCAACTCGGTTGAAGCCGGAAAACATCGTTATTTCAGTGGTTTGCGCCACAGTCTGGCCGGCAGGCGCAGCGTTCCTTCGGCGCAGCGCACGAGCCCCTCGTGCGCCAGCTCCGGCGCGGAGCCGTCGGCCGCGAACTGCTGGAAGGGCAGCTCGCGCTGGAAGCGGGGCGGTAGCGGGGGAAAGGCCTGGCTGCGCCGGCCGGGGATGGTGGCGGTGCATCTGGTCCACGGGACGGTGCCGGAGTTGAGCAGCGTGACGGAGCTGGAGTGGACGGTGGCGCGGCCGCTCAGCTGCGCGGGGGGCGTGGGCGCGGCGGTCGGCGGCGCGCTGGCCGTGGAAGGCGTCCCCGGAGCGCGCGTCGCGGTGCCCGGCGCGCGGCCCGCAGGCGGGGGCGGCGGCGTGCGTGGTGCCGCCGAGCCTCCCGGGGGCGCCGGGTTGCGAGGCGGGGTGGTCGTCGTGGTGACGGGTGGTGGACGGCGCGGCGGCTGGCCGGGCGGCGGGGTGGGCGTGCTGCTGGACGCGACGAGCCAGGTCTGGTTGGCGGGGATTCGCCGCGCTGATGCCGCGCGGCGAGCCTTGATCGCGGGCCGGTTTCCGGGGATGCCTCCCGGCCGTGACGAAGCTCGACCTGACGCCGAACTCGAAGGTGCTGGTGTTGACGGGGGCGGGCGTGTCCGCCGAGAGCGGCGTGCCGACGTTCCGCGGCGCGAACGGGCTGTGGGAAGGCCACCGCGTGGAGGAGGTCGCCAGCCCCGAGGGCTTCGAGGCCGACCCGTCGCTGGTGTGGCGCTTCTATGGGCTGCGCCGCGAAGGCGCGCTCAGGGTGCGGCCGAATCCCGGCCACGTGGCGTTGGCGAAGCTGGAGCAGCAGTTGGGCGACCGCTTCCTCCTCGCCACGCAGAACGTCGACGGGCTGCACGCGCGCGCCGGGAGCCGGCGAATGATCGCGATCCACGGCGAGCTGTTCAAGAGCCGCTGCGTCTCCTGCGACGAGCCGTTCGACGACACGCGCACGTACCTCGGCGAGCCGCCGCCCAGGTGCGTGTGCGGCGCGCTGTTGCGGCCGCACATCGTCTGGTTCGGGGAGCTCTTGAACCCCGATCACCTGCAGCGTGTCGGCAGCTTCATCGCGAAGGCGGGGAAGGACCTCCACTTCTTCGCGATCGGCACGTCGGGCCTGGTGTACCCGGCCGCGGGCATCGTCGACGAGGTGCGCCACCGCGGCGGCACCGCCTGGCTCGTCGACGTCGATCCCTCACCGGAGTACGCGGTGCGCTTCAACCACGTCGTGCGCGGGAAGAGCGGCGAGGTGCTGCCCGGCCTCTTCGGCGTCTCAATTTAGACGAGGCCCGGCGGCAGGCCGCCCTGCGACAGCCGCGCGTCGCCCCAGCTGGTGACGTCGGTGAAGCCCATCCAGTGGAAGCAGTAGACGAGCAGATCCGAGAAGCTGTCCTTCGACTGCGTGCCCAGGTTCACGTAGCGCCCGGTGCGGAAGAACTTCTTCGCGCCGCCGCCGAACATCACCAGGTTGTTCGAGTTGCCGTGGGTGTCGCCCTGGTCCAGCTCGCTCCAGTGGACGATGAGCGTGTTGTCGTAGACGGTCTCGCTGCCCTCGGGGAGCGCCTTGAGGCCCTCGTACAGGCCGGACACGGTCTTCTGCGCGAGCAGCCGGTGAATCTGCCGGATCTTCGCGAAGGCGTCGGCGCTCGAGTCGTGGCTGATGGTGTGGTGCCCGTCCGTGTGGCCCAGCTCCGAGTACACGCGGTCCGATGTGTTGCCGGACCAGTTGAACTGCACGACGCGGGTGAGATCGCACGCGAAGGCCATGGCCGAGATTCGGAAGAACAGCGCGCCCACCTCGTCCCAGTTCGCCTGGCTGAAGACGTCGAAGCTGGCGCCAAGCTCGAGCGTGGTGCACGCCGGCACGTTCGCCACCATGCCCGACAGGCTCGTCTCGAGGTCGCGCACGCTCGTCTCGTGTTGCTCGAGGCGACGGCGATCATCGGCCGACAGCTTCGGCTTCAGCGCCGCCAGCTCGGTTTTCACCACGTCGAGCGCGGACTGCCGCATCCTGAGCCGGCGCAGCGCCGCCTCGCGGGCCGCGGGATCGACGTCGGCGAAGATGCGGGTGTACGCGGTGAAGGGGCTCGTCTCGGGCGGGATCGGGTTCTGTGTGCCCAGGGGGCCGGCGTGCGCGTGCTGGTTCCAGATGTTGTTGCTGCGATCGCCCACCCGGTACACGAGGTGCTGGTGCCGAACGCTCGGGTTGGCCGCCTGCACCCGCTCGCCCAGCACCTTATCGATGGACGGGCCCTTGACGTAGCCGATGGTGAGCCCGTCCGAGCCGCCGATGGGGAAGCTGCCGGTGCCCGACGGCCACGGCGCCAACGCCGAGCCGCCCTGCTGGTGCCCGTCGGCGCGCTCTCCCGAGGGCAACCGGTAGTGGTACTTGTCCACGCCCTCCACGAAGAGCATGTCTGCGCGGTACGGCTCGTACGGCGCGAGGAACTCGTCGAGGACGAAGTTCGTCTCGCCCTTCGTCGAGAAGCGGCGGCTCGTCTGGTCACCGTTGGCGGTGAAGACGAAGATGATCCGGCGGGGCGGGGCGCCGGCCTGCGCGCGCGCGGTGCGCGGCAAGAGCGACTCGAGCATCGGCAGCGCCAGCGTCACGCCGCCGGCCTTGAGCATGAAGCGTCGACTGAAACGGCTCATGGGAGGTCTCTTTCCTTGTTCAGGGCGTGACGGCGGGCCGCAGGAGGAAGTCGTCCGTCTGCGTCATCGCGACGAACAGCTCCTTCACGTTCCAGTTGGCGTCCTTGAAGGCCTGCAGCGTGCGCTGGCGGCTGCACAGATCGGCCTCCGACTCTTCGCGGCCCGCAGCGAAGCGGAACGCCTGCGTCACGACGCACGCGCGCACTTCGTCAGCGACGGCCAGCTTCTTCACCAGTTCGAGGCCGTCCGTCACCGGCCCGTCCACCGCCTGTGTGGCGGTGACGCTGCCCGCCGTCTTCACCGCGCGGCCGCCTTCGTCCACCGTGCGCTCGCGGCCCACCGCGTCGATGTGCTCGAACGGCTCGCCCAGCGGATCGAGCAGGTTGTGGCAGCCGGCGCAGGCGGCGTCGGTGCGGTGCTGCGCGAGGCGATCGCCCTGGCTCGCGGTGCCGTCGATGGGCCCCAGGTTGAGCGGCACGTTGTTGGGCGGCGCGGGGACGTTCTGGCACAACAGCAGCGTGCGCACGCGCAGGCCGCGATTCACGATCGACGTGCGCGTCTGCTTGTCGTGCGAGACGAGCGCGCCCGAGCTCATGAAGAGGCCGCCGCGCTTGCCGCTCGTCCAGGTGATGCGCTGGAACGCGTCCCCCGTCACGCCCGGCACGCCGTAGTGCTGCGCCAGCGGCCCGTTCACGTAGCTGTGCTCGCCGGTGAGCAGGTCCTCCAGCGAGCCGCCCTCCAGCACGGTGTGCGCGACGTACTGCCGCGCCTCCTCGCGCAGGAGGTCCGCGAGGTTCGTGGGCAGCCCCGGGAACACGGCCGGATCGCGGCGCAGGCCCGGCAGCTCGTCCACGTCGAGCCACTGCTCGAAGAAGGTGAAGAGCCGCTCGGCCTTCGGGTCCGCCAGCATGCGGCGCGCCTCGCGCTCGACGTCCTGCTTCGTCGCCAGCTGGCCGCTCGCGGCCGCGTCGAGCAACGCCTGGTCGGGGATCGACTGCCACAGGAGGAAGGACAGCCGCGAGGCGAGCTCGTACGGCGCCAGCGGCCGCGTCTTCGAGAGATCGCCCTCCACCTCGGGCCGGTAGAGGAAGTTGGGCGCCTGCAGCGCGGTGGCCACCACCCACTCGATGCCCGTCGCGAAGGTGGCGCCCATGGCCCCCGCGCGGAACACGGCGAGGTAGCGGTCGACCTCGTCCGCGGTGAGCGCGCGGCGGTACGCGCGGCCGACGAAGGCCTCGATGAAGGTGCGGGCGCAGGCCTCGCCGCCCGACGGGTTGCACGGCACCAGCGCGCGCAGGTCCTTCACCGCCTCGCTCGCCACAAGCTCGGCGGCCGTCTGGTACGACTGCAGCATCACCGGCTTCACGTCGAGGAAGCGCGCCGAGTTCGAGAAGCCCAGCGACACCGGGTCCGGCACGAAGTCCTGCGTGGCCTGCCGCGCGAGCGAAGCGTCACCGAAGAGATCGATGAGCGCGTACTGGTACTCGACGTGCGACAACCGGCGCAGCGGCGCGACGCCCACCGTCGGCGTCTCGGTGCACGCGGTGACGATCGGCGGCTCGCCGGGGACGATGGGCGTCAGCGGCGGAGCGCCCGGAGGCAGCGGCGTGCCGGTCGAGCCCAGAAACGAGCCTTCACAGCCCGTCAGGAGCAGCAGCAGCGGGAGGAGCCAGCGCATGACCTGCATCATCCGGAGAGAGCGGGCCCCCGCGCAAGATGTGAACTGGAGTGAACACCACGGAAACACACCGGAATTCCTCGGGCACACCTGGACCTCCCCGCCGATTCCCGGCCGGATCAGTCGCGGGTGCGGGTCCGTCGGGGCGTCTGGGGGCCGAACGCGGAGGCCTCCTTGAGCTCATCGGAGGTCCGCTTGTAAGCGCCCCAGGCGAAGGGCGCGGCCAGCGCGAGGACGGCGGCGCAGAGGCCGACGAACATCCACGGGAAGGGCGTCTCGGGCGGCAGCTGCTTCTCTTCCTGCCAGCGGGACACGCGGTGACGGCCCCTGTTCTGAGCCTGCTCGCGCTCCTCGTCCGTCATCTCGACTTCCTGGAACTCCTGCACCTTCCGGCCGCCCGCGGCGAAGGCGGTGGCGCCGGACAGCACCGAGAGGGCGAAGACGAGGATGGCGAGGTGACGACGCATGGACGGCCAGTCTAGCACCGGTCGGGTCACGGCTTCACGAGCTCGACGGTCTCGAGGTGTCGCGGGACGGCGACGGGCCACCCGCGGGCCGCCACCCGACGCTCCAGCGCCGCCAGCGCCGACGGCTCGCCGTGCACCAGCAGCACCTGTTTGGGCGGGCTGGTGAAGCCGTCCATCCACCTGAGCATCTCGGTCCAGTCCGCGTGGGCGGAGAAGCCCGACACCTTCATCACGCGCGCGCGCACGTCGACGAACTGGCCGTGGATCTTCACGGAGGTCTCTCCGTCGAGCAGCCGGCGGCCGCGCGTGCCGTCGGACTGGTAGCCGACGAACAGGACGGTGGACTTCGGGTCCGGCAAGCGGTGCTTCAGGTGGTGGAGGATGCGCCCGCCGGTCGCCATGCCCGAGGCGGAGATGATGATCGCCGGCTCCTTCAGCCCGTTGAGCGACTTCGACTCCTTCGCCGCGGTGACGAAGCGCGTCTTCCCGGTGCGCAGCGGCGAGTCGCCGTCCTGCGCGATGGCGCGCATCTCGAAGTCGTGGTCCGAGGCGTGCGACAGGTAGATCGGCGTGGCGTCGCAGGCCATGGGCGAGTCCACGAAGACGGGCAGCACGGGGATCCGCCGCTCCCCCTCGAGGAGCCGCAGGCGGTAGAGGATCTCCTGCGTCCGGCCGACGGCGAACGCGGGGATCACCAGCACGCCGCCGCGCTTCACGGTGTCGTTGACCGCGTCGGCCAGCGTGCCCATCGGGTCGACCTGGTCGTGCTCGCGGTCGCCGTAGGTGCTCTCCGCGACGAGCGTGGTGGCCGAGTCGACGGCCTCGGGGTCGCGCAGGATCGGCGCGTTGTAGCGGCCGAGGTCGCCGGTGAAGACGATGCGCTGCTTCGTCGACAGCAGGTCGAATACGCAGATCGCGCTGCCGAGGATGTGCCCGGCGCGGCGGAAGGTGAGCTGGATGCCGGGCGCGATGGTGCGCGTGCGGTCGTACCCGAAGGACTCGAAGAGCTTCAGCGCCGCGAAGGCGTCTTGCTCGCCGTAGAGCGGCAGCGCGGGCGCGTGCTTGGAGTACTTCTCCTTGTTGGCGTACTGCGCCTCTTCTTCCTGGATGCGCGCGGAGTCGGGGAGCAGAAGCCCGCAGAGATCGCGCGTGCCGCTGGTGCAGTACACGGGCCCGCGGAAGCCGTCCCTCACGAAGCGGGGCAGGCCGCCGGTGTGATCGATGTGCGCGTGCGTCAGCACCACCGCGTCGATCGTCTTCGGATCGACGGGCTGTGGCTCCCAGTTGCGCAGGCGCAGCTCCTTGCGGCCCTGGAAGAGTCCGCAGTCGACGAGGACGCGCTGTCCTTCGTGCTCGAGGAGGAAGCGGGACCCCGTCACCGTGCCCGCCGCGCCGAGGAACTGGATGGTCGCCATGGCGGCGGAGTGTACGCCCTGCCAACGCGGGCGGCGCCGCTAATCGAAGGAGGCGCTCAGGACGTGCAGCGGCGGCAGCCCGTGATCGAAGCGCCACGCGAACTGGTACGAGAGCGACAGCGGCAGCGCACCGCCGAAGGCCGTGCGCAGCGACAGCGCCGCGCCCGCCGCACGAGACCAGGTGGCCTGCGGATTGTCGGTGGCCGCCGCGGAGCCGAAGAGGTCGAGATCGATCTGCCGGAAGAAGGCGCCCGGCAACACCCACGCGGTAGAGGTGAAGCCCTTGTCGATGATGAAACTGTAGCGGTAGCGGGCGTGCGCGACGCCGGCGGCGGTCGCGCGGATCGAGAAGTCGTCGTAGCCGCGCACCACCTCGACGAAGGAGCCGGGCAGGAAGACGTCGGGCGGCTTCCCGGCGCGGCCGACGCCCTGGGCGCTGGTCCACAGCGCGGTGCCCCGGGCCACGCCGCCGACGCGCAGCGCGCCGGAGGGGGCGCCGGGCAGGGCGCGGCCCACGAGCGACAGGACGAAGCTGTGGCGCTTCGAGAGCGGCAGCGGGAAGGCCACCGCGACCTCCGCGCCCACGTCGAGCAGGTTCGAGTCGCTGCCCAGCGCCCGCGGGTAGCCCGAGACGTCGAGCGAGAGCGAAAGGAGCCGCTGCGTGCCGCCGTAGCCCGTCCCCTCGCTGGCGCCGTACGACACCGAGAGCCACGGCCCGAAGTACTTGCCGATGGCGGCGTTCTGCGGCTGCCACACCTCGGCGCGGACGCCGAAGGCGATGGGCGTGGTGAAGACGGTGCGCCCGGCGGTGACGCCGCCCGACCAATAGGTCTCCGCGGAGGTCGTCGCGGTCTCGGGGTAGCCCTCGCGGCCCGCGTACGCGGAGATGAACCACGGCGCCAGCTGCAGGTTGCGGTAGCTCGCCGAGACGACGTTCTCGAGCGTGGGCACCGTCAGCGCGCCGCTGATGAGCCAGTTGTGGCGCGCGAGGCGATCGCGGCCGGCCAGCGCGGCGGTGAGCGTCCCGTAGAAGCGCGCGGCCCCGCTGCCGTCCGCGGTGATGCCCGCCGCGGCGACGCCCGGCGCGCGCAGCTGCGGGAGGAAGAGGTGATCGATCGACGAGTATGGCTCGTCGCCCTCGAGCGTCAGCGCCGGCGGCTCGTACCAGGTCTCCCTCTCCCCCATCGGGGGAGAAGGTTGGGCAGAGAGGAGATCGGGCGCCGGTGTCGAGTCCGCCGCCGCGTCGTCGGAGGGCGGGCTCTTCTCTTCGGCCTGTGCCCCCGTCGCGACGGGGGCGAGGGGACTCGTGTCGAGCGACCACTGCGAGCCGTCGCGATTGACGAACGCCACGCGCGCGCCCGCCGGCGTGGGATCCACCACGCCCCACGGCGCATCGGTGAGCTGCTCCAGCGCGCCCGAGTCCACGTCGAGCCGGTGCACCTGCAGGTACTTCCCCGCGGTGCGGGCGAACACGACGTGCGTCTCGTCGGTCCACCGCGCGCCGTAGTTGAACGCGCCGTCGGTGGTGAGCGCCTTCAGCGTGCCGTCGGCCTCGCGCAGCACCAGGTTCCACCCCTGGCGGTCCATGCGGGAGAAGACGATGCGTCGCTTGTCGGGGCTCCACTGCGGCGCGGACACCGCGACGCCGGCCGGCGGCGACACCAGCACCGTCTGCGCGCCGGTCGCCAGCTCGACGTCGACGATCCGCGACGCGCCGGCGGGGAACTCCACGGTGAGGTAGCTGCGCCCGTCGGGCGCGACGCCGCCGCCCATCATCCGCCCGACCTGCTGCCACACCTGCACCGTCTCGCCGGTCTCCGCGTCGACCTTCCAGATCTGCGAGCGGGTGTCGCCGCGCGCGATGAGATCGTCGTTCACCAGGTACAGCCAGCGCCCGTCGGCGGTGAAGGACAGGCCGCTCATTACTCCGGGGCCGACGAGGATCCAGTCGCGGTCGGTGGTGAGGCGCACCAGCTTGCGCTCGGCGCGCACGCGGCCGTCGGCCTCGAGGATGCGCAGCATCGGCACCTCCTCGTTGCCGCTCGTCACCAGCGCCAGCGTCCCCGACGGCCCGTGGCCGGCGAGCCGCGCCAGCTGCCCCAGCGCCGGCCGCACCACCGCCTGCGTCGCGGGGCGCTCGCGCGGCC
Source organism: Myxococcota bacterium (assembly GCA_040755835.1). Classification (GTDB taxonomy): domain Bacteria; phylum Myxococcota; class Myxococcia; order Myxococcales; family Myxococcaceae; genus JADLDB01. The sequence continues at coordinate 65,513 of JBFMAB010000100.1, forward strand.
TCACCGTCTCGAGCAGGTGGCCCTCGAACTGAAACAGCAGCTCCCCCAGCTCGTGGCCGTAGGCGGCCTTGAAGCGCAGCGCGACGCCGAACGGCACGAAGAAGGAGCGGCCCTGCAGGTCCATCAGCTGCCACAGCTTCTCCTCGCCGTACGTCTCGACGAGCCACTCCACGAAGAAGAGGCCGGTGAGGTACGCGCCCGAGTACGGGGACAGCTCGCGCTGGAAGAGCGTGAGGTCGCCTCCGCCCAGCCCGCCCTTCTTCACGAAGAAGCTGTCGAAGCTGCCGCGGTACAGCGGGCTGTGCGGCCGGCCCACCGGGCGCCCGAGGCGGCCTTCGTAGTACTGCGCGACGCCCTCGGTGAACCAGCGCTCGAGGAAGGCCTGGCTGGGCACCACCGGGCCGAACACCGCGTTCACGCCGCGCCACACGTTCTCCACCTGCTCGAAGTGCGCGTAGTGGAACATCTCGTGGCAGGCGATGTCGCCGACGTCGGCGCTCGAGAGCCCGTACCAGTGGAAGAGCTCCGACGTGGCCGACAGCGGGGTCAGCGAGTGCAGCGGCTCGCCGCCCGACTGCCCCGAGACGTACGCGTTGTTGTAGTTGGCCGAGGTGAGGAACAGCAGCGCCTTGTCGCGCGCGCGCGTGGTGCGCTGGAGGCTGCGGAAGGCGCGCAGGCACTCCTCGGCGCGGGCGGCCACGCGCAGCGCCGCGTCCCTCCCGCCGGCCGGGTAGTACACGTCGAGCAGCTCCGTCTCGACGTGGCGCATGTCGTCCTGCACGAACGTCGTGGCGACGTCCTGGTCGAAGCGGGGGGAGAAGGTGGCGCAGCCGGCGAGCAGGGCCCCGGCCACCAGGGCGACGAGGAGACGCATCACGGCGTGGACCATCGCGCATCCGCACCCTGCATGCTACGAGCCCAGAGCCATGACGATGCCCATGCCGCCGCAGCTCGAATCAGCCCTTGCGCAAGTCTCTGCCACGCTCGCGCAGGTGGAAGGCAGGCCGGTCGACCTCGTGAAGGCGCCGTGGGCCGAGGTGGAGAAGAGCGTCATCAAGTTGCTCGGCGGCCCGTTCAAGCCGCAGCAGCCGGAGCACCAGGTGGTGGCGCTCGCGCTGGCCGCCGCGTTCGCCGAGCGCCTCCACGCCGAGCACCAGGCCTTCTGGTTCCCGTTCCGCGAGACACCCGAGGGCGCCTCGCTGGGCTTCCCGGATGCCCTCATCATGCTGTCGCCGTTCGGCGCGGTGGTGGACGCGCTGCGTGCCGCCAGGCTGGAGAAGCTGGACGAGGTCGCGAAGGAGATCCGCACCTCGATCGGCCGGGCGAAGTTCGGCCTCGGCGCGGGCGGGCAGCCGATGCGCATGGGGGCCGAGGACTACATGCGGCTGTTCGACCCGGGCTTCGTGCAGATCGTCGCGCTCGACCCCGCGAAGACGAAGCAGGTGTGGGCCAGCACGCCGGCGAAGGTGTCGGCGGACCTGCGCGACGCGCTCGGCCGGGCCAACAAGCTGCCGCCCGAGGTGAAGAAGCAGCTCGAGTCCCAGCTGGTGAACGCCGTGTCGCGGCTCGAGCCGACGAAGACGCTGCTCGAGCAGGTGGCGCGGGCGCCGCGCGTGGCCGAGACGATGGCGCTGCTCTTCGGCGCCACCGGCGGCACCGGCGCCGCGGCCGAGGAGTTCTGGAGCGACGTGGTGATGCCGCTGCTCTTCACGGGCGCGCCGGCCAGCTTCCCGCCGCTGGACGGCGACGAGCTCGAGGTGGCGAAGAAGGGCGTGGATCCGCTCTTCCTCTTCCTCGACGTGGTGCCGCACCAGTTCCCGTCTCCCGAGGACGAGGGGCTGCTCACCGCCTTCCCCGCGGACAAGCTGGAGCTCCCGGATCCCGCGTTCCAGGGCGTGCAGGCGCTGCGGCTGATCAAGGTGAGCGGCGCGTCGATCGCGGCGCCGATGGCCGCGTTCGACCCCGCGAAGACGCGTGACGCGATCGCCCGCTTCGGCGCCGCGGTGGCCGAGAAGACGGGCCCCATCGCCCGGAAACAGGGAACGGACGAGGCGAAGATGATGCTGGACGCCGCGCTCAGGTTGCTCGGCGAACTCCAGCAGCTCGTCACCGGAGGCAAGGAGCTCTACGTGCGCCGGTTGACTGAGGCCGAGGCGGCCAGCGAGCCCGCGATGGCCCAGCTGCGACAGGCGTTGACCGGCCCGCGTATCATCCTGACTCCGTGAGCAACTGGCTGAAGGCGTTCGAGGCCGCCATGGCCCGAAACGCCCCCAACAACCGGGTGCAGGTCGCCACCGTCTCGCCGGAGGGCGTCCCGGCGGTGCGCACGGTGATCCTCCGCGGCGTGACGGGGCAGGGCGCGCTCTTCTTCTCGACGGATCTCCGCAGCCGCAAGGCCGAACACCTGGAGCAAAACCCCAACCTGTCGCTGCTGGCCTGGTATCCGCACACGAGCGAGCAGTTCCGCTTCACCGGGAAGGCGCAGGTGCACGACGGGCACGCGGCGGGTCAGTGGGCGATGACGCGCGCGCAGCTGTGGCCGACGCTCAACGAGGTCGATCGCGCTGCCTACCTCGGGCCGCCGCCGGGCCGCAGCTTCGTGCCGCCCCGCCACGTCGACGTTCCCGAGGCGCCGCCGCCGGAGTTCTGCGTGGTGTCTGTCGAGCCCACGGAGGTCGACTGGCTGACGGTGGGCCGGCCGCACCGGCGCGTGCACTTCCGGGTGCTGGGCGGCGTCTGGGTGGAAGAGCTGGTCGTCCCCTGAGCGGCGCTACGGTTCGCGTGAGTGGAGAACGTTGCCGACGATGAGGAAGCGCCCGCCGACCGTGGCGCCGACGAAGCTGATCCACCCCGGCCCCTGGGAAGGCTCGAGCATCAACAGGTAGCCGTCGAGCGTCCATTTCCCCCGGTATGACGCGCCGGCTCCGACTTCGAGGGCCACCTGTCCCATCTCGAAGGTGCCGTCGTCGTGGAAGACGTAGCGGCTCCCGGCGCTCTTCCAGGCGCCGATGAGGCCGTCCCGTGACACCGGGGAGATCGGCCGGTGCTTCATCTGGCCGATCATGAAGTACTCGCTGGTGTCGTCTTCGCCGACGCTGAATGGGTCGGTCGAGCTGAAGCCGTCGTGGCTCATGGTGATGCTGTCGCCCGAGACTTCGAAGGTGCCGACGCCGGTATAGCCCTTCTCCGCGGACTGGCCTTCGAGGTCGACGAGCCACGGGCCTCCGGGCCGGGGGCCGTCGGCGTAGGTGCCGTCGGGCAGGAAGACGAAGATTCGGCAGGTGGTCTTGAATCCGTCCATCCGCGGGGCCCACCACAGCCCACGCGGCGCGCCGTCGAGTTCGGCTTCGGGGATCGTCTTCCCCCGGCCGCTCGGCTTCCACCCCGCCATGCCCGGGAAGAGTCCAGGCGAGTCGCCGAAGGGGATCGCGCTGCCTTCGGCCACCCCGGTTGCGCCGGTGCCCGTCCCGGCCGGGCCGGCGTCGCCGGCCACCACGCCCAGCGCCATGAGCCCCAGCGTGCCGACGCCGCAGACGCCGCAGGCGGACGCCGCGGCGATGCCCACCCAGAACAGCGCGCTTCGCTTCGCCATGGGGCGGGAGCATGTCGTCGCCAACGCGTCCTGTCGATCGTTCAGCGGCGACAATCGCGACGCTGCGCCAGCGCGCGCGCGGTGACGAGCTGCGCCTTCCAGTGGCCGTACAGGCGCTGCGCCGACGCGAGGCGGTCGAGCTCCACCCGCGTCTCATCGTCCACCGCGCCCGGCGGCGCGTCGCGGAACGGCGTGCCCGGCAGCGGCATGAAGGTGTGGCCGTGCACGCGCGCGCCGAGGTCGGCCAGCCGCTTCATCAACGCCACGGTGGCCTGCACGTCCTCCTGCGCCTCGCCCGGCAGCCCGAGGATGAAGTCGACGTTCGGCAGGAAGCCCGCCTCGAGCGCGACGCGGCACGCGCGGACGATGGCCTCGACGTCGTGGCCCCGCCGCGAGAACTCGAGCACCCGCGCGGAGCCCGACTGCCCGCCGATGACGAGGTTGTCGTTGTCGACGTAGCGGCGCAGCACCGCGAGCGCATCGGGGGTGACGTGCTCGGGGCGCACCTCCGACGGGAAGGTGCCGTAGAAGAGCCGGCCCGACGGGCCGATCGCCTCGCGCACCTTCGCGAGCAGCGCCTCGACGGCCGCCAGATTCACCGACTCGTCGTCGGAGCCGTAGGAGAGCGACGTGGGTGACACGAAGCGCACGTCCGGCTTTGCCGCGTCCGCGAGCGCCTTGGCCCAGCGCGCGGTGTTCTCCACGCTGCGGTGGCGGAAGCGTGCCTTGGAGAAGAACGGCGTCTGGCAGAAGCGGCACGCGTAGATGCAGCCGCGGGTGATCTCGATCGCGCCGAAGCGGCGGTGGCCGGGCGCGAACGGCGGGAAGTCGTCCAACTCGATGCGCGGCGGCCTCGGGTTCTGCTTCACCGCGCCCAGCGAGAGGCGCGCGAGGCCCGGCGTCTCCTCGATGTCCTCGTCCCGCTGCAGGCGACGCAGGAGCTCGGTGAGCGGAAGCTCGCCCTCGCCCACGCAGATGAGGTCGAAGCCCGCCTGCAAGGTCTCGAGCGGCTCGGCCGTGGCGTGCACGCCGCCGGCGATGGCGAGGAAGGTGGGGCCGCAGCGCTCGCGCAGGCGGCGCAGCTCGTCGGCGCACTCCGGCAGCGACGGCGAGTAGAACGACCAGGCGACGACGACCAGCCGGCCCGCCTGAAGCTCTGCGCGCGTGGTGGCCTCGAGCTCCTCGAAGCGGCGCGGGAAGCGCATCACGACGCCGGACAGATCGACCTGCGACTCCACGGCGCCGGCGAGCGCGGTCAGCGCGTACTTTCCGGGGTGGCGGAAGCTGAAGACGAGGCTGACCGGGGCCATCCCGGCGGCCCGTCTACCAGAGCCGGACCCCGTCTTCTCCGCGGGATGGGTGGGCCGCGTCAGAGTTCAGCCCTGACGGGGACTTACGCGTGGCACCGGGCCTGCTCCAGCCCCATCGCGTCACGCAACCCAAACCCCCCGGAGCACCCCATGCACACCTTCAAGTTCTTCGTTCTCCCGTCTCTCGGCGTCGCGGTCTGGATTTCCCTGGCGGCTGGCACGCTGCTTGGCTTCGGCGAATTTGCGATGGCCACCAACCCCCCGGCGAAGGTCAAGCGCGTGCCCGCGCCGGAGCCCATCGTCGACGCACCGGTCCTCACCGCGGAGCGCTGATCGCATGGCGCGGGGCCGGTGACGGGCGCTCGAGGTCATGGTCGGGAAACGAAGAAGCCCCGGAGTTTCCTCCGGGGCTTCTTCACCTCAGGACGAGAGGTTTTGACCCTGCCGGGATTCGAACCCGGGTTTATGCCGTGAGAGGGCACCGTCCTAGGCCACTAGACGACAGGGCCGTTTGAAGCGGGCGCGGGAGTACGCTGTCCGACCCGGCGTGTCAACTGGCTCGTGGACGCCCGGGCGTCGCGGGTTCTGACGGGTCAGCCCGCAGGTCGATGTTGCGTCGGGGCGGGCGAGTCGTGCTATTTCCCGGGCCGTCGCAGGCGGTGGTAGCTCAGTTGGTAGAGCACAAGCTTCCCAAGCTTGGGGTCGAGGGTTCGAATCCCTTCCGCCGCTCAAGAGAAAGGCCCTGATTCTCCACGCGAGAGTCGGGGCCTTCGTGCTTCTGGCGGGCGGACGTGGCCGGCGTGAGGGGCCACAAGACCACCCCGGATTCCCCCGCGTCGATACACTCGCCCGCGACCCATGGCGCGCTTCGCCGACACGCTTGCCGCGCACCCCGCGCCCACGCGCCTCGGCGACATCGCCCTGCGCTACGAGCCGTCGATGCTGATCGGCGAGACGCCGAAGGTGCCGCCCAGCCTGCGGCCCACCGCGGTGTGGCTCGGTGGCATCTCCTCGCTCGTCATCTCGGTGGGCCTGTTGCTGATGAACGCCCCCATCGCGCCCATCGTCATCATGGCCGGGCTCGGCGCCGTGGGCATCGGGGCCAACGTCTGGCTCGAGCGCGTCGACAAGCGCCGGCGGCGCTTCGTCGCCAACTTCGCCACCAACAGCCTGCGCCTCGACTTCGTCACGCCCTTCGCCGGGCGCCCGCGGACGCTCGTCGTGCCGTTCGACTCGGTGAAGGACGTGCAACTGCTGGATCAGGGCGGCGGCCAGTCCTGCCTCACCGTCGACTTCGTCCCGCTCGTCGGCCGTCCGCAGGTGCTCCGCGAGGTCCTCGCCGCCTTCATCCCCGAGGCGCAGCGCGAGGGCGCCGAGCGACTCGAGCGGGTGCTCAAGGGCGCGTTCGGGCTCGGGGAGATCCCCGAGGACAGCCCGTTCCACGACGAGGAGAAGCCGGCCGGTGACGCGGAGGCGGCGTCGCCGGTGGACGAGTTTCATTGAGCCCGCGCGCGCGCTGCCGTCGGGCGGGTCGCCGGGTTCGCGGTGGCGTGGCTCGGCGCTCTCGCTGCCCCGCGCCCATGCGAGCGGATCGGCAGTCGGCTGTGGAACGCCGCCTCGAGTCACTCGCGCGCTCCGCCAGCAGCACCGAGCCGTGCGGCGCTCACGGCGGCGTGGCGAGCCACGCCCAGCCGCTCGAGCGATCGCGGAACGTCGAACCGATGTCCCGCACGCCACTGTCGCGGAGGATCCGCAGCGTCTGCAGCTCGCCGACCGCCGAGTCACCCACCACGCGCGCGGTGCGCCGCATGCCCTGCGAGCGCGCCCAGCTGTTCAGCTTCGCGATCAGCGGCGGGAACTCCGGCGGCAGCGCCTTGAGGGCCGTCTGGTCGACGAGGCAGTCCCACTCGCCGCCCTTCGCCAGCTCGAGGATCGCCTTTCGCACCTCCGCCTCGTAGGCGGCGTACGTCTCCAGGGTGGGGCGTGTCGGGTAGTGGACTTCGAGGATGCGCTCTGTCGCGTGGACCTTGACGGTGAACGGCTCGGGCTTCACGGCTGCTGCTGCTCCTCCGCTGCGGCAGCGTACAACTGGGCGCCGCCGGCGAGGAACTCCTTCGACTTCTCGGCCATGCCCGCTTCGATCGCGCGCACGTCGCCGGTGATCTTCATCGAGCAGAAGTGCGGGCCGCACATCGAGCAGAAGTGCGCCGTCTTCGCGCCGTCGGCCGGCAAGGTCTCGTCGTGGAACTCCTTCGCCTTCTCCGGGTCCAGCGACAGCGCGAACTGGTCCATCCACCGGAACTCGAAGCGCGCCTTCGACAGCGCGTTGTCGCGCTGCTGGGCGCCGGGGTGGCCCTTGGCCAGGTCGGCCGCGTGCGCCGCGATCTTGTAGGTCACGACCCCCTCGCGCACGTCGTCCTTGTCGGGCAGGCCGAGGTGTTCCTTCGGCGTCACGTAGCAGAGCATCGCGGTGCCGAACCAGCCGATGAGCGCCGCGCCGATGCCCGAGGTGATGTGATCGTAGCCGGGCGCGATGTCGGTGGTGAGCGGGCCCAGCGTGTAGAACGGCGCCTCGTGGCAGAGCCTGAGCTGCTCCGTCATGTTCTCGCGGATCCGCTGCATCGGCACGTGGCCCGGGCCTTCGATCATCACCTGCACGTCGTGCTTCCAGGCCACCTGCGTCAGCTCGCCCAGCGTCGCGAGCTCGGCCATCTGCGCCTCGTCGTTCGCGTCCGCGATGCTGCCGGGCCGCAGCCCGTCGCCCAGCGAGAAGCTCACGTCGTAGGCCTTCATGATCTCGCAGAGCTCTTCGAAGTGCGTGTAGAGGAAGTTCTCCCGGTGGTGCGCGAGGCACCAGCGCGCGAGGATCGACCCGCCGCGCGAGACGATCCCCGTGGTGCGCTTCGCGGTCAGCGGCACGTACGCCAGGCGCACGCCCGCGTGGATCGTGAAGTAGTCCACGCCCTGTTCCGCCTGCTCGATGACCGTGTCGCGGAACAGCTCCCAGGTGAGCTCCTCGGGCTTGCCGCCGACCTTCTCGAGCGCCTGGTAGATGGGCACCGTGCCGATGGGCACCGGGCTGTTGCGCAGGATCCACTCGCGCGTCTCGTGGATGTTGGGGCCCGTGGACAGGTCCATCACCGTGTCGGCGCCCCAGCGGATCGCCCACACCATCTTCTCGACCTCTTCCTCGATGGACGACGTCACCGCGGAGTTGCCGAGGTTCGCGTTCACCTTCACCAGGAAGTTGCGGCCGATGATCATCGGCTCGAGCTCGAGGTGGTTGATGTTCGCGGGGATGATCGCCCGGCCGCGTGCGACCTCGTCGCGCACGAACTCGGGGGTGATCACTTTCGGGATCGCCGCGCCGTAGCTCTCGCCGGCGTGCTGACCCTCGTACGCCGCCTCGCGCTTCTGGCTCTCGCGAATGGCGACGTACTCCATCTCGGGGGTGATCTTCCCGGCGCGCGCGGCGGCCAGCTGCGTCACCGCCTTGCCGGGCTTGCCGCGGAACGGCTTCGTCCTGCCGTGGAAGCGCAGCTTCTCGAGGCGGGGATCGGACAGGCGCTCGCGCCCGTAGCGGCTCGAGAGGCCCGCGAGGCGCTCGATGTCCGGGTTCGCGGCGATCCACGCCTCGCGCACCGGCGGCAGGCCCTGTTTGAGATCCAGCTCGACGGTCGGATCCGAGAACGGGCCCGACGTGTCGTAGACCAAAAGCGGCGGGTTCTCGGTGACGCGCCCGTCGGCGTGCCGTGTCGGCGACAGGGTGATCTGCCGCATCGGCACGCGCAGCTCGGGGTACCGCTCGCCGCCGACGTACACCTTCGCCGACTGCATGAACGGGGTGCGGGTGATGCGCGCGAGCGCCGCCTCGTCGACCGCGAGGCGCTTCGGAGTCTTCGTCATCCTGGTTCTCCCTCCGCCGGTGTGAGCCGGATCAGGTTCTGCGGGTCGGCCTTCCAGGCCCTCTCAGCCCCCTCGACGGCGGGACTCCCCGGGTGTGGAACGGCGAAGTAGTCGCGGCGGGCGCGCGCGTCAACGCCACGTCACGGCGCGGGCTCCTCGGGCTTCGGCGGCTTCGGCTTCTGGTTGAAGCCGTTCATCGCCTTCTGCATGCCGTGCTTCGCCCAGGCCTCGCAGCCATCGACCGCGCGGGCGATGAGCGCGGCCAGCTGCTCGCCTTCGGCTTTCGAGAAGTCGCCCAGCACGTGGCCCACCACGCGCTCCTTCGCGTTGACGCCCACGGGCTTGCCGATGCCGAAGCGCAGGCGCCCGAAGGCCTCCTCGCCCCACGACTCGCGGATCGACTTGAGGCCGTTGTGGCCGCCGGTGCCGCCTCCGGCCTTCAGCTGCAGCTGGCCGTACGGGAGGTCGAGCTCGTCGTGCACCACCAGGACGTCGGCCGCCGGCACCTTGTAGAAGCGCGCCGCGGCGCCCAGCGCGGCGCCCGAGAGGTTCATGAAGGTCTGCGGCTTGAGCAGCAGCACCTTGTCGCCGGCGTAGCTGGCCTGCGCCAGCTCGGCGTCGAACTTGCGGATCGTGAACGCGACCCTCCAGCGCGCCGCCAGCGCGTCCACCACCATGAAGCCGATGTTGTGCCGGTGCCCCTCGTACTCGCGCCCGGGGTTGCCCAGCCCGCAGATGATCTTCAAGGCGACCCCTCGAACGAAGACGCCGCGCCGGGGGGAGCCGGCACGGCGCCTCGCGCGGTACCAAAGGGAGCGGATTACTTCTTGGCCGCTTCCTTCTTGTCGCCGCCCTTCGCGTCGGCCGCTTTGGCGTCGGCCGCCGGAGCCGCCGCGCCCGCCGCCGGGGCCGCGCCCGGAGCCGCCGCCGCAGCCGCCACCGGCTCGGCCACCTTCTCGACCTCGGGCGCCGAGCAGACCGCCACGGTGTAGTTGACGTTCGTCTTCACCGTGACGCCCGCGGGCAGCTTGATGTCGTTGATGTGGAGCACCGAGGCGATCTTCATGGCGGTGACGTCCGCCTCGATCTGCTGGGGGATCGCGCCGGGCAGCGACCACACCTCGATCTCGCGGCGCATCTGCGTGAGGATGCCACCCTCGGTGACGCCCTGGGCCTTGCCCGTCAGCACCACCGGCACCTTCACCTTCACCGGCTCGCTCTCGCGCACGTCGATGAAGTCGGCGTGGAGGAGCTCGCGGGTCACCGGGTCCAGCTGGTAGTCCTTGAGGAGCACCATGTGCTGCGTGCCGTCGACCTTCAGGCCCAGCACGGTGTTCAGCTTCTTCGGAGTCGCGATCGCGGCCCGCAAGGCCTTCGGTTCCACTGAGATCGAGAGCGGCTTCTCGAGGTGCGGGCCGTACACGACGGCGGGGATCAGGCCCTCGGCGCGGGTGCGGCGCGCGAAGCCCTTGCCAGAGCCGGTGCGGGTCTTCGCCTCGAGGGTCGAGCTGATGATCGACATGACGGATCTCGTTCCTGTTCCGCGCTTCGGAGGTCCGAAGGAGGGCGCGCGGCAGCCCACGTGACCTCGCTTGATTTCCCGGCATCCCACCCCCATGGTGGGCCCCGAAGTCCTCTTCGCGACGTGACGCGGGGCGGCCCTTACCGGGCGCCCGGCAAGCCGTCAAGTCGGGGTGCTTGCGCCCGCTGGGGCGGTCTGGTACGAGCGCCGCCCTTTCCGTTTCAAAGCATTGGAGAGCAGGATCATGCGTGCCAGCGCCATCGAGTTCGTTGAGTCCCGCCACAAGCGGAAGGATGTCGCCGACTTCCGCGCCGGCGACACCGTCCGCGTGTGGTGGAAGGTGAAGGAAGGCGAGAAGGAGCGCACCCAGGCGTTCGAGGGTGTCGTCATCCGCAAGACGCGTGGTGGCGTTGACGCGACCTTCACCGTCCGGAAGATCTCCTTCGGCGTCGGCGTCGAGCGCATCTTCCCCATCCACTCGCCCCGCTACGAGTCGATCGAGGTCGTCAGCCGTGGTGCCGTTCGCCGCAGCCGCCTCTTCTTCCTGCGCCGCCTGCGCGGGAAGGCGGCTCGCCTGGACCACGTGGAAGACAACACTGCGGCGGAGCAGGCGCCGGCGAGCTAACCTCGCCGCTCGATGGTCTTCCTCGAGTTGGCGGCGCAGTCCGTACGGGGGTTCTCCCCGTCCGTGCGCGTCGCTTTGAAGCCGGGCTACGTCGGGCTGAAGAGCCCCACCGATGTCCCCGCGCCGCTCGCTGGGCTGGTGGTGGCGCTGTGCTACCCGGACGGCCGTGGCGGTGACGCCGCGTTCCTCGCGCCCGGCGCCAGGGCCGGGCGGGCGGGCCTGTCCATCCAGGGGAAGGACAACGAGGTCTGGCGCATCGTGCGCGATCTCGGCGGCGCGGGCGGCCTCCACAAGCTGAACCGCGCGACCAACCAGTTCGAGGTCGCCACCCAGGACGCTTCGGAGATGGGGCAGCTCTTGCGCGCGCAGGTGGGCTTTCCCGCGCGCACCACCTTCGAGCAGTGCTTCACCTTCACGGCGGGCCAGCTGCCGAGCCGGCGCCCGCGCGGCGCCAGGACGGTGAAGACGACCGCCGCCACGAAGGGCCCGCAGATCCAGTCGGCGTTCGATCAGTACGGGCTCTCCAGCGCCGATGAAGGCGCGACCCAGGCGCGCATCGCCCAGCTCGAGAAGGAGCTGGTCACCGCGAAGGAAGCGGCCGACCTCCAGTTTCGCCACGACGGGCTGCAGAGCGACCTGTTCAAGGTCGAGGAGCGCCTCCGCGCATACCAGGCGCTCAAGGATCGACTGGACGCGGCCCGCGCCGAGCTCGCCAACGCGCCGTCACCGAAGAACCTGGGCCTCCCCGACGACATCACCGACCGGGTGCGCCGCTACCCCGAGGACAAGAAGCGCCACGAGGAGGCGCTCGCGAAGCTGTACGCGGAGCGCGACGTCGCCTTGGCCGGCACCGGCGGGCCGGTCGCCCCGCTGTACGGAGATCAGCGCTTCGTGCTGTCGACGCTGCTGGGCATCGCGCTCCTCGTCGGCCCCGCCTTCCTCGAAGGCGGCCTGCGCTGGCTCGCGCTCCTGGCGGTGCCGGTCTTCACGTTCGCCGCGCTGCTCGCCCTGCGCTGGATCGAGGACCTCCAGCACCAGAGCCGTGAGGCCGCGAAGGCCGAGGTCTTCGCGGTGCGCGAGAAGAAGCTGCGCGATGAGTTTTCGCTCGCCAACTCCGTCGTGCAGACGGCCTTCGAGAAGACGGGCGTCATCACGCCCGACGAGTTCTTCGCGCTGATGAGCAAGCGCGAGGCGCTCCAGCCGCAGGTGGCGGCGCTGGAGCTCGAGTTCGCCGACTTCGAGTCGGACCCGGACACGCTGCGCCTCGCCGAGGACGTCGAGCGCATCAAGGCGGAGATGGCGGAGGTCGACCAGCGGCTCCAGTCGCTGTCCGGCGGGTACGTGCGCGAGGTGCGGGAGATCGAGCGGGACCTCGCGAAGCTGAAGGGCCTGCCCGCGTCCAGCCCGTCGGGCGAGTTCGCCGCCGTGGACGTGGGCCCGTCCGACGCGTTCGAGGACCCGGTCCCCGCGGTGCTGCAGCTGGGGACCGATCTCTTCGCCACCGACGTGCCGACGCTGTGGAGCGCGCTGCGCGATCGCGCGGTGCAGTACTTCACGGCGCTCACCGATCGGCGCTATCACGGCATCGACGTCGACAGGGAAGGCCACGCCACCGCGCAGGCCCCCGGCCGGTCCGTCGCCGCCGGCGAACTGCCCGGGAAGGATCTCGACCTCTTGTACCTGAGCATCCGCCTCACGCTGCTCGAGAAGTCCACCGCGCAGTCGCGCCTGCCGATCCTCCTCGAGGACGGCCTCGCCGGCGTCATCGAGCCCGCCAAGCAGCCGCTGTTCGGCCGCATGCTGAAGCACATCGGCACGCTGACGCAGGTGCTCCACGTCACCGGCGCGTCGCAGACTACGGCCTCGGCGGACACCGTCGTCGCCGTCTGACGCCGCGATCCCCCGGGCTCCCCCACCCGCTGCATGTCAGACCCCTCTGGCAGAGTGGCGCTTCGCGCGGGCCGTTTCGCCCGCGTGGAGGTGGCGATGGGCGGCGAAGTCGACCGCCGGGCCTTCGGGGCCGGCGCGGAGCAGCTGGTGGTGGAGCACCTCGAGCGCGGCGGCTGGACGGTGCGCGATCGCAACGTGCACTGCCGCTTCGGCGAATTGGACGTGGTGGCCGAGAAGGGCGACGTGCTGGCCTTCGTCGAGGTGCGCATGCGCTCGACGGCGGCGTGGGGCGACCCGTCGATGACGGTGTCGCGCGCGAAACAGCGCAAGGTGTTCCTGGCCGCGACGGAGTACTGCCAGCGGCACCGGCTGTTTCAGCGGGTGATCCGCTTCGACGTGGCCAGCGTCGTGGGCCGGGGACGCACCGGCCACGTCGAGGTGATCGAGGACGCCTTCGAGGCGCTCTGGTGACTTGGGGCCCGCCGGGGTAGGGGAGTCCCCGATGCCGGGCCGCCTCTTCCTCGTCGCCACACCCATCGGGAACCTGGGCGATCTCTCGCCGCGCGCGGTGGAGGTCTTGAAGGCCGTGCAGGTGATCGCCTGCGAGGACACCCGGCACTCGCGCCACCTCCTCGAGAAGTTCGGCATCGGCACGGCCACCACCAGCCTGCCGGCCTTCGCCGAGGGCGAGCGGGCGCACGCGCTGGTGGCGCGGCTCGCGGCCGGCGACGACGTGGCGCTCGTCACCGACGCCGGCAGCCCGGGCATCTCCGATCCCGGCGAGCGCCTCGTCGCCGAGGCCCTCGCGGCCGGCGCCACCGTCGTGCCGGTGCCGGGGCCCGCCGCGCTCATCGCGGCGCTGTCGGCCTCGGGGCTGCCCACCGGGCGCTTCCACTTCCTCGGTTTCCTGCCGCGGCAGGCGTCGGAGGCGCGGGCGATGCTCGACGAAGTCGCCGGCCTGTCCGCGACGCTGGTGCTGTACGAGTCGCCCAGGCGCGTCGGCGCCACGCTGACGCTGCTCCAGGAGGCGCTCGGCGATCGCCGGGCCTGCGTCGCCCGGGAGCTGACCAAGGTGCACGAGGAGTTCGTCCGCGCGCCGCTCTCGGAGCTGTCCGCCCGTTACCGCGACGCCGAGGTGAAGGGTGAGGTGGTGGTGGTGGTGGAAGGCCGGGTGCGCGCGGCGCGCTGGCCCGAGGCGGAGGTCGTCGCCGCCCTCGAGGCCGGGCTGGCCCGCGGCGAGCGCCTGAAGGCCCTGGCCGGCGACGTCGCGAAGGCGAGCGGGTGGTCGAGCCAGGAGCTCTACCGCCGTGGCCTCGCGCTCAAGGGGCGCTGACTTCTCCGGCGCGAGCGTCTCGTACAGCGCCGCGCCGGTCGCCGGGTCGACCCCGAACACCTCGACGTCGTGCACCCGCGGCACCAGGCCCGAGTCGTCCGCCTGCGGGGTCACCGGGAAGCCGACCGGTCGAGAGGGCGGCGCGAGCGCGGCGCACCCTTCGGGCGTCAAGGCGCGGCGATCGCCGGACAGAAGCCCGAGCGCGGCGCGCAGGCCTTGAAGTACTGGTGCGGCTTGCCGGTGGAGTCGGCGCAGAAGAACTGGTCGCCCGACTCGTTCTCCACCTGGAACGCGGTGCACGTCATCGACTCCCCGTTGTCCGGTTCGCAGATGCCGCCGCTGGAGCAGGAGTAGATCACGCCGCCGCAGTCGAAGCCCGACGGGCAGTCGTCGTCGGTGAGGCAGATCTGTCCACAGAAGGTGTCCGTCGTGCCCTCGGTGACGAAGGAGAGGCACCGGGCGAAGCTGCGATCGCCACACTCGAGCTGCGAGCTGCAGCTGTTGCAGTCGACGCGGCCGGCCCGGGTGGCGCAGGTGCCGCTCAGCGGGTCGCAGAATTGGTTCACCGGGCACCCGGTGTTGTCGCGACAGAAGAATTGGCACTGGCCGTTCACGCACGAGTTCTTCGGCGCGCAGTCGCCGTCGTCGCGGCACCCGGCGCGGCACGAAAGCGTCGCGGTGCTGCACACCTGGCTCAAGGGGCAGTGCTCGTCCAGCGTGCAGGGCCCCGCGGGGATGCAGCGGGTGGTGGTGACATCGCAGAACGTGCCACCGGGGCAGTCGAGGTTCGACGTGCACGACGCGTACGACTGGCAGAAGCCCAGCGGGTTGCAGAAGTTGTCCGCCGGGCAGCCCGCGTTGCTGTTGCAGCGGCAACCGCCCGACACCGGGTCGCACACCTGGTTCGCCGGGCACGACGCGTTGGAGATGCAGACGCAGCGGTTGTCGGCGCCCTTCCGGAAGCCCGTCGGGCAGCAGGTGTCGCCCACGCAGACGCAGGCCGCTAGCGCGGGCTCGTAGACGTGGTTGGCGGGGCAGCACTCCGTCTTCGCGCAGACGCACTCCTTCGCGATCGGATCCCACCGGAAGTCCACCGGGCAGCAGTCGTCCGACGCGCAGGCGCACAGCTGCTTCTCGTCGTCCCAGGTGTGGCCCTTTGGGCAGCAGGCGTCGCCGTCACACTCGCAGCGCTGGCTCACCTCGTTGAAGACGAAACCGTCGGGGCAGCACTCCACCGGGCGCGTGGGCGTGCCGCCGTCCTCGAGGCCGCCGTCGATGGGCTCGGGGCCGCACACGCAGCGCCGCTCGTCGGCCAGCCAGCGGTGGTCGCGCGGGCAGCACGACGAGTCGCGGCACACGCACGTCTCCGAGTCCGTCGCGTACTCGTAGCCCGTGGGGCAGCACGCATCGCCGCGGCAGATGCAGACGTGGTCCTCGCAGCGGTAGCCCGTCGGGCAGCCCTCGTCCGTCGAGCAGACGCACTCGCCGTCGATGCGCGCGTAGCCGTTGGGGCAGTCGCCGTTGAGCGCGGTGCGGGAGCACCCGGCGGCGAGCAGCAGGAGAGGCGCGAGCGCCCATGTGCGCAGGGAACTCATTCCTTGGTGAAGGCGTACTCGATCCGCACGGTGCTGCCGGGCGGGGGGATGAAGGTGCCCAGGAAAACGACGCTGTTGGTGTCGACTCGGTACTGGAAGCCCGTCACCGGGTCGTTCGGCACGACGACGCTGGTCGTGCCGTCGATGACCGTCACGCGGATGCTGTTCGCCACGGGCTTCAGCGTGAGCGGGAAGACGCGCTTGAGCGTGTTGAGCGCCTGGGCGATGCGCTGCAGCGTCTGCTCGAAGCTCGCGTCGCAGATGCTGCCCACCACGCCGCCCGTCTTCGCGGCCACCTCGGCGTAGCGGAAGGCGGGCTCGGCGAGGCTGCCGTAGAGGCCCTGCTCGCCGGGCGGCACGCAGCCGTTGGGCACGATGCCGCCGATGACCGAGAAGGTGACGAGGTTTTCGTTGCCCTTGCCCTTGAGGCCGCGGAACACCCGCGCGTAGTAGTCGGTGGTGCCGTAGCTGGAGTCGTCCTCGTTGGTGACCGCGATGATCGCCAGCGCGGCGTTCGGCCGCAGGAAGCCCGCGTTGGGCCCGCCGGGATCGGTGTTGGGCGAGGACAGCGCGAACTGCGTCATCCTCAGGCCCTGCTCCCAGCGCGAGCGCGACGCAGGGAACGTGGTGTTCTCCTCGAAAACCTTCTGCGGATCCGGCGTGAGGTTCGTCAGGATCTTCGTCGTGCCGCGCAGCCGCCCGCCGTCGGCGAAGACGAGCGACGTCACGCCCATCTGGAAGTCGACGCGCAGGGTCAGCAGCTCCTGCAAAAAGCGGCCGAAGTTCGCCTGCAGCTGCCTGCGCTCGTTGGTCATCGAGCCCGAGTCGTCGATGAGCCAGAGGATGTCGACGACGCCGTCGGACTGCTTGAGCAGGTCCACCTGGATCGAGTCGACCCGCGGGGGATCGACGATCACCACCCGGCCGGTGGGCGAGCGCTCGATGCGCGGCGGCTCGAGGTCGACGGGCGACAGCCGCGGCGGCTCCACCCGCGGCACCGCCGACGGCAGCGCGTTCTCGCGGCCGACGCGATCGCACCCGGCCACCGCCAGCAGCACTGCGATCGGGAGGAGCGTTCGCTGTCGCATCGGTTCCAGAGAGGACAATGAAGGACGTGGCCTTGCGTATGCAAGCGTCGCGACCAGCGCGCAACCCTTCCTTTTTCTTCAGCCAGTTGCGCGCCCGGCGCCGTATGCCTACGACATCGATGCCAGACATGCGCGGATTGGTTCCCACTCTCCTGGCGGCGGCGCTCACGGCGTCGGTGGGCGGCTGCCGGTGCAGCCCGGCGGACCCGCAGCCGGTGACGCTGCGAATCGTCAACGCCGGCAAGGATCCGCTCTACGTGGACGCGACGGGTGGGGCGCTGGGCCTCACGCTCAAGCGCGACGTCGGCGGCACGCTGTATTCATTCGACGATCTCGCCTGCGAGTGCCGGTCCTGCGAGCGCGCGTGTGACCCGGCCTGCAGCTGCCCGGCCGTCGGCCCCGACATCGTCCGCCGGGTGATGCCGGGCGAGTCCGCCGAGCGCACCTGGGACGGGGTGGTGCAGGTGTCGGGCTCCACCCGCTGCGGTGACGGCACCTGCCTGTCGCAGGTGAACGCGCCGCTCGACGAGACGTTCACCGTCGAGCTCTGCTTCTCGCTGCAGAAGCCCACCGGCGCCGACTTCGGAGACGGCGGCACCGCGCTCGGCACCGTGCCGAAGGTCAGCCTCGGCTGCGTGACGAAGCAGTTCCAGCCGAAGGACGGGCTGGTGGAGATCGGCC
Organism: Myxococcota bacterium; assembly: GCA_040755835.1. GTDB lineage: Bacteria > Myxococcota > Myxococcia > Myxococcales > Myxococcaceae > JADLDB01. Next base: position 83,055 of record JBFMAB010000100.1, read on the forward strand.
CCGGCCGCGGCGCGGCCTGCGTCACCAACGCGCAGTGCCGCGGCGCCGACGAGCTGTGCCTCGACGGCTCGTGCACCTCGGGCTGTCCGGCCAACGACTACCCGGAGCTCGGCTCGACCTGGAACCTCCTCATCCCGCCGCCGGACAACATGGGCTTCTTCACGCAGCTGCCGCGCGCCAAAGGGACGGCGCTGTCGGGCACCGGCACGCTGACCTCCTTCCTGTACTCGGGAACGTCGCTGCAGCTGCACCTCGCCCGGACCGATCCCGTCACCTCGGAGCGCCTCACCGGCGGGGTGTCGCTGTCGCTGCCGCCCGGCATCGGCGCGCCGCTGGTGGCCGGGTCCGAGGTGTCGGTGCTGGTGGTCTCCGACGGCCGGGCGCAGCCCGCCCGGGCGGTGGTGGTGCGCGACGCGGCGACGAACCACATCCTCCTCGCGGCGGACATGAACTACAACGCCCCGACCCTGCAGCCCGTGGAGATCGCACCCGTCAGCGTGAGCGTCGGCACGCGGCTCCTCGGCTGCCGGCAGGAGGGCTGCGGCAAGCTCCTGTACACGCCCCTGGTCTTCTCGGCGGACCGGAAGAGCCTCGAGCTCGAGCCCGGACAGTCCGGCGACCTGGAGCTGCCCGAAGGCGTCTACCGCTTCCTGAACGTGTCTTCGGGCGCCTTCGCCAGCACCGACTGCGACGTCACGTCGCTCAGGCCCTGGGTCTTCTGGCGCCAAAAGACCCCCTGAGCTGATTCCGGGGCCAATCGGGCACCGGGGCCATGGTAGGCTACGCCGCCCATGGCGGGGAGTGCCCCAGAGTTCGACCGCGGTCGCAAGGTCGGCAAATACGAGATCCTGACGCGGCTCTCGGTCGGTGGCATGGCCGAGCTGTTCCTCGCCTTCCTGCCAGGCCCCGGCGGGTTCAAAAAGTTCGTCGCGCTGAAGCAGATCCTGCCCGACGTGAAGGCCGACGAGTCCTTCGTGAAGATGTTCCTCGACGAGGCGCGCATCACCGCCGCGTTCAACCACGCGAACATCGGCCAGGTCTTCGACCTCGGCGAAGATCCGCAGTCGCACGAGCTCTACCTGGCGATGGAGTTCATCGCCGGACAGAACCTCGAGCAGACGATCAAGCGCGCCGCGAAGCGGGAGGTCGCGATCCCCGTCGGCTTCGCCTGCCGCGTGGTGCACGACACCTGCCTCGGCCTCCACTACGCGCACCACTTCACCGATCCGACCGGCATGAAGATGCCGGTGGTGCACCGCGACGTCAGCCCGAAGAACGTCATGGTCACCTACACCGGCCAGGTGAAGGTGATCGACTACGGCATCGCCAAGGCGAAGGGCCGGCTGAACCGCACGCAGGTCGGCATCGTCAAGGGCACCAGCGGCTACATGTCGCCCGAGCAGGTGAAGAACGAGCCTTTGGACGGGCGCACCGATCTCTTCGCCGCCGCGACGATGCTGCACGAGATGCTGTCCGGTGAGCGGCTCTTCGTGGGCCCGACGGACGCGGCGATGATGCTGAAGATCGTCGACGGTCCGGCGCCGCCGCTGGTGGGCATCAACCCCGGCGTGTCGCAGGAACTGTCCGACGTCGTCCTCAAGGGCCTCGAGAAGGCCCGCGAAGCGCGCTTCGCCACCGGCAAGGAGTTCGCCCGCGCGATCGCCCAGGCGTGCCCGGACATGTACGACGACGAGCAGGTGGCCGAGTTCATGAGCCAGCTGTTCGACGACAAGATCGCGCTCACCCGCTCGCTGCTCGAACTGGCCAACGAGGGCCGCGACGCGGCGTCGATCTCCCGCGCCGTGCAGGGCCTGGCCACCACCGAGGAGCCGAGCGACGGCGCTGGCAAGAAGAAGACCGGCGGCGCGCCCGCGCGCGCGTCGGCCACGCCGAACCCGCGGCCGGCGCCGAAGTCGGGCCCGTCCAGCCAGAAGCTGCCGAAGGTGCCGTCGTCGGGCGGCCGCTCCGGCCAGTCGATGCGCAGTCTGCCGACGGTGGGCTCCGGCGCGAAGTCGTCGCGCAACCTCCCGAAGGCGGGCGCGTCGCGCCGGTCGCTGCCGCCGGTCAAGAAGCGTGACAGCGCCGAGGACGCCGACCAGACGCTGCCGCCGGGGCGCCTGCCGAGCAAGCCCGTCACGCCGCCCGATCGCGAGGCGCGCACCGCGGGCCACGGCGAGGCGAAGCCGCCGGAGGCGCCGAAGAGCGGCGGCCTGGGGGGGCTGGTCGCCGTGCTGCTGGTGCTGGTGGTGCTGGCCGGCGCGGGCTGGGCCGTCGCCTTCGGGCCGTTCAAGGAGCAGGCGAAGCACTGGCTTGAGAGCGAGGTCGAGCCGCCGCCGCAGGACACGGGCCCCACGCCGATCGTCGTGAAGCCGCAGCCGGGCGACTCCGACAAGCCGGCGTGGCTGCTCGAGAAGCTGAAGCAGGACGCCGAGCTCGAGGCCGAGCGCGCGCGCCAGGCGGAGATCGAGGCCGCGGCGAACGATCCCGAGCGGCAGAAGCTGCTCGAGGAAATCCAGGCGCAGCTGCAGCAGCTCGATGCCCTCGAGGCCGAGCAGCGGCAGCTGAAGATCGACGCGAAGGCCGGCAAGGCCGTCGGCGAGGCGAACGCGCAGAAGATCGCCGAGCTGCAGAAGCAGATCGACGACCTGAAGGCGCTGGTCGAAGAGAAGCAGGCGCGCAGCAAGGCGCCGAAGAAGGCCGGAGCGGGCACCTCCGAGAGCCCGAAGAACCCGGACGAGATCGAAGTGGTGAAGGACACGAAGTCGGCGAAGGCCGCCGACGTGGGCTACCTCACGCTGCGCACGGTGAACCCGTCGTCCGCCGCCGTCTTCCTCGACGGCACGGCGCTGGGCTCGACGCCGCTGGTGAAGGTGCCGATGGACGTCGGCGTGCACAAGCTGCGGGTGGTGGACGGTGACTCGAAGAGCCGACTGCTCTCCGTCACCATCGACTCCGGCAAGACGCTCGACATGAAGGGCGTCGACGTCGGCTCGCTCCCGCTGATCCAGTAGCGACACGGGGCCCCGCTGCGTCCGGCATGGCGCGGCCCTGCGGGCGAACCGGGGGCGGCGCCTCATGGACATCGCCGCGCGCTTAGCAGCACGGTGGCCGATTTTTTTTCGGGGATCCAGCCGGAATCCCGAGGGGTTTCTTTGTGTTGCGTGAGGTTGGCGGCGGTGCCTAGGGTGCGCCGCCCTTTCATGCGGACCTTCGTCGCTGCCACTCTTGCGCTGCTGCTCACCGCCTGCCCGACGCAGTCGAAGTACTCCGGGCCGCCAATCGAGCAGCTGTACTACCCGACGGGCCTCGTGCACGTCGATCGCCCCGGGCTGACCGAAGGCGTGCTGTTCGTCGCCAACGCGAACTTCGACAAGCGCTACGCCACTGGCAGCGTGGTGGGCTTCAAGCTGGACGACCTGGGCCTGCCGCCGTTCGGCTCGGCGGACGCGCCGCCGCAGCTGAACGAGCTGAAGATTCAGTCGGACGCGGTGGTACAGGTGGCCAGCTTCACCGGCGAGATGGCGGCGCTGATGCTGCGCGACGACGCCTTGCGCCTCTTCGTGCCGTCGCGCAGCGAAGGCAACATGTTCCAGGCGATCGACGTGACGTTCGCCGCCGACGGGAGGCCGTCGCTGTCCTGCATGTTGCCGCCGGACGCTCCCGCCGACTCGAGTCGCACTGACTGTCTGGCCACCGCGCCGTCGCTCACCCGGTACGAGTTCGACGAGGGCGGCGTGCCCCGCGCGCCGGTGCCGTTCGGCGTGGCGACGCGCGAGCGTCGCTGCAGCGCCTCGTCCGACTGCGGCGCCGGGCGCAGCTGCGACCTGGGCGTCTGCAGGTCGGCCAACGGCGACGTGTTCGGCGACGTCTGGGTGACGCACCTGAGCCAGGCCGACTCGCCGCTCGCGACGGGGCAGAACCTGCGGGCCTACGCGGTCCGCATGGACTCGGACCGCCTCGCGCTCAGCAACGCGGCGAACGAGAACTTCATCGACCTCGGGCCGGGCGCCACCAACAGCGTCGCGCTGGGCAAGCGGTGGGCGTACTTCAGCGGCCGCACCCAGTCGACGCCGAGGCTGATGCGGCTCGTCGAGCGCACGGGCGTGGTGTGGGCGACGGGCATCGAGGAGCAGTACCGCGTGCTGGACGCGCGCGGCGTGGCCCTCGCCTCCGACGAGAAGCGCCTGTACCTGGTCGGCCGCGTGCCCGACTCGCTGCTGGTGCTGAGCATCGACGACGCGACGTCCGCGGGTCCGCTCCTGCGGGTCGCGCGCGCCGTGTCGCTGCCCGACGGCGCGACGGAGGTCCGCACGATTCCCCGGCCGGGCCGGAGCGATCTCGTGGCCGTCACCTGCAGCGGCGGCGGCGTGGTGGTGCTGTACGACGACGACGTGGGCGACGTGGTGGCGCAGGTGCAGGGCGTGGGCCTGCAGCCGTTCGGCCTCGCGGTGGCCCGGCGCGGCCAGGGCGCGCGGCTCTTCGTGAGCAACTTCAGCGACGGCCGCGTGACGATCATCGACATCGCCGATCTCGACCGCCCGCAGGAGGCGCGCATCGCCGGCTACCTGGGCCTGAACCAGCTGTGCCTCACTCGCGGCGCCAGCACGCCGGGTTGCCAGACGTCGGGGGTGACGCAGTGAAGCGCCTTCCCTTCGCCGCCGCGCTGGCCGTCACCCTCACCGTGGGGTGCTCGCAGACGACGGGCGCCAACAGCGCGAAGCTGTTCGGCTCGCAGGACGTGGTGCTGGTCGACCAACTCGAGACCATCGACGGCGGCGTCTTCTTCGCGCGCCGCGACGTGCTGCCGGACGGCGGCGTCCTCACGGTCGGGGTGCCGAACCAGTTCCTCTTCGTCACCTCGGTCGACACCAACGAGCTGCGCGTGATGCAGCTGTACCGGCCCACCGCGCTGGGCCGGCAGTTCGTGCCCGCGCCGAACCCCGTCGAGACGCTGTCGATCCCCGTGCTCTCCCGCCCGTCGATGTTGGCGGTCGACGAAGGCCTGCACGCGTCGGGGCGCCGCGTCACCGGCAGCTACGTGTACGCGGCGCGGCCGGGCAGCTCGCTCATTTCCATCGTCGGCGCGGACCCCTCGGAGCTGCGCGCGGTGACGCCGGACCCGATCCCCACGCCGGGGCCCGTCACCGCGATGGCGGCGTGGCTGGGCGCCGGCCTCACCACCTTCCCCGAGAAGACGACGCTGTACGTCGCGACCTACGACGGCCGGCGGGGCGGGGTGTTCCGCATCGAGCTGCCGGCGCGGCCGAACGCGCTGCGCGAGGCGATCGCCAACGCCACGCCCACCAGCCCCGCGGTCCGCGCGGAGACGCTGTTCGACGTCGACGCGGAGGCGGTGATGGCGCTGCAGGTGATGCCGCCGCTCCCGGGACGCACCGTCGACGGACAGCCCTTCTGCGACACCGGCGAGTGCCTGGCGATCGCCACCCGCCGCGGCGCCGGCGCCGACGGCCGGAACCTGCTCATCGATCCGCGGACGCTGCGCGCGGTGCCGCTCGACTTCGGCGGCCCGGTGCGAGACTACGCGACCACCGGCACGGGCATTCGCCTCTTCGGCGTGCTGGACGAGGAGAAGTGCGGCGGCCCGTCTTGCGGCGGCGTGCTGGCGGTGGACACGCTGACGGCGACGGGCGCTGACGGCTTCCCCCGCGCCCGCGACTTCTCGGGCGAGATCATGCAGCCCATCTCCACCGGCGACTCGCTGCCGATGGGCCTCGCGCTCGCGCAGGGCGCGCAGCTCCGTCAGACGATCGAGATCTACGACGGCGGCGTGCGCGAGCTCGGCCTCGCGATCCAGGAATATGCGCTGCTCGGCGTGGTGTCGTCGTCGAACGGCCAGTTCCAGTTCTTCGACGGGCTCGCGGCGACGCCCATCGACTACGACGCGCGCCGCGCCAGCGTGGCCTCGGCGACGCTCCAGGCGCCGGGCGTCGGAGAGGACGGCGGGCTCAGCTACGTCCTGCCCGACGGCGGCTTCAACGGCTATCGGGCCAGGGGCACGGTGATCGAGGTGATCGCCGAAGGCGGCACCGGGAACGAGCCGTGGCGCGTCTTTGACGTGGGCAACCCTGACGGCGGGACGAGCGCGGATGGCGGCGGGCTGTTCCGCGTCGACGTGTCCGACGGCTACCTCAACTCGCAGAACCTCGTGGTCATCTACGAAGGGCAGCTCCCCGGCCTCGTCGGTGTGGCCACCACGAAGGCCGACGGGACGACTCTGAAGGTGCCGGGCGGCTACGAGGCCCGCGCCGCGGTCGGCGATCGCGTCATCTTCCAGGTCGATCCCCACGCCGACGGCGGGTTGCTCGAGGACGGCGGCGTTCCGCCGGTGTTCGAGTGCGGCTCTGCGACGGTCGCCGCCATCGGCACGGGGACGATCGAGGTGGACCAGGTGCCGGCCGGCTGCGACGAGCGCTTCCGCTTCAGCGTGCGCGCGAGTGGCGCCCAACCGTACGTGCTGGCCGCAGACCGCGAGGGCTACCTCGGGCGCGCCGCCGTCGGTGAGACGGTAACCTACACCCGGCGCTCCCTGGTGAAGCCGCAGGGCTGGCAGTCCGCGCGTCCCGCGCTGCGGGTGACGGTCGGCGACACGATCCCCCCCGTCACCGGCGCCTACTGGACGTTCGAGCTGAATGGTGGGCTACGAGCGTACACGACGACGTTCGATCCCGCGACGTGCTCGGCACCGCAGCTGCCGGGCCGGGTCATCCTGGCCCAGGTGCCCACGCTCACCGAGAGCCAGGGGCTCACGTATCCGTGGGAGCTGACCGGCGTGCTGCCGTCCGGGAATTCCGTCTTCTTCTTGAGCCTCGCGACGACGGCCGCCGGACAGGTCGGCCTGAGTGACGGGCTCACTTGCTATCGGTAGTTTGGACCGACCCCAAAGCGCTGGTATCCTTGGGCGAGCCGCTTCAGGAAGGGTGACAGAGCTCCCGACATGATGGATCCAAGCAGCCGGCCACCGCGCAAAGTCGCCATCGCCGATCACATCTGGCAGGCCTTCGAGGACATGGCCAGCCAGATGGGATCGGAGCGCGACGCGCTGATCAACCAGGCGATGTTCATGTTCGCGCGACTCAACGGCTTCCTCGAGGGAGCCGGGGGGGGCGGCGGCGCTGCGCCGCGACCGGTGAACGGTACGCCGCCGCGCGCCCCGCAACGCCCGGCGCCTGCCGCCGCGCCGCCCGCGCTGCGGCCGGTGCAGCAGCCCGCGGGCTCGCTGGACGACGATCCGGTCCGCCGCCAGGTGCAGGAGAAGGTGCTGGAGACGGCCGCCGAGCTCGAGCGCCTCATCAAGGCGAAGAACCAGGGCGGCCTGCAGGCCGATCACTCCGCCGAGTCCGCCGACGCGGGCTTCGACAACGAGGTCGACGTCGACATGGGCGGCGCCGAGGCGGGTGGCGCGCCGGCGCTCTACATGATGCTCGAGGGCGGTGAGCTCGATCGCATCGCGAAGGACCGCTTCGTCATCGGCCGCGGAAAGCACTGCGACTTCGTCATCAACTCGGGCAAGGTGTCCCGCGAGCACGCCGTCGTCGTTCGCGACGGCGGCGAGTTCTTCATCGAGGATCTCGGCTCGTCCAACGGCACCTGGTTCAACAAGCAGCGCATCAAGCGCCGCAAGATCGAGGACGGCGACGAGTACTTCATCTGCAGCGAGAAGGTGAAGTTCGTCTACCGCTGAGCGGCGCGCGGCGGCGCTTGGCAGCGTGGGCGACGTCTGCTTGAGTCCGGCAGTCCTTTGCCTCTCAAGACCGCCCTCTTCTCGCTGTTGGGCCTCGCGCTGATCGTCTCCGTGGTGACCGACTTGAGGAACCGGCGGATCCCCGACGTGGTGACGATGCCTGCGGCGATCGCCGCGCTCGTCCTGCGCGCGTGGTTCGAAGGGCTGGGTGGGCTCGAAGGCGGGCTCGTGTCGGGCCTCGTCGGAGCGGGCGGCGCGCTGGCGCTGTTTGGCGCCTTCGCCGCGCTGGGCAAGGGGCTCGGCTGGGGCGACGTGAAGCTCAGCGTCGCGGTCGGCGCGGCCTTCGGCTACCCGCTGGTGCTCGGGGCGCTCATGTTCATCACCCTGGCGGGGGCCGCGCAGGCCGTGATCTCTTTGATCTGGCAGGGCGCGGTGTCTGATACCCTGAAGGCCTGGGCGGCGCGGTTCCGGAAGGACCCGCGGGGCGAGGGGATGAAGCGGCAGATTCCGTACAGTGTGGCGATCGCCCTCGGCAGCTTCTGGGCGATGTGGTGGGACCGTTCAGCGTTCTAGACGTTCGAGAGGGGAGCTTTCTGATGCGCTCGGGTCTTGTCCGTGGGGCTTGTCTGGCGGCGATGGTGCTGGGGGCGACGGCCGTCGCCCAGGAAGGCGGCAACATCGCCCTCGGCGTCGGCACGCAGAAGGTGATCACCGTGCCCGGCATTCAGCGCGTCGCCGTCGGTGACGCCGCGGTCGCCGACGTGAAGACGATCGGCAACAACCAGCTGCTCATCATCGGCGCGTCGGAAGGCAAGACGACGCTGCTCATCTGGAAGACGTCGGGCCAGCGCGTCAGCTACCTCGTGTCCGTGCGCCGCCAGGATCCGAACGAGATCATCAGCGAGATCAAGAAGCTCCTCGGCGAGATCGAAGGCGTCAACGTCCGCATGGTGGGCGACCGCATCTACCTCGACGGTCAGGCGTACACGCAGGCCGACGCCGATCGCATCGATCAGGTCGTGGGCCTGTACCCGAACGTGAAGAGCTTCGTGAAGATCGCGCCCAACGCGAAGAAGCTCGTCGCGCAGAACCTGAACGCCGCGTTCCAGAAGGCTGGCCTGAAGAACGTTCAGGCCACGGTGGTCGGCTCGACGATCTTCCTCGAGGGCTCGGTGGAGTCGCAGCAGGATTTGCAGAAGGCCGAGCTCATCACCAAGGCGATCGGCGAGAAGGTCGAGAACCTGCTCGTCGTCGGCATCAAGCGGATGATCCTGTCCGAGGTGCAGTTCGTGGAGATCCGGCGCGAGTCGAAGGACCGCTACGGCATCAAGTACCCCACCGACATTTCGGGCACCGCGACGGCGACGGTCAACATCACCAAGGAGCTGTTCCCCGGCAACTTCGCGCAGGGCGACCTGGCTTCGGGCGCCCGGGGCACCTCGCAGTTCGCCTTCGGCTTCCAGAACAACGACGGCTACGGGCGGCTGTTGGCGCAGCCGAAGCTGGTGTGCGCGTCGGGTGAGAAGGCCGAGTTCCTGGCCGGCGGAGAGATCCCGATCCCCCTCATCACGAACAACCAGTTCGCGGTCGAGTTCAAGCCGTACGGCGTGATCCTGCGGCTGCGGCCCACCGCTGACCGCAACGGCAACATCCAGACGGAGATCGAGGCCGAGGTGTCCGAGGTCGACCAGTCGGTCGCCGTCTCCACCGGTGGTGGCGCGTCGGTGCCCGGCTTCCGCTCGCGCAAGGTGAAGACGAACGTCACCGTGCGTCACGGCGAGACGATCGTCCTGTCCGGCGTCTTCGCGCACGACGAGCAGAAGTCGGTGTCGAAGCTTCCCGGCCTCGGGCACATTCCGATCATCGGCGAGCTCTTCAAGAACCGCGCGTTCGACTCGAACAAGCGCGAGCTCGTCATCTTCGTCACGCCGCGCATCGTGAACCCGGACTCCGACAAGATCCGCACGATCATCGACGACGTGAAGAGCCGCTATAAGCAGGCCCGCAGCGAGGTCAGCTTCGGCATCTTCGACTGACCCCGCCGCGCTGTGCGCGGCCCCCATGTGCGTCGAAGTACGAGCCCCGCGGCTCGGTCAACTGGACCGACGGCGGGGTTTTCTCTTCGCAAACCGGCGGGTTGAGTCGTCTGCTACAGTCGGACGCATGTTTTTCATCACGATGGCCGAGAAGGGTGGCGAGACGCAGGAGCTGCTCTTCGAGAAGGACGAGGTGACGATCGGCCGACTGGCGGGCAACGACATCGTCCTCGCGAAGGGCAACGTCTCCAAGTACCACTCGAAGCTCGTCCTCAAGGACGGGAAGTACATCGTGGTCGATCTCAAGTCGACCAACGGCACCTTCGTGAACGGCAAGAAGATCGCCGCGCCGCAGGTCGTCAAGCCGACCGACAAGATCTACATCGGCGACTACGTTCTCAACGTCGACGCGCCTCCGGAGGACATGCAGCAGGAGGAGTACGCGGACGAGGAGGGCGAAGGCGAAGAGGAGCACGAGGAGGAGGCCGCCGACGAGGGCGAGGAGGAGGAGGAATACGAGGAGGAGCCGGCCGAGGAGGAGTACGAGGAGGAGGAGGCGCCGCCCGAGGAGGACCGGAAGAACATGCCGGCCTCGCTGCAGAACGCGATGCGCCGGCGCGATCGCCACGTCGATCCGCGCGTCGAGGCGTACGCCAACCTGCAGAAGGACATCCACGATCGGTTGATCGAATACCTCGACCTGCGCCGGCTCGACATGGATCGGCTCGGCGACGAGGAGCTGTGGCGCCGCACCGAGAAGGCGATCCGCGACATCCTCGCGCAGATGGACGCGGACGGGGAGATCCCCGAGGACGTGGACCAGGAGATGCTGCTGGTCGACGTGCTGAACGAGGCGCTCGGCCTCGGCCCGCTCGAGGCGTTCCTCGCTGACGACGACATCAGCGAGATCATGGTGAACCACGCCAACCAGATCTACATCGAGAAGAAGGGCAAGCTGCGGCTGTCCGAGAAGATCTTCTCGTCGAACCAGGCGGTGCTGGGCGTCATCGAGCGCATCGTCGCGCCGATCGGCCGCCGCATCGACGAGTCCAGCCCGCTGGTGGACGCGCGCCTGAAGGACGGATCGCGCGTGAACGCGATCATCCCGCCGCTGGCGCTGAAGGGGCCTTGCATCACGATCCGCAAGTTCAAGCGCGACAAGCTGCAGGTGGCGGATCTCATCAAGTTCAAGTCCATCACGCCGCAGATCGCCGAGTTCCTCGAGATGTGCGTGAAGGCGCACAAGAACATCGTGATCTCCGGCGGCACGGGCTCGGGCAAGACGACGCTGCTCAACGTGATCAGCTCCTTCATCCCCGAGGGCGAACGCATCGTGACGGTGGAGGACGCCGCCGAGCTGCAGATGCACCAGGAGCACTGGGTGCAGCTCGAGTCACGCCCGCCCAACCTCGAAGGCAAGGGGGCGATCACCATTCGCGACCTCGTGAAGAACTGCCTGCGCATGAGGCCGGACCGGATCGTCGTCGGCGAATGTCGCTCGGGCGAGGCGCTCGACATGCTGCAGGCGATGAACACCGGTCACGACGGCTCGCTCACCACGTTGCACGCGAACACGCCGCGCGACGGGCTGGCCCGCCTGGAGACGATGGTGATGATGGCGGGCATGGATCTGCCCATCAAGGCGATCCGCGAACAGATCGCGAGCGCCGTGCACATCATCGTCCAGCAGACGCGCTTCAACGACGGCAGCCGCCGCGTCAGCTACGTCACCGAGGTGTCGGGCATGGAGGTCGACATCGTCACTCTCCAGGACATTTTCTACTTCAAGCAGGAAGGGTTCACCGACGAGGGCAAGGTGCGCGGGCGCTTCGTCGCCACGGGCTTCGTGCCGCGTTTCTACGACGAGCTCCAGCGCCGGGGCATCCCGGTGAACATGGGCATCTTCCGCGAGGAGTAATCGATGCCCACCCTGGTCATCCGCAACCCTGACGGGAGTCAGCAGGAGCAGGACGTCTCCGGCCAGCTGACGGTCGGCCGCGCCGACGGCAACGACCTGGTGTTGTCCGAGGGCGGCGTGTCGCGCAACCACGCCCGCTTCTTCGTCGACGGCGCCGAGGTGATGCTGGAGGACGTCGGCAGCGCCAACGGCACCTGGGTGGACGGCGAGCGGATCGAGGGGGCCGTCAAGCTGTCGTCGAAGAGCCAGGTGGTGATCGGCGACTACGAGATCTCGCTGAAGGTGGGCTCGAAGCCACTCCCGAAGGCGGCGAAGGGCGCGGGGAAGTCGTCGAAGGAGCCGACCACCGCGAAGGGCAAGCCGGTCAAGGCGGGGGCGCCGCGGTCGACGCGGGTGATGCCGGCGGTGAAGCCGGGCGGCGGCTCGGCGCTCGCGAAGCGGCCGGGGCCGCAGCGCGCGAGCGGGCCGCAGCTGCGCGGGCTGACCGGCGCGGTGACGGGCAAGACGTTCCCGCTGTCGGGGACGATGCTGGTCGGCCGGGTGCCGGGCGTGGACCTGCAGGTGGACGACGACTCGGTCAGCCGGCGGCACGCGGAGCTGGTGGTCAACGGGCGGGAGGTCGTCGTGCGCGATCTCGGCAGCGCCAACGGCACCACCGTGAACGGCGCGCCGATCTCCGAGGACACCATCCTCAACGTCGGTGACATCATCCAGTTCGGCATCGTCGAGCTGATGTTCGAGACCGGCAGCCCGTCGGGTGCGCGATCGCCGGTGCGGAAGACGGGCGGCGCCCTTGAGCGGCCGAGCCGTGCGCTGCGCAGCCGCGGCGGCGACGACGACGACGACCTTCGCCACATGCCGACGGCGGAGAGCTCCAGCCCGCCGATGGACCCGAAGAAGAAGCGGCTGTTCATCATCGGCGGATCGGTGCTGGGCCTGTTGTTCGTGCTCGTGCTGGTGAAGGCGCTCACCGCGCCGCCCGAGGTGGTGGACCACGGCATCGAGCCGCTGGGCCCCGGGAAGGGCGGCCCGGTGGTGGCGGACGATCCGGCCGCGCAGATCGAGGCCCTGCTCGCCGAGTGCCGGCAGTACTCGTCCTCCGAGAGCGCCCGCCCTGACTGGGCGCGCGCCCAGGCCGCCTGCGACAAGATCATCGAGATCGAGCCGATCCACGAGGAGGCGAACCAGCTCCTCAAGAAGATCCGCGTCGAGAAGCAGTGCGAGGAGAACCTGGCGCTGGCGAAGGAGCTGGGTGCGTCGGGCCGCCTCGAGGAAGCCCTCGACGCCTACGCGCGCGTGAAGCCCGACTGCCCGGTGTACTTCCTGCGTGCGCTGTCGGCGTCACGGGAGCCGGTGGCGGAGGTGAAGAAGCAGGCCGCCGCCGACTGCAAGACGTACGCGACCAACGCGAAGTGGGAGAACGCGTTCCGCCGGTGCGAGGTCTACATGCGCCTCGCCTGCCAGACGATGGAGCTGAGCGAGCTGTACCCGCCGGCGCTCACCACGCTGAAGCTGGACGGGCCTTTGGGGAAGAACGACTGGCGCCCGAAGGATCCGCTGTACATCAACTTCCTGAAGGCGCGCGAGAAGGTGAAGCCCGGCGAGCCGATGTGGCAGTGCCCGGAGATCCCCGCGTTCCGCCCCCCGCCGCCGCCGAAGGACCCGCGCGTTCAGGTGAAGGAAGAGCTGTCGAGGCGCTTCAAGGAGAAGGAGCTCGGCCGTGGCATGGAGCTCTACTTCGACGGCAAGTTCAACGAGGCGCCGGTGCCGATCCAGAAGGTGCTGGAGAACGTGAGCAAGGCCGAGCACCACCAGGAGGCCCGCGCGCTGCTGCTCGACGTGAACAACGTCATCAACTTCTACCAGAACGGCGTCACCGAGCTGACCAACGAGCGTCCGGAGAAGGCGGAGGAGCCGTTCAGGCGGGCGCTGGCGCTGGACGAGAAGCTGGTGCTGGGCGAGCGCGCCGCGAAGATGACCGAGGATGACAAGCGCCGGGAGCTGGATCGCGCCCCGTCCTTCGTGCGCCGGACGATCATCGAGACCATGTCGTCGAACTGCTACCAGCGCGGCAAGACGCTGGCCGACCGCAAGGACTTCCGCCAGGCCTGCCGCATCTGGAAGCTGGGCGTGTCCTTCAGCCGCGGCAACATCGACCTGCTCAAGGCGCTCACCAACGTCTGCACGCAGCGGGCGCGAACCGCCTTCGAGCAGGCCACGAACTGCGCGCAGCTGCAGCAGGTGCTCGACTTCGCGGTGGACGGCGACACGTACAAGCAGCAGGCCGAGGCCGCCATGGCCGAGCAGGGCTGCAACTAGCGCCGTTGTAACTGGCGGAGCCTCTTGGTACCTGCGTCCCCCATGGGCGCGCGCCAGGGCGAGTTGTTCTCGATGGACGACGGGCCGAAGCCGGCCGTGCCGGTGGAGCCGCCGCCGGCGCCGCCCGAGCCCGAGAAGCCCGCCGGGCCGAAGACGCTCACGCTGGTGGACGCGTCGGGCTTCATCTTTCGCGCGTACCACGCGCTGCCGCCGCTCACGACGTCGAAGGGCGTGCCGACGCACGCGGTGCTGGGCTTCGCGCGCATGCTGCTCAAGCTGATTCGCGAGCGGCGGCCCGCGTACCTGGCGCTGTGCTTCGACCGCGACAGCCGCAAGGGCCGCCTGGCGATCGATCCGCAGTACAAGGCCAACCGCGAGGCGCCGCCGGCCGACCTCGTGACGCAGTTCGAGCTGATCCGCCGGGTGGCGGAGGTGCTGAACCTGCCGATCCTCGAGGTGGCCGGCTGGGAAGCGGACGACGTCATCGCCACCATGGTGGACAAGGCGCGGGCGAAGGGTTTCCGCGTGGAGATCATCGGCAGCGACAAGGATCTCCTGCAGCTGCTGGCCGACGACGTCGCCATCTTCGACCCGGTGAAGGACAAGCCCATCACCGAGGCTGACGCACTCGGGAAGTATGGCGTCACGGCGTCGCAGCTGCGCGACTACCAGGCGCTGGTGGGCGACCCGATCGACAACATCCCCAGGGTGCCGGGGATCGGCCCGAAGACGGCCGCGGAGCTGCTCCGGCAGTTCGGCTCGGTGCGGGCGCTGCTCGAGCGGGTGGACGAGGTGGCGAAGCCGAAGACGCGCGAGGCGCTCAAGGAGAACCGCGAGCAGCTGTTGCGCGCGCTCGAGCTCGTCAGCTTCCGGCACGATCTCCCGGTCGACGCGGAGCCGGAGGATCTGGCGGTGCGGCCGATCCACACCGCCGAGGCGCGCGCGCTCTTCACCGAGCTCGAGTTCTTCCGCCTCATCGGCGAGATGCCCGCGCCGCCGCCGACGCCGCTGCGCCAGGAGGCCACCGTGGTGGCCGACCGCGCGGGCCTGGAGCGGCTCGCGCGAGCACTGGCGCAGGCGGGGCGGGGCGCCTTCGCGCCGGCCTTCGAGGGCGAGCCGCACTCCGCGTCGCTGCTGGGGCTGGGCGTCGTGGCCGGCGACGCGTGCTTCTACGTCGACGTGCCCGCCGTGGGCGCGGACGTCGTGCGCGAGGTGCTGGGCCCGGCCGTGCGGCGCGAGGGCCTGGAGGTCGCGGCGCACGACGGCAAGGTGCTGCTGCACGTGCTGCGCAGCGTGGGCATCGAAGGCGTGCGTCTGGCGACGGACATCGAGCTCTTGAGCTACCTGATGAACCCGTCGCGCAAGGAGCACGCGCTGGCCGATCTGGCGCGCGAGCGGCTGCGCACCGAGCTGCCGGCCTGGCCCGACGGCGCGTCGGGCCGGGGGAAGGCGGCGCTGGCGGAGGTGCCGGTGGCGCGGCGGGCGGCCTTCTTCGGGGCGGCCGCCGACGCGGTGAATCGCCTGGCGCCGGAGCTGTGGACCGAGGCAGAGGGCGTGGGCCTCGCCGGGCTGGCGCGGGAGCTGGAGCTGCCGCTGGTGCCGGTGCTGGCGAAGATGGAGGCGGCCGGCGTGCTGATCGACCGCGCGGCGCTCGCGGAGATCTCGAAGCAGGTGGACGCGTCGTGCGAGGCCTTGCTGGCCGACGTGTACAAGCACGCCGGCCGCGAGTTCAACGTCGGCTCCCCGGTGCAGCTGGCGCAGGTGCTGTACGAGGACTTGAAGCTGCCGGTGCTCAAGAAGGGCAAGACGGGCCCGTCCACCGACCACGAGGTGCTCGAGAAGCTGGCCGAGGAGCACCCGCTGCCGCGGGCGATCATGGAGTACCGGAACGTCGCCAAGCTGAAGAGCACCTACCTCGACACGCTGCCCCGGTTGATCGGCGCCGACGGGCGCATCCGCACCACCTTCCACCAGGCCGCGGCGGCGACCGGCCGCCTGTCCTCGGTGAACCCGAACCTGCAGAACATCCCCATTCGCACCGAGCTGGGGAAGCAGATCCGCCGGGCCTTCGTGGCGCAGCCGGGCTGGGTGCTGGTGTCGGCGGACTACAGCCAGGTCGAGCTGCGGATCCTCGCGCACATCTCGGGCGACGAGGGGCTGGTGCGCGCCTTCGCCGAGGACGCCGACGTGCACGCGCGCACCGCCGCCGAGGTGTTCGGCGTCGCGCTCGCCGACGTCACCCAGGACCAGCGCCGCGCCGCGAAGATGGTGAATTACGGCATCGCCTACGGGCTGTCGGCGCACGGGCTGGCCACGCGCCTCCACATTCCCGGGGAGGAGGCGAAGTCGATCATCGATCGCTACTTCGCGCGCTTCCCCGGCATCGCCCGCTACGTCGAGGAGACGATCGAGAAGGCGAAGCGCGCGGGCTACGTCGAGAGCCTGTTCGGCCGGCGCCGCTACATGCCCGACCTCGCGTCCCGCAACCGCAGCGTGGCCATGGCGGCCGAGCGCGCGGCGATCAACATGCCGATCCAGGGCACCGCGGCCGACCTGGTGAAGCGCGCCATGCTTCAGCTCGATCGCGCGTTGTCCGAGCAGGACGTCACCGGGCGCATGCTGCTGCAGGTGCACGACGAGCTGTTGTTCGAGGCGCCCGAGGGCGAGGCGCAGCGCCTCGCGGCGTTGGCGAAGCAGGTGATGAGCCACGTGGCGACCCTGAAGGTGCCGCTGGTGGTGGATGTCGGCGTCGGCCGCTCGTGGGCGGACGCGCACTGACGACGGGCCCTGGGGGCTGGGGAGCGCATGGCGAGGAACGCGTTGAAGACGGATCCCGGGTCGCTGGTGACGGGGTTGGCGAGCCACCTGGCCGAGCTCGAGCGCTCGGTGGCGCGGCAGGGCGAGCGCTTCGCGGCGCTCATCGAGATCGGCGCCGAGATCAGCCGCGCGCGCGACGTGGAGACGCTCCTGGCGACGGTGATGGAGCGCCTCACCGGCCTGCTGGGCGCCGAGGCGGCCACGTTGTTCATGTACGACGAGGCCACCGGCGAGCTCTGGTCGCGCATGGTGCGGGGCACCGCGGTGAAGGAGATCCGCTTCGACGCGGGCCTCGGCATCGCCGGGCACGTCTTCCGCACCGGGAAGACGCTGCTCCTGGGCGACGCGTACAGCGACATCCGCTTCAACCCGGAGATCGACAAGAAGACGGGCTTCCGCACCCGCTCGGTGATCGCCACGCCGCTCAAGCATCTGAGCGGCAAGGTGCAGGGCGTGCTGCAGGTGCTCGACCGCCGCATCGACGTCTTCAACGCCGAGGACCGCGCGCTGGTGGAGGGCGTCGCGTCGCAGGTGGCGGCGGTGCTGGACCACGTGCTGCTCGTGGAGGAGCTGAAGGCCCGCGGCGGGGAGCTGGCCCGGCGGGTGCACGATCTCGACGTGCTGTTCGAGATCGAGCAGGCGATCTCGGGCACGGACGCGCAGCAGGATCTGCTGGATCGCATCCTCGCGCGGGCGGCGGAGGTGACGGGCGCGAAGGCCGGCAGCGTGCTGCTGGTGGAGGACGATCGGGACAGCCTCTTCTTCCGCTCGGCGCGCGGCGAGAAGAGTGACGCGCTCAAGGCGGTGAAGCTCAAGGCGGGGCAGGGCATCGCCGGCTTCGTCGCGGCCTCGGGCCAGGTGGTGCGGGTGGCCGACGCGAACGCGAGCGAGCACTTCGACCGCGGGCTGGCGAAGAAGCTGGGCTACCCGGTGGGGGCGGTGCTGTGTGTGCCGATCTCCGCGCAGGGCCGCATCCTGGGCGCGCTGGAGTTGCTCAACAAGCCGGACGGCTTCACCGCCGGCGACGAGCGCCTCGCCGTGCTGCTGGCGGGCCAGGTGGGCCGAGCGCTGGTGCTGCGGCAGTCCCGCGAGGAGGCCGAGCGCAAGGCGCGGCTGGCGGCGATCGGCCAATTGATGGCGGGCGTGTTGCACGACCTGCGCACGCCGCTCACCGTCATCGCCGGCTACGCCGAGATGATGGCCAGCGAGAACGACGCCGAGACGCGCGCCGAGATGTCGCGGGCGATCCTCTCGCAGCTCGAGAACGTGTCCGCGATGCAGCAGGAGACGCTGGCCTTCGCGCGCGGCGAGCGCACCGTCTTCCTGCGCAAGGTGTACCTGCAGGTCTTCATGGACGATCTCTCCGAGCAGCTCCAGCAGGAGTTCGCCGGCACCGACATCGAGTGCAAGGTCAACGTGGGCTACACCGGCCTTGGGCGCTTCGACGAGACCAAGCTGCGTCGGGCGATCTTCAACCTCGCGCGCAACGCGATCGACGCGATGCCCGACGGCGGCCGCTTCGTGGTGTCCGTGGAGCGCGAGGGCGACGAGCTCGTCTTCCGCGCGCAGGACAACGGGCCGGGCATTCCCCCGGAGATCGCCGATCGGCTGTTCGAGTCCTTCGTGAGCTCGGGCAAGAAGCACGGCACGGGCCTGGGGCTCGCCATCGTGCGGAAGATCGCCCAGGAGCACGGCGGCTCGGTGACGTGCAAGACGAAGATCGGCAAGGGCTCGACCTTCGAGATCCGGATCCCGGCGGGCACGCCGCGAGACTGACGCTCACCGGGCCTGAGGCTCGACGTGCACCACCACGTCCACGACCTCGGGGAAGGCGCGGGTGAGGGCCTTTTCGACCTCGTCCGAGACGTGGTGCGCGTCCTCCACCGAGAGGCCGGGGTCGACGTCGATCTTCAGGTCGACGTACACGCTGCCTTCCATGCCGCGGCTGCGCACGTCGCGCACGGCCAGCACGTGCGGCAGCGCCTGCACGACGTCGCACACCTTCGCGGGATCGATCCGCGCGCTGTCGGCGAGGATGCCGACCGCCTGGCTGATGATGGTCCACCCCGTCCACGCGACGAAGACCAGCACGCCCAGCGCGACGACGCCGTCGGCGCGGCCGACGCCCAGCCAGCTCAGCACCAGCGAGGCGATCACCGCGCTGGTGACGAAGACGTCGGACAGCGTGTGCTTGGCGTCGGCCAGGAGCAGCGCACTGCCCAGCTTTTCGCCCCAGGAACGCTCGACGCGCGTCACGGCGAGGTTGAGCGCCAGCGTCACCACCATCACCGCGATCGCCTCGGGGCCCACGGTGGGGTGCACCCCGTGGACGATCGCGCTCCACGCCATGCGGCCGAGCTCCAGCACGCCCATGCCGATCATCACGCCGATCGCCAGCGCGGCCAGCGCCTCGAACTTCTGGTGCCCGTACGGGTGCTCGCGGTCCGCCGGCTGCGAGGCGAAGTGCATCGCCACCAGGCCGATGACGTTGGAGCCCCCGTCGATGAAGGAGTGGAGGCCGTCCGCGGTCATCGCCGTGGAGTCGATGACGAGGCCCAGCGCCAGCTTCGCGCCCGCCACCACCCAGTTCGCCGCGAGGACCGCCCACAGCACGATCCGAATGGCGCGGTTGCGCTCCGCCGCGCGCTCCTGCCGGGCCTGCCGGGCGTCCGTCATCGCCGCCACCTCGAGACTTCGGGCGGCACCACCCGCCGTCGTCAGTCGGCCGATCGGAACAACCGCATGCCCGGCCGTCCAGTCATTTCCAGGAAGAAGCCGAACTGGAAGCGCACCGTGGCGTCCGACGCGAGGATGCCCGGGGGCGGATTGGGGAAGGGCTGGGCACGCTCGAAGGCCTTCACCGCCTCGAGATCGAGGAAGTCGAGGCCGCAGGACTTTTCGACGTAGGCGTCCTTGAGCCGGCCCTGGTCGTCCAGGGTGATGCTGAGCAGCGTGTAGCGATCGCGCCCGCCGTACACGTTGCCGGTCGGGTCGCGCAGGCGCAGCTGCTGCGCCGGGTTCCACTGCTGGCCGACGGACTGCTTCACGCGGTTGAAGAAGCTGGCGTACTTCCACTCGCGGGTGGACAGGTAGGTGCCGTCGCCTTCCTCCACGTCCTGCAGGTGATCGTTCGCCGCCGCGCCGGTGATCTGGTCCACCACCGCGGGCGACGGGAGCAGGTTCAGCGCGCCGGGCTGGCCCTGCCGGCCGGCCGACGCCTCTTCGCCATCGGGGCTGGGCGCGCCCATCGAGAGGTTGAGCCGGTTCGAGTTGCCCTTGAGCTCCTCGGCCTCGCCGCGGTTCGCCACCAGGAGGCCCGGGCCGTCGCTGCGGGGCTGCTTGAGCGCGACCTCCTGCTGCTTCTTGACGTCGGGCACCTCGAGGGCCAACTTCGGTGGCGTGTCGCGCAGCGGGCGATCGTCGTCGCCCAGGCCGTCGTTGCCCGAGCGCTGCGCCTTCGCCGCGACGTCGGTGCCGTTGCCGTCGATGCGCTGCGGCGCCGTACGCTGGGGCATGGCGTTCCGGTAGAAGGCCGTCTGCTCCTTCGCGCGCGTCTCCTTCTGCGCCTTGTTGTTCGTCTCGGCGACGTACTTCGCGCTCTCATCCACCTCACCGTTGCCCGGCGCCACGTCGACGATCTGGCCCTTCGGCGCCTCTTCGGGCTTCTTCGCTTCGGGCCGCTTCGGCACGTCCGTCTTCGCGAGCGGCGAGCGCGGATCCGCCGGCGCGTCCTTGCCACGGTTTTTCGCCCACTGGTCGGCGGACAGGCCGCGCAGCGTGACGGGCTTGCTGGGCGCCGGGCGGTCGCTGCCGCCGGTCGATCCCAGGAGCGCGGAGAAGACGATCAACCCCACCAGCGTCGCGTGCACCCCGACGGCGAGGACGAGCGCCACCACGGGGAGCACCCACCGTCGCCGCGGTGCCTGTCGTGTGCGGGGGACGAGCAGCACGCAGGAATCATAACCGCCCGTCAACCCTCGCGCAGTCCGCCCCAGCCCGTTGGCGCACCGCGCATTGCAATCCTGGCGTTGAAGGGGGATCGTCGAGCTCTGCTCAGGCTTCCGAAACGTGGGGGGTGCCCATGCAAGCGGTCGAGTTCTTCGTGGTGAAGGGGGCGAGGTATTCGCAGGAGCGCCGGCACCCGCGGGTTCCGGTCGACTTCCCCGTCCGGCTGCAGACCAACGGCTTCCGCGTGAGCGATCGCGCCAGGGACGTGTCCGAGTGCGGGGTGGGCCTGTCCACCACCGCTCCGCTGCCGGTGATGTCGCTGGTGACGGTGCGCCTCGAGGTCCCGCACGACGGGCCGATCGATCTCCTCGGCCGCGTGATGTGGGCGACGAAGGACGCCATGGGTGTCCGCTTCGAGCAGACCGACGCGCGGCTGTCCGACTCGGTCAACCGCCTGCGGACCGGCTTCGAGCGCATCTAGGGCTCTCTGGCCCGCAGGGCGCGTGCTACAAGTCGCGCTCCCGTGAAGCGCTCTCTGCTCGTGTGTCTGGCGGTGTCGGGGCTCTTCCCGCTGGTGGCCCAGGCCCAGGCGCCCGACAGCCGATTCAGCGCCGGTGGCTACTTCCGCGTCATGGCGCGCCCGGACTTCCAGGGCGGCAATGGCCGGCTCGGCTATTGGAACCTCTACGGCCGGTTGATGAACGAGGGGCCCTACGCGGCGCTGGAGATGAAGCTCGATCTCCTGCAGGCGCCGCCGGGCACCAACGACATCTGGGCCAGCCTCCACGCCCGCGTCGAGGGTGGTTCGGTGAACGCGGCGGACCCGTTCAACGGCAGCTTCGCCTTCTTTCGCCTGTCGCAGCTGTACGCGCGAGCCGGCAACATCCTCGCGCCGAAGCTGGTGTGGCAGTTGGGCACGCTGCAGTACTTCTTCGGCGACCTGGGCCTCTACGACATGCGCCCGGCGCAGATCCTCGAGGACACGATCGGCCTGTCCGCGCGCTACATCGGCGACCGCGTCGACGTGCTGCTCGCGGTGGGCGACTCGGGCTTCTTCAACAAAGGCACCCGCTACGTGCCGTTGCTCACCGCCGGTGGCGCGGTGCGAGTGCGCCTCGGCGACCACGTCGAGCTGGGCGGTGGCGGGCAATTCGCGGTGGAGCCGTTCATCGCCGGAAACCGCAACTCGTCGTACGTGACGCCCGGCGTCCGCTACGAGGACTACGCGCGGAAGGAGGTGCTTCGGCATTTCCTCGAGGAGAACCCGCTGGCCGGCGTGGACCAGTTCCCGCTGCCGGCGCCGTCGGGCCAGACGAGCTTCTCGTACCGCGCGGTCGGCTACCTCGGCTTCGGCAAGCTGGGCCCGCTGCGCTGGAACAACCTGTTCGCGCGCTTCCAGCGGCACCACCCGCAGACGTCCTACGTCGACTCGTGGCAGGGCCAGAGCGTCGAGGTGTACACGGCGGACCTGACGCGCGATCGCTTCTCGCTCAGCGTGGGCAACGAGATGCAGGTGCAGATCGTCCCGGAGCGGCTCGACGCGGCCTGGGCGCTGCTCTTCGGATCCGATCGCGACGACGCCGACACGATCCGCGCGTCGGAGTCGAACCGCACGTACCTGTCCACGGTGCTGCGCCTGCAGCTGTACCTCACGCGCGAGGTGCACATCCTCCTCGAGAACGCGATCGCCGAGGAGCGCAGCCTGAACGGCAACCTGTTCCGCTCGAACTTCGACTCGATCTTCGAGAGCAGCGGCGGCCTGCCGGACTCGCGCGGGCTGGAGTACGGCGACTCCGCGGTGCGGCGCACCTGGCAGCTCAAGACGGGCATCGTGCTGAACCCGACGGGGAAGGGCATCTACACGCGGCCGTCGATTCGCCTCTTGTACGGCCTCCAGTACTCCACGCAGCACGCGGCGTTCGGCAACGCGTTCGCGGAGCGGCTCGATCAGTACGACAGCTTCACGCCCACGGGGACGATCTCGTGGCATCACCTCGTGTCGTTGGAGACGGAGGGTTGGTTCTAGATGCGCCGCGCGACGTGGTGGACAGCGCTCCTGGTGGCGGTGGTGGCCGCCGGCTGCATCCCGAAGGTGCCGAAGCAGCGGCTCGCCGCGCGGGCGAAGGTCGCCGTCGTCTACGTCGTCGACCCGTCGCGGACCACCGGCGTGGAGTCGCCGCCGGACGCGCTCAAGCAGGCGGTGGCGAAGGCGCTCGACGAGCGGAACCTCGAGGTGGTGGAGCTGCCGCTGGACGTGCTGGGCGGGCAGCTGCTCACCGACGCGCGCCTCGAGGGCGTCAAGAGGGCCGCCGGTGACGCGCCCTTCGTGATGCTGGTGGAGCAGCGGGTGACGTTCTTCTCGCAGCTCGACGGGCGCTACCGCTGGGAGGTGGGCACCAACCTCACCGCGCAGCGCATCGGCGGAGCGACGGCGCGCGACCCCTTCGAGCTGCCGGTGGTGCTCCTGTACGACCACGAGCGGCAGAAGGAGGCGATCGCCCAGGCCGCGCCGGACGTCGCCACGCGCGCGGGCGTGCTGATGGACGGGCTGCTCGCGGGCGCGCGCGAGCTCGAGAAGTCGCCGCAGGGGAACGCCGCGTCCCCGACCTCCACCACCGCGTCCTCGGCGCCCTTCATGCCGCGCGCGGTGTACTTCGTCATGGTCGATCGCTTCGCCAACGGCGATCGGGCAAATGACGGCGACGCGAACCCGGACGATCCGCAGGCCTTTCACGGCGGCGACCTCGCGGGGCTCATCGAGCGGCTCGACTGGATCGAGGCGCTGGGCGTGGACACGGTGTGGCTGTCGCCCATCTCCCGCATGCGCACCGCGCCGTGGCATGGCTACGGCGCCTTCCACGGCTACTGGACGTGGGAGCTCGGCCAGGTGGAGCCGCGCTTCGGCGACGAGGCGCAGGTGCGGCGGCTGCGCGCGGAGCTGGACAAGCGCGGCATGAAGCTTTTGCTGGACCTGGTGCTCAACCACGTCGGGCCCGACGCGCCGCTGCTCACCGCGCACCCCGACTGGTTCCACCGCAACGGGGGCGTGACGGACTGGACGGACCCGAAGCAGCTCGTCGAGTACGACGTGCACGGCCTGCCGGACCTCGCGACCGAGAACCCCGAGGTGTACCGGTACCTCGTGGACTCGACGCGGAGGTGGCTTCGAGATCGCGAGGCCTGACGGCTTCCGCCTCGACGCGGTGAAGCACGTGCCGCTCGAATTCTGGGCCCGCTTCAACGCCGAGCCCGGGATCTCGAGCCGCCTGCGGCTCGGCGAGCTCCTCGACGGCGATCCGTCGGTGGTCGCGCGCACGTGGACCAGGGGCGGCTTCACCGCGATGTTCGACTTCCCCCTGAGCTTCGCGATCGCCGACGTGTTCTGCCGCGGCGAGGCCCCGGCGAAGCTGGCCGCGGTGCTGACCAACGACCGCCGGTACCCCGATCCGTCGTCGCTGGTGACGCTGGTGGACAACCACGATCTCCCGCGCCTGATGAGCGCCTGCGGGAACGAGCCGGCGAAGGTGACCGAGGCGCTCACGTTCCTCCTCACCGCGCGCGGCGTGCCGTCGCTGAGCTGGGGCACCGAGGTCGGCCTCGACGGCGAGAAGGAGCCTTTCAACCGCAAGTCGATGCGCTTCGTCCAGCACCCCTTCCGCGGGCTCATCTCGACGTGGCTCAGGGCCCGGCGGGATCGGCCGTCGCTGCGCGCCAGCGCCACGCTGATCCTCGAGGCCACCGAGCAGACGCTGGTGACGGCGCGCGTGACGGCCACCGAGGCGACGGTCGTCTACGTGAATCACTCGGGTTCCCGGCGGACGGCGGCGCTGCTGGAAGGGCAGGCCAGGCCCGACGTCGAGCCGGTGCCCCCGGGCGTGACGGTGCGCACGGTGGCCGGCGACTTCTCCGCGCTGGCGAAGAAGGCGCAGGTGCTGTCGAAAGGCGAGCTGACGCGCCCGGTGACGTTCGATGGCGAGGGCTACGTCGTCGGCTCCGGCCCGGAGCTGGGCGACTTTCGCCCCGACAAGAGCGTCCGCCTGCCCGCGACGCTGCAACTCCCCGTCGGCGGCGTCTTCGAGTTCAAGCGCCTCACCCGCGACATCGGCGGCGTGCGCTGGGAGCCCGGCGCCAACCGGCTGCTGCTGGTGCCCGACGGGAACTCGCCGCTCCACGTGTCGGTTGCGCCGCGCGGCTGAGTTCCGAAGACGCGCTGCGTCATTTGGTTTGACCCTGAAATCAATCCTCTCTACAAGCCTTCCGCGAGTCGTCACTTCGAGGAGGCCACGTATGGCGAAGGCGAAGGCAGCGACGAATGGCGTGCGGCGGGTCGCGATCGTGGGCGGCCTGCGGACCCCGTTCGTGAAGGCGAACACGGTCTTCAATGAGCTCTCCGCGCTCGATCTCGGGCGCATCGTCGTGCAGGAGCTGGTTCAGCGGACGGAGCTCGATCCGAAGGTGCTCGACCTGCTCGTCTTCGGCCAGGTGATCCCCACGCTGACGGCGCCGTCGGTCGCGCGGGAGATCGTCCTCCTCACGGGTCTGCCGCGGCGGGTCGAGGCCCACACGGTGATGCGCGCGTGCGCCACGTCGATCCAGTCGATGGTCGCGGCGGCGAACGAGATCGCGCTGGGAAACGCCGACGTCGCCATCACCGGCGGCACCGAGTCGATGTCCGACCCGCCGCTCTTCACCAGCCGGCCGCTCGCGCAGGCCCTGGTGAGCGCCTCGAAGGCGAAGAGCCTGCCGGCGAAGCTGAAGCCCTTCCAGAAGATCAAGGCGAAGGACCTGGTGCCCGTGCCGCCGGCGATCGCCGAGTACACGACGGGCATGTCGATGGGCGACTCCGCCGAGAAGATGGCCAAGGAGAACGGCATCTCCCGGCGCGAGCAGGACGAGATCGCGCTCGCGTCGCACCAAAACGCCGCGCGCGCCTGGAAACAGGGCCTGTTCGCCGACGAGGTGATGCACGTGCCGGTGCCGCCCCGCTACGAGGTCACCGCCACCACCGACAACATCGTGCGCGAAGACGCCTCGCTCGACGCGCTGTCGGCGCTCAAGCCCGTGTTCGACCGCAAGTACGGCACGGTGACCGCCGGCAACGCGTCGCCGCTCACCGACGGCGCCGCCGCGCTCCTGCTCATGAGCGAGGAGAAGGCGAAGGCGCTGGGCTACGAGCCGCTCGGCTTCATCAGGAGCCACGCGTTCGCCGCGACGGACCCGGGCGAGCAGCTGCTGCAGGGGCCCGCGTACGCCGCGCCGATCGCGCTCGACCGCGCGGGCATGTCGCTCAAGGACATCGACCTCGTCGACATGCACGAGGCCTTCGCGGTGCAGGTCGCGTCCAACCTGCAGGCGCTGGCGTCGAAGTCCTTCGCCGAGAAGCTGGGCCGGCCGGGCCCGGTGGGCGAGGTCGACCGCAGCCGCCTCAACGTCAACGGCGGCTCGATCGCGCTGGGCCACCCGTTCGCGGCCACCGGCGCGCGCATCATTCACCAGGTGCTCCGGGCGCTGAAGCGCCGCGGCCTCGGCACCGCCCTCGTCACCGTCTGCGCCCAGGGTGGAAATGGCGCGGCCGTCGTCCTGGAGCGCTGAACATGACTACGCCCTCGAAGAACTTCTCGTACGTGGTCGACACCGGCGTCGCGGTGATCACCTTCGACATGGAAGGCGAGCCGGTCAACACGCTCGCTCCGTCGATCTCCGCCGAGTTCGAAGGCCTGATGACCAGGGCCGCCAGCGATCAGACCGCCAGGGCGATCGTCATCATCTCCGGCAAGAAGGACACCTTCATCGCCGGGGCGAAGATCGACTTCCTGCAGACGGTGAAGTCGGCGGCCGACGCGACGGGCCTGTCGCGGCAGGGCCAGGCCGGCTTCGACCGGCTCGACGCCTTCGAGAAGCCGGTGGTCGCGGCCATCAACGGCGCGTGCCTCGGCGGCGGCCTCGAGTGGGCGCTGGCGTGCGACTACCGCATCGCCACCGACAGCCCGAAGACATCGCTCGGGTTGCCCGAGGTGCAGCTCGGTCTCATCCCCGGCGCGGGCGGCACGCAGCGGCTGCCGCGGCTCATCGGCGCCCAGGCGGCGCTCGATCTCATCCTCACCGGCCGCACGCTCAAGGCGAAGAAGGCGCTCAAGCTGGGCGTGGTCGACGAGGTGGTGCCGCCGCCGATCCTCCTCGACGTGGCGAAGAAGCGGGCGCTCGAGCTCGCCAACGGCACGCTGAAGCTCGAGCGCAGCCGCGGGCTGGCGACCGCCGTCGCCGGCAAGAAGACGTTCGCCGGCATGCTCAAGGGGCTCACCGATCGCGAGGCGTGGGCCGAGCTCGCGCTCGAGGAAAACCCCGTCGGCCGCAAGCTGCTCTTCGACCAGGCCCGCAAGCAGCTGCTCAAGAAGACGCGCGGCAAGTACCCGGCGCCCGAGAAGGCGCTCGACGTGGTGCGGGTCGGCCTCGAGAAGGGGATGAAGGCCGGCCTCGAGGCGGAGGCCGCCGCGTTCGGCGAGCTCGTGATGAGCGACGTGTCGAAGCGGCTGGTGGAGATCTTCTTCGCCACCAACGCGCTCAAGAAGGACAACGGCACGAAGGACGCGTCGGTCAAGCCGCGACCGGTGAACAAGATCGGAATCCTCGGCGGCGGCCTGATGGGCGCCGGCATCGCGTACGTCGCGTCGGCGATCGGGGACGTGCCAGTGCGCATCAAGGACAAGGACGACGAGGGCGTCCGGCGCGCGCTCGCCCACGTGCGCGGCCTGTACGACGAGCGCGTGAAGAAGCGCTCGCTCACCTGGCGCGACGCCGAGAAGAAGATGGCGCTGGTCTCCGCGACCACCGACTACTCCGGCTTCAAGCACTGTGACGTGGTCATCGAGGCCGTCTTCGAGGACCTGAAGCTCAAGCACCAGATGGTGAAGGACGTCGAGGCGGTGTGCGGGCCGCAGACGATCTTCGCGTCGAACACCTCGAGCCTGCCGATCACCCGGATCGCCGAGGCGTCGCGGCGCCCCGAGACGGTCATCGGGATGCACTACTTCAGCCCGGTCAACAAGATGCCGCTGTTGGAGATCATCACCCACAAGGGGACCGCCGACTGGGTGACGGCCACCTGCGTGGAGATCGGCAAGAAACAGGGGAAGACGGTCATCGTCGTCAACGACGGCGTCGGCTTCTACACCTCGCGCATCCTCGCGCCGTACATGAACGAGGCCGCGTACCTGCTCGCCGAGGGCGCCGACATCGCCGAGCTCGATCGCGCGCTGGTCGACTTTGGCTTCCCCGTCGGCCCCATCACCCTGCTCGACGAGGTCGGGATCGACGTCGCGGCGAAGGTCGGGAAGATCATGCACGACGCCTTCGGCGACCGGATGATCGCCCCCGACACCACCGACGCGCTGGTGAAGGACGGGCGGCTCGGCCGAAAGGCGAAGAAGGGCTTCTACACGTACGACGATCCGAAGAAGAAGGAAGTCGACCAGTCCGTCTACGCGCTCCTGCCGCACGGGAAGGACCGCAAGCGCCTCGACCGCTACGAGATGGCCGAGCGCTGCGTGCTCCAGTTCGTCAACGAGGCCGTCCGCTGCCTCGGCGAAGGCATCCTCCGCAGCCCGCGCGACGGCGACATCGGCGCCATCTTCGGCCTGGGCTTCCCGCCGTTCCTCGGCGGGCCGTTCCGCTACGTCGACGCCCAGGGCCTCGGGAAGATCCTCGAGCGCACCGAGCACTACCAGGAGCGCTTCGGCAAGCGCTTCACCCCCGCGCCGCTGCTCATCGAGTACGTCAAGGCCGGCCGCCGGTTCTACTGACCGGCCGGGTACGATTCGGGCCCACACGACGGTCCGTGCCGCGGAAGCATCGAGATCTCCGCGGTGACGCGGGTGTGTGCGTTCGGGGGCCCGCTGCGTGTAGGATGCGCGCCACTCAAGGGGGGCCGCCAGCTTTCTGGGGCCTGAAGACGACCGTCCTGGAGGACACCTCGAACATGAAGCGAATCATCGTGCTGGCGCTCTCGAGCGCCTTCCTTGCGTCGTGCAGTTGCGGGGCGCCCGTCAAGAAGTGCACGACTTCGGACGAGTGTGACGTCGGGCAGATCTGCTCGCAGGGCGAGTGCCGTGGCGGCTCGACGGGCGGTGGCTCGGGCGGCGGCAGCGGCGGCGGCTCCGGTGGCGGGTCGGGCGGCGGCTCCGGCGGCGGCGGCGGCACCATCGTCACCGGGTGCGATCCCATGGCTGTGGACAACGCCAACCGCGACACCGACTGCGACGGCCTCTCGGACCTCGAGGAGTACGGCACCGACTACGGCAACAACGCGCACACCGATCCCTGCAACTCCGACTCCGACGGCGACGGCGTGAGCGACGGCGTGGAGATGGGCAAGACGACGACGGTCGCGGCCACCACGTGCGGCGCGCGCTTCGTGCCCGACGCGCAGCCCAACTCCAAGACGAACCCCACCGTGGCCGACACCGACGGCGACGGCCTGTCCGATGGCCAGGAGGACACGGACAAGAACGGCCGCGTGGACGGCACCGAGACGAACCCGCTGAAGAAGGACACCGACTGCGACGGCTACTCCGACAAGGAGGAACTGGACATGGCGGCGGGCTGCGCGACCAGCCCGACCCTCCGTGACACCGACGGCGACGGCCTGCCCGACGGCGTGGAAAGCGGCCTCTTGCCGACGGGCGCCGATCCGATGGGCTGCATGTACACGGCCTCCACCTTCGACTCGGATCCCGCGACGCGCACCAACGCCTGTGGCCCGGACACCGACGGCGACGGAATCCAGGACGGCGCCGAGGACACCAACCACAACGGGCAGGTGAACCCCGGCGAGCTCGACCCCAACAACATGGGCGACGGGACCGGCGTGGCGCAGCAGGCGTGTGCGACCGTCAACCTGCGGCCGATCAACTTCCACGTCGCGGGCCTGCCCGACGTGCAGATCGCGCTGGCGCCGGCCTTCAGCGAGCTCTCCCGCCTGTCCGACTCCACGGGAGAGCGCGGCTTCGCCTTCTTCGACCCGACCAGCAAGGTCGCCGGCATCGCCGTGTCCAAGACGCCTGCCGGCAACGACGCCACCGCCGAGGAGGCAGACGGCCGCGGGAAGATCGGCGGCGTCTCGGCGCCGCTCACGCAGACCTTCACCACGTGGGACGGCTTCACCGGCAGCGTGCGCGCCGTCTACGACGTGAGCGGCAACCAGGACGTGAAGGCGCGCGTGAACGCGATCGCGCAGAACTACCTCGGCATGAACGCCACCGGCCTGTTGTCCGGCATGGGCGGCGTCACCGGCCCGTTCAAGGTGGTCGCCGAGTATGTGCGCCGCGCGAACACGCGCGCGGTCGTCGTCATCGCGCTCGTCCCGGCCTCCCTCTACACCGGCCAGGCCGTCTTCCAGGTGGACGACGCCGCCGGCGGCACGGCGCTCGCGCAGGTGGGCGACTACGCCAACACGCAGTGCGAGGTGTTCGCCGCCACGGTGAACCAGAAGGTCGACTTCCTCTGGGTGGTGGACGACAGCTGCTCCATGGCGAGCTCCCAGGCCGCGACGGCCGCGGCGGGCGCGCTGTTCGGCAGCCGGCTCCCGAACGCGGGGCTCGACTGGCGCGCGGCGGCGGTCACCACGGGCTGGTACCCCAGCGCCTACGACGGCTCGTACCAGGACTGGACGACGGACGTCGCCACCATGCAGGGGTGGTTCTCGAACTTCGGGACGAACGGGAGCGGCAGCGAGCGCGGCTTCTCGGGCATCCAGTCCTTCGTCGATCGCACCGGGTCGACGAACGTGGGGCCCTTCCGCAGCGACGCGCAGGCGCACTTCATCTTCCTCACCGACACCCTCGAGCAGTCGAGCACGACGCCACAGCAGATGGTGGCGTACTTCAACCAGAAGTTCCCCGGTCAGCGCGCGGTGGCCCACGGCATCCTCTGCCCCGAAGGCCAGGCCTGCGATGACAGCGCCGAGACGAACCCCGGCAAGTACCACACGCTGATCCGCCTCACCGGCGGCGTCGTCGGCAACATCCAGGTCTTCAAGCCGACCAACCCGAGCGCGTCGGAGCGTCAGCAGCAGGCGAACACCATCGACGCGATCCTCTCGGCGGTCATCGGCGGTACGGGCACGCAGCTGCAGCGCCCGCCGATCTCCGCGACGATCAAGGTCGCCGTGGCCTCCACGCGCGGCGCCTGCAACGCCGCCGACGTGCCGCGCGATCGCACCAACGGCTGGGACATCGACCCCGCCACGCGGCGCATCGTCTTCTTCGGCAACTGCATCCCGTCGGCGGCGGGCGTGCAGGTGGCCGTCTCGTACAAGTACTGGAACGACGGCTCGCCGGATCCGGGCGGTGACCCCTGCGGCTCGACCTGCGTGGCGCCGCTGGTGTGCGACCCCAACCAGAAGTCCTGCGTGTGCCCGGCGAATTGCGGCGGCTGCGGCGCGGGCCTCAGCTGCAACGTCGCGACCTGCACCTGCGAGCCGACGATCAACTGACGCGCGCGGCGGGCCCGCTCTCCCTCCCGGGGAGCGGGCGCTTCAGGCGAACGCGCCGTACGTGCAGAGCGTGACGCCGCGCGCCTCGAGCGCCTGGCGGACCTTCACGCTGGTGACGGCGGTCAGCTCCTGCTCCCAGTCGTAGCGCCAGCCCGGCTCCTGGGGGATCACCACGGGATCCATACCCGGGTGGGTGACGATCTCGTGGTCGCCGGGCGTGAGGCGCTCGATGAGGCGCAAGAGCCGGCGCTCGTTCAGCCGGCCCGACTCGAAGATGCCGTGCGCCCGCACGCGGGTGACGCCGCGCGGCTGCTTGAAGCCGGCGAGGCCCGTCAGCACCGCCGCCTTGAGGCCCGAGCGCGGGTGCACCAGCCAGCGGGGGCTGGGCCGCGACACCGGCCAGCGCATGGGCAGCTTCAACTCGGCCGCCAGCACCTCGACGATCGACGTCATGCCCGGCAGCAGGTGGAAGTTCTGGTGCGTGTCGAGGTGATCGATGTCCGCGCCCAGCTCGCGCGCCCGGCGCACCTGCGCGCGCAGCTCGAGCACCACCTCCTCGGCGGGGACGAGCCGCGACAGCCACGCCGCGGACAGCTCCGCCCAGTTCTTCCGGAAGCGGCCGCCGGGCGCGAGCCAGCGGACGTCCCGCGCGGGCGCGGCCGGGGTCAGGTGGGTGGTGAGGCTCAGGTGAAGGCCCAGGGCCAGCTTCTGCCGGCGCGCGCGGCGCACGGCTTCAGGTGCCGTTGGCCCGGTCGCGAGCAGCGAGGCGGAGGTCACCACTCCCTCGGCGTTCGCACGGAAGATGCCTTCGTCGATGCGCGGGTGCAGGCCCAGATCGTCGGCGTTGATGACGAGGCGGATCATGTCAGTCGGGGCTTGTCGCACAGGCCCAGGGCGCGACCAAGCGCGCACGCGAGCCATGTGGTGCGGGGCCGGGAATGGCACTATGCAGGGCTCCGCATGGGGGATCGGTGGACAGCGTTGCTGGTCCAGGCGCCTTCCCGGGACGCGGAGCCGCTGCGCGCCCTGCTCGAGGCGCTGGGGGCGCACGTCCTCACGTCCACCGCCGTCACCGACGCCCTGCAACAGCTCGTCGACCAGCCCTGCGAGCTCGCGGTGGTTGAGCTCGAGCTCGCCGGTGAGAGCGGGCGGGGGGTGTTGGAGGCGCTGCGCGAAGGGAACGGCCGGACGCCCGTGGTGATGCTGACGTCGGGCGACGCCTTCGTGCGGGCGGAGCTGCTCGACGCCGGCGCGGACGACGTCGTGGCGCCCGACCTGCCGGCCGCCGAGATCGCCGCCCGGCTGCGCCGCCGGCTGGACGCGCGGCGCCACGAGCAGGCGCTGTTGGCCGACGTCGCGCGCCTGAAGGAGCTGAGCGTCACCGACGGGCTGACCCGCCTCGCCAACCACCGTCACTTCCAGGAGCGGCTGCACGAGGAGTTCCGCCGCGCGCAGCGCTACGACGATCCACTGTCGCTGATCCTCCTCGACGTCGATCACTTCAAGGCGCTCAACGACGAATACGGCCACCAGTTCGGCGACGAGGTGCTCCGCACCTTCGCCGACTGCCTGCGCCGCGCCGTGCGCGAGACGGACTTCCTCGCCCGCTACGGTGGCGAGGAGTTCGCCGTGCTCTTGCCCCAAACGCACCTCGGCGGCGCGCTCACCGTGGCCGAGCGCATGAGCGCCGAGGTCCGGCGCCTCCGCCTCGGGCCCGATCAGCGCGTTGAGGTCACCGCGTCCTTCGGCGTCTCCTGCTACCCGGGGCGGGCCGTCACCGGCCCCGAACACCTCGTGCGCACCGCCGACCAGGCCCTCTACCGGGCGAAGAACGAAGGGCGGAATCGCATCCACCTGTACCAGCCCGCCGCCCTCGCCTCCTGAGGCCTTGCGACCCGGGTCAACTCGGACCTCAAATCGGGAGCCGGGTCCGTTGTGACACCTCGGCGCTGGGGAACGAGAATTGAACCCGCTGAAACGACTCGGTCTTGGAGTGGCCGGCGGCTGGCCGTGCGGTTGCTAGGACGACCCACCGCGCGATGGAGACGGCGATGGCAGAGGAAGGGAGCATGACGGCCCGGCGGGGGCGGCTCCTCCTCGTCGACGACGAGGAGAACATCCTCCGTTCGCTCCGGCGCGTGCTGCGGCACGGCGGCTGGGAGATCCAGACGGCGCCCAACACCGAGTCAGCGCTGGCGCTGCTGCCGACGTTCGAGCCCGATGTGGTGGTGAGCGACTTTCGCATGCCGGGCAGGAGCGGGGTGGAGCTTTTGTCAGAGGTCAAGGTCCGCCTGCCGCACACCCAGCGCATCTTGTTGACGGGCAACGCCGACCACCAGGCGCTCGAGGAGGCGATCAACCGCTCGGAGATCTTCCGCTTCATCAGCAAGCCGTGGAACGACGCGCAGCTGGTGCTGACGGTGCAGAGCGCCTTCGAGCAGCACCGGGTGAGCCACGAGAACGACCGGTTGCTGAAGCTGACGCAGGCGCAGAACGCGGAGCTGCGGGTGCTGAACGCGGAGCTCGAGGCGCGGGTGCAGCAGCGCACGCGGATGCTGTCGCGGGCGAAGCGGGACTGGGAGCTGTCCTTCGACGCGATCGAGACGCCGATGGCGATCGTCGAGGACGGGCTGGTGATCCGCCGGGCGAACCGGGCGGCGGCGGCGCTCGGCGGGCGGACGCTGCAGTCCATCGAGGGGAAGCCGAAGTGCCACGAGTACCTGTTCGATCGGGGCTCGCGCTGCGACGGCTGCCCGTTGCACGACGACCTCGCGGAGCCGCGCTCGTCCGAGCTGGAGCACCGCGGGCGGATCTTCGTCGCGCAGGCCTTCCCGATGGGCGACGAGCCGGTGGCCGTGTGCATCTACCGCGACGTGACGGACGAGCGGCAGTTCACCCGCCGGCTGGTCGAGAGCGAGAAGATGATCGCCATCGGCAACCTCGCGGGCGGCGTCGCGCACGAGATCAACAACCCGCTCGGCGGCATCCTCGCGTTCTCGCAGCTGATGAAGCGGGAGCCGGGGCGGACGGCCAGCGATCTCGAGTCGCTGGGGCTCATCGAGGAGAGCGCGCTGCGCTGCAAGCGCATCGTCGAGAGCCTGCTCAAATTCAGCCGGCAGCCGCGCGCCGACGACCGCCGCGAGGTGGACCTCTCGCGCTGCGTGGAGGACGCGGTGTTGCTGTTCAGCGCCCAGACGCGCAAGCACCCCCGGGTGAGGGTGGAGTCGAAGCTGCAGCCGGGCCTGCTCGTCCACGCCGACGCGGCACAGCTGGGGCAGGTGGTGCTGAACCTGTTGCACAACGCGCTGCAGGCGCTGCCCGACCAGCAGGGGCGAATCACGATCGCCTCGGGCGCCGAGGACGGGCACGTCTTCTTCTCGGTGCAGGACACGGGCTGCGGGATCCCCGCGGAGCTGCGCTCGCGGATCTTCGAGCCCCACTTCACCACCAAGCCGCCGGGCGAAGGCACCGGGCTGGGGCTCGCGATCGCCTACCGCATCGTCGCCGACCACGGCGGCCACTTCACCGTCGCCTCGACCGTGGGCGAAGGCAGCACCTTCACGGTCCACTTCCCGCGCAACCGAGCGGGCGAGGGAGCCACTACGCCATGAAGAACGAGACGAAGAAGAAGGCGCGCATCCTCGTGGTGGACGACGACAAGATCGTGCTGCGCGCGGCGAGCGAGATCCTCCAGCGCGTCGGCTACTCGGTGGTGGCGATCGACGACGCGGTCGAGGCGCTCGCGGCGATGAAGGACCCGTCGATCGACGTGGCCTGCCTCGACATCAAGATGCCGAACCTTTCGGGCATGGATCTGCTGCGCACGCTCAAGAAGGAGCGGCCGGACGTCGAGGTGATCATGATGACCGCGTTCGCCACCGTCGAGACGGCGGTCGAGGCGGTGAAAGCGGGCGCGTACGACTACCTCACCAAGCCCTTCGAGAACATCGACGTGCTGTCGCTGGCGGTCGGCCGGGCCGTCGAGAAGAAGTCGCTGCGCGATCGCACCCGGGTGCTCGAGGAGGCGCTGGTGGCGCGCTCGTCCTTCGAGGAGCTGGTGGGGCAGTCGCCGCGCATGCGCGCGGTGTTCGACCTGGTGGAGACGGTGGCCTTCTCCGGCGCGACGGTGCTGATCCAGGGCGAGAGCGGCACCGGCAAGGAGCTGGTGGCCCGGGCGATCCACTTCCGCAGCCCGCGCAAGGACAAGCCGTTCGTCGCGGTGAACTGCTCGGCGCTCACCGAGAGTCTGCTCGAGAGCGAGCTGTTCGGGCACGTGAAGGGCAGCTTCACCGGCGCCATCGGCAACAAGAAGGGCCTGTTCGAGGCAGCCGACGGCGGCACGATCTTCCTCGATGAGATCGGCGACGTGAGCCCGGCCATGCAGGTGCGCCTGTTGCGCGTGCTGCAGGAGGGCGAGGTGCGGCGCGTCGGCTCGAACGAGAACTTGAAGGTGGACGTGCGGGTGATCGCCGCCACGAACGTCGACCTCGCGAAGGCGCGCGAGCAGGGCCGGTTCCGCGAGGATCTCTTCTACCGCCTCAACGTCATCACCATCGATCTGCCGCCGCTGCGCGACCGCCCCGAGGACATCCCCTTGCTGGCGCAGCACTTCCTGGCGCGCTTCTGCGCGAAGACGGGCAAGCAGGTGACCGGCTTCTCCGCGGCGGCCACCGAGGCGTTGACCTGCGCGCGGTGGGTCGGCAACGTGCGCGAGCTGGAGAACGCCATCGAGCGCGCGGTGGTGCTGACGTCCGGGCCCGTCATCGAGCTCGAGGTGCTGCCGCCCGAGGTGAAGAACGCCAAGCACCGGGGCAGCGGCGAGGTGGAGCTGGCCAGCCTGGCGCACCTGCCGTACGCGCAGGCGAAGAAGCTGGCGATGCGCGCCTTCGAGCGCCGGTACCTGTCGGCGCTGCTGGAGAAGTCGGGCAACAACGTGTCCGAGGCGGCGCGCGCCGCCGGCGTCGATCGCTCGAACTTCCGACGGCTGCTCAAGCAGTACGAGGTGGGCGGGCGCTCGATGAAGCGGGCGGACGACGCGGCCGCCGACGCCTGACGCCAGCGACTAGCCGTCCTCGCCGGGCTCTTTGGGCGCCCGCAGCGCGCGCAGCTCGTCGATGCGCTCGCGGTGCGCCCGCTCCTCGCCCGAGTCGGAGGGCTCGAAGAAGCGCTGCCCGCGCAGGCCTTCGGGGAGGTAGTGCTCGGCCACCACGTGCCCGTCGAAGTCGTGGGGGTACTGGTAGCCCGCGCCGTAGCCCAGCGCCGTCATCAGCCTCGTGGGCGCGTTGCGGAGGTGGTTGGGCACCGGGAGGGGGCCCTGCGTCATCACCGCTTCGCGGGCCCTGGCGTAGGTCGTCAGCGCGGTGTTCGACTTGGGCGCCATGGCCAGGTAGGTGACGGCCTGGGTGAGGGGCAGGGTGCCTTCGGGGAGGCCGACCAGCTCCACCGCCTGATGCGCCGCCACGGCCACCTGCAGCGCGCGCGGGTCGGCGTTGCCGACGTCCTCACTGGCGAAGATCACCATGCGGCGCACGATGAAGCGGGGATCTTCCCCGGCCTCGATCATCCGCGCCATCCAGTACACCGCGGCGTCGGGATCCGAGCCGCGCATGGCCTTGATGAAGGCGGACACGACGTTGAAGTGCTCTTCGCCGCCCTTGTCGTAGAGCAGCGTGCGCTGCTGCAGCGCCTCCTCGGCGGCCCGGCGATCGACGCGCGGGCCGCCGTGCTGCGCCGCGACCTCGAGCGCGGTGAGCGCCCGCCGCGCGTCACCGCCGGCCACGTTACAGATGAAGGCGAGCGCGTCGTCGTCGACCGTCACCGTGCCCGCGAGCCCCCTCGGATCCGAGATCGCCCGGCGCAGGAGACCTTTGAGCTCGTCCTCCTCCAGCCCCCGCAGCGTCACCACCCGCATCCGCGACAGGAGCGCGGCGTTCACCTCGAAGGACGGGTTCTCGGTGGTGGCGCCCAGCAACGTGACGGTGCCCTTCTCGACGTGCGGCAACAGCGCGTCCTGCTGCGCCTTGTTGAACCGGTGGATCTCGTCGATGAAGAGGATGGTGCGCTTGCGGTTCAGCTTGCGGCGCTCCTCGGCTGCGGCGACCGCCTCGCGCAGATCCTTCACGCCGGCGAGCACCGCGGACAGCGACGTGAAGTGCGCGCCCGTCGCCTGTGCGATGATCCGCGCCAGCGTCGTCTTCCCCGTGCCCGGCGGCCCCCAGAAGATCATCGACGGCACCTGGTCGAGCTCGATCGCCCTGCGCAACAGCCGGCCTTCGCCGGTGAGGTGCTCCTGGCCGACGTAGTCCTCGAGGCGCGTCGGGCGCATGCGCTCGGCCAGTGGCGCCTGCGCCTTCGTCTCCTCCTCCGCCGCGTGGTCGAACAGGTCCATCTTCTCCGCGCCTCTCATAGCGCGCGGCCGGAGACGCCGTCTCCCTTTGACTTGAGAATCAAGCGTGGCGATACACGGGGCTCGAGGGAGGCGAACGATGGCGACGAAGAAGGCGGTCATCACCTGCGCGCTGACGGGCGTGCTGACGGACCCGCAGGTGCACCACGTGCCGGTCACGCCGGAGGAGATGGCGAAGGAGGCGCGGCGCGCGCGGGACGCGGGCGCGGCGATCGTGCACGTGCACTTCCGCAACCAGGAGCCCGGCGCGGGGCGGCTGCCGTCGTGGGATCCCGACGTGGCGCAGGCGATCTGCGACGCGATCCGCGCCGAGGCGCCGGACCTCATCCTCAACCTGTCGACGGGGGTGGTGGGGCCTGATCTCTCCGGGCCGATCGCGTGCCTCGAGCGCGTGAAGCCCGAGCTGGCGGCGCTCAACGCGGGCTCGCTCAACTACCTGAAGCTGCGCTCGAACAACGAGTGGGCGTGGCCGCCGATGTTGTTCGACAACCCGGTCGAGAAGATCGAGGCCTTCGAGAAGGTGATGAAGGCCCACGGCATCGTCCCCGAGTGCGAGTGCTTCGACACCGGCATCCTCCGCAGCGTGGCGCTGTTCGCGCGCAAGGGCATGGTGCCGAACCCGCCGCACGTCTCGCTGGTGATGGGCGTCGAGTCGGGCATGCCGAACAAGGCGAGCTGGCTGCCGCTGCTGATGGAGGAGATGCTGCCGGGCACGCACTGGCAGGTGATTGGGATCGGCCGGCAGGAGGTGTGGGCGTTGCACGCGGCCTGCGCCGAACTGGGCGGCGACCTGCGCACGGGCCTCGAGGACACCTTTTACTTGCCGGACGGCGCCAAGGCGTCCAGCAACGGGCAGCTCATCGAGGCGCTGGCGAAGGTGGCGAGGGACGCGGGCCGCGAGGTGGCTACGCCCGACGAGGCCCGGGCGATCCTCGGGCTGCGCGCCCGCGCCTGAGACGTGAAACGCGCCCGTGCGCGCCGGCGTAACAGCGCCGGAGGCGGGTCTTCGTGTCGGTTCCCATCGCACCTGTTGATTCGTTGACCTCCGCGACGGGGCGGGTGGGAAGCGCGGCTCCGATGTCCGACGCCGCGCGGAAGAGCCTGGGGGGCGTTCTCGCCATCGCGTGCCTGACCGTGGCCGCGGTCGTCTCGTCACAGCTGGCGACGTCGGAACGGAACCGCGCCGAGGACGAGGCGCGCGCCGCTGCGGTGGAGCTGCTGGGGCTCGCGGAGGCGAAGCTGACGGCGGATCGCGACGCGCTCGAGCGCGTGGCCAGCGCCGGCGGAGAGCGGCTGAACCAGGCCCTCGCGCAGCTCCTACCCGAGGAGTTCGAGAAGCCCGAGGGCCCGCAGACCCTGGCGCTCACGATCGAGGACATCCTCACCGTCGAGTCGTGGTGGGCCGCCTTCCGCGCGACGGGCACCAACACGCTGGTCGCCAAACTGCCGCTCGACGACGGCTCCGGCGGCATGCGGTGGTCCGTGGTGGGCGACGTGCCGGCGGAGGCCCGCGAGCGGCTGATCGCGCTCGCCGAGAAGGCGGAGGTGGCGACGAGCGCGACCGGCTTCTCGCTGGTGAAGGGCGTGGCGCAGATGGCCGCGGCGGTGCGGCTCAACCTGCCGGCGACGCAGCACCAGCAGTACGTGCTCGTCATGGAGCAGGCGATCACGGCCAAGGCGCTCGCCGCGCACGCGAGCGCGCTCAACGCCGCGATCGGCATCGTCGGGCCGGCGACGTCCGTCATCGCGGGATCCGAGGCCCACGAGGGCGCGCTGAAGGACTTCCTGGCCGGCAAGCCCGCGCCCGGCGCCGCTGCGGTCTGCTGCGCGACGCGCGAGCTCGCGCCCGGCCTGCAACTCGTCGTCGCGAGAGACCCGGCGCCGCGCCTCGCGGTCGCGGACGCGGCGGGGCAACGGAGCCGGTTGATCGCCTTCGCCGTCGCCGGCGTGCTGGCGCTGGTCCTCCTCATCGTCACCTTCCGCAAAGGCGGCTCGAGCGAGCAGGAGCGGCTGCTTCGCGAGACGGCCGCGCAGCTGCAGGCGCAGCAGGAGGCGCTCCAGCGGCTCAGCCAGCAGATCTCGAACCCGAACATCCCGCTGAACACCGGTGCGGCGGCGACGGGCGCGGATCGCCAGGGGCCGGTGGACGACGCGCTGGCCGCCACGAGCGCGTCGGTGGTGCAGAGCCGCTACGAGACGCTCGCGCCGCTGGGGCAGGGCGGCATGGCGCAGGTGTCGGTGGCGGTGGTGCGCGGCGCGGAAGGCTTTCGCCGTCTCTTCGTGGTGAAGCGGCTGCGGCCCGAGCTCGCGGGCACGCCCGAGCTGGTCAACCAGTTCATCGACGAGGCGCGGCTCGGCGCGTCGCTGGTGCACTCCAACGTGGTGCCGGTGTTCGACTTCGGCCGCGACGCCGAAGGCTACTACATGGCGCAGGAGTACATTCTCGGGCGCGACGTCGACGCGGTGGTGCAGGCGTCGATGAAGAAGCGCGGGCGCGCGCTCGAGGCACCGCTGGTGCTGGCGATCGCCCAGGAGGCGCTCAAGGCGCTCGCCTACGCCCACTCGAAGACGGACGACGCGGGCCGCGCGCTGGGCCTGGTGCACCGAGACGTGTCGCCCAACAACCTGATGCTGTCCGCGCGTGGCGAGCTCAAGCTGCTCGACTTCGGCATCGTGAAGAGCGAGCAGCGGCTCACCAGGACGCAGACGGGGATCGTGAAGGGGAACCTGTTCTTCATGTCGCCCGAGCAGGCCAGGGGCCTGCCGCTCGACCTGCACAGCGACCTCTTCTCGCTGGGGCTGGTGCTCTTCTACGCGGCCACCGGCGAGACGCTGTACGCCGGGGGCAGCAGCTACGAATTGCTCACGCGGGCGGCGCAGGGGATCGGCGAGGGCGACGTGGCGCGGGTGAAGGCGTTGGGCGAGCCGCTCGCCAG
Organism: Myxococcota bacterium; assembly: GCA_040755835.1. Classification (GTDB taxonomy): domain Bacteria; phylum Myxococcota; class Myxococcia; order Myxococcales; family Myxococcaceae; genus JADLDB01. Next base: position 123,626 of record JBFMAB010000100.1, read on the forward strand.
CCTCATCCTCAAGGCGCTGCAGTTCGAACCGCAGGCGCGCTACCTCGACGCCGACGATTTCGCGCGCGCGGTGGCGGCGACGGGACAGGTGGCCAGCGCCTCGGACCTGAAGCTCTTGATGGAGACGGTACTGAAGGACGAGCTCGCCGAGGAGCAGGGCCGTTTCGCGGTCCGCGAGGGCGCATGAGACGACATGCCGGGTGGGGGATTCTGGCCCTGGTGACGGTGGCGTGTGCGCCGCCCGCAGGGCCCAACGCGATGGCGTGGACGGTCGAGGACTTCCTGGCGAACTCGCCGGCGATGGCCGAGTTCGGCGGGTGGCGCGCGAACGAGTTGGTGACGCTGACGGGCGAGCCGATCCCGTTCCGCAGCTCGCCGCACGCCGCCGCCGAGACGCGCCAGGGGCCGGGCTATGGCTTGACGGTCTTCCCCGCCTTCTCGGACGGGCAGCCGGCGGCCTTCGTCATCACGGAGATCTGGCTGGAGCATCCGACGCCGTGGGTGCAACCCGCATGGATCGCGGTCAGCGAGTTCCTCCCGGGCTTCCCGCCGTCGGCGCAGGTGCCCGGCACGCAGTCCGTCTTCCCGGTGGGCGTCGACTCGACCTTCTACACGCCGTTCTGGCGCGGCACGTACGTCCTCGCGCCGGGCGCGAAGAAGGACACGTTCAAGAGCGCCGCGGCGATTCTCGAGGCGCGCCTGCCGACGCAGGAAGGGTCGGTGCTGTTCTGCCCGATCGCCCCGGCGGACGGTGGAGCCGCGGTCGCGGCGGGGGAGACGGACCCCGTGCACCCGTGGCTGCTCGCCGCGGATGTCGGCGTGGACGGCGGCGCGATGCCGGTGCGCCAGTTCGGGACGAGCAGCGCGTGGGTCGACGGCGACGAGGTGGCTTACCTCGGCGGCGGGGAGGATCGCGTTCTGGAGGCCGACCAGCTGCCAGTGGAGGCCCCGCTGTACACGTTCGCCTCGCGGGGTGCCGACGGCGGCCTGGCGATACTCTCGATCCCCGCGGTGCTGCCGCCGGATCCCTTTCGTTCGTCCTTCGTGCGGCGGACCGACGTCGAGCTCCCCGCATCGGGCGCCGTCTTCGTGCCAGGCGATCGCCCGGCGCTCGCGGCGGCCCTGGCGGCGCGCGGCGTGGCGGTGGTCTCGCCGGACGTGGATCCCTCCTCGGCGCGCGTTCGCCTCGGCGCGGTGATCGCCGACGCGCGGTGCCTCGCGCCCGACGCTGGCTTCTCGGGCTGCGCGTTCCTCGATTCGGCGAGCGCCATCGAGCGGCTGAACCGCGGGCTCGTGCACCGGACCGAGACGACCCTGGCGATCGACGTCGTGCAGGTCGGCGGGAGGACGCAGCGATGAGCGCGCGGGTGCTGGGCCTCGCGCAGCTGCTCGTCGCGTTCGCCGCCTACGCACAGGGCGAAGCGGACGCCGGCGTGGAGTTCATCGAGGAGGTCGAGGTCGTCGACGTCGACGACGTGAACCCGGGCTACACGCCGAGCGAGGAGCAGTCGCACGAGGCGCTCCGCTTCACGGGCTACGTCGACGTGGGCTTCGCGAAGGCCACCGGCGACGGCACCAGCTTCGCGCCCAACGACACGCGCGCGCCGCTGGACTACGGCGTCGACCCGTTCGCCACCGCGGTCAACTCGCGAGGCGACGTCGCGTCGACGGAGTCCGGCGGTCGCTTCACCAACGGCTTTCTCCCGCGCTCGGTGGGGTTGGGTGGCAACGCGGGCTTCCTCCTCAATACCGCGAGCGTCGACGTGCGCTTCCAGCCGCGCGGCGTACCTCTCTTCGTCTTCGCCCGCGCGCAGTTGATGCCGCGCTTCTCGCCCTCCGGCGACCAGACCCGGATCGAGCTGCAGCAGGCGTTCGGGCGGCTCTCGCCGTTCGCCTCGCAGGAACTCGCACTCTTCGTGGGGCGCTTCGACTCGGTGTTCGGCATCGAGTACCTCGAGAACGAGGCGAACCTGCGAACCGGCATCACCCCGTCGCTCATCGCCCGCTACACCACGGGGCACGGACTGGGCGCGAAGGCGTTCTACCGCGTGCAGATCCCCTCGGTGATGTCGGCGGTGAGCGTCAACATCGCGGCGACCAACCACGGCACGCGCATCGAGGCGCTGGTACCGATCGACGCGAGCCTCATGGGCGTGCCGGTGGGCTCCGGCCGCCTGGGCTACGAGCTCAACCTGCAGCACGTGCAGGCGAAGGTGGGCGTGAGCGGGCTGTACGGGCCGCGAAACGATCAGCGCTCGCCCGGAGCGCGGCAGATGGCCTTCGGCGCGGACGCTCGGCTCACCGTCGCGGGCTTCTCGGTGGCCGGTGAGATCCTGCGCCTCGTCGACGAGCACGGGCCCAATGCGGGGAAGTTCACCGGGCAGGGACTCGCCGAGTTGGCCTCGGGCTTCGACGTGTGGGGTGGCTGGGCGAGGCTCGCGTACACGCTGCCGTGGAAGAGCGCGGTGCTGACCGGCCTGACGGTGTACGGGCGGTACGATCGGCGGCACGCGACCTTCGAAGGCAACGTCACCGTGCGCACGCAGCGCTTCACCGTGGGCGCGCGCATCGATCTCTACGATCTGCTGGCGTTGAAGGCCGAAGGGCTGTTCAACGACGAGCTCGGCGGAGCCCCGACGGTGGACAACGACGTCTTTACGGCCTCGGCCGTGGTGACCTGGTGACGAACATGTACGCGCTTCTGTTGAGCCTCATGCTGGCCGCCGCGCCGAAGGCGAAGGCCCCCGCCGAGCCGCCGCCGCCCGAGTGGCCGGGCGAGAAGATGCCGCTGCCCCTCGCGGTGCAGACGCCGGAGGATCTCGCCTTCAAGACGATGGCCGAGAAGCAGTACCTCGAGTTCAACCTGCTGGCGTCGGGCAAGGTGGCCTAGGACAAGGGCGACTTCGCGGCCGCTGCCGACAAGTGGGAGGCGCTCTTGCGCGTGCCCAACCTGCCCCCGGAGCTCGTGTCGCTGGTGACGCCGCTGGTGAAGGCGGCGCGCGATCGGGCCGGTGGCGCGGCCGCGGCGCCCTTGCCCGTGGCGCTCTCGTCCTCCGAGCCGGAGGTGACGATGACGCCGATGGAGCCGGAGTCGGCCAGCGAGGTCCGGCGCAGCGCCGTCGCGGTGAAGGGCGTGGTGATGGGCGGCGGTGGCAACGGACCGGGCGGCGCCGTGGTGTGGCTCAGGCGCGCCGACGGTCCCACGCCGAAGCCGCGCGCCACGCGCGTGAAGGCGGTGGTGCAGAAGGACAAGCGCTTCGTGCCGCACGTGCTGGCCGTACCCGTCGGCGCCACGGTGGAGTTCCGCAACGACGACGAGATCTTCCACAACGTCTTCTCACTTTCGAAGCCGAACGACTTCGACCTGGGCCTCTACAGGTCCGGCGCGGCGAAGGAGTTCATCTTCCGCACGCCGGGCCCGGTGAACCTCTTGTGCAACATCCACTCGTCGATGAGCGGCTACGTGTACGTGGTGCCGTCGCCGTGGTTCGCGCAGGCGGACGCCAGCGGGCGCTTCACGATCAACAACGTGCCCGAAGGGAACTACGTCATCGAGGCGTGGCACGAGTTCAGCAGCAAGCCCGTGACCGCCGGGGTGAAGGTCGCGCAGGGCATGTCCGAGGTTTCGCTCACCGTCGACGGTGACAAGCGCGCGCCCGCGTTCGTGCCCGACAAGGCCGGCAAGCCCCGCCAACCGCAGCTGGGGTACTGACAGGGCGCACCTGCCCGGGAGACCTGGCGACTCGGAGTGGCACGCTGTCCGGCCCGCGAGGCCCCGGGGGTGGCGGTGCACGCCGGCCTTGGATTCATGCACACCGCATGAACCGGGCGGTGCACGTTCACGGTGTCGGCGACGCACGGCGGCGCGCTTTCGGCGCGCGCGTTACGTTCAGGGCGATGAACCGCGATTTCCACCAGTCGCTGTTGGCCGGGCGCCGCGACTTTGAAGCGGGCCGGTACCACGCCGCGCACGAAGCCTGGGAGGCGCGCTGGCGCCACGCCCGGGGCGACGAGCGGCTGGTGCTGCAGGCTCTGGTCCTGTGGGCCGCGGCGCTGCACCACCACCAGCATGGCCGCGAGCTGGGCGCGCACCGCCTGCTGCTGCGCGCGCTGGAGCGCCTCGCCGAGACGACGGACGCCGTCGGCGAACTCGACGTCGACGCGCTCCGCGAGGCGCTGGTGACGAGCCTCGAGGCCACGCGGGAGCCGTTTCGCGCCGATCGCCGCCCGCGCTGGTTCGAGGACGGACGCGCGTCGGTGGAGGGCGAGGCCGGCCTCGAACTCGAGCACCAGGCGTCGTGTCCGTACTGCGGCGAGCCGGTGCTGGTCGCGGTGGCGCCGGAGGACGCGCAGGGCGCCGATTACGTCGAGGACTGTCCCGTCTGCTGCCGCCCGTGGCAGGTGCGGGTGCGTTGCGACGAAGGCGTCCGCGTGGCGCTCGGCCGGGACGACGCGCTGGGCTGAAGAGTGCTTTTGCACGCGCTGCAGAGGAGCCCCCAAAGCTCTCAAGGTTGACCGCGCCGATCCACGAAAACCGCCGAAAAATCGGCTCCGGCGTGCTCCGGTTTGCGTTGCCTGCCCAGCGCGCTCCGTGGTGGTGTCCACGACGGCGATGGAGGGATTTCTTCAGAACATCCTGTCCTTCCCCACGGTGCCGCTGACGGTGCTGCTGGGGGTGGTCGTCCTGTATTGGCTCTTCGCGCTGGTGACGGGCGCGGTGTTCGACGCGGCCGATGGCGCGGCGGACGCGATCGCCGGTGGCGTGAAGGGCGCGGGCGACGCCGCGGCCGGGGCGCTCAAGGGCGCTGGCGATGCCGTGGCCGGCGCGGTGAAGGGCGCGGGCGATGCCGTAGCGGGCGTGGTGAAGGGGGCGGGAGACGCGCTGGCCGGCGCCGCCGAGAGTGCCGGGGCGGCGGCGGCGGGCGCGGCGGACGCGGCGGGTGACGCGGTGGCCGACGTACACGATGCGGGCTTCCTGGCGCTGCTGGGCATCGGGCGCATTCCCATCACCGTGACGGCGAGCGCGACGGTGCTGGGGGCGTGGACGCTGGCGGCCCTGGGCGTCGCGTTTCTTCACCCGGAGAGCTGGCCGTACAAGGCGGTGGTGCTTATCGCCTCGGTGGTGGTGGGCTTCTTCCTCAGCGCCGCGTTCCTCCGCCCCTTCGGCAAGGCGATGGCACAGGCGCGCCCGGCGCGGCGCCGCGACGTGCTCGGACAGATCTGCACCATCACCAGTGGCAAGGTGGACGCGGGCTTTGGCACGGCCGTCGTCGACGACGGCGGCGCGGGGATCAACGTGATGGTCGTGTGCGGCAAGCCCAACAGCCTCAAGAAGGGTGACCGGGCGCTGCTGGTGGACTTCGATCGGTCGAAGGACACCTACGAGATCGAGCCGATCGACTGGCTGTTGCCCGAGGAAATCCAGGCGCTGGAGGACCCGACGCGGGCCGCGTCGGTCCTCTCGACGCGCGTCAGGCGCCGCTAGGCGCGAGCACTTCGTTTCGTCGTCCTCGTTGGGGAGGTACACACGCACATGTCTCCGGAAGTCATCACCGTTCTCGTCTCCATCGGCCTCGGCTTCTTCCTGCTGGTCGGCTTCGGCGTGGCGCTGGCCCGCTTCTACAAACAGGTCGCCCAGGGCCAGGTGCTGATCATCAACACCATGAAGAATGAGCCCAAGGTGGCCTTCACCGGCTCCATCGTGCTGCCGATCATCCACCGCGCCGAGGTCATGGACATCTCGCTGAAGACCATCGAGATCGACCGGCGCGGGAAGCAGGGCCTCATCTGCGCCGACAACATCCGCGCCGACATCAAGGTGAGCTTCTTCGTCCGCGTCAACAAGACGGTGGAGGACGTGCTCAAGGTGGCCCAGTCCGTCGGCTGCCAGCGCGCCTCCGATCTGCGCACGCTGCAGGAGCTCTTCGAGGCGAAGTTCTCCGAAGGCCTCAAGACGGTCGGCAAGCGGCTCAACTTCGAGGATCTCTACAAAGAGCGCGACCTCTTCAAGGACCAGATCGTCCAGGTCATCGGCAAGGATCTCAACGGCTACAACCTCGAGGACGCGGCGATCGACTACCTCGAGCAGACGCCGATCGAGATGCTCGACAAGGAGAACATCCTCGACGCGCAGGGCATTCGGAAGATCACCGAGCTGACTACCCAGCAGTCGGTGCTGACCAACGAGTTCCGGCAGGCCGAGCGCAAGCAGATCACCAAGCAGAACGTCGAGGCCGACGAGGCCGTCTTCGCGCTCGAGCGGCAGCGCGCCGAGGCCGCCGCCAGGCAGAAGCGCGAGATCGAGACGATCCAGGCGCGCGAGTGGGCCGAGGCGGAGCGCGTGAAGCAGGAGGAGCACCTGAAGGCCGAGCTCGCCCGCATCAAGGCCGAGGAAGAGCAGCAGATCAACGAGCAGAACAAGCAGCGCCAGGTGCAGGTGGCGGAGAAGAACCGCGAGCGCGTCGTCGGCATCGAGACCGAGCGGGTGGCCAGGGATCGGGCGCTCGAGGCGATCAACCGCGAGCGCGAGGTCGAGCTGCAGCGCATCGGCAAGGAAAAGGCGCTGGAGGTCGAGCGCAAGGCGATCGCCGACGTGATCTCCACGCGCATCTCGGTCGAGAAGAAGGTCGCGGCGGAAGAGGAGAACATCAAGCAGCTTCGGCTCGTCGCCGAGGCGCAGCGGAAGAAGGAAGCCGCCGTCATCGAGGCCGAGGCCGCGGCGCAGGCGTCGGTCATCGAGCGCGTGAGGGCCGCCGAGGCGTCCGAAGAGGTCGCCAAGCACGAGGCGAAGGTGCGGTTGATCGCCGTCGACGCCGAGCTGGAGGCCGCAGACAAGCACGCCCGCGCCCGCATGCGCGAGGCGGAGGGGACGCAGGCCGAGGTCGCCGCCGAGGGCCTCGCGAAGGCGAAGGTGCTCGAGGCCACCGCGCTCGCCCAGGAGAAGCAGGGCATGGCGAACGTCCGAGTGAAGGAGGCGGACGCGAGCGCCACCGAGAAGCTGGGCACCGCCGAGGCGAACGTGCTGAAGCTGAAGATGCTCGCGGAGGCGGAGGGCAACCAGCAGAAGGGCATCGCCGAGGCCGAGGCGATCCGCGCGAGGCTGATGGCCGAGGCGGTGGGGGTGCAGGAGAAGCTGCTCGCCGAGGCGAGGGGCCTCGCCGAGAAGGCCCAGGCGATGGCGAAGCTGCAGGGCGCCACCAGGGAGCACGAGGAGTTCCGCCTGCGCCTCGAGAAGGAGAAGCAGGTCGAGCTCGAGTCGCTGCACGTCCGCAAGGACATCGCCGCCAGCCAGGCCGAGGTGCTGGCCCGCGCGTTCACCAACGCGAAGTTCAACATCGTCGGTGGCGACGGGCGGTTCTTCGACCAGTTCGTGAAGGCCGTGTCGTTGTCGCACAGCTTCGACGGGGCGGTCACCAACGGCGACTCGCTGCGCGCGCTGCTGAAGCCCTACCTCGAAGGGAACCGGAGCCTGCCGGAGGACCTGAAGGAGATCCTCTCGCGGCCGGGCCTCACCCAGGACGCGCAGAACCTGGCGGTCGCCGCGGCGCTGTCGAAGATGGTCCAGAGCGAAGACAGCCAGAAGAAGTAGCGCGCGGCGGGAGCCCTCATGTCGAACGAAGCCGACCCGTCGCTCGCTGGCGGGAGCTACGAAGTCCTTCGCGAGCGGCTGCTGGCTACCGCGCAGACGCTCGGGGAACGCGCCGAGGCGCTCAACGCGCGCCGCCGCGAGGAGTTCGGTGGGCAGGAGCTGACGGTGCTGGGCACCGATCGCGTGCGCACCGAGAACAACTGCGTGCCGCGCGACCTGGTGCCCGTCGGCCCGTTCCTGCTCATGGGCTTCAACGTCTTCATGGGCCTCAAGCAGGAGCGGGCGGTGGGCGACGTCTTCAGCCTCCACCGCTTCGAGAGGAACGAGGACGGCAGCTTCAACTTCGAGGAGGTGCCGAAGAGCGAGGCCGGTGGTTTCCTCGAGGATCGCCGCTTCGTGAAGGACTTCGAGGAGCTCTTCAAGTTCTACAAGGACGCGCGGCTCGCGCAGCTGGTCAAAACCGAGGCCCGGCTGCTGGCGGTGTTCCAGACGGGGCTCACGCAGCGAGACGTGAAGGTGTTGCGCTTCAGCGTCGACACCTCGGGCCGCGTCACCTACCTCGACAACCGCGGCGAAGGTGACTGGGTGCACCCGCCGACGCACGACTTCGAGTGGAGGCGCGCGGGCCGCGACGAGTTCGTCTCGGGCAAGCACCCGCACGTGAACATCCTCGACGAGGTGTTCATCGAGACGGTGGGCGGCGATCTCACCGTGAAGGTGGAAAACAACACCGAGACGGGGCAGGGCATCTACTCCGAGCCGGTGGAGGAGCCGACCCAGTCGCTCGACGACGCGGAATTCCACTACGCCCGCATCGGCGCGCTGATCCTGCTCAAGGTGCTGCCGTTCCGCGAGAAGGCGTACCGCTACCTGGTCTTCAACACGCGGACAAGGCAGGTGGTGCGCGCCGACGCGATCGGCCAGTCCTGCGTCACGCTGCCCGAGGAGCAGGGCATCGTCTTCCCGGGTGGCTACGTGCTGCAGACGGGCGAGGCGAAGCTGTTCGACCAGGACACGCGCGACCTGGCGTTCCACCGGGCCCTGAAGAGCCCCAACGGCGAGGACGTGCTGTATCTGTTTCTCGCGCGCGACTCGGGCAGCTACGTGCTGTGCCCGTACAACCTGGTGCGCAAGCAGGTCGCCAACCCCATCACCGCGCACGGCTACGCGGTGTTCCCCGACGGGCGGCTGGTGGTGTTCCGTGGGCGGGGCGACGAGCCGACGCGCGTGCACCCGGTGCAGGTGTGGCAGACGCCGTTCGTCTCGGCGGAGTTCGCCGCCGCCGCGCCCGCGCCCCGCACGGCCCTGGGCCGGGTGGGCAACGCCGAGCTGGTGCGCGGCATCAGTGAGGTGCTGACGCTGAAGCGCCTCGCGCAGTCCGAGACGCCCACGCGGCGCGGCTACGAGGCGCTGATCCAGAGCTGCACCCGCACCGTCGACCAGTTCCACTGGCTGGGGCAGCCCGAGGTGGGGTTGCTCGGCGCGGTGCAGGAGCTCAAGAAGAACGCCGAGCTGATCGTCGACGAGTTCGAGAAGGTGCTCGTCATGCAGCGGAAGGCCGCCGACGAGTTGGCCGCCGCGACGGGCGCGCAGGCCGAGCTGCTCCGGCAGGTCGCCCCCGGCGAGCTGACCAGCACCGACGCCTTCATGTCCGCTCTCGGGGCGCTGCGAAGGCAACTGGGCCACCTCACCACCCTGAAGGATGTCCGCTACGTCGACGTCCCGCGCATCGAGGCGATGGAGGCCGAGGTCAAGGCGGCCTTCGCGGAGGTCTCGAAGGGCTGCGTCGAGTTCCTGCTCCAGCCCGAGGCGTTCGCCCCGCTGCACCAGGGCGTGAAGGCCGTCGACGCGCAGTGCCAGGCCGTCGCCAAGACGACGGAGCTGGAGCCGCTGGTGCAGGAGGTCGAGCGGCTGTCGACGGGGCTGTCGCTGCTGGGGGAGATCGTCGGCGGGCTGGAGGCGGGCGACCCGACGCAGAAGGCGAAGATCCTCGAGGACATCTCCGAGGTCTTCGCGGGGTTGAATCGCGTGCGCGCCACGGTGCTCGCGAAGCGCAAGGAGCTGCTCGGCGCCGAGAAGCGCGCCGAGTTCGGCAGCCAGTTCAAGCTGTTCGCCCAGTCGATCGACTCCGCGCTGTCGCTCGCCGACACGCCCGAGAAGTGCGACGAGCAGCTCACGCGGCTGACGTTGCAGCTCGAGGAACTCGAGAGCCGCTTCGCCGACTTCGACGAGTTCGCCGCCGATCTGGCGAGCCGCCGAGAGGATCTCCTGGAGGCCTTCGGCAAGCGCAAGCAGCTGCTCGTCGATGAGCGGCAGCGGCGCGCGCAGAACCTGCTCGACGCGGGCGAGCGCATCCTTCAGTCGGTGGGCCGGCGAGCGTCCGGTTTCACCAGCGAGGACGAGCTGAACTCGTACTTCGCCGGCGACCCGATGCTGCAGAAGCTCCGGCAGATCGTTCAGCAGCTGCTGGAGCTCAAGGACAGCGTGAAGGCCGACGAGCTCGATTCGCGGCTCAAGACGGCGAAGCAGGAAGCGCTGCGCGGCCTGCGCGATCGCGAGGATCTCTTCGAGGGCGGCCAGGCGGTGGTGAAGCTGGGGCCGTACCGCTTCAACGTCAACACGCAGCCGCTCGACGCCACCGTCATCCCGCGAGACGACGGGCTGTACCTGCACCTCACCGGCAGCGACTACTGGCAGCGGCTCGTCGATCCCGACATCGACGCGGCGCGGGCCTACTGGAGCCAGACGTTGCCGTCCGAGTCGCCCGAGGTGTACCGCGCCGAGTACCTCGCGGCGCTCATCCTCCGCGCGGCCGAGGCGGGGCAGGCCGGCCTGTCGCTGCCGAAGCTGCATGAGGCGATGCGGGCGCCGCAGGGGCTCGCCTCCATCACCCGCGAGTGGGCCCAGGCTCGCTACGACGACGGGCTGGAGCGCGGCGTGCACGACGCGGACGCGGCGTTGATCCTCGAGCACCTCCTCACGCTGCACGAGGACTCGGGGCTCCTGCGCTTCCCGGCCTGGCCGCGCGCGCTGGCGGCGCTCTTCTGGACCGGCTGGAAGGACGAGGCGCAGAAGGCGGCGTGGCACCGGCGGGCGCTGTCGTCGGGCCGGCTGCGGGCCCGCTACGCGTCGCGCGCAGGCCTGGACGCCGTGGCGGCAGAGCTGTTGCCCGCGCTGCGTTCCTTCACCGAGGCGAACCACTTCACGGTGACGCCCGCGGAGCTCGCCGTCGCCGCGCGCTACCTGTCCGAGGAGCTGGCGGAGGAGCCGCTGCGCTTCGTCGTCTCACGCGACGCGGTGGCGCTGCGCGACGAGCTGCTCGCGACGCTGGACGCGGCCGGCCAGCGGCTCGTCTTCGAAGACGACCTGCGCGCGTTGGAGGGTGACGCCGGCGCGCGTTTCCGCCTCGCGCGCTCGTGGCTCGAGGCCCACGCGGCGGTCGCCGGCGATCGCGCCCACGCCTTCACCCTGGCCGTGCCCGAGGCCGCCGCGCTGCTGGCGGTGAGCGAGGCGGTCCTCTCCCGTGAGGTGTCCAGCGCGGTGCTGGAGGTGCAGGTGAAGGGCCTGTTGGGCCAGCACCCGCGCGTCCAGGCCCAGGCGCTCACCTTGCGCATCGACGAGTTCGAACAGCGCATGACGTGGTTCCTCGAGGAGCGAACGCCCGCGTTTCAGCGCTACCGCGCGAAGGTGCGTAGGCTGCTGGAAGCCGAGCGCGCGCGCCTGCGCCTCGACGAGCTGAAGCCGAAGGTGCTCTCGTCCTTCGTGCGCAACCAGCTCATCGATCAGGTGTACCTGCCGCTCATCGGCGCCAACCTCGCCAAGCAGCTCGGCACCGCCGGCGAGACGAAGCGCACCGATCGCATGGGGCTGCTGCTGCTCGTCTCGCCGCCCGGCTACGGCAAGACGACGCTGATGGAGTACATCGCCTCGCGGCTGGGGCTCACCTTCGTGAAGGTGAACGGGCCGGCGCTGGGCCACGACGTGGTGAGCGTCGACCCCGGCGAGGCGCCCAACGCGACCGCGCGGCAGGAGGTCGAGCGGATCAACTTCGCGTTCGAGCTGGGCAACAACGTCATGCTGTACCTCGACGACATCCAGCACACGAACCCGGAGCTGTTGCAGAAGTTCATCAGCCTCTGCGACGCCACCCGCAAGGTGGAGGGCGTGTGGAACGGCCGGTCGCGCACGTACGACCTGCGCGGCAAGAAGTTCTGCGTGGTGATGGCCGGCAACCCGTACACCGAGTCGGGGGAGCGCTTCCGGATCCCCGACATGCTGGCCAACCGCGCCGACACCTACAATCTGGGCGACATCCTCGGCGGGAAGCAGGAGCTCTTCGCGCTCAGCTACCTCGAGAACGCGCTCACTTCGAACGCGGTGACGGCGCCGCTGCTGGCGCGGCCGGCGGGCGACCTGAAGAAGATCCTCGACATGGCCTCGGGCGGGCCGCTGTCGGCGACCGAGCTCGAGCACGGTTACTCGGGCGCCGAGCTGCAGGAGATCGTCGAGATCCTCAAGCGCTTCATGTTCGTGCAGCGCACGTTGCTGGCGGTGAACCAGGAGTACATTCGCAGCGCGTCGCAGGACGATCGGTTCCGCGCCGAGCCGCCGTTCAAGCTGCAGGGCAGCTACCGCAACATGAACAAGCTGGCGGAGAAGATCGTCGCCGCGATGACGGACGAGGAGCTGGAGGCGCTGATCGACGCGCACTACGCCAGCGAATCGCAGACGCTCACCACCGCGGCCGAGGCGAACCTGCTCAAGCTGGCCGAGTTGCGCGGCCGGCAGACGCCGGAGCAGCGCGCCCGGTGGGACGACATCAAGCGCGGCTTCAAGCGCGTGCAGGTGCAGGGCGGCGCCGACGACGATCCGGTGGTGCGGGTGACGGGCAGCATCGCCGCGCTCGGCGAGGAGCTGGGGCAGCTCAAGGACGCGGTGGTGGACGTGGCGAAGCGCCCGCCGCCGGAGCCGCCACCTCCGCCTCCGCCACCTCCCGCGCCGGAGCCGCTGGGGCCGCGCCTCGAGCAGCTGACGCAGGCCGTGCTGCTGGGCGCGAAGGCGCCGCGGCCGTCGGACCTGGGGCCGAAGCTGGACGCGATCGCCCAGGTGCTGAACCAGCTCGGCCGGGTGTTGGCGCAGCCACGCCCGCCGGCGCCGCCGCGCGACGAGCTGGGGGCCTCGCTGGAGCGGATGGCGCAGGCGCTGGTCGCGATCGCCAACCGGCCCGTCGCAGCCCCGACGCCGGATCTCGCGCCGCTCGTCGCGAAGCTGGCCGAGCTGAAGCCGGCGCCGGCGCCCGCCGAGGGCCCGCTGCGCGAGGAGATGGCCCACCAGATGCTGCTCATCCAGGAGCGGCTGCAGGAGCTCGCGGCGTCGGCGCGGGCAGCGCTGCAAGGCGATCCCGATGGCGCGGTGAAGGCCACGCTGGTGTGGCAGCACGCGAAGGAGGCGATCGAGCTGCTCAAGGCGCTGCCCAGCCGTGGGCGAAGGCCCAGGACTCGGTGACGCGAAGGTCGCCAGGCGATCCAGCGGGCCTGGCGCCTGGCCGATGGGCTGGGCGTCGGCGTCCCTGGCCGCCGGGGCGGCCCGCTGCCCGCGGGGCTCCATGCAGCGGGTGGGCGACGAGCGCGTCGGCGAGGCCCCTGACGCGCGGCGCACCGGGGCTGCTTGCCGCTTTCACGCGCGTGGGGGCCAGCGCATGTTGGTGGACGACGACAACCTCGTGTTGAACATGCGGGCTTCGTCGTAGGCCAGCGCCCCCTCGACCGGCAGCTCCCCGCCCCGAAGCAGGCTCGGTCGCCTTCCTGCTCGCGCACGCGCAGGCATCGGCGAAGAAGGTCAACCCGTGGCAGGTCGAGCCGCTCTGCCTCGAGCGCTGCGTGGACCTCGTGCCGCACGGTGCGCAGGCGCGATTCCGCGTTGAGCGCCTCGCTGATCGGCTGGGCTTCGCCTTCCACGGCAGCCTGGGCGAGCCGACGCGGGTGGGGCTGGGTCAGCGCATCGGGGAGCTGCGCGTCCGGGACGCGCCTTGACACGTCGGGGCGGGTGGTGAGCTTCGGGCGGTGACGTCGCTGCGCATCATCGATCCCCGCGTCCAGGCGGCCGTGAAGGCCGTGCCCCGCGTGTCGTTTCTCTCCGCCGACCAGCGGCCGTTCTGTGACGAGGATCGGCCCATCGACATCGGCCATGGCCAGACGACGAGCCAGCCGTCCCTCATCGCGTGGATGGTGCAGGCGCTCGCCCTTCGGCCCGGGGCGAAGGTCCTCGAGGTGGGCACCGGCTGCGGGTACCAGACGGTGCTGCTCGCCGAGCTGGGCGCGGAGGTCTACAGCGTGGAGATCGTCGGGCCGCTGGCCGCACGCGCCGCGCAGACGCTGGACGCGCTGGGCTACCGCGACGTCCACTTGCGCGTCGGCGACGGGTACGAGGGCTGGCCGGAGGCGGCGCCGTTCGCCGGCATCGTGGTGTCCGCCGGAGCGCCCCGGGTACCCGCGCCGCTGCTCGAGCAGCTCGCGCCGGGCGGGCGCCTCGTCATCCCCGTCGGGCGGGGCGACGACATGCACCTGCGCCTCTACCAGCGCGACGCGGCGGGCGATCTCAGCTTCGAGACCGCGCTGGCCGTTCGCTTCGTGCCGCTGACCGGGCCCCGCGCCGACGCCGACCGCGGGCCCGTCAGGGCAGGGTGAAGTGGCGGATCCGCGCGAAGTCGCGCTTGAGCTCCGCGCGGAAGTCCGGGTGGGCGATCGAGATGAGCCGCTCGGCGCGCTCGCGCAGCGAACGCCCGTGGAGGTTGACCGCGCCGTACTCCGTGACGACCCAGTGCGCGTGGCCGCGGGTGGTGACGACACCGGCGCCCTCGTTGAGCTGCATCACGATGCGGCTGATTTTCCCGTTCGAGGTCCGGGAGGGCAGGGCGATGATCGGCTTCCCGCCCGCCGAGCGCGCCGCGCCCCGGATGAAGTCCATCTGCCCGCCGATGCCCGAGTAGATGCGGTGGCCGATCGAGTCGGCGCACACCTGACCGGTGAGGTCGATCTCGATCGCCGAGTTGATCGCCACCACCTTGTCGTTCTTCCCGATGAGTGCGGTGTCGTTGGTGCGGTCGCAGGGGTGGAACTCGACCTGCTGGTTGTCGTCGACGAAGTCGAACAGCTTCTTCGTGCCGGTGACGAACGACGTGACGATGCGGCCGGGGTGCACCTTCTTGAGCCGGTTGGTGATGACGCCGCCCTTCACCAGGGGGATCAGCCCGTCCGAGAACATCTCGGTGTGGACGCCGAGGTCGACCTTGTTCTGCAGGCGGTGCAACACCGCGTCGGGGATCGCGCCGATGCCCATCTGCAGGCAGGCGCCGTCCTCGACCAGCTCCGAGACGAGCTCGCCGATCCGCGTCTCGACGGGGCCGGGCTGGCCGTGCTCCATCTCCACCAGCGGGCGATCGGTCGCGGTGAAGGCGGCCAGGCGCGCGAGGGGGAACACCGAGTGGCCGAGCGTGCGCGGCATCTGCTCGTTCACCTCGGCGATCACCTTCCTGGCGTGCCACGCGGCGGCGAGCGCGGTGTCCACCGAGGTGCCCAGCGTGCAGTCGCCGTGGTGGTTGGGCGTGGACAGCTGCACCATCGCGACGTCGAGCGGAATGGCGCCCGAGCCGAACAGCCGGGGAATGTCGGACAGGAAGACGGGCACGTAGTCCGCCCGGCCCTCGGCGATCGGCTGCCGCAGGTCCCCGCCGGTGAAGAGCGACACCGAGAAGAAGCGCCCCGCGTGCTTCGGGTCCGCGAAGGCCGAGTGCCCCGTCGTGTGCAGGTGGTACAGCGTGACGTTCTCGAGCTCGGTGCGCCGGCAGAGCGCGTCGAGCAGCGCGATGGGCGTCGCCGAGGCTCCGTGGACGAAGACCTTGTCTCCGCTCTTGATGTGCTTGACCGCCTCGTCGGCGCTGACGGCGCCGGCCTTCCAGGACGTGTCGTATCTCCGCATGCGCCGCAATGTACCGTTCGCCGCGCGCGCGTCACGTCACAATCGCGCCGCGCCCATCAGCCATCACACGGTGCGGCTGAAGATGGGCCGATCCGGCGCCTGCCGCGCCAGCCGCGCGTCGAGCGCCATGCAGACGTTGCGTACGAATGGCCGGCCCGCCTCGGTGACGCGCACGCCGGTCGCCGACACCTCGACCAGCCCGTCGCGCTGCATCTCGTCAAGGCGGCCCTGCACCTCGTCGAGGTACGCCACGCGCCCGTTCGCCCAGTCCGCCTCGAAGCGCGTCATTACGTCGAGGATGTGCCGGCGAAGCACCAGGTCCTCCTCGGTCAGCACGTGTCCCCTGGCGATCGGCAGCTCGTCCTTCGCCAGCCGCGCGTGCCAGTCCGGCACCGTCTTCTCGTTCTGGGCGTACGCTGTCCACGTGTCGCCGATCGCCGACACGCCCAGCGCGAAGATGGGCATGGTGCGGCGCTCGGTGTAGCCCATGAAGTTGCGGTGCAGCCGGCCGGCCCTGGAAGCGGCGAGCAGCCCATCGGACTCCAGCCCGAAGTGGTCGAGGCCGATCTCGTGGTAGCCGGCCTCGGCGAGCGCCGCGCGGCCCGTCTCGTACAGCGCGCGCTTCGCGGGGCCGGCCGGCACGTCCGAGTCCTCGAACTTCCGCATCACCGTCTTCATCCACGGCACGTGCGCGTAGCCATAGAAGGCGATGCGATCGGGCTTGAGCGACTTCACCGCCTCCATCGTGCGGATGATGGACTCGGGCGTCTGTCTGGGCAGCCCGTAGATGAGATCGTAGTTCACGCTGTCGAAGCCCAGCGCGCGGGCGGCCTCCGTCACCGCGCGGACCTCGTCGACCGTCTGGTGGCGGTTCACCGCGGCCTGCACCGCCGGGTCGAAGTCCTGGATGCCCAGCGAAATTCGGGTGAAGCCCAGCTTTGCGAGCACCTCGAGCTGGTCCTTCGTGGTGACGCGCGGATCGACCTCGATGGACAGCTCGGCGTCGTCGGGCACGTCGGCGGCGCCCAGCACGTGGCCCAGCAGGTCGTCGAGCTGGGCGGCCGAGAGGTGCGTGGGCGTGCCGCCGCCGATGTGCACCTCGTCGAGGCGCACGCGGCCGACCCGCGCGGTGTACAGGCCCCACTCCTTCTTGATGTCCCGGACGTACGGGGCGACGACGGAAGGATCCCGGCTGATGAACGTGTTGCAGCCGCAGTAGTGGCAGAGGCTCTTGCAGAACGGCACGTGGACGTAGAGCGACGCGCCCTGACCCTGCGCGCGGCTGCGGGCCACGGCGCTCTCGAGGTGGGTGAGCCACTCCTCCTGCGTCGGCGCCTTCTGCCAATACGGCACCGTCGGGTAGCTCGTGTACCGCGGCCCGGGGACGTCGTACTTGGCGAGCAGCTCAGCGGGGCTCATGCGGCACCTCCAGAGTCGGGCGCGGGCGAAGCCGCCCACTGCCGGCGGATCAGCGCGGCCAGCGCGTCGATGAAGAGCGGATCGTCGTTCACCGCGGGGACCAGGGCGAGCGACTCACCGCCCGCCTCGCGGAACGTCTGCGCCGCACGCTGGCCGATCTCCTCCAGGGTCTCGAGGCAGTCGGCGACGAAGGACGGGCAGGCGATCGCCGCGCGCCTCACGCCCTGCCGCGCGAGCTTCGCGACCGTCTCGTCGGTGTGCGGCCCGAGCCACGCGGTGCCCTTGATGCGCGACTGGAAGCTGGTGACGACGGACGCGATGCCGGCCTCGCGCGCGATCGCCCGCGACGTGGCGAAGCACTGCGCGCGGTAGCAGCGCGCGTTCCTCTCGCCGGGCGCCGGGCAGGGCGCCGCCTGGCCTTCGCAGCCGCCGCAGCCGGCGTCGCACACCTTCTTCACCTGCCGCGCCGGGAGCCCGTGGTAGCTGAACACCACCGTCTGGGCGCCGCTCGCGTCGGCGACCCGCTTCACGCGCGCCGCCCAGGCCTTCACGAAGCCGGGCTCGAGGAAGAAGGGCGGGGTGACGTCCGCCCGCGTGTCGCCCGCCAGCCCGCGGAAGCAGTCTTCGGTGGTGCCGCTCGTGGCGTCGGCCCACTGCGGGAACAGCGGCACCAGCGTGACGTGCGAGACGCCCTGCGCGCGCAGGGACTCCAGCGCGTCCCTCATCGACGGGTTGCCGTAGCGCATGCCCAACGCCACCACGGCCTCGGGCAGCTTCTGCGCCAGCGCGTCCCGCTGCGCCCGTGAGTGCAACAGCAGCGGCGAGCCGTTTGCCGTCCAGACCTGCTGGTACGCGTGGGCGCTCCGCTTGGGGCGAAACGGCAGGATGATGAGGTTGAGCAGCAGCCAGCGCCCGGGCGCCGGCAGGTCCACCACGCGGGGATCGCCGAGGAACTCGGCCAGGTACTTCCGCACCGCGGGCACGGTGGGGGCGTCGGGCGTGCCCACGTTCGCGAGCAGCACGCCGCGGCGGCCGGGGGGCTGGTTCAGCGTGCTGGCGATGGCGGCGGGGGCGGTCATGCCTTCTTGAAGAGGTAACCGCGCCCGCGCACCGTCACCAGCCGGGCGGGCGCCTCGGGGTTGGCCTCGAACAGGCGGCGCAAGCGCAGCACGAAGTTGTCGATGGTGCGATCGGTGGGAAACGCGTCCATGCCCCACACCTCCTCGAGGATGTCCGCGCGCGACAGCACGCGGTCCTCGTTCTTCGCGAAGAGCTCCATCAGCTTGAGCTCCTTGTCCGACAGCGTCACTTCGCCCTCGCGCGTCAGCGCGCGGCCGGTGTCGAAGCGGATCCAGAAGTCGCCCAGGCTGAGCTGCCGCGGCGGTCCGGCCACGGCGCCCGACGAGCGGCGCAACAGGCTGCGGATGCGCGCGAGCAGCTCGGCCACGTCGAAGGGCTTGGTGAGGTAGTCGTCGGCCCCGCAGTCCAGCCCGCGCACGCGCGACTGCACCTCGCTGCGGCTGGTCAGCATGAGGATGGGGATCTTCACGCCCGCGTCGCGCGCCTGGCGCACCAGCACGAAGCCCTCGCCGCCCGGCAGCATCACGTCGACGATCGCCAGCTCGTCGCCGCCCTGCGCCAGCGCCTTCTCCCCGTCGGCGAAGGTGCCCGCGGTGCGAACGTCGTAGCCCGCGTGCTTGAGGTTCAGGACGACGAGATCGCGCACCAGCGGCTCGTCCTCGATGAGCAGGATCCGATCAGCCATGCGCTACCTCTCCGGTCGCCTGCGCCTGCGCGCGGCCGACGGGCAGCTCGAGCACGAAGGTGCTGCCCTGGCCCTTGCCGGGGCTGGTCGCCTTCAGGTCGCCGTTCATGCGGCGCGCGAGCTGCCGGGCGATGTACAGGCCCAGCCCGCTGCCGTGCGCCGCGCCGCTGCCCTCCTCGCGCTCGAATGGCTCGAAGAGCCGCTCGGCGTGCGACGGCTCGAAGCCGATGCCCTGGTCCTTCACCTCGAGGCGCCAGCGCTGGCCGCTCACGCTCTCGGACAGCTCGACCTGCCCGCCGCCGTACTTGCGCGCGTTGTCGAGCAGGTTCTCGAGCACCACGCGCACGCCGTCGGGGTCGCAGAGGAGCAGGGTGGGCTCACGCTTCGTCCAGCTCGCCTCGGCCTTCCCCGACGTCTGCTCACGGTGCGCCAGGATCTCGCCGATCAGCCGGTCGCTGGACATCACCTCGGTGCGCGCGCCCCGGGCCACCGAGCGCTGAAAGGCGAGGATCGTCTCGACCAGGTGCTCGAGGCGATCGCACTCGGCCACACCGCGGGCGAGCAGCTGGGCTTGCAGCTCCTGGGGCACCACGCCGCTCCCCAGGCTCTGCAGGAGCATGCGCACGCCGGCGATCGGCGTCTTCAACTGGTGGCTGGTGAGCTGCAACATGGTCTGCATGCGGCGGTTCTCGTTCTGCCGTTTGCGGGCGATGGCGAACAGCACCACCGCCAGCACCACCAGCAGCAGTCCCGCGAGCGTCGTCTCGCCCGAGATCATGAACAGCTGCCGCTCGGTGTGCGCGTCCAGGTCGGCGACGCGCCGGGCGCGCTCGGCGACGTCCGGCAGCAGCTCGAGATCGGCGCGGGACAGGCGATCCATCGCGAGGATGTTGCGGCGCACCAGCACCGACCACCACGCCATCAGTGGGCCGACGCTGGCCAGCGCCAGCCCGAACAGGACGACGTCGAGGTTCCTCGAGAAGAAGCGCTTCAGTCGCATCTCAGGCTCCGGCCAGGGCCTCCACCAGCTGGGTCACGTGCGCCGGCTCGTGGGCCGCGCCAATGAAGCCCACTTCATACGCCGACGGCGGCAGGTACAGGCCCTTGTCGAGCCAGCCCTGGTAGCGGGTGCGGAAGCCCTTGATGGCGGCGTCGGAGATCGCCTCCGCCCGGTTCGGCACCGCCATCGAGCGATCGAAGTACGGCCAGAAGATGCTGCCGACGCGCACGAGTTGGAAGGACAGGTCCTTCTTCGCCGCGAAGGCCGCGTCGAGCGCCTCGCCGGCCCGGGCGATCCGCTCGTACGGCTCTCCCGTCTTGAGCTCCTTGAGGCACGCGACGCCCGCGGCGAGCGCGACCGGGTTCCCGCTCATCGTTCCCGCCTGGTACACCTTCCCGGCCGGGGCGAGGCGGTCGAGGATCTCCGCGCGCCCCGTCACCGCGCCGACGGGCAAGCCGCCGCCGATGATCTTCCCCAGCGTCACGAGATCCGGCTGCACGTCCACCGTCCTCCCATAGCCGTGGAAGCCGAGGCGGAAGCCGGAGATCACCTCGTCGAACACCAGCAGCGCGCCGTGCTTCGCGGTGATCGCCCGAAGCGCCTCGAGGTACTTCTTGTCCTGCACGAGCAGGCCGTTGTTCGCCGGCAACGGCTCGATGAAGGCCGCGGCGATGTGGCCGCCGTGCACCTGGAAGATCGCCTCCAGCGCCTCGACGTCGCCCAGCGGCGCGACGAGCGTGTCCTTCGCCACCGTCGGAGTGACGCCTTCGCTGTCCGCGAGGCCCAGCGTCGCCACGCCGCTGCCGGCCTTCACCAGCATCGCGTCGGCGTGCCCGTGGTAGCAGCCGGAGAACTTGAGGATGAGCGGGCGGCCGGTGTGCGCGCGGGCCAGCCGCATCGCCGTCATCACCGCCTCGGTGCCCGACACCACGAAGCGCACGCGGTCGAACGGCTCGTACGCCTCGAGGATCAGCTCCGCGAGCGTCACCTCGTCGCGGTGCGGGGTGCCGAACGCCAGCCCGTCCTTCGCGGCCTTCGTCACCGCCTCGACGACGGCCGGGTGCGCGTGGCCGAGAATCAGCGGGCCCCAGGCCAGGCAGAAGTCGATGTACCTTCGCCCGTCCTCGTCCCAGATGTAGGCGCCTTCGCCGCGGGTGACGTAGCGGGGCGTACCGCCGACGTGCCCGAACGCCCGCACGGGACTCGAGACGCCGCCCGGCATCAGGGTGCGGGCCTTCGCGAACAGGCGCTCAGACGCGCCGGGTGAGCCACTCATCGGTTGCCTCCGTGGGAGAGGACTTCGTCAAGGTGTCGAGCTGCTGCTGAAGCCACGCGTCGTTGGGCGCCTCCTCCGGCAGGTGGACGCTCGTCGTCTTCCAGCCGGCGTCGGTGAGCAGCCCCAGAAAGGCCTCCCCGCCGTCCACGTACGCGCCGAAGGGCGTGGTGCAGCCGCCCTCCAGCACGCGGAGGAAGTCGCGCTCGATGGTGACGGCGCGGCGCGTCGGGGCGTCGTCGAGGGCCGACAGCAGCTTCAGCACCTCGGCGTCGTCCTCGCGGCACTGCACGCCGACCGCGCCCTGACCCGGCGCGCACACCCAGCGCCGCGGGTTGAGCCGCAGCACCACGAGGCCGGAGAGATCGAGCCCCAGCCGCGACACGCCCGCCTCCGCGAGGAGGATGCCGTCGTACAGACCCTTCTTCAGCTTCTCGACGCGCGTCGGCACATTGCCGCGCAGCGGCTGCGGCAGGCACCACGGCGCGAAGTGACGCAGCAGCGCCTCGCGGCGCAGGGACGAGCTGCCCACCTTCGCGCCGCGCCTGAGCGGCAGTACGCCGGCCGCCTCGTCGTAGGCGTCCTGGCGGAGGATCAACAGGTCCGCCGCGGGCGCGCGCCGGACCGTCGCGCCGATCGACAGCCCCTTTGGTGGGCGGGTGGGGAGATCCTTCAGCGAGTGCACCGCCCAGTCGATCTCCTTCGCGTGCAACGCCGCCTCGAGCTCCCGGGTGAAGAAGCCCTTCTCGAGCGCGCCCTGGAGCCGATCGGTGAGGTTGACGTCGCCCTGCGTGGTGATGATGCGCTCGCTGATCGCGGTGGTCTGCGGCGCGAGCAGCGCCGTGACGTGCCGCGTCTGCCACAGGGCCAGCGCGCTGCCGCGGGTGCCGACGGTGAAGGATCTCATGGGGTCTTCTCTCGCGCGCGCTGCAGGATGGTGTGGGTAAAGGCGCCGACCGCCCGGCGCACCCTCTTGATCTGCGACTTCGGCAGGCCCTCGAGCAGCGCCGGCAGCTGCACGTGCAGGAACGCGGTGCGCTCGGCGTCGATGGCCGCGAGCACGTCGCTGGTGTTGCCCTTCGCCGTCAGTGTCGACGACAGGTGGTTGGCGGACTCGAGCATCAGGGACTCGAGGCGCTCGCGCTCCACCTCCGACAGCTGCAGCTCGGGGCGGGCGAGCAGCTCGTCGAGGCCCACCATCGTCCAGCCCGGCGCGTCCTTCACCTGCGGCGGCGAGCCGGCGTCGATGCACAGCCCCGGCGACTTCCGCGGCGGCAGGTTGAGCCAGGCGTGCGTCGCGCCGGTGCACACCACCAGCGCGTCGAGGGCGTGCATCCGGTCGAACAGCTCGGACACCGTGGCGCGGCTGAAGGTGGTCACCTGGAAGCTCATCGCGCCGCGCAACGAGCGCTCCATGGCCTGTCCGAACTCGCCGCGGCCGAACACCGCCACCTTCTTCGCGCCCTTCTCGCGCAGCGCCTCGCGCACGAGCGACTGCACGCCGCGGGTGTCGGCGCCGTGCACCTTCGCGCGCCGGCCGTGGATGAGGCGCTCGACGTGCTTCCACACCTTGCGCAGCTGCGCGTCGGTGAAGCCGCGCTCGTGGGCTTTCTCGAAGGCCTGCAGCACCTGCCGGCCGACCGCGCCCTCGCCTTCGGCGACGGAGTCGAGGCCGGCGGCGACGCGCAGGAGGTAGTGGCTCGCGCCCGCGCCCGCGCGCACGTGCAGGTGCTCGGGCTTCAAGTCCGGAACGCGCGTGTGCAGCGCGCTG
This sequence comes from Myxococcota bacterium, assembly GCA_040755835.1. Classification (GTDB taxonomy): domain Bacteria; phylum Myxococcota; class Myxococcia; order Myxococcales; family Myxococcaceae; genus JADLDB01. Next base: position 146,419 of record JBFMAB010000100.1, read on the forward strand.
GAGAGCAGGTTGGCGGCCCATTCGGGCTGCGGCGCGGACAGCACCCACTCGGTGCGGCTGCAGGTGGACACGCACACCGCGCCGGCGACGTAGCCGCCCTGGCGGAGCGCGGTGACGGGCTCCCATTCCACGGCCAGCGTGGCGAGCTGCGCGCGGATGCGGGTGGGCGCGGTGCGCCAGGTGGCGCCGACGACGGCGAGCGGCACGTGGCTCACTGATGTACCTCCGCTGCGAGCGCCGGCGCGACGGCGATCGGCGGCCGCGCCACCACCGCCTCGGCGGCGGCGAAGCCCGAGGCGATCGCGTCTTTCATCGCGGCGCCACCGAAGTAGCTGCCCGCGAGCGAGATCGGCAGGCCCGCCATCGCCTGGTTCAGCTCGGCGAGGCGCTTCGCGTGCCCGACGGGCGGCTGGAAGACGCCGCGGGGCCAGCGCACCACGCCGGTCAGCTCGCCCAGCGTGCCGCCGGTGAGGCCCTTCAAGTCCTCGGCGCAGCCGCGCGACAGCTCGGCGTCCGACAGCGCGGCCCGCTCGGGCTGCATGCCGCCGCCCACGAAGGTGGAGAAGCGGCGCGGCGTCTCCGCGAGCAGATCGCCGACGAACACCGTGCCCATCGCGAAGCGGTTCTCCACCGGCGCGACCAGGAAGCCGAAGCCCCCGGGCAGCTTCGACTCGCCGGGGAAGCGCTCGGCCCACTGCACCAGCGCGAGCGGCGCGTAGTGGAAGCCGGCCAGCACCTTCGCCGCGGCCGGGGCGATGCCTTCCAGCATCGGCGCGGCGGCGAAGGCCTCGGTGGCGACGATGACGTGGCGCGCCGACAGCTCCAGCGTCCCGCCCGCGCCGTGGGCCGTCACCCGCACGCCGTCCGGCACCACGCGCAGGCCCCGCACCTCGACGCCGGTGCGCACCGGCAGCCGCCGCGCCGCCGCATCGCCGATCACGGCGAACCCGCCTTCGAAGGTGTACAGGCCCGGACGCGTCCCGTCCTCCGGCTTGCGCAGCGCCTTCAGCAGGCCGCGCAGCACGCTGCCGTATTCCTTCTCGGCGGTGACGAGCGCGGGCATGCACGACTGCGCCGACAGCTGCTTCAGGTCGCCGGCGAAGACGCCCGTCAGCACCGCGGCGAAGAAGTGGTCGACCAGCGCGCGGCCGAAGCGCCGCTCGAGGAACGCGTCGAGGGACTCGTCTTCGCCGGTGGCGCCGCGGCTCGTCGACAGGAAGTCCCGCGCGAGCGTGAGTTTGTCCCCGAAGGACAGAGCGCGGGTGGACAGCACCGACAGCGGGTGAGGGTGGATCGCCTCGAGCTTCCCGCCGCGCACGATGAAGCGCGCGGCGGATCGCGGCGACAGCTCGAGCGCGCGATCCTCGAGATCGAGCAGCTCGAGCAGCCGCCAGAAGGCCGGGTGTCGGCCGTTGAAGCTGGTCGGGCCGGTTGGGAAGTCGCCGAACGGCGTGGTGCGCGTGCCTGCCTTGCCGCCCAGCGTTTCCCCGCGCTCCAGCAGGACGACGGAGCGGCCCTTCGAGTGCAGCTCGGCCGCCGCGGAGATGCCGGCCAGTCCGCCGCCGATGACGATGACGTCGGGGCGCTCAGGCATGACTCGCCACCTCGTCGCAGAAGGCCTGCACCACGTCCGGGTGGGTGTCCTTGTGGATGCCGTGGCCCAGGTTGACGATGCAGCTCCGGTAGTGGCTCGTGTCCAGCATCGTCTGCATCAGGTCGCGCACCTTCGCGCGGGCGATCTCGGCGCTGGCCAGGAGGAGGATCGGGTCGACGTTGCCCTGCAGCACGGCCTTCGGGAAGCGCGCGCGCGCCTCGCGCCAGTCGACCCGCCAGTCGAGCGAGAAGCCGTGGGCGCCGGTGTCCCCCAGCACGGGCAAGAGGTGCTGGCCGCCGCGTACGAAGAGCAGCACCGGCACGCCGCGGGGCGCGAGCGCGTCGGTGATGCGGCGGATCGCCGGCACGCAGAACTTCGCGTAGTCCTCGGCGTCCAGCAGCCCGCCCCAGGTGTCGAAGAGCTGCACGCAGTCGGCGCCGGCGTCGTGCTGCGCCGCGAGGTACTCGGCCGCGACGTCCGCGAGGATCCCCATCGCCTTCTCGACGAGCCACGGCTGTTGGTGCAGCATGACGCGCGCCTTCGCGAAGTCGTCGCTGCCACCGCCTTCGGTCGCGTACGCGAACAGCGTGAAGGGCGCGCCCGAGAAGCCGAGGACGCCGTAGCGATCCGCGAGCGCCGTGCGCAGGTGCTTCACCGCCTCGCTGACGAAGCCGAGGCGCTGCACCACGCCCCCGGTCTTCCACGACGCGAGATCCGCCGGCGTCGACAGCGTGTTGGCGATGCGCGGGCCTTCGCCAGGGCCGAAGGTGACGCCCAGGCCCATCGCCTCGGGCACGGTGAGGATGTCCGAGAAGACGATCGCCGCGTCCAGCTTGAAGCGATCGAGCGGCTCCAGCGCCACCTTCGTCGTCAGCTCGGGGTCGTGGCAGAGCTCCCAGAAGCTCTTCTGCCGCCGGACGTCGCGGTACTGCGGGAGGTAGCGGCCTGCCTGGCGCATCAGCCACACCGGGGGACGGTCGACGGCTTCACCCTTCAAAGCGGCCAGGAATCGCGCGCGGGAGTTCATGGTCTTGATTTCTGGTCCACCCGCCGTTGACCTGTGTCACCACATTGTCACGTCGCCGGGCGGGCGGTTCCGAGGTGTGCCAAGGATGCGGACGTGCCGGACGCGCCGGTAGACACCACCTGGCTGCTCACGCGCGAGGCAGAGGACGCCGTCGCGGACGCTGAGTTTTTGTCCCGGGCCCGGGTGAAGTGGGCGTCGGTGCCCTGCATCGAGTGCGTGCTGCGGCCGTGGCCGGCCTGGCCGCTCCGCGATGGGACGCCGGTGCACTTCTTCACCAGCCGTCGCGCCGCCGCCGGGTTCCCCCTGGGCTCGACGTGGCGGAAAGACAAGTCCGCGGGGTTGATCGCCGCGGTGGCGCCGGCGACGGCCGCCTGGCTCGAGACGCACGGCCACACGGTCGACGTGCAGGCCCCGGGCGGCGCGGAGGCTCTCGCCCGCGCGCTGGTGGGCGAGTGGCAGGCGCGGGGCCGGCCCAACTGGCACCTGCGCTACCCGACGAGCGACGCCGGGCTGCACGCGCCCGAGCAGGAGGCGGCGGTGGCGCTGCTCAAGACGGTGGGGCCGGTGGATCGTGCCGTCGTCTACGAGACGCGCACGCCGGAGGCGCTGGACGAGCGGCTCGCGCCGTACCTGCGCGCGCCGTACAGCGTCACGTTCTCCAGCCCGTCGGCGGTGAAGGCCTTCCTCGCCGCGTGCCCCAGGGGCGCCCGCGCGCCGGAGCGCGTCGTCTGCTTCGGCGCGTCCACCTGCCGCGCCTGGGACGTGGGCCGTCCCTTCGGCTGGCCCGGCGCCGAGCTGGCCACCCATTCCGTCGTCGAAACGATCCTGTCCCGCAAGGAGAAGCACACGTGAGCCTCGACCTCCCTGTTCGTCTTCGTCGTCTCCGCCGCACCGCCGCGACCCGCTCGCTCTTCGCCGAGACGCAGGTGTCGGTGCGCCACCTGGTGCAGCCGTACTTCGTCGTCTCCGGCAAGGGGCAGAAGGCCGAGACGCGCCCCGGCATGGGCCTCTGGCAGCTGTCGCCGGACATGCTGCGCGAGGAGGTGCAGCAGCTCGCGAAGGGCGGTGTGGGCGGCGTGATGCTGTTCGGCGTGCCGGATCACAAGCGGGACGACGGCAAGGGCCTCGACGAGCAGCTCGCGCCGCTGGAAGCCGCGATCAAGGAAGTGAAGTCGGCGGCGCCGGACCTGCCCTTGTTCGCCGACGTGTGCCTGTGCGCGTACACCACGCACGGCCACTGCGGCCTGGTGAAGGACGGGGAGATTCTCAACGACGAGTCCGTCATCGCGCTGTCGGAGATGGCGGTGCTGCTCGCGAAGTGGGGCGTCGACTGGGTGTGCCCCTCCGACATGATGGACGGCCGCATCGCGCACATCCGCAAGTCGCTCGACGAGCACGGCTTCACGAACACGTCGATCCTCTCGTACGCGATCAAAATGGCGAGCGCCTTCTACGGGCCGTTCCGCGAGGCCGCGCACTCGGCGCCCAGCTTTGGCGACCGCAAGACGTACCAGATGCCCGCGAGCAACCGCCGGGAGGCCCGCCGCGAGCTCCTGGCCGACGTGGCCGAGGGCGCCGACGCGCTCATGGTGAAGCCGGCGATGAGCAACCTCGACCTGCTCCGCGACGCGCGGGAGGCCACCGACGTGCCGCTCGTCGCGTACCAGGTGTCCGGCGAGTACGCGATGATGCGCGCCGCGGGTGACGCGAACTTGATCGACTTCGACCGCGCCGTCGAGGAGTCGCTGGTGTCCATCAAGCGCGCCGGCGCTGACGTCATCGTCAGTTACGCCGCCCGGACCTGGGCCCGGAAGTAGGGCCGTGAAAGGTGCTTGACGCCTCGTCAGGCTCTGGGTACACCGCGCGTCACTTCGTGCGGTACCCACATGCGGGAATAGCTCAGCGGTAGAGCATCGCCTTGCCAAGGCGGGGGTCGAGGGTTCAAATCCCTTTTCCCGCTCCAAAAGCACAGAGGCCCTCGGGAAACCGAGGGCCTTTTTCTTTGTCGCGGTTCGGAACATGAAGGAGGTGGCCGATGCCCTCGAAATCAAAAAGCAAGGCTGAGGCGTGGCTGCTCAGCGGCGAGCCCACTTCGGGGGCGCTGGCGTGGGACAGGGCACCGGTATCCGCGAAGGCGCCGCGGCCGTCACCCAACGTTCGCGCCGCCGCGGTGGCCCTCGTGTCGAACCTTGAGGTCGTTCAACTCGCACGAGTGCGCAAGGTGGAGTCGCTCCTCGCTCAGTTGGAGCAGGCGGAGCGTACTCCCCGGGCCACGCGGAAGCGCAAGCATGGCTAACGATCCGATCCGGGACCTGAAGGAACTCATCGCCGCGCCGCCTGAGCCGCTCAGCCACGTCGCCCAACAGTGCGTGAAGGCGGGCGCGCACCGCGCTCAAGAAGCAGGTCGACGCCCCCGCGGCCGCCGTTCCGCCGGCCAGGCAGACCCCGGCCTGAGGGGCGCGTCGAGGCGGCCATCACGTGCGCCCGCCACGCCTTCTTGTACGGCCGCTCCTTCACGTCTCTCGACGACGTCCGCCGCCAGGGAGGAACGCGAAGCGCTCGCGACCGAGCCGTGGGGGCGGAGAGCCGACGGCGGTGCAGGGGAAACCACGACCCTGACCGGAAGAGACCTCGCTCCACGCGTGAAAGGGCGACGCCGCAGCACGGCGGATCGAGGAGTCGGCAGAGGCCGTCGTCGTCCGCGCGGCAGCCGCTGCAGCCCCGCCGCGCCGGCAGGCTCAGGTCGGGCTCGGCCCGCGGCGCCCCAGTCTGGCGAGGAACGCCTGGAAGTACTTCCCGGCGCTCCACACCGAGAACGCGGTCGACGTGTAGACGAACACCTTCCCGACGAAGTTGAAGTTCACCGGGTGCCACCCCACCAGGAAGAAGACCGGGTGCGTGTAGTGGATGCACAGGCAGACGATGCCGGTCAGCTGCAGCGCCGTCTTCCACTTGCCTTCCTGGCCCGCGGCGATGACGAGGCCTTCGCTGGCAGCCACCTGGCGCAGGCCGGTGACGATGAACTCGCGCGACAGCAGCACGATCACCACCCACGCGTGGATGCGCCCGAGCCGCACCATCATCACCAGCGCGGCGGCGACGATCAGCTTGTCCGCGAGCGGGTCGAGCAGCTTCCCCGTCACGGTGATCTGGTTCCACCGGCGCGCGAGGAAGCCGTCGATGACGTCGGTGACGGCCGCCAGCGTGAAGAGCGACGCGGCCATCACGCTGGACCAGGGATCGCCCTCGTACGTCAGGTACACGAAGAGGGGGATGACCAGGATCCGCCCCATCGTCAGCATGTTGGGGAGGTTCCAGAACTCCTGGAGGATCACCGACGGCCCGCGGGCGGCACGTGCGGCCTTCTTCTCGGCCTTCTTGCGCAGCTTCTCTTCCTTCTTGCGCGCCTTCTCCTCGCGCCTCCTCTGACGCGTCTCCTGCCGGCTCCGCCTGGTCTCGCCGTCCGACACGTCAGGCCCTCTCGCCGGGCGTCTCCAGCAGCGCGTAGCCGTCGCCCTTGAGCTCCACCGCGCCCTGCCCGCCGAAGCCCATCAGCCGCGGCGTCACGCGGCCGAACCAGCCCACCAGGCGCTTGAGCGGCACCACCATGGGAGCGCCGGGCGGAATCGGCATGGCCTTCATCGTGCCGTCGAGCTGCAACAGCGCCTTGCCCGTGCCCTTGAGGTGCACCAGTTCGAGCGCGAGGCCTTCGCCGGTGATGCGCCCGTTCTCGTAGCCCACCGACTCCTCGAAGGCGAACACCGCGTCCTCGCGCACGTACGCGCCGTCGTCGTCCACCGACGCGCCGTTGGTGTCGGTGAGGTCGACCGCGAAGAAGCGGTGACGGCCCGGCTCCAGGTACAAGACGCCGTTCCCGGCGATGCGCTGCAGCTGCGCCGCCGTGGATCCGAACGTCTCGGGCGTCGGCCGGCCGCGTTTGCGCCGCACCTCGGGCTTCACGTCGAGGCTTCCCACGACGGCCACCAGGCCCGTCATGCGCGACAGCATCTCGCCGTTCACCGTGACGGCCAGGCCTTCGGGGCTCATGTGGAAGGGCCCGGCGGACGGCTCGCGCACCCAGCCGCTCGCCGCGCCGATGTCGACCAGGCGCTGCGAGCGCATCGCGGTGTAGCCCTCCGGGACGTCGCCGGGCGCCGCGGTCGGCCCCGGGGGCAGGGCGCTCGAACGGACCGGCGGGGCCACCTCGATCGGGAGATCCGGGCCAGACGGATTCGGTGGCGGGAAGTCGGTCGCCGGCGTCGGGGGGAACTCCAGCGGCGGAATCGGGCCCGCGGAGGCCTCCACCCCCTCACGTCCGGTCTCGGCGCCCGCGGGGGCGTCGGCGAAGGCGGCGTCGAAGCTCGCGTCGTCCGGCCCGGCGGCCTCGGTGGCGGGCGGGGGCGCGGCGTACGCCTGCTCCGCGTCGCTCGCCGTCTTCGTGGATCCTCCAGCCTCCGCGTACGGCGCCTCGGCGGCGGCGCCCGCGTCGTAGCTCACCGTCTCCGGGTAGCTCGCGGCGTACACCGACATCTCCGTGGAGTCCGGGTACGCCGCCTCGGCGTACGCAGGATGCTGCTCGGAGGGGCCCAGGGCCAGCTGTACAGAGGCGGCGTCGGTGGGCGGCGCGTACGCAGCCTCGGCGGGCTGCGCGTACGAGGCCTCGGCCGGTGGCTCGTACGCGCGCTCGGCCGGAGCCGCGCCGCCGTCGAAGCCGTTGGCCCACGCGGGGTCGGCCGGCACCTCGCCAGCGGCCTCCGCGCCCCAGCTCACCTCGGCCTCGATGCCCGCCTGCGGCGTGGGCATCGGCACGTCACCCAGGCCTTCGGTGACCCACTGCGTCTCCGGCAGCGCGTTCGCGGCCTCGGCGGCCTCCATGGTGAGCCACGCGGGCGCGGCCGAGGTCACCCGCAGGGGCTCGGACGGCAGGGCCTCCGTCTCTTCCACCGCCGCCTCGACGACGCCGCCCGCGCTCGCCACGGCTTCGGCATGGACGGCCTGCGCGAGGCGCGTGTCGATGGTGGTTGCCTCGACCTGCACGGCCGACGCGTCGAGCACCGGCATGGCGTCGGACGCGACGGCGGACGACGGGCCCTCGTCCTCGGCGAGCCGCAGCTCCTCTTCCGCGGGCGGCTCGGCGGGCGGCGGTGCGCTGGCGAACTGTGCGCCCCAGTCCGAATCGAGCTTCGGCCCCGACGGCGGCGGCGCCGGCATCGTCGCCTCCTCCGGAACGGCGAAGGCGTCGGAGGGGACCTCCTCGTCGCTCATCACGTCGTACGAGGCGTCGTCGGGCGTCGTAGGCGGGGAGGGCGGTGACGGCAGCGGTGGAGGCGGCGGTGGGGGCGGGGCCGCCGCGGCCTCCAGCGGCTTCGCGGGCGCGTTGGTGCTGGCCTGCGCGGTCGCGGGCGGCGGCGTCGACACCGTCATGCCCGGGCCGTCGTCGGCCGCGGCCTCGGCGCGGGCCACCAGCGCGCGGGTCATCTTCTCGGCCATCGCCTCGCTGCCGGCGGCGTGGAAGTGCTCGCGCGCGCGGGCGTACTCGCCGGCCTGCGCCAGCGCGAGCCCGAGGTAGTTGTGCGCCTTCTGGTGCGCGGGATCGAGATCGGTCGCCGTCTCGAGTTCCTTGATGCAGCGGTCGAGGGCGTTCGTCTTCAGGTACACGAGGCCCAGGTTGACCCGCAGCGTGGGGTCGACCGGGTTCTCCCGCACGAGGAACTCGTAGACGCGCGCGGCGTCGTCGTAGAGGCCGAGCTTGAAGTACGTCAGCCCGAGCAGGTTCTGCGCCTTCTCGTTCTTCGGCTCGAGTTGGTGCGCCTTCTCGAGGTGCTCGCGTGCCTCGACGATCTTCCCCGCGGCCAACAGCTCGCCGCCCTTGTACAGCGCGCCGAGGAACTCTTCCTCGACGGCCGGGTCACGTCCCCTCGCGGTGCTCGCCATGTGCCTTCGCTTTGTTCGTCAGCGCGCGCCGTCAGCCTGCTGCGCGAGCCCGGCTTTCGCCTTGTACTGGAAATAGAGGGACAGCACCTTCCGCACGTACGCCTGCGTCTCGGCATAGGGCGGCACCTGCCCGTTGTACTTCTTCACCGCGTCCGGGCCCGCGTTGTACGCCGCCACCATCTTCACCATGTCGCCGTCGAACTCGTTGGCCAGCACGCGCAGGTAGCGGGTGCCGCCCTCGATGTTTTCCTTCGCGTCGAAGATGTCCTTCACGAACATCTCCTGCGCGGTCGCGGGCATCAGCTGCATGAGGCCCGAGGCGCCCACCACCGAGACGGCGTTGGGATCGAAGGCGGACTCGGCGTGCATCACCGCGCGCACCAGCGCCGCGGGGATCCGGTACCGCAGCGCCGCCTCTTCGATGTAGTCGTCGTACGCCGTCAGCTGCTTCTGCGTGGAGGTGGTGAGCCGCGCCGGCGCCTCGGGGGCCGGGGCGGGCCGGAACTCGCCTTCCACCTTGCGGGCCTTGCGGCTCGCGGCGCCCTTCGGCGGGACGTTCGTGTAGACGATCGTCCCGTCCTTCTCGACGTACCTGTAGATGTTGCCGGCCTGCGCCGCGGCGGGCATCACCAGAAGCGCGAGGAATATGGCCGGGTTGAAACGCATCGCCGATGGTCCCCACGTTATCCCCGAAGGGTGGGGGGCCGCAAAGAACAGACCGGGTCGTTCGGCCTTCCCAGAAGGGCGACGCCCAAGGTGCGTGCGGGCCGGTCGGGCCAGGGCTAAACGGGCACCCTCGTCATGGTCCGACAGTTCGATTTCCTGGTGCTGGGTGGTGGCGTCGCGGGGTTGACCTACGCGCTCGAGGCGGCGAAGCACGGCTCGGTCGCGGTGCTGACGAAGCGCGCCCGCGGAGAGTGCAACACGGTGTACGCGCAGGGCGGCATCGCCTCGGTGCTGGCGAAGGACGACAGCGTCGCCGAGCACATCGAGGACACGATGATCGCCGGTGCGGGGTTGAACCACCGCGACATCGTCGAGCTCACCGTGAAGGAAGGCCCGGCCCGGCTCGCGGCGCTGGTGGCGCTGGGCTGCGAGTTCAACAGGAAGGCGACGGGCGAGTTCGATCTCACGCGCGAAGGCGGGCACTCGAAGCGGCGCATCGTGCACTCGGGCGACGTGACGGGCCGCGAGGTGGAGCGCGCGCTGCTCGCCGCCTGCGACGAGGCGAAGTCCGTCACCTTCTTCGAGCACTCGACGGCCGTCGACCTGATCCTCGACCGTGGCCAGCCGCGCGGGAAGGCGCGGGCGCTGGGCTGCTACGTGCTCCGCGAGGACGGCGCGATCGAGACGTTCCTCGGCAAGGTGACGGTGCTGGCGACCGGCGGCGCGGGGAAGGTGTACCTGTACACGTCGAACCCGGACGTGGCGACGGGCGACGGGGTGGCCATGGCGTACCGCGCGGGCGCGCCCATCGCGAACATGGAGTTCTACCAGTTTCACCCCACCTGCCTGTTCCACCCGGAGGCGAAGAACTTCCTCATCAGCGAGGCGCTGCGCGGCGAGGGCGGGCGGCTCAGGCTGAAGTCCACCGGCGAGCGCTTCATGAAGCGCTACGACGAGCGGGGCGAACTGGCCCCGCGCGACATCGTGGCGCGGGCGATCGACGCGGAGATCAAGCGCACCGGCGATGAGTGCGTGCACCTCGACATGACGCACCTCGGGAAGTCGTACCTGGTCGAACGCTTCCCGAACATCTACGCGACGTGCCGCGAGTTCGGCATCGACATGGCGGTACAGCCGATCCCCGTGGTACCGGCGGCGCACTACATGTGCGGCGGCGTGGTGACCGACGCGAACGGGAAGACGGCGGTGCCGGGGCTGTACGCGGTCGGCGAGGTGACCTGCACCGGCCTGCACGGGGCGAACCGGCTGGCGTCGAACTCGCTGCTCGAGGGGCTCGTGTTCGGCCACCGGGCAGCGCTGGAGAGCGCGCGCGAGCTGGCCGCGGGCGTGCCGGCGGGCAGCGCGCCGCCGGACTGGGATCCGGGGCACGCGGTGCCGTCGGACGAGATCGTCGTCGTCAGCCAGAACTGGGAGGAGATCCGCCGGCTGATGTGGAACTTCGTCGGCATCGTCCGCAGCGGGAAGCGGCTCGCGCGCGCGCGGCGGCGCCTCGACATGCTGCGCGAGGAGATCCGCCAGTACTACTGGGACTACCGCGTGACGCGCGACGTGGTCGAGCTCCGCAACATCGCCGACGTGGCGCACCTGATCGTCGAGTGCGCGACGCGCCGGAAGGAGAGCCGGGGTCTGCACTACACGCTCGATTACCCGACCAGCGACGATCACAACTGGCTCCACGACACGGTGGTGCAGCGGGAGCCCTGACCACCGTGGCGCTGGGGAAGAAGGAGCTGTTTCCGCAAGGCGCGCCGCTTGCGGAGCGCCGGCCCGAGCCGCCGTCCGAGCGCCGGCCCGCCGGCCGCTCGACGCCCGTCACCCTCGCGTTGATCGCCGTGTCGGGGCTCGTGTTCCTCGCGGGCGGGCTCGACGGGCCCTGGGGCCCGGGCAGGCTGTACGGGCCGGCGGTGGCGAAGGGCGAGTGGTGGCGGCTGTTCACCACGCTCGTCACGCACGGCGGGCCGCTCCACCTCGTGTTCAACATGTCGGGGGTGTGGACCGTGGGCCGCGTACTCGAGGTGCTGCTGGGCAGCGTGCGCTTTTCCCTCGTGACGCTGGTGACGGGGCTCGGCGCGGGGCTCTTCGTGCTGCAGGCGAACTACGAGGTGCCGACGGTCGGCATGTCCGGCGCCATCCTCGGCTGGGTGGGGCTGCTGTTGCCGATCATCCGCAGGGAGGGGCGGCGGCAGCTCGTCGTGTGGCTGGTGCAGGTGACGCTCATCAGCCTCGTGCCGGGTGTCAGCTGGGCGGGCCACCTCGGCGGCTTCCTCTCCGGCCTGCCGCTGGGCCTTGCGCTGCGCAAGGGCTCGAAGGCCTTTTCGGTCGCGCTGCCCGTCACCGCCTTCGTGCTCGCGGTGCTCACCTTCGTCGCGGGGACGGGCCGCTTCCGATGATCAAGTACGTCTGCGTCTTCTGCGGCTCGAAGCCGGGCGCGTCGCCGGTGTTTCGCGAAGCGGCGACCGCGCTCGGGCAGGCGCTCGCGCGCAAGGGCCTGGGCCTCGTCTACGGCGGGGCCGGGCAGGGGCTCATGGGCACGGTGGCCGACGCGGTGCTCGACGGCGGCGGCGAGGCGATCGGCGTCATTCCTCACGGGCTGGCGCGGCAGGAGTTCGCGCACCCGCGCCTCACCAGGGCGCATTTCGTCGACTCGATGCACGAGCGCAAGGCGCTCATGGAGTCGCTGTCGGACGCCTTCATCGCGATGCCCGGCGGCTTCGGGACGATGGACGAGCTGTTCGAGGCGCTCACCTGGGCGCAGCTCGGCCTGCACTCCAAGCCCATCGGCCTCCTCGACACCGCCGGCTACTACGCGCCGCTGGTCGCGTGGATTCGCGCCGCGCTCGCGCAGGGCTTCGTGCCGCAGGCGATGGAGACGGCGCTCGTCGTCGATCCAGGGCCCGCCGCGCTCGTCGATCGGCTGCTCGCACACCGGCCGCCGGAGCCGCCCGTGAAGTGGCTCGGTGAAAAACCGGTGCGGCGGTAGCGCACCGGAGCGTCGCTGCTCCGTGGGGTGGCGCGGCTGTCGCGGCGGGCCATCCGCCCGCGCTTGAGGGAGCCGCCGCGGCCGCTCATCGTCGGATCCCGTGCGCGCGATCGCACCGCACCCGATTCCCGAAGGATGCCGCGCGGTTGATCGCTCGCCGCGATCGGCGCCGGTGAGCGCGGGCCCGGTCGCCAGGTCGCCGGCCTGTCGTGCCTGGCGACGGCTGATCCCCTGATCCTGTCCGAATCGAGGACGGGCCGCGGGTCGCCGCTCGGGAACCGAACACGATCGCGATCGAAATGTCACAGAAGGTGCTTGACAGGTCTTTTCAGTATCCGATATTCATGCGCATCCCTTGAATGGCGTCGATTCAAGGGGCCGTTCCTGACAGCAAGCGGGTGGTGGGCTTCGTGGAGCTTCTTCGGCCCGAGGAGATCGAGCAGGTCGAGCGCGAGTACGCGCACGGTGTGCCTGCGCGATTCATCGTCGAGCTGTTCGCGAAGAAGGGCGTGCCGCTGTCGGAGGCGACGTTCCGGAAGTACGTGCAGTCAGGGTTGTTGCCGCGGAGCCGGCGGGTCGGCCGGAAGGGGAAGCACCGCGGGAGCCAGGGCCTCTACCCGGTCGAGTCGATCCGCCGGGTCAACGCCATCAAGCGGATGATGGCGCAGGGCCTCACCCTCGAAGACATCAAGGCGTCCTTCGTGGTGCTGAAGAACCACATCGAGCACGCCAACCGCGAGCTGTCGATCGTCTTCGACGGCTTCGAGCGGCAGCTCGAGGACCGGGACTTCGGGGCCGCGCACAAGAAGGCGCTGGCCAGCGAGCTGAAGGACCTGCGCGTGCAGGCGCGACAGCTGCTGCAGCAGGTGTCGAAGTTCGGCAGTGCCGTCACCGCGCGCGACCAGGCGCACGCGGTGGCGTGGGACGCGTGACCGTCACCGCTCGAGCAGCGGCGCGGGATCAACGAGGGAGGGGCAGCAGATGATGACGAACGAGGCCAGGGACCAGCAGGACCTTCTCAAATCGGGCGACGGCGAAGAGCGCCGCCGCTCCAAGACCATGTCGCGCAAGGAGATGGCGCGCGAGCTGCGCCGGCGCCGCCTGCTGGGACAGGTCGACCCGGAAGAGGAAGCGCTGCTGGCCGAGCTGAAGGCCGGTCGCCCGAAGACGCGCGCGGACTGCATCAACTCGCCGCGCCCGTGCGTGTTCGTCTCCTGCAAGTACAACCTGTACCTCGACGTGAACCCGGAGACCGGCTCGGTGAAGGTGAACTTCCCCGACAAGGAGATCTGGGAGCTCGAGTACACCTGCGCGCTGGACGTCGCCGAGAAGGGCGGGATCACCCTCGAGGAGGTCGGGGAGATCATGAACCTCACCCGCGAGCGCATCCGCCAGGTCGAGACGCGCGGCCTCGAGAAGGTGCGCACCGCGACCGAGGCCGAGCCGAAGCGCCCGCGCTGAAAGTCGGCTGAGCGACGGCTGTCAAACGGTCGTCCCCCCTACAAGTCGCGCGTTGACCCTCCAGGATCCGGTTGGTACGAGCCCATCGTGCTTGCCCTCCTGAGCGTGTCCGACAAGCGTGGGCTGGTCCCCTTCGCGCAGGGGCTGGTTCGCCTGGGCTTCAACCTCTTGTCCACCGGTGGAACGATGGAGGCGCTCGCGGCCGCCGGCGTACCCGCGAAGAAGGTGAGCGATCACACCGGCAGCCCCGAGATCCTCGGCGGGCGGGTGAAGACGCTGCACCCGAAGATCCACGGCGGCATCCTGGGCCGCCCCTCGCTGGACTCGGACAAGCGCGAGCTCGACGCCAACGGCATCGAGCCCATCGCCCTCGTCGCCGTCAACCTCTACCCCTTCCGGGAGACGGTGGCGAAGGGCGCGTCGCGCGACGAGGTGATCGAGCAGATCGACATCGGCGGGCCGGCCATGGTGCGCGCGTCGGCGAAGAACGCGGCGCACGTCGCGATCGTCGTCGACCCGGCCGACTACGACGCCGTGCTGGCCGAGCTGGAGAGGGACAAGGCGGTGTCGGACGCGACGCGCCGGCGCCTGCAGGCGAAGGCCTTCGCGCACACCGCGGCGTATGACGCGGCGATCGCCGCGTGGCTCGCCGAGCAGCAGGGCGACACCTTCCCCGAGTCGCTGTCGGTGGCGTTCAGCAAGGCGCGGGCGCTGCGCTACGGCGAGAACCCGCACCAGCGAGGCGCCTTCTACCGCGAGGGCCGCGCGCCGAAGGAGCCCACCGTGGCCTTCAGCGAGGTCCTGCAGGGCAAGGAGCTGTCGTACAACAACCTCCTCGACCTCGACGCGGCGCTGAACCTCGCGCTCGAGTTCCCGCACGCGCCGACGGCCGTCGTCATCAAGCACAACACGCCGTGCGGCGTGGCGAGCGACCCGGTGCTCGAGCAGGCCTACCGCCGCGCCCGGGCCGTCGACGAGACGAGCGCCTTCGGCGGGATCATCGCGCTCAACCGCGAGGTGGACGAGGCGACCGCGAAGGCGCTGGCCGAGACGTTCCTCGAGGCCGTCATCGCGCCGTCGTACGCGCCCGCGGCGAGGGAGATCCTCGCGCCGAAGAAAAACCTCCGCCTGCTCGCCGCCGGCCCGGGCCTCGCCGCGCCCGACGCGCGGCCTCGCGCGCAGCTCGACCTCCGCAGCGTGTCCGGCGGCCTCTTGGTGATGGACCGCGACGCCGTCGAGCCCGCCACCGAGTGGAAGGTGGTGACGAAGCGCACACCTACTGCGGAGGAGCTCGAGGCGCTGAAGTTCGCCTGGCGCGTCTGCAAGCACGTCAAGTCCAACGCGATCGTCTTCGCCGCGCCGAATCAGCTGCTGGCGCAGGCAGGAGGGCAGACAAGCCGCGTGGATTCGGTGAAGATTGCGGCCTCTCGAGGCGGTGAGCGCCTCCAAGGGAGCGCCGTGGCATCGGACGCCTTCTTCCCCTTCCGTGATGGCCTGGACGCGTTGGCCGCGGCGGGGGCGAGGTGCGTGGTGCAGCCGGGGGGCTCGGTCCGCGACGAAGAGGTGATCGCGGCCGCCGACGAGCACGGAATCGCCATGGTGTTCACCGGAGTCCGACACTTCCGTCACTAGCCCCCAGATGCGAATCGTTTGCCAGAAGTGCGCCGCCGCGTACGCCATCGACGACAAGTTCGTCACCGACAAGGGCGTGCGGGCCCAGTGTCCCCGTTGCCGGCACCTGCAGCTCGTGAAGAAGGGCGACGCCGAGCCGCCGGGCGACCGCGTCACCACGCAGGGCGCGGCCTCGCCGTTCCTGTTCGATCTCGGCAAGCCACCGGCCCCTGCGGCCGCCGCGCCTGCGCCCCCTGCGGCGCCGTCGGGCTTGAGCTTCGGAACCGTGCCGCCGCCGCCGAACGCACCTCCGCCGCCGGCCGGCTTCAGCTTCGACTTCGGCGGCGCGCCGCCTCCCCCGGGCGGTGCCCCGCAGCCCGGCTCTCCCTTCGACTTCGGGTCGCTGCCGCCGCCACCGCCCGCGCCGTCCGCGCCTCCCGCGGGCCCGCCGCAGCCTTTCGATTTCGGCGCGCCGCCGACCTCGCCCGCCAACAGCGCGCTGGAGTTCGTCGACGCGGCGCCGCCGCCCGCGATGCCGCCGCCCTTCGGAGCGCCGGCCGCCGGCCCGGGCCCGACGCTGGACTCGATGATGGGCGGGGCTCCCGGTGGTGCCCCGGCGGCGTCCGCGGTCGGCAAGTGCAAGACGTGCGGCAAGACGATCACGGACCCCTTCGATCTCGCGCTGGGCGTCTGTGACGACTGCCGGAACAAGGCGCAGGTGACCGTCGACGGGCCCACGCCGGACACCGACGCGGGGCGCCTCGAGCGCGTCGACGCCTCGGGCATTCACCAGAGGCTGTCGGCGCAGCAGATCGCCCACGCGCAGGCCCAGGCCGCCGCACCGGCGCCGGCTCCCAACTTCGACGTCCCGCCGCCCACCGCCGCCGAGCTGGGCGCCGTGCGCTCGGCCTTGCGGGCCCGCGAGGACGCGGGCCGCGGCAAGGTGGTCGCGCTCATCGTGGGCGTCCTCGTGGTGCTGGGGATCGGCATCGCGATCGTCGTCAAGAAGCCCTGGGCGAAGAAGCCGCCCCCGCTGGTGGTGAAGAAGACCGGCGGCCCGAAGCCCGTCGAAGGCATCATTCAGCAGTGGCGCCTCAACTACCCCGAGCTGCAGGGCGAGTCGTCGAAGTCCGCGCAGACCTTCGTCGACGCGGGCGAGGAGCTGCTCGCGAAGGACACCACGCTCAGCTACCTCGAGGCCGAAGAGGAGTTCCAGAAAGCACTGGTGCTGGACAGCGGCAACGATCGCGCCGTGGCCGGCTGGGTGCTGGCGCTGGCCTTCGGGCGCGCGGCGCAGCTCGACGAGCAGACGGCGAGGTCGGCCGAGTCGATGCTGACGGCGTCGGAGCAGCGCAGCGGCAACCCGCGCCTCTTCGTGGCGCACGCGCACTTCCTGATCGCGCGCGGCGGCAACCCGAACGACATCAAGGTGCTGGCCGAGCGCGGCAAGAACAGCCCCGACCCGTCCGAGAAGGCGCTCGCCAACCTGGCGATCGGCCAGACGTTCCTGACCAAAAACCCGCAGCTGGCGGACTCGGCCTTCAAAGAGGCGCTCGAGCTCGATCCCAAGCTCAAGCGCAGCTACTTCTTCATGGCCCAGCTGTCGGCCACGCAGGGTCGCTACAAGGACGCGATCGCCCACCTCGAGAAGCGCCTCGAGCTGGACAAGGACCAGTGGGAGGCGGCGGAGGAGCTGGCGCGCCTGTACGTCGACGTCGGCGAGCTGACCAGGGCGAAGAAGGTGCTCGAGGCGGCGAAGGCGGCGGCGCCCCGCAGCGGCCGCCCGCGCATCGGCCTGGCGATCCTCGCGTACCAGCACCTGGGTGACGTCAAGGGCGCCGAGGCGCTGCTCACGCCGTTGGTGGACGACCGGGAGATCGCCCGCAGCGAGCGCGCCGACGCGCTGGTGCACCTGGCGATCCTCTCGCGGCTCGCGGGCGATACCGATCGCGCGACGGGTCTCGTCGACCGCGCGCTCGAGCTCTCGCCGGACCTCGTGTCCGCGCGGCTGCAGCGCTTCCTGGTGCTGCTGGACAAGGGCGTCGCGTCGAGCGCGCGCATGGAGCTGGACGCGCTCAAGGGCCGGCTGCAGGACAAGTACCTCGAGGCCACGCTCGAAGGGCGGCTGATGGTCGCGGAAGACCGACTGGACGACGCGGTGCGCGTGCTGTCGGGCGTTCAGGAGTCGGATCCGCGCCGGGCCGACGCGCTCCTGCTGGCCGCTTCGGCCGCCGCGAAGGCCCGCAAGGATGGCAAGGCCTGGGAGCTGTGCCTCAAGCGCGGGCTCAAGCTCGATCCCGGCTCGCTGCCGGTCGCGTCGCTCACGCACCTCTACGTGCGGCCCGCGGACATCCTCGCGCCGGCGTCGGGGGCGTTCCTGGCGCTCACCGCCAACGCTGACGAGGATCCAAACCCGCACCTGTGCGAGGGGCTGGTGTCCTGGTTCGCGGGCGATCCCTCCGGGGCGGAGAAGCACTTCGCCAGGGTGACCAGCATCGACACCCGCAACGCCC
Source organism: Myxococcota bacterium (assembly GCA_040755835.1). Taxonomy (GTDB): domain Bacteria; phylum Myxococcota; class Myxococcia; order Myxococcales; family Myxococcaceae; genus JADLDB01. The sequence continues at coordinate 164,226 of JBFMAB010000100.1, forward strand.
ACGGCTACGCGTACCGCGCTTTCGTGGCGCTCAAGCGCAAGGATCGGGGCACGGCGGGCCGCATGGCGTCGCGCGGCCTCGACTCGAGCAAGACGAACGGGCTCGTGCACTACGCGAACGCGCTGGTGCTGCTCGCCAGCAACAGAGGCGACAAGGCCAAGGTGGAGGCGGGCGAGGCGCTCAAATTCGCGCCGTCGCTCCTCGGCGCGAAGGTGGTGGTGGCCGACGTTCAGGCGCGCAACGGCGACGGCGAGGACGCCCGCCGGGTCCTGACCACCGTGCTGCTCAACGATCCGCTCTACCGCGAGGCCAAGCGCGTGCTGTACAAGCACGCGCTGTGAAGGTCCTCGTCCTCGGTGCGGGCGCGCGCGAGCACGCCCTGATCTGGAAGCTGAAGCAGAGCCCCCTGGTGTCGGCGCTGTACGCGGCGCCGGGCAACCCCGGCATGGCGGCGCTCGCCGAGCTGGTCGCGCTGGAGCCGACGGATCCGAAGGCCGTGACGGCGTGGGCGAAGGCGCGCGGCATCGGGCTCGTCGTGGTCGGCCCCGAGGCGCCGCTGGTGGCCGGCGTGGCCGACGCGCTGCGCGCCGCGGGCATCGACACCTTCGGCCCGTCGGCGGCGGCGGCCCGTGTCGAGGGCTCGAAGGCCTTCGCGAAGGACGTGATGATCGCCGCCGGCGTGCCGACGGCGAAGAGCGAGGTCTTCGACGACGCGAAGGCCGCGGCCGAGCGCGCCCGCGCCTGGGGGCCGGTGGTGGTGAAGGCCGACGGCCTGGCGGCGGGGAAGGGCGTGGTGGTGGCGGACTCCGGCGAGGCGGCCGCGGAGGCCTGCTTCGCGCTGGGGCAGCTGCCCGGCGGCAGCCGGATCCTCCTCGAGGAGCGGCTCGAAGGACCCGAGCTGTCGGTGATCGCGCTGTGCGATGGCGAGCGCTACGTGCTCCTGCCGCCGTCGCAGGATCACAAGCGCGTCTTCGACGGCGACCGGGGCCCCAACACCGGCGGCATGGGCGCCTACGCGCCGGCGCACTTCCTCACCGCCGACGGACTCGCCGAGCTGGGCCGCGCGGTGATCGCCCCCACGCTGGCGGAGCTCAAGCGGCGGGCCGCCGAGTTCCGCGGCGCGCTCTACGCCGGGCTGATGCTGACGCCGTCGGGCCCGAAGGTGCTGGAGTTCAACGCGCGCCTGGGCGACCCCGAGACGCAGCCGCTGATGATGCAGGTGAAGGACGACCTGCTGCCGTTTCTCCAGGCCTGCGCGCGCGGTCGTCTCGAGGCGACGGCGATCGACGCGCACGACGGTTTCGCGGTGGGCGTGGTGCTGGCGGCGCACGGGTACCCGCAGGCGCCGCGGCTGGGCGACGAGATCCACGGCGTCGACGCGCCGCTGCCCGAAGGCGTGCAGCTCTTCCACGCCGGCACGAAGTCGGTCGACGGGCGCCTGGTGACGAGCGGGGGGCGGGTGCTGACGGTGTGCGCGCAGGCGCCCACGGTGGAGGCCGCGCGCGCGCTCGCGTACCGGGCCGCCGAGCAGGTGCGCTTCGAAGGCCGGCACTACCGCAAGGACATCGCCGCGAAGGCGCCGCGGCCATCGTAGGATCGTCTGTCCCGCCCAGGATGCTGAACCGCTACGTCGTCCGAGAGCTGCTCGCGCCGCTCGCCGCGTGGACGGCGTTCCTCGGCTTCACCTTCCTCATGGTGGCCTTCCTGCGCGGCACCGACGTGCTGCTGGGCAGCGCGGTGGGTTTCTCGGATCTCGCGCGCATCCTCGGGTACCTCGCGCCGCAGCTGCTCGCGCAGGCGCTGCCGGTGGCCTTCCTGCTGGCGATCCTCCTCGGCCTGGGGCGCTTGTCGGAGGACGGCGAGCTGCGCGCGATGCAGTCGCTGGGTGTGTCGCCGAGGCACTTCTTCCAGCCGGCGCTGCTCGTGGGGGTGGCGCTCACGGCCGGGCAGGTGCTGCTCGCCTTCACCGCGCAGCCGTGGGGCATGTCGGCGGCCAGCGCCGAGGCGAACGACATCATCCGCCGCAACCTGGTGCACGACATCAAGCCCGGCGTCTTCCACGAGCAGGTGAAGGGCTTCACCTTCTACGCCGAGGAAGGGGCGCCCGATCGCGGCTGGCGGAACGTGCTGCTCTTCGACGGGCGCGATCCGGCGACGCCGCTGCTGCTCGTCGCGCGCCAGGGCCGCCTGCGGCCCGCGGGCGACACCGACGAGCTGGCCTTCGAGCTGGCCGACGGCAGCATCCACCAGGCGCAGCGACAGGCGGGAGAGTACTCGACGCTCTTTTTCGGGCGCGCGGAGATCCTCGCCGGCCTCTCCGAGGCGCGGCTGTTGCAAAACCGCTTCTCGTCGCCCTTCGAGGAGGTGACGCCGCTGGAGTTGCACGAGCAGGGTCTGCGCGCGGCCGCGGAGGGGAAGGCGGCGCTGCCCTTCGAGGTGGCCTTCCACTGGCGGCTGGGGCAGCTGCTGATGCCGCTGGCTTTCGCGCTCCTCGGCGCGCCGATGGCGGTGCTGCGCCGCGGCGGCCGCACCTGGGGCTTCGTCTTTACGCTGGCGGGCTTTTCGGCCTACTACGCGCTGGCGCGCTCCGGGGCGCAGGCGGCCGTGACGGGGAAGGTGCCGCCGCTGCTTGGTGGGCAGATCGCCAACGTCGTCTTCCTCGTGCTGGGCGCGGCGCTCATGTGGCGCGTGTCGCGGAAGGGGGCGGCGTGAGCGGGATCCTCTTCCGCTACGTGGCGAAGCTGTACGTCGCCATCTTCGCCGGGGCGCTCTTCGCGGCGCTCACCATCTTCCTCGTGGGCGATCTCGGCGATCGCTGGGAGCTCTTCCTCGGCAAGGCGCCGGCCGACGTGGTGGCGCTGTACCTCAACAAGGCCGGCGTGCTGGTGCATCAGCTGGCGCCGGTGGCGATGCTGCTGGCCGCGGGCGCGGCGGTGTCGGTGGTGCGCAAGCGCGGCGAGTGGCTGGCGATGCAGTCGGTGGGCGCCTCGCGCTGGGTGGTGATGCTGCCGATCGCCGTGTGCGCCGCGCTGCTGACGGTGGGCGTCGCCGCATGGGGCGAACTGGTGGTGACGAAGGCGGGCCCCGAGGTCGATCGCCTGATGGTGGAGAAGTTCCGCCTCTGGGGCGACTACCGCTTCTACTACTTCCCGCAGACGTGGTTCCGCGTGGGCGACTACGTCTTCAACGTGCGCGGCGGGACGGACGAAGACGGGGCGATGCGCGACGTCACCGTGCTGAAGCTGGATTCCAGGTTCGGGCTCGAGGCGCGCTACGACGCGCAGGCCTTCGTGTCGCTGGGCGGGGCGCGCTGGCGGCTCACCCAGGTGACGGGCCGGCGCTTCCTCGAGACGGGCGAGGCGCCCGAGGTGACCCTGGACGCACTGGAACTCGACGTGCCCGGGACGACGCCGGAAACCTTCCAGCTGCGCGTCGGGCGCCCGGAGCTGATGCCGCTCGCGGCGCTCACGCACCAGCAGCGGATCCGCGCGGGCCTCGGGCTGCCGACCGACCGCTTCCAGCTGGCGATCCACGAGCGCTTCTCCTTCCCCGTCACCGGCTGGGTGGCCGCGCTGCTGGCGTCGATGCTGGCGCTGCGGCCGGGGCGGCGCGGGCACCTGACGCTCACGCTGGTGGAGGGCCTCTTCGTGACGGTGGTGCTGTTCTCGATGATGCTGGTGGGCAAGCGGCTCGCGCTCTCCGAGCACCTGCCCGTCGGCCCGGCGGCGTGGGGGCCGGTGCTGGCGCCGCTGTTGGCCGTGGCGGTGCTCTGGCAGCGCGCCGACGGGCGGCTGCGCTGGCCTCGTTTTCGCTCGGGGTGAGGCGCGGCTACTCGGGCCGGCCGACGATCACCATGCGGCCGATGAGCGGCGCGAGACTCCCCTGCTTGAAGGCCTCGAGCACGTCGCCCGGGGAAATCTCCAGGCGCATCGCGGGCGCCTCGGCGACGATCACCCACGGAGAGCCGGTGAAGTCGCGCTCCTGCATCCAGACGATGCCGCCGGCCTGGAGCGCGGCGTCGCGCTGCTCGGGCGTCTTGAGCCACTTCGCGTCGCGGCCCGAGGCGAACTCCACGAGGCCCGGCGCCTCGCGGTAGGTGTACAGCGGGCGATCGGGCACCGGCGTCGAGGGCCATGGCGGCAGCCCGGCGGCGGGGGCGATCCACCCGAGCGAGAAGGCCACCGCGCCGAGGCCGAAGCCCGCGGCGGCGACCAGACGCCTCTTCGCGAGAGCGACGCAACCCAGCGCGGCGGACGCGGTCACCGCGAGCGCCGGCAGCACCGGCAGCAGCCGCGTCGCCGCGAGGCCCGCCACGGCCGCGACGACGTAGACGGCCATCGTGCCCATCGCCCCGCGCGAGATCGTCTTCGAGTCGGGGCGATCCGCCCAGAGCAACGCGACCAGCAGCGCAAAGGCGGGCACCGCGGGCAGGCTGTAGTGGACGAATTTCTGCGCCGGCACCGAGAAGGTCAGCATCACCGCGAAGGCCCAGGAGAGCGCGAGCAGGTAGCGGGGATCGCGCCGGCGCTGCCTGCCGAGGCCGTTCACCACGCCGGCGACGGCCAGCGGCAGCCACGGCACGAGCGCGGCGAGCAGCCCGCCCCAGAGCACCCCCAACGACTCCACCCGCCACGGCGTGCGGAAGCGATCGACGTTCATCTGCACGAAGAAGAAGTCGAAGAAGGCCTCGCGGTGCCGCGCCAGCATCAGCGCGTACCAGGGCAGGGCGATGGCGAGCGCCGCGGCGCCCGCCAGCGCGATGGCCCACGGCCGCAGCAGCGGATCGGGCCGCGGGCGGTTGGCGCGCAACAGCGCGAAGGGCGCCGCGCCCACGAGGATGATCGCGCCGGCCACCGGGCCCTTGGCCAGCACGCCGGCGCCCACCGCTGCGCCCGCCAGCACCACCCACCGGGCCTTCTTCCGTTCGTGCGCCTCCCACAGGCAGGCGAAGGCCGCGGCGAGCGCGAGCGCGAGCAGCGAGTCGGTGATCGCCAGCCGTCCGTTCATGAAGAGGCCCAGCGAGCCCCCGGTGAGCAGCGTGGCGAAGGCGCGGTTGGCGCCAAGGCGGCGGGCCAGCGCGCCGGTGAGGAGCGCCAGGGCGATGGCCGCGAGCGCCGCGGGCAACCGCGCGGTGAAGGCGCCCGGCGCGCTGGCGGAATACACGACGCGCTCCAGCCAGTAGAGGAGCGGCGGCTTGTAGAACCACGGCGCCCCGTCCAGCGTCGGCGTCGCCCACGCGCCAAGCTGGTTCATCTCGGCGCTCACGGCCATGTTGAACTGCTCTTCGGGCCGGGTGATGCCGGTCAGCGTACCCAGCTGCGGCAGGTAGGCCAGGGCGAGCAGCGCCGCGAGGCCGCCCACTTCCCGGGCGTCCTTCGACGTCGTCATGCCGCCCTCGCTGTGCACCGCATCGCGCGGGCACCATAGCCCAGCGGGTCAGAAGCAGAAGGTGTTGTAGCCCACCGTCAACGTCTGGCCCGGGCCCGGGGTCGCGGTGGGCGTGAAGATGATCGAGTTCGACGCGGCGTCGTACGACCAATCACTCGACGACACCGCCACGCCGTTGATCTGCACGTCGATCGTCTGGCCCATCGAGAGATCCGGCACGTTGTTGAGGAAGAATTGCGTGCGGAAGCCGAAGGCGGTGCGCCCGAGGTTTTGCAGCGTGGCGGCCCAGTTCGAGGAGCAGATCTCGTCCGAGACGCCCGAGGTGTACGAGGTGAGGGTGAGGTAGCGCCCGGGGTCGCCGCCGCCGTCGTACGAGCAGCCCGCGGGCGCCGTCGGCTGCGTCGGCACGATGCTCGAGAACGTGAACATCGACAGCCGGTTGAAGCCTTTCACGTTGACGAGGCGGTTCTGGTAGTAGCTGACCGGCTGCACGGACTGGTCGCCCGCGTCGGAGATCACCACCACCGCGAGGTTCGCGTCGGGCCGCAGGAAGCCGGCGTTCTCGTTCGCGATGCGCGGCGGCGTGAGCGCCATCGTCGCGGTGGCCAGGCCCGCCTCGGTCGGGTCTCCGCCCGTGCCCACGTTCACCAACGTGCTGAAGGCCGACGCCACGTTCGGCGTGGCGGGCGTGAGGATCGGGCCGACCGATCCCTTCGACACCAGCCGGCCCGCGCCGGGGGCGCCCGGGCAGGGCAACAGCGGCGGGCAGACCTGCTCCTCCTCGGAGGTGGTGATGACGCCGATCTGCCAGTCGGTGTTGGTGGCCGTCGCGTACTGGATGAAGGAGCTGAAGTTGCTCGCGAGGCTCATCTGCTTGTCGCTCATCGAGCACGAGTCGTCGATGACGAGGAGGATGTCGGCCTTCGGCTGCTGCGACTGCATGAAGGTGTCCGTCTGGTGGCCCAGCAGATCGCCCTGGCCCGCGAGCCCGACGAGGTAGGTGAGCGACTGGCCGCTCTGGATCGCGTTGATCGCCATCGCGCCCGTGTCCGTGCCGACGTCGATGGGCGCGTACTTGAGCTGCACCTGCACCGGCGCGGCGCCGGGCGCGAGCGCGAGGCCACCGGCGGGGATCGACGGCGTGGCCACGGTGAAGAACTCCTTGCATGGGGTGGTGCCCGGGCAGTTCGGTCCGCCCGCAGGCTGGCCCGCTGCCGAGGGGATGGAGATGCCCGTCACCGTCACCGTCGTGCTGCAGACGTTGTAGAGGTTGAGCGTGCGGTCGGGGCTGTTGCAGCCGCGCTTCACGGTGCCGAAGTCCACCGGGTCCGGCGTCACCGCGATGCAGGCGGGGCCGACCGAGGTGCTGAGCGGCACGGTGACGTACGGCGTCGTCGGGCTGGACACGTTGAAGGCCAGCTGCCCGAGCAGCGACGTGAGCGTGTTCGGCACGGGCCCCGCCGGCGCGACGCGCACCACCACGGTCCACGTCTCCTGCGGCTGCAGCTCCTTCTCCACCACCGGGCCGCCGACGATGGAGTAGGCCGGCGCGCTGCCCGCGGCGAGATCGACGCCCGACAGGTAGCAGAGCTCCGACGGCTGGGTGCCGTTGTTGGTGATGGTGATCGGCAGGTCCTTCGTCGTGGGCGGCGTGACGAGCCCGAAGTTCGCCATGGCCGGCGACACCGTGAAGTTGCACGGCGGCAGCATCTGCACGTTCGCGGTCAGCGTGAGGTGCACCTCCGGGTGCGAGGGATCGTTCGAGAAGATGACGAGCTCCGCCTCCTTCATGCCGACGGACCTCGGCGTCAGCGAGACGGAGAGATCGACGAAGTTCCTGCCGGCGATCGCCTCGAGGCCCTTCACCGGATCGTACGGGCTGCCGAAGCCGACGGCGAACTCGTCGGCCGCGGTGTCCATGTTCTTCGGCGTCAGCGTGAAGAGCGGCGGCAGGCCGGGCGTGCCGTCGACGTCCACGTGGCCGAGGAAGAGGTTGGCCGTGGGATCGGGCATCGGCGGCACGGTGCCGACGTTCTGCACGTTCACCTTGCGCGTCACCGAGTAGTTGGTGGCGCCCGAGAAGTAGCCGACGCGCCCGAAGGACAGCGTGGGCGACGGCGTCACCTTGATGCGCGGGCCGCCGCCAGTGCACTTGAGGGGAATCGTGCCGGTCGGCACCCGCATGAGCGGCGTCTTGAAGGTGAAGTTCGAGTCGCGGCGTCCGAGCTGCGATGGGTTGCAGGCGATGGTGAGCGGCGTGGCGACGCCGCCGCCGGGCACCACCAGCTTCGTCGGATCCGCGCCGGGGGCCGGCACCACGTAGAAGTCCGCCGCCGCCTGCGCGGTGAGCTCGCTCAGCGTGATGGGGACGTTGGAGACGTTGGTGAAGACGACCTGCGCCAGCTTCTCCGTGCCCGGGTTGACGGTGCCGAAGACGAGCTCGGCGGGCGCCCAGGTGAGGACCTCGTCGGCGCCTTCGCCGCGCAGCGTGACGGTGACGTCGGGGCAGCCGCCGGCGCCGCGCAGCGTCACCTGGGCCTCGTAGACGCGCTTCTCCGTGGGCGAGAAGGTGAAGACGACGTCGGTGCTGCTCATCGCCGCGACAGGCACCTCGCCCATCGGCGAGCCGGGCGCGAAGCCGAACGATGCCGCGTCCGTGCCGGAGAGGGCGCCGACGAAGCCCGTCGCGTCGATGCTGGTCGGGTTGGCGAAGGGCAGCGTCAGCGGGAGGCTGTCGCCCACCGGCACCTTCCCGAAGTCGAGCACCGCCGGGAAGTCGCAGGCGCCGCGCTGCGCGGCGCCGCGTAGCGTGATGATCGCCGTGGAGTCCTCCGGCCGCCCGCCCTCGGAGGTGAGGAGCAGCTTCGCCTCGAAGGCGCCGTCCAGCGTCTTCGGCGTGAAGGCGATCTCGTACTCGGCCTGGCCCGAGGGCTCGAGCTCGGCCGTCTGGAAGTGCACCTCGAACGTGGAGGTCGCGGTGCCCGCCCTGCCGATGGCCACCTCGGCGCCGTCCGTCTGCTCGAGCTTCACCAGCGACAGCGAGCCGACGCCGCTGTTCCGCACCGTCAGGGCCAGCGTCTTCCGCTCGCCCACGAGCGCTGCGCCGAAGTCGTAGACGGCGTCGCGGCTGATGACGCGCTGTCCCTGCGCGTCGCGCCACACCACGCCGAGCTCGCCGAGGTTCCGGGTGACGCCGCGGCCGCCCGAGCAGTCGCAGCCGCCGAGCGCGAGGGCGACGGCAGAGAAGAGGAGCGCGCTCCGGCTGAGCGAACTGAGGCGGGGCATGGCGAGACTCCCGGGAACGAGGAGGCGCACATGGTGGCGGATGAGAGGAAAGGTGGTCAAGGCCGTGCGTGCCCGTCACAGCTTCAGCGCGCGCTTGTAGACGGCGAGCGTCTGGCGGGCGCAGTCGTCCCAGGAGAAGCGGGCGGCACGATCGCGGCCGCGCTGCGAGAGCTCGGCGCGGAGGCTCGGATCCCTCGAGACGCGCAGCGCGGCCTCGCGCCAGGCCAGCGGGTTGTCGGGCGAGACGAGGAGGCCCGCGTTGCCGATCACCTCGGGGTGGGCGCCGGCGTTGGCGGCGATGACGGGCGCGCCGCAGGCCATGGCCTCGAGCGCGGGCAGGCCGAAGCCCTCGTAACGCGAGGGCGCCAGCACCGCGGTGGCGCCGCCGAGGAAGCTGACGAGGTCGCCGTCGGGCAGCGGCGACAGCTCGAGCACCTTCTCGCTGAAGCCCAGCGCGCGCCTCGCGCCGCGGCCGGCGAGCAGCACGAGCGGCTCGGGCAGCCCGTCGGCGATCGACAGCAGCACCTTGAGGTTCTTGTGCGGCTTCACGTTGCCGATGGCCGCGAAGTAGCGCGCCGGCACGCCGCGGCGGGCGCGGAAGGCGTCGACCTCCGACGCCGTGGGGACGCGGAAGGACGCGTCGACGCCGTTGCTGATCACCTGCAGCCGCTCGGGCGCGAGGCCGAGGTGCGCCGACAGCTCTCTGCGGGAAAACTCCGACACGGTGATGAGGGCGCGGGCCCGCTGGGCGCGCGGCGTGACGACGAGCTTGTAGTAGGCGGTGCGCGTCAGCGACGCGTCGTCGGGCAGCGCGAGGTGCGTGGCGTCGTGCAGCGTCGCGACGAGCGCTCCGGGCCACAGCGCCGGCAGCGAGAAGCTGGTGGCGTGGAAGAGCTGCGGCGCGTTGCGGAAGAGGCACGCGGCGAGCGACGGCTGCTCGAGGGGCGAGAGGAACTCGGCGCCGCAGCGGATGAGCGGGACGCGTGGCGCGAGGTCGCCGAGGTCGTCGGGCACGCCGTCGGGCCCGGTGAGCCCGAAGAACTGCCAGCCGGGCTCCAGCTGGGGCAGCCGCCGCGTGAGCTCCAGGGCGTACCGCGCGATGCCGTGCAGCGATCCGCGCACCATTCGCAGATCGATGAGGACCTTCACCACGGCGCGGCAGCGTAAGCGACGCGGGCCTGCCGTGCTATGGCGCCGTACGCATGACGGTGCCGTTGCCAGCCTCGCTGCGAGGCGCCCGGGTGGCGCTGGCGCACGACTGGCTGGTGACGTGGCGCGGTGGCGAGAAGGTGCTGCTGGCGATCGCCGAGCTGTTCCCCGACGCGCCGATCCACACGCTCTTCCATGACGCGGCGGCGATGCCGGCGGCGATCGAGGCGCACCGGATCGAGGCGTCGCTGCTCGATCGCGTGCCGGGCGCGCGGGAGCGGCACCGGCTGTTCCTCCCGCTGATGCCGGCGGCGATCCGAGCGATGCGGCCGCGGGGCGTGGACCTGGTGATCTCCTCGAGCCACTGCGTGGCGAAGGCGATCCCCGTGCCGAAGGGCGCGAAGCACCTGTCGTACGTGCACGCCCCGCTCCGCTACATGTGGGATCGCTTCGACGACTACTTCGGGCCGGGGCGGGCGTCGGTGCCGGTGCGCCTGGCGGCGCGCGCGCTGCGGCCGGCGTTCCGCGCGTGGGACGTCGTCACCTCGACGGGCGTCGACCGCTTCGTGGCGAACTCGCGGCACGTCGCGCAGCAGATCGCCGAGCGCTACCACCGGTACGCGCGCGTCATTCACCCCCCGGTGGAGCTCGAGCGCTTCATCCACCAGCCGCTCCCCGCTGGAGGTCGCCAGGGCGGGTACTACCTCTGCTTCGGCGCGCTGGCGCCGTACAAGCGCATCGATCTCGCGATCGAGGCCTTCCGGCGCCTCGGCCTGCCGCTCAAGGTCGCCGGCAGCGGCCAGTCGAAGGCGTGGCTGCACGCGCTGCCGAAGAACGTGAAGGCGTTGGGCCACGTGCCGGACGAGGAGGTGCCGGACCTGTACCGCAACGCGCGCGCGCTCGTGTTCCCCGGCGTCGAGGATTTCGGCATCACCCCGCTCGAGGCGCAGGCCTGTGGCCGGCCGGTGATCGCCATGGGCGCGGGCGGCGCGCTGGAGACGGTCACCGACCGGACCGGCGTGTTCTTCAGCGAACAGACCGTCGAGGCGCTGATGGACGCGGTGCGGCGCTTCGAGAAGCTCGAGCCGGACTTCCAGCCGTCCCACGCGCGCGCCCAGGCAGCGACGTTCACGAAGGCGGCGTTCCAGGCGGCGCTGCTCGCGGAGCTGGACGCGCTGGTGGCGTGAGTCAGCGCCGCCTGGCGGGGGCGGGCCCGCTCCCCACATCGGGAGGAGGCACCCATGGCGACCTGAATGAAGCCTGACGAGATCGTGCGCTCCACGCGGCTCACGCTGGACGAGAAGGCGGCCAGGCTGCGCGAGTGGGACAACGGGCTGCGAGAGCTGATGGCGGCCAACGACGAGAACATGCGGGGGCCCGTGGCGCCATCGGTGACGCTCGCGGAGGTGGCCGCGGCGATGCGCCGCCTCGGAATCGACCACGCCGAGTGGGCCGGCCCGACGAAGCACGGGTAGTCAGCGCGCCGTCCAGGTCGCGACGTGCACCCAGGAGAGCTGCGCGTCGCGCGTCGCAGCCCGGAGGAACCTCCCGCGCGGGATGCTCACCCGGTAGACGGGCAGCTTCAGCACCGACGCGACAGGGAGGCCGTCGGCCTGCAGCGCCGCGAGCGCGGCGTCGCTCACCACGAAGCGCGAGGGGTGTTCCGCCTCGAGCTCCGCGCGCCCCGCGGGCTGGAGCCGCCGCTGGGCGTAGAAGTCGAGCGAGAAGGTCGGCGGCACGTCGACGAGGAGCGCGTGATCGCTCTCGAGGCGGCGGAGCTCCGCGCCCACCTCGCGCCAGGGCTGGTACTCCAGCAGCGAGGGGTGCAGCCACGCGTGGTACAGGACGAGGAAGCCGGCGCAGCTCGCGGCGGCGGTGACGGCGGTGCGCACCCAGGCGTCCCGTCCGCGCGAGAGCCACGCGACGCTCACGGGCGCGAGCAGCGCGAGGCCCAGCAGCAGGCCGGTCGCGGCCGTCGGCGGAAAGGCGAGCGCCAGCACCACCGCGCCCAGCGCCGCCGCGGCGATCGCCAGTGCCGTGTACGCGCGGCGCCAGCGCGCGAGGGCGGCGTCGGCGAGTGAGAGCAGCTCCTCCGCCGCCAGGAGCGCCGCCGGCGGTGCCAGCCAGTACACGTACTGCGGCAGCTTGTAGTGGGACGCGGAGATGACGAGGAAGGTGAGGCCGAACCACCACGCGGGGACGCGTCGAACGTCCGAAGGCAACGTCCGCTCCCGGCGCACGCGGCGCGCGCCGCGCCAGAGCGACGCGACGAGCAGCGGCGCCATCGGCAGCAGCGCCCAGAGGCCCGTGTGCACGAAATAGAGTGGGGTGGTGGTGTCCTTGAAGTCGCTCGTGCCGAGGATCCGACCGAAGGCCTGGGTCCACAGGAGGTAGCTCGCGTGCTCGCCGCCGAGCGAGACGTAGAAGGGGGCGACCAGCGCCATGAGGAGCAGCGCGCCGATGACGTGTCTTCCCATGTCCAAAGGGAGAGCGGGAAGGCGGCCAAGTCGCTCCGGCAGCAGCGCGAGCGCGACGATGCCGAGACCGACCGGGCCCTTCGCGAGCACGGCCAGCGCCGAAAGCGCCCAGCCGGTCACCACGCGCCCCGACAGGAACGCGGCGATCGCCAGCGTCGTCATGGCGGTGAGCGCGAGATCGACCTTCGGATCCGCCACCATGTGGTGCACCGCGACGGATCCTCCGAGCAGCGCCGCCGCGACGAGCCCCTGTCGCTCTCCGCCGAGCCGCCGCCCGAGGAGGAAGGTTCCCAGCGCCGCCAGCACCGCGAACAAGAGCGCCGGCAGCCGCGCCGCCACCGACGTCGCCCCCAGCACCGTCATCGTCGCCGCCTGCGTCCAGATCATCAGCGGCGGCTTGTTGACGAAGGGGCCGTTCATGTCCTCGAGGCGCAGCCACTCGCCCGTCCGCGCCACGCGCGCCGCGACGTCCGCGTACTGCGCCGGATCGACCTCCATCACCTCGTCGCCCAGCGAGAAGATCGCCGGTGACAGGCACAGCGCGATGAGGAGGGCGGCGATCCGCACGACGGGGCGCCTTAGCACGCGGGAATGCCCTGTCGTGCCGGGGGGTTGTCAGCCTCCGGCCGGACCGGATAGAGCGATTCCGCCGTGTTCACCCGTTTCCAGCGCTTCTACAACTCGATCAAGCTGCTCGCCGACGTGGCGATGCTGGCGGTCGCCTTCCTCGCGGCCTACGCGACGCGCTTCACGCTGTTCGCGTGGGAGTCGCTTCCTCCGACCCGCGACACGGCGGTGACGCTGGCGCTGGTGCTGGTCGTCTTTCCGCTCATCTTCCGGCAGCAGCAGCTCTACACGACCAACCGCAATCGATCCCACATCGGCGAGGTCTTCGAGATCTTCAAGGCGACGGTGCTGGCCACGCTGGTGCTGGTGGCGATCAGCTACTTCGTGCGGGAGCGCTACAGCCGCCTCACCATCCTGGTGTTCGCCGGCTACGCCTTCCTCGGCGTCTCGGGGATCCGCCTCGTCACGCGGGCGATCTTCAACTCGCTGCGGCGCCGTGGCGTGAACGTGAAGTCGGTGCTGGTGGTCGGCGCGGGCGAGCTGGGCCAGCGCTTCATCGACACCATCGAGCTGCATCGGGAGCTCGGCTTCAAGGTGGTGGGCGTGCTGACGCGTCGGCCCGAGAAGGTGGGCACCGAGGTGAGGGGCGTGCCGGTGCTGGGCCACTTCAGCGACCTCGGGAAGGTGCTCGACGAGCGCCCGGTGGACCAGGTGGTGCTGGCGCTGCCGATCGACGAGCACGCCTCGCTCAAGGAGCTCATGGAGGAGCTCGCGCTGCGCACCGTCGACGTGAAGCTGGTGCCCGATCTCTTCAGCTTCATCACGCTGCGCGGCGGCCTCGAGGAGTTCGGCGGGCTGCCGATCATCAGCCTGCAGGGCGCGCCGCTCGAGGGCTGGAACCTGGTCGCCAAACGCGCGTTCGACGTGCTGGTGTCCAGCGTGGCGCTGCTGCTGTTGTCTCCGCTGATGCTCGCGTTGGCCGTGCTGGTGAAGCTGACCAGCCGGGGGCCGGTCTTCTACGCCCAGGAGCGCATGGGCATGGATGGGCACCTCTTCAAGATGCTCAAGTTCCGCACCATGAAGGTGGACGCGGAGAAGGACGGCCCGCGCTTCGCCACCGCGCAGGACGATCGCAGGACGCCGCTGGGCGCCTTCCTCCGCAGGACGTCGCTCGACGAGCTTCCACAGTTCTGGAACGTGTTGGTGGGGGACATGTCCCTGGTCGGTCCCCGTCCCGAGCGCCCCGTCTTCATCGAGGCCTTCAAGAAGCAGATCCCCCGCTACCACCTGCGGCACATGGTGAAGTCCGGGATCACCGGCTGGGCGCAAGTCAACGGGCTGCGCGGCGACACGTCCATCAAGGATCGTATCGACTACGATCTCTATTACATCGAGAACTGGTCGCTGGCCTTCGACGTGAAGATCCTCGTGCGGACCGCGCTCGGCGGCTTCCTGTCGAAGAACGCGTACTGACATGGTGGCCGTTCTCGCGCTCGCGCTCTCGCTGTCCCAGGCCCCACCCGGCAACTCGCCCGCTGGCCCGGGCGCCTTCGAGACCGCGAAGCTGTTTTTCCTCGCCGGCGACATCTCGAAGGCCCAGGACATCGCCCGGAGCGGCCTCAAAACGGACAAGAAGCGCTGTACCGAGATCCTCAAGCTGCTGGCGGAGTACGCGTTCCTCGCCAACCACATGGACGAATTCACGCCGGGACAGGCGAAGGCCTTCCTGGAACTGGATGCGAAGATCGCCCCCGGCGGCGTCGGTAAGCTGACCCGGAAGACGATCGAGCGCTTCATCGAGAAGCCGCTGGAAGTGGCGAAGCTGCGCGCGCAGGCGGGCGATCCGGCCGGCGCGGCGGCGATCGCCCGCGAGGCCTTGAAGGTGGATCCGAAGCACGCCGGCACGCTGGCCTTCCTCGCCAGCCTCGAGGCGGCCGACGCTGGCGCCCGCGACGCGGGCCGGTGACGCCGGTCGCCCGGGCCGTTGCACGTTCGTGGTCGGGTTGGGGCGGCCGTGGACGACTCGCAGCGTGACCTCGAGCGCGCGGATCGACTGGGCCACGCCGTCCGCCAGCGGTCGTGCCTGCCAGGCGCCGTCCTCGGGGAACCAGCACGTCGGGCTCGCGGGCCGGAGCCGGCCATCGCCGGCTTCGACCCACGAAGCGCCGCCTTCGGGGCTCCAGCGGCACGTCGATCCACTACGCGGACTGAGATTGGCTCGGCCGCGTGTGCACGCGGCGGGTCGCTTCACTCGATCCCCTCCGGTGCCCGGCAGTCCGAGCGAACCAACCGTTGGGAGGAGCCGCTCCGGGGATGGCTGCCCTCGTCTGCCTTGGTGACTGGGCGCTCGTCCGGCGTGACCAGGGAGAGCCGCGAGGCCCCGGGGAAGTCTCTGAGCTGTCCCGTCGACACGCCTGCATCATGACCGAAGCCGGACGGGCGGTCGGGGCCGAAAAAAAGCGGCTCCAGCCGAACAGGCCGGAGCCGCTTCCCCCTCCCAGGAACGAAGCGACAGGGATCGCTCGTGGCATCCCCCGTCTGGGCTCGGCTCGACGCCGGCCCCTTCAAGAAACAGTCAGTGGACCTGCTGGTGCGCGGGCCGACGGGTGCTTGACCCGCCGGCCTCGCGCCGTGTGCATCAGCTGCAGCCGGTGGTGGCGCCGCAGTTGTGGCACTTGTAGCAGGCGCCGTTGCGCACGGTGATGGTGCCGCACACCGGGCAGGGTGGGGCGTCGGCCTGGTTCAGGAAGGCCGACTTCATCGCGCTCACGGCGCCGGTGGCCGTGGCCACCTCCGGCGAGGGCTTCGGGGCCGGCGCCTTGGCGATCGCCTTGGCCTCCGCCTCCATCAGGCTCTCCGTCTGGCCTTCCTGCGGCAGGAACTTCAGCGCCAGCCAACGGAAGATGTAGTCGGTCAGCGACTTCGCGATCGGCAGGTCCGGGTTGTTGGTGAAGCCTGCGGGCTCGTACCGGGTGTGGCTGAACTTGTCGACCAGCACCTGGAGCGGCACGCCGTACTGGAGCGACAGCGAGATCGCCGTGGCGAAGCTGTCCATCAAGCCCGAGACGGTGCTGCCTTCCTTCGCCATGGTGATGAACACCTCACCCGGCTGGCCGTTCTCGTACAT
Organism: Myxococcota bacterium; assembly: GCA_040755835.1. Lineage (GTDB taxonomy): Bacteria > Myxococcota > Myxococcia > Myxococcales > Myxococcaceae > JADLDB01. The sequence continues at coordinate 180,219 of JBFMAB010000100.1, forward strand.
GCCGACGGTGAGGTAGCCCTCGTGGCCGGCGATCGAGAACTTGTGGGTGATGGCGCGGCGCTCGTCTGGCAGGCGCATGCGGGCGACGCGCTCGACCACCACCTGCGGCGCCACGGCGGCGGCCTCGACCTTCTTCGCCTCCTTCGCGGTGTTGAGCGGCTGGCTGCGCTTGCAGCCGTCCCGGTACACGGCCACGGCCTTGAGGCCGGCGCGCCACGACTCGAGGTACGCCCTCTCGATGTCCTCGACGGTGGCCTCGTTCGGCAGGTTGACCGTCTTGGAGATGGCGCCCGACAGGAACGGCTGGGTCGCCGCCATCATCTTGATGTGGCCCATGTAGTGGATCGACCGCGTGCCCCTGGCCGGCTTGAAGGCGCAGTCGAACACCGGCAGGTGCTCGGCCTTCAGGTACGGCGCGCCCTCGATGGTGTCGTGCTTGTCGAGGTAGCTGACGATCGCGTCCGTCTCGGTGCTGGAGTAGCCCAGCTTCGCCAGCGCGGGCGGCACCGTCTGGTTGACGATCTTCAGCATGCCGCCGCCCACCAGCTTCTTGTACTTGATGAGCGCGATGTCCGGCTCGATGCCGGTGGTGTCGCAGTCCATCATGAAGCCGATGGTGCCGGTGGGCGCGAGCACGGTGACCTGTGAGTTGCGGTAGCCGTACTGCTCACCGAGCTGCAGCGCCTCGTCCCAGACCTGCTTCTGGGCGGCGTGCAGCGACGCGGCCACGCCGGTCGCGGGCAACTGGTACGCCGCCTTGCGGTGCTTGCGGATGACGCCCAGCATCGGCTCGCGGTTCACCGGGTAGCCGGCGAAGGGCCCCAGGTGCTCCGCCATGCGCGCGCTCATGTGGTACGCGCGGCCGGCCATGAGCGAGGTGACGGCACCGGCCATGGCGCGGCCCTCGTCGGAGTCGTACGGCAGGCCCGACGCCATGAGCAGCGCGCCGAGGTTGGCGTAGCCGAGGCCCAGCGGGCGGAAGTCGTACGAGTTCCGGGTGATCCGCTCGGTCGGGTACTTCGAGAAGCCGACGATGATCTCCTGGCCGAGGAGGGTGATGTCGACCGCGTGCTTGAACGCCTCGACGTCGAACTCGCCGTCGATGGTGCGGAAGTGCATCAGGTTCAGCGAGGCCAGGTTGCAGGCCGTGTCGTCGAGGAACATGTACTCGCTGCACGGGTTCGACGCGTTGATGCGCGCGGTGTTGGCGCAGGTGTGCCAGGCGTTCACCGTGGTGTCGAACTGCAGGCCCGGGTCACCGCACTGCCACGCGGCCTCGGCGATCTCCCGGAACAGGTCGCGGGCGCGGTAGGTGTCGACGATCGACCCATCGCGCACGGCCCGGGTCGACCAGGCGCGGTCCTCGCTGACGGCCTTCATGAACTCGTCGGTCACGCGCACCGAGTTGTTCGAGTTCTGGAAGAACACCGACGAGTACGCCTCGCCGTTGAACGACGGATCGTAGCCGGCGTCGATCAGCGCGTGCGCCTTCTTCTCCTCGACCACCTTGCAGCGGATGAACTCGAGGATGTCGGGGTGATCGGCGTTGAGGATGACCATCTTCGCCGCGCGGCGCGTCTTGCCGCCCGACTTGATGACGCCGGCGAAGGCGTCGAAGCCCTTCATGAAGGACACCGGTCCCGACGCGGTACCACCGCCCTTGAGCGACTCCTTCGAGGAGCGGATCGGCGACAGGTTGGAGCCCGTGCCCGAGCCGTACTTGAAGAGCATGCCTTCGGTGCGGGCCAGCCCGAGGATCGACTCCATCGAGTCCTCGACGGAGTTGATGAAGCACGCCGAGCACTGCGGGTGCTCCTCGACGCCCACGTTGAACCAGACGGGGCTGTTGAAGGCCACCTTCTGGCGGAGGAGGAGGTGCGTCAGCTCGGCGTGGAACGCCTTCTTGTCCTCGACGCCGGCGAAGTAGCCGCCCTGCTCACCCCAGCGGGTGAGGGTGTCGACGACGCGGGCCACCAACTTGCGCACGCTGGTCTCACGCTCCGGTGTCCCCGGGGTGCCGCGGAAGTACTTCGACGCGACGACGTTGGTCGCCAGCATCGACCAGGACTTCGGGACCTCGATGTTCTTCTGCTCGAAGACGACCTTGCCGTCCTCACCGGTGATGGAGGCCGTGCGGAGCTCCCACGCGATCTCGTCGGCCGGGTCGACGCCCGGGGTCGTGAAAAAACGCGGCACGGTGAGGCCCTGGGCCTTGCCGGTGCGCGGAACTGCCCGGGAGTCCAGTGGGACGACCGAGCCCGTGTTCATCGGAGCCACTTCCTTCTCCATGGTGTTCCCCTCCAGTAACGCTGAACAGCAGGTGTGTTGTGGGTTGACGCCGGTTGGGTGATGAGTTGGGTGAATTGGGTGCGACTTCGGAAATTTGCTGCCGGTCCCAGTGAAAGGTGACGAGTGCTCAAGCCCCCTCGGTGAAGGCGCCGGGGGCGCGAAAGTCGCAAAAGGTAGGATGTGTCGTACCCGGGGCCCCTCCCGCCCCCGTCCTCCACCCGTCGGAGGACCGTGGAGGGGCGCAAGTAGTGCCAAAGGTGCCGGCCATGTGTCAAACATCGACCACCTAGATGTAGTGTCAAATTTCCTTCCGATACCCAAGACTTAGGGTGTTTTCGGCCTGTGGAAAACGCTGCCCTTCGCCTTCCAGGCCGGAAAATCGGGCCCTGGCGCGATCCGTCGTGGAAGGTGGGAGCCAGGGCGCATGAGACAGGTTGATACATATGGTCATGGCGATACATTACTTTTCATCTCCGGCTCGCGGCGGACGATCGGTTGTTTGCTGATTGTGCGTGTGGCGGAGTGATCAGCTTTCCCTCGGAGAGCTCGGGGAGAGGCCGATTTGCCGCGGGGGAGCGGCTTTTTGCGCGGCGACGCACCGTCAGCCAAGTCTTCCGTGGAGTGCCGTGAGAAAGCGCGCATTGAGCGGCGGGCGGGCGGCGGCTTTGGTATTTCGGCGCGCATGCCGCCTCCGTACACGCGCCACGTCTTCGTCTGCACCAATCGCCGCCCCGACGGGAGCCCGCGCGGCTGCTGCGCGACGAAGGGCGGCGACGAGGTGCGGCTCGAGTTCAAGCGCCAGCTGGACGCGCATGGCGTGAAGGGCGTGCGCGGAAACGCGGCGGGCTGCCTCGACGCCTGCGAGCGCGGGGTGGCCGTCGTCGTGTACCCGGACAACGTCTGGTACGGCGGGGTGACGGTGGCCGACGTGAAGGAGATCGTCGAGGAGCACGTCGTCGGCGGCCGCGTGGTGGAGCGCCTGCGCATGGAGCTGCCGATCGTTCGCAAGAAGGACTGACCGTGCTCCGCTGAGGCCTGGGTGGTGGCGGCTCGGGTGGTGGAATGGGGGGCGGGCTGGGCGGCGGCGGGGGGAGCGCGATCGGCGGTGGGGGCGGTGGCGGTGGTGGCGGCACCCTCGCGCGGACCCCCATCATGGGGAAGCGCTCCAGCGCGGGCATCGCGGATCTCTGGGACGAGGTGCTGACGAACCTCCTGGCGCCCGAGCCGAGCCCGCCGGCTTGTACGCGGGTCGACGTGTCCCTGCCGGGCTCGCTGGCCTGACGACGGGCCTGTCGCGAGGCGTTCCGCGGGGCGGTCGCGCTGCCGGACGGGCGCGTGCTGCCGATTCCTTCGTGCGCCGGGCATTTCGCCCTCGTCGACGTCGACGGCCGATCGGCCGCGTGGGTGGGGCCCGCGCTGGCGGCGTCCACCGTGGGGCACGACGGCGGCGCGGTGCTGGACTGTGAGCTCCGCGGGTACGCCCGACCGGCGGACGGGGCGCGGCCCGTGATGCGCGTCACCTTCGATGGCCCAGCCGGCGGCCTCACCTTCGAGGAGCTGACCGTGGTGGCCGACGGCGGGCTCGCGCTCTCGGGCGGTGTGGTGGCCCGTCCGTGCACCGAGGGGATGCGCATCCTCGCTGGCGGCGTGGGCGCGCTGTACGCGCTCGACGTGTACGAGGAGTGGGTCGACGTGACGCCGTTGCCCGTGCCCGGCGCGGCTGGCCGGCGGATTGACGGCGTCGCCCGCATCGGGGACGCGCAGGTCGGCGCGCCGGCGAGCGGCACCACCGACACCATCGTGCCCCGGGTGGACGCGCGCTCGCTGCAGGTTCGCACCAGCGTGCGCTACTTCGCCGTGGCGCCGCGCTTCGGCATCGCCGCACGCCGGCAGGGCGACGCGTTGTACGCGACGGCAGACGGGGTGGTGGCGCACGAGCTGCCCGACGGTGGCGCCGGCGCCGTGCGGACGTTCGCTGGCTCACGCCTGCGCTGGCCCACCACCTCGCTCGACGGCTGGCTCTTCGTCGCCGGTGCCGACCTGCTGGCCCACGAGGAAGCGCCCACCATGCCGGGGACCGACGTCGTGTCCGTGTCGCCCGCGACGAGCAGCGCGGGCGCTCCACCTCGGGGGCCTCGTCCTGACCCCCTCGGGCGCGCCCGTCAACGTGCCCCGCGCGACCAACAGCAACGCGATGACCATCGACCTCACGGGCGCGGCGCGGTGCCCGGCGATGACGCCGTGGACACGCGCCGACCCGGACACCCTCCGACGGGATCGCGAGCTGCTCGTCCACGCCGAGCCGGTCGCGCGGCACGGCCCGCGCTCGGTCACCGCTGTCGAGTTCAGTCCAGGTCACGGGTCAAACGAGGCGTCGTGAGGACTCGCGCGACAACAGGGCGACTCCCGTCGTGACGCCGCCGGGGTACGCCACATGCCTTCGTTGCGGCCGCGGTCAGTTGCGGACCGGCAGTCTCCTCCGCCGCGCCTTGTGCGGCCCGCGACTCGCCGCCGTCACTCGGTCCGCCGGCCCGTTCGGGGCTAGCGCTGCGCGCGATCGTCCCAGGCGATGAGCGCCCGCGCGCCGGACTCGAGCCGTGGGCACGCGCGGCGGACCACGAGGTACGTCTCTTCGAGGAGACTGCGCGGCGGCGGACGCATCAGCGCGCGCTGGGCCCGCGTGGGCGGTCCGTCGGGCTCGAGGCCGGTGAAGGTGATCGTCCGCAGCGAGGCGGGCAGGGCCGCGGACTGCAGCGCCTCGAGCAGCACCTCCTGCGGGGGGCGGGCGTCGAGCTGCTGCGGCAGCACCTCCACCTCGAGGTGCGCGAGGAAGCGCGCGGCGGGCACCAGCGGCAGGTGGCGGAGCGCCCACGCGGTGTGCACGGCCTCCTCGCTCGCCACGCACGGCAGGCGCAACGACGTGAGGAGCCCCCACCGGTGCCAGCGCGACTGCAGCCGGCGGTGGAGCTGCCAGCGGGCGAGCGGACCCAGCCATGGCAGCGCGGACGCGGGCGGGCGCTCGACGCCGGTGAGCCACGCGCCGAGCGGGTGGTCCTGCTCCAACAGCCAATCGGCCCACACGCGCCACGGCTCATCGGCGCGGGGATCGACGGCGATCGCCTCCTCGAGCCCCGGGTGCGTGGGAAGCGCCTCGGGCGGCCCTTCGAGGAAGCGGACGATCGCCGCGCCCAGATCGACCAGGTCGCCCGACGCCAGCACCGCCGCCGTCCGCGGGTACTTCCCCGCGACCAGCGTCCCGTTGGTGGACGAGAGATCCTCCGCGGTCCACCGCCCGTCGTCGCGGCGCGCGAGGCGCGCGTGCTGTCGGCTGACGAGGTAGCTACGCAGCGTCCAGTGCGCGGCCTGCCGGCCGATGTCGAACGGGGAGGCCGTCAGCGGCACGCGCAGGCCTTCCTCCACGCCGGTGTGGCGCGCCGCGGCGACGACTTCCAGGCAGGCCGGCTCGGCCATGGACCGATTGTCGCCAAAGGCGTGGCCGCGGGAAAACCGGGGCGGGCAGCGCCGCGGGAAACGTGCGAGAGTCCCTGCACCTGCGCGCAGGCCTGTCGCGGGAAGGCTTTGTTGGGACTCGGCACGCACCGCGCCGGCACCTGGCTCGTGCGCCGGCCGTGACGCGCTACGGGAGATCGGCCGCCAGCGCCTTCTGCTGCTTCGGCGTGGGGAAGGCACGCACGCGCCAGCGCTCGGGGCCCGGGTAGTCGGCCTTCTGCACCGCGCGCCCCAGCATCTTCCGGAAGTCGTCCCACCTGGCGGCGCCGACCAGCTGGTCGGCCCGGGGGCGATCGAGATCGATGAAGACGACCCAGTCGGCGCGCGGGATCAGCGAGTCCACCCCTTTCGTCAGCACGCAGTAGGTGAAGCGCTCGCCGGTCTTCATGCTCTCGACGCGGAAGAGAGTGCCGACGAAGAGGTCCTCGTTCTTCGCCTTGAACTTCTCGTCGAGCGCCGCCTTCTGGCTGTTCGCGTCCACTACGCGAGCGTCCTCGGCGTAGTCCTCGAGATCGGCGAAGGCCGCCGACGACGCGGCCGGCAGGAACGGCTCCCAGGTGTCGCCGCGGAGCCGCCATGCGCGCCCCGTGGTGGCGCGAGGCAGGCCAAGCGCCTCGTCGACGGCGTCGAGCGCGGTGAGCAGCCCCTCGTCGTCCTTCGAGCCGGTGACGATCAGCACGTCGCGGTGCGGGAGGAACACCACCGGGTCGCCCTTGATCCGCAGGCGCTTGAGGCGCTTCGGCAACAGCACGCGCGCGGTGTCGTAGTGGTCCTTCCACGGCGAGCGGTAGACGCCTTCGGCGAGGCGCTCGAAGCGCTCGCCCTGGCGCGACTCGAGGTTGGCGATCGCGTCGGCCCATGCCGTCGCGGCGGAGACGCCCCACTCAGCGAGCTGCTTGTCCGTGATGAACTGAATGCTCGACTCGCCCCCGTAGACGAGCGCTGCGGTGAGCTCCGGCGCCACGGCCATGCGGACGATGCCGTTGCCCGGCGCGCGCAAGTCCACGAGTTCCATGTCCACCGCGCCGCGCACGCTGGGCATGAGGAACGGCTTTGCCGCCGAGTACGTCTCCGGCAACTGCGTGGGCAGCTGTTCGATGGGGAGCAGCCCGCGAAGCGTCCGCACGACGAGCGCGTCTCGCTCGGTCTCCGGCGTCACGCTGTACTCGGCGTGGAGGTCGGCGATCGAGATCACCACGCCCGCGTCGGAGCGCAACGTGCTGTCGGACGGCTGGTACACGTAGTCGTCGTGGCCCGCGTCGGCGAGCGCCGCCAACATGTGGTGGGCGAACTCCGCCTCGCTGGGGCCTCCTTCCGCCTGGTCAGCGCCGGCGTCCCCGACGAAGGCCACCGGGCCGCCGACCGGCACCGGCCCGCCGGCGTGATCGCCGAAGTACGCGAGGCCGGTGACGAGCAGCCCCAGGCCCATGCAGTCGATCACCGCCAACCCCAGGCCGAGCGCGACCGCCAGGCCCGTTTTCGGGTTCTGCTCCATGGCGTGTCTGCGAACGACGACGGCCCGCCGGGGTCAACCCAACGGGCCGAAAGTCGGCGAGCGGGGCCTCGCGTCAGCGCCGGCGACCGAAGAGCCGGAGGAGCGCGAGGAACAGGTTGATGAAGTCCAGGTACAGCACCAGCGCGCCGTGGATCGCCAGCGACTGCGACGACGAGAAGCCGCTCGACGCGTGGTATTGGCGCAGCTTCTGGGTGTCGTACGCGGTGAGGCCCGAGAAGATCACCACCGCCGCGCACGACGCGACGAAGGCCATCATGTCGGACTGCACGAAGATGTTGATGATGCCCGCGAGGATGATGCCGATGAGACCGATGAAGAGGAACGGCGCCCACGCCGACAGGTTCTTCTTCGTCACCGTGCCGTAGATGCTCATCGCGGCGAAGCCGCCCGCCGTGATGAAGAAGGCCGAGGCGATGCTGCCGGTCGTGTACACGTAGAACAGGACCGAGAAGACCAGGCCGTTGATGAACGAGTAGATGAGGAACATCGCCGCGGCGACGGGGCCACTCACCTTCTGCGCGATGAACGAGAAGGCGACGACAATGCCGAGGCCCACCAGCATCAGCATGGTGAAGTTCGGCGCGAGCGCGGCGAACAGCGACTGGTTCGACGCCACCACCCACGACGTCACGCCCGTCAGGCCCAGCCCTACGGACATCCACCAGTACACGCGCTGCATGAAGACGCGGGCCGACTCCTCGGCCAGCATCGAGCTTGTGGAATCGGCGTACACGCCCTGGCCCTGCGGTTGGAATGACATGTCGTTGCGGCTCCTTCGTTTGGGTTCGATGGCTGGAGACTACTTAACGCAAGCCCGGTACGAAGCCAGCAGGGCCCGCGCTACGTCGGCCGTCAGCAGGGGCAGCACGCCGCCACCGCCGACGATGTTGACGATGTGCGAGAGCGAGCCGCGGCACACGCCGCCCCACGCCGGTTGAGAGGGCAAGCCGACCGACGCGTAGGCCGAGAAGTCCACGAAGAGCTCCGTGGGGCGTTGCTCGGCGCCGCTGCACAGCAGGTGTGTCTCGGGCTTCGTCTCCACGACCTCCTGGACGACGAACCCGCCGCCCACGGGATCGACAACCGCCCGGGCGCACACCTGATTCCAGTCGAGCACCTCGCCGTAGGCCGCCTTCACCCGATCGGCGAAGCCCGGCTCATGGCGCGTGCGGCCGACGAAGACGGCGCGGCCGCCGTAGTCCCAGCTGCGTTTGAGCACGTAGCGATCCGGATCCGCCGCGACCTGCCGCTTGAGCGCCTCGCCGCGGAAGTGCCGCGTCCACGGCACTGCCTCGGCGATCGCCGCGACCTCGTCGGCCGTCAGCCCGGCCGCCTTCACCAGCGCCGCGTCCGACTGCGCCTCGGACAGCAGCGCGAACACGGCCTTCACCTCGACCTGCGAGGCCGGCGGGTTCAGCACCACCGCGCGCGTGCCGTTCGGCTCGGCGAGCAGCCGCTTCACGGAGTCGGCGCCGGCGAGATCCGCCTCCTCGAGGCGCCGGACGAAGAGGTGGCGGTAGACGAGATCGTACGCCTTGCCGCCCACGCGCACCGCGTCGTCGCCCTCGAGCTGGTCCGGGTGCACCACGTCGGCGTCGGCGCCCCACTCGCGGAAGCGCTCGCACAGGTAGCGCTGCTCGGTGAGCTGCGCGTCGTTGCGGCGGGACAACAGCGCGATGGCGCGCGGCGTCTGCCCCGGGCGCACCTGCGCATAGCCGGCGAGCAGCGCGTCGTAGAGCGCCCGGGCGTTCGAGCCGTTCTCCCGCTTCCATGCGGCGACCGTCTCGGGGCTCGCGCCCCAGGTGCGGCCCACCACCTCGAGGAACGTGTGCGCGGCGATGTCCGAGTAGCCCTGCATCGCGGGGATGGTGGCGTTCACCTCGAGCGCGGTGACGGCGCGGCCGACGAAGTAGTCCACCCGCGTCGTCACGAGGGTGGTGAGCCGCTCGAAGGTGGCCTTCGCCAGCTCGCGCTCGAGAGGCGACAGTCCGTCCAACACGAGGCCCGCTCGCTCGCCCGACAGCACCAGGCGCGACAGCTTCAGCGTGGCGCTGGAGATGCGCGCAGACAGCGCCTGCCGGCGCGCCAGCTCCTCGGCGTCGAGGATCACCGGGGTCGCGGTGATGGGGATCGGCCTCGTGGTGCCGTCCTCCTTCTTCGTCACGGCGAGGCCGCGCGCGTACGCGGTGCGCGCGAGCTCCTCGCCGAAGCGCCCGGCGTCACGGGTCAGCGCGTCGAACAGCTCGTTCCGTTCCGCCGGAGAGAGGCTCATGGAGGCCTCCTCTCTACCGCATCGCTGGCCGCTTGCGCGCGGCGGCTTCGTGGGCTTTGTGTCCAGCCCGCATGCCCCGCATCGTCGAGTTCTTCTTCGACTTCATGAGCCCGTACTCGTACCTCGCGTCGACCCGCGTCCGGGCGATGGGCGAGCGCGTCGGCGCCACCGTGCGTTGGAGGCCGTTCTTCCTGCCCGGCGTGATGAAGGCGACGGGCAACCACGGCCCCACGTCCATCGCCGCGAAGGCGGCCTACGTCTTCAAGGACCTGCAGGACTGGGCGAAGTACCTGGGACTGCCGCCGGTGGTGCTGCCGGAAGCCTTCCCGTTCCTCACCGTGCTGGCGGACCGCGTCGCGCTGGTGATGGACGAGAAGGGCCGGCTCGAGGACTTCGCGGTGCCCACCTTCCGCCGCATCTGGGCCGAAGGGCACGACGTCAGCGATCCGAAGACGCTCGAGGCGATTCTCGTGGGCCTGGGCGAGGTCCCTGGTCCCATCCTCGAGCGCGCGCAGTCGCAGGAGCTGAAGGATCGGTTGCGCGGGAACACCGACGAGGCGGTGCAGCGCGGGGCCTTCGGCGCGCCGACCTTCGTCGTCGGAGACGAGCTGTTCGTCGGGAACGACCGCCTGGACTTCGTCGAGCGCGCGCTCGCCGCGCTCCCGGCCTGAAGGAGGAGAAGAGAGATGTCGCACCGATTCACGAAAGAGCAGGGCGCGCTGCTGGTCATCGACATCCAGGAGCGGCTGGCCGCGGCCATGTCGCCCGAGCGCCTCGAGCGCGTCATCAACCGGGCGAAGGCCGCCGTGGAGGGCGCGAAGGCGCTCGGCCTGCCGATCGCCGCAACGGAGCAGTACCCGAAGGGGCTCGGGCCGACGCTGAGGGTGCTCGCCGAGGCGATCCCGGGCTTCGCCCCGGTGGAGAAGACGGAGTTCAACGCCTTCCTCCCGTCCATTCGCGAGCGGCTGTCGCCGCGGCCCACCGTGCTGGTGGTGGGCATGGAGACGCACGTGTGCGTCTTCCAGACGGTGCGCGCCCTCAAGGACGCGGGCCTCTCGCCGTACGTCGCCGTGGACGCGGTGCTGTCGCGCAACGACGCGGACTACCAGACGGGCCTTTCGCTGTGCCGCGAGGCCGGGGCGCAACTCACCACCGTGGAGGCCGCGCTCTTCGACGCCGTCGGCCGCGCGGGCACGCCCGAGTTCAAGGCGATCTCCAGCGCCGTGAAGTGACGTGAGCGACTTCGTCGACGTCCTGGCCTCGAGCGAGCTGCCCGAAGGCGCGCGTCGCGTCGTCGAGGTGGCCGGCCGCCCGGTGGCGTTGGTGCGCGTCGAGGGCCGCGCGTACGCCATCGACAACGCCTGCCCTCACCGTGACGGCGAGTTGGGACAGGGCGATCTCCAGGGCCACCACCTCTCCTGTCCGTTGCACGCGTGGTGCTTCGATGTGCGCGACGGGCGCGCGTTCTTCCCGCCCGGCGCCGCCGTCGCCTGCTTCGAGGTGCAGGAGGCCGGTGGCCGGCTGCGAGTCGGGAAGGTCGGGCGGATGACGGGCTGAGCACCCGATGTAGGTGCAGGTGCCGCGGACTCCGGGCCACGGAGTGCCGCTCGGGAGACGATGCATGCGACACTCTCGCCCCATGCGAACGAACCGTTGGTTGGTCGCGGTCCCCGCCGCCTTCTCGCTCGTCGCGGCCGGCTGTTCCGGCAAGACGTCCAGCGGCGGCATCCAGGTGAGGGTGAATCTCCAGCCCGGGCTCGTCAGCACCTGCGTGCGCGTCGAGGTGACGCCCGCCGGCGGTGGGACGCCGGCGGAGAGCGGGCCGATCCAACTCGCGGGCAAGTCGTCGCCGCTGGTGGTGGGCGTTTCGCCGTCGGGCCAGGCCGAGCCGGTGACGGTCCAGGCGATCGGCTACTCCGACGCTGACTGCAACCAGCGCACCGTGCCCGCCGAGGTGAGCGACACCGCGTCGGGCCGCTTCGCGGATCCGGTGACGGTGCTGACGGTGACGCTGGCGCCGGCGTCGACGGACGGCGGCATGGACGCGGGCACCGACGGCGGCGTGGACATGGACAACGACGGCTTCTCGCCGCCCGAGGACTGCGACGACACCAACCCGAACATCAAGCCCGGCGTGATGGAGCTCTGCGTCGACGACGTGGACAACAACTGCGACAACAAGACCGACTGCGAAGACACGACGACCTGCGGCGCGCAGATGTGCGCGGTTGGCGGCGGCGCGGTCTGCGTGGCGATCGCCTGCACCGAGACGAACTGCGGCGACGGAGCCGACAACGACCGCGACCTGCTGACCGACTGCGCCGACCTCATGGACTGCGGGGGCAAGGCGTGCGGCACCGGCGGCACATGCACGAGCGGCGCTTGCGCGGCGCCCACCGAGACGGGCCTGTGCGGTGACGGTCTCGACAACGACAACGACACGCTCGTCGACTGCCTCGATCCCGACTGCCCCATGGGCACGTCCTGCAGCGACATGAACGCGTGCACCATGAGCGACGTCTGCGGCAGCGACGGCGGCTGCGTGCCCGGCGCCGACGTCACCTGCAACATGCCGCCGAACACGCAGTGCTACGAGGCGATGGGCCTGTGCCGGCCCGGCACCGGCATGTGTGACTACACGCCCAACGTGGACGCGGGCTGTGACGACGGCCTCGGCTGCACCGTCACCGATCGCTGCGGCCCCACGGGCGTCTGCGCGGGCACGATGAAGGCGTGCGACATGCCACCGGGCGTGTGCTTCGTGGCGACGGGGACCTGCCAGGAGCCGGCCGGCACCTGCTCCTACGAGCCGCTCCCTGCGGGCATGGGCAGCTGCTCCGACGGCGACAACTGCACCATCAACGACCGCTGCGCCGGCGACGGCGGCTGCGCGGGCACGCCCGTCACCTGCACGCCGCCGGATCAGTGCCTGACGAAGAGCGGGTGCGACGCCGACGGCGGCTGCGTGTTCGTGGTGGCTGCGGGCCAGGCGTGCGACGCCGGCCCGGGGGCCGCCGGCAGCTGCAGCGACGCGGGCACCTGCGTCGTGGCGCCCTCCAACGTGTTCCCCTTCGCCCCGTCGAACTTCACCGAGGCGCAGCTGCCGGCGACGTCCGGCGCGCTCACGTTCGACTGCGGCACGACGACGATCGACACCGGCAGCATGACGACCGCCGTGTCGTGGATGAACAATTGCGCCGGCAACCCGGCCTCGCCTCCGTACGCGGAGGTGGCGGTCGGCTCGCAGGTGGCGGTGCTCCTCTTCGCGGACTCGTTGACGATCAGCGGCACCCTGAGAGCGGTGGGCAGCCGGCCGCTCATCATCGCCGTGCGCAACGACGCAACCATCAGCGGCACGCTCGACGTGGGCTCGACGCCGACCAGCGCGGGTGCCGGCTCCGGAGTCGCTTGCGCGAACGCCGCGGGCACCAACGGCAACGCGGGCACCTCGGGCGGCCGGTCGATCGGCGGCGGCGGCGGCGGCGGAGCGTTCGGCAGCGCCGGCAACCAGGGCGGGCAGGGGTTTGGCGGCACGAACGGCGGCAGCGGCGGCTCCGAGATCGGTGGCCCCACGCTCATCCCGCTGCGCGGCGGCTGCCCCGGCGGCAACGGCGGGCGCTCGTCCGGTGCTGACGGCAGGGGAGGACCGGGCGGCGGCGCCGTGCAGCTCACGGTCGGTGGTACCCTGCAGGTGACGGCGACCGGCCTGGTGTCGGCGCGCGGCGGGGGTGGCACCGGGGGCGTCAGCAGCGGTGGGTCCGGCATTGGCGGCGGCGGCGGTGGCAGCGGAGGAGGCATCCTCCTCGAGGGGGCGAGCGTGAGAGTGGACGCGATGGGCGCCGTCACGGCGAACGGCGGCGGAGGAGGACAGGGCGGCGGCATCGACACCACGGGCGCAAACGGCGCCAACGGTCGGGTGAATTCGGGCAACGTGGCCCCAGGTGGCGCCGACACGAATTCGTGCGGGGGCTTCGGCGGCAGCGGCGCGGCCGGCACGGCGTTGCTGACGGGCGCAACCGCGGGTCTCGGCGAGACCTGCCAGAACAACGGCGGGAGCGGGGGGGGCGGTGGCGGTGGCGTCGGGCGCATCCTCCTGAAGGCATCGACGACGTGCACCATCGACGGCGTCGTCAGCCCGCCCGCGAAGGGCAACGGCCCCACCAACGGCTGCCCGGCGCCCTGACACTCACTCGGAAACGACCGGGGCCGGAGCAGACCTGCGTCCGGTTCCGCCGCCTGTCGTCGGGCCTGGACGTCGGTTCGCGACACCTCGCCGGTCACGCCGAATCGTCTCCGGGTGGGGCTTCCCGGCCGGATCCATGCCGGGTACGCCCTCGAGGCGGCGCACCAGGTAGTCCACGAAGCGGCGCGCCCGCTGCGGAATGAAGCGCGCCGACGGAAAGACGACGCTCACCTCGATGGGCGCCAGCGGGTGCGCCGGCAGCACCTCCACGAGGCGCCCCTTCTTCAGGTCGTCAGCCACCAGGAACTCGATGACGAGGCCGACGCCGAGCCCGCGCAAGAGCGCCTCGCGCAGCACGACCGCGTTGTTCGACAGGAAGCCCGGCGGAATCGTCACCGTCTGGCGCCCGGCCGTCACCTGGTCGCCCGTCGGCAGGCCCGTGAAGCGGACGCTGCGGTGTTGGGCGAGATCCTCCGGGTGGCGCGGCGTGCCGTGCTTCTTCAGGTAGGCGGGGCTCGCGACGAGCAGCCGGCGCATGGTGCCCAGCCGGCGACGCACCACCGACGGATCCTTCACCTCGCCGAGGCGCAGCGCGAGGTCGGCGCCCTCGGCCACCAGGTCGACGAAGGCGTCGAGGCACGTCACCTCGCAGCGGACCTGCGGGTGGTCGCGCTGAAACTCCGCGGCGACCGGCCCCAGGAAGATCTCCCCCAGCACCACCGGACCATGCACCTTCAGCGCGCCGCGGGGCGACTCCTGCTCCGCCAGCTCCGCGTCCGCCTCGTCGAGCGCGTCGATGATCGCCCGGCAGCGCTCGTAGTACCGCCGCCCCGGATCGGTCACCGTCACGCTGCGGGTCGAGCGCAGCAGGAGTTGGCTCTTCAGCTCCGCCTCCAGCGCCGACAGCGCCTTCGACACCGTCGGCTGCGTCACGCCGAGGTCGCGCGCCGCCTTCGACAGGCTGCCGCGCTCGACCACCTTGGTGAACACGCGGATCTGCTGCAGTCGGTCCATGGTCGATTCATTCCACTCCGGAATGAGTCATATCGCCAGCGCGCGCCTTCCGGGGCCGGGCGCCGGCGCCTACCGTTCCGCCTCACCCGCAGCACGAGGACGCACGCGACATGAAGATCGCCGTATTCGGAACGGGAGACGTCGGCCAGACCATCGGCGCGAAGCTCGTCTCGCTCGGCCACGAGGTGATGCTCGGCTCCCGCACCGCGACCAACGAGAAGGCGAAGGCGTGGGTGGAGAAGACCGGCGCGAAGGCGTCGACGGGCACCTACGCGGACGCGGCGACGTTCGGGGATCTGGTGTTCAACTGCACGCTGGGCAGCGGCACCATCGAGGCCCTGAAGATGGCCGGCCCCGGCGCCCTGGACGGGAAGATCGTCGTCGACCTGTCCAACCCGCTCGACTTCTCGAAGGGCATGCCGCCCAGCCTCTTCATCGGCAACACCGACTCCCTGGGCGAGGCGGTGCAGCGCGAGTTCCCTCGGGCCCGCGTGGTGAAGACGCTCAACACCATGTGGAACGGGCTCATGGTGAACCCGCGCCTGCTGCCCGACACGCACGTCAACTACCTGTGCGGCAACGACGCCGCCGCCAAGGCCGAGGTGAGGAAGCTCCTGCTCACGTTTGGCTGGAAGGACGAGGAGCTGCTCGACCTGGGCGACATCACCAACGCGCGCGCGACCGAGGCGGTGCTGCCGATCTGGCTGCGCGTGTGGGGCGCCACGAAGAACGGTGCCTTCAACTTCAAGATCGTCACCGCGAAGGGCTGACGACACCCGTCCACGGGGGAACCTCTCGGCCGTGGGAGCGCGGTGGGCCGGCCAGGCTCCCCGCGCCCCACGGCCGATGTCTTTGGTTGGTGCGGCGCGTGGGTCTCGGCTAGTCACCGGGCATGGGACTCGCGCTCGTCACCGGCGGCGCCATTCGCGTGGGCCGGGCCATCACCCTGGCGCTGGCCGGCGCCGGCTTCGACGTCGTCATCCACGCGAACCGCTCGCGCGACGCGGCGCAGGCCCTGGAAGGCGAGGTGCGTGCGCTGGGCCGGCAGGCCTGGGTGGAGGCGGCGGATCTGTCGGTGTACGCCGAGGTGGCCGGCCTGGCGGAGCGCGTGAAGGCCGCGCACCCGCGCCTGGACGTGCTGGTGAACTCCGCCGCCGCGTACGAGCACCTCGACTTCGAAGCGGTGACGCCGGCGCACCTCGAGCGGATGCTGGCGGTGAACGTGCGCGCGCCGTTCTTTCTCACCCAGGGCCTGCTGCCGGCGCTGCGGGCGGCGAAGGGGGCGGTCATCAACATCACCGACATGGCGGTGAGCCACGCGTACACGCCGACGCACTTCTTCGCGCACTACCTCGCGAGCAAGGCCGCGCTCGAGCAGCTGACGCGGGCGTGGGCGCTGGAGCTGGGGCCCGACGTGCGGGTGAACGCGGTGGCGCCGGGCCCGGTGGCGATCGCGCAGGAGACGACGGAGGCCCAGCGCGCGGACCTCCTGGCGCGGCTGCCGCTCAAGCGGGAAGGGCGCCCCGAAGACGTCGCCGCGGCGGTGGCATTCCTCGCCCGCGCGCCGTACATCACCGGGCAGACCCTGCGGGTCGACGGAGGGCTGAGCGTCGCATGACTCGAACGATGGATCGGTTGTCGCTCAAGGGCATGCGGTTCGACTGCATCGTCGGCCTGCGCGAGGTGGAGCGGAACACACCGCAGCCCGTCGAGTTGGACGTCACGCTGCACCTCGACACCCGCGACGCGGCGAAGCTGTCGCGCCTGTCGCACACCGTGGACTACGCGCGGCTGCTGGGCGAGCTCCGCTTCATCCTGGTGGCGTCGCGCTTCCGCCTCCTGGAGAGCGCGGTCGAGGCGGTGGCCGCGTGGCTGCTGGCGCCGCCCAGCCAGGACGTGCCGCGTCCGCAGATCGAGGCGGTCGACGTGAAGCTGTCGAAGCTGGTGGCGCTGTCCGGCGCGGCGATCCCCACGCTGGAGATCCACCGCACCCGCGAGGACTTCAAGCTGATCACCGAGCACAAGTCCTTCGGCTTCGTCGACATCGTCTTCGAGACGAAGGAGTGCGGCGTGTACCGCGAGCGGATCCACCCCCACACGGTGCTCCCGACGCACGTGCACCGGCACCTCGACGAGTCCGAGCTGGTGCTGGGCGACGGGCTCCTCTTGCAGGGCGAGCCGGTGGCGGCCGGCCTGGCGCACGTGTGGCCCCGCGGGTACCCGCACCGCTACGAGAACCCCACCGACCTCGAGCAGAGCTTCCTGTGCATCGACCGGCCCGCCTTCATCCCCACCGACGAGGTGGAGGTGGACGTGCCGCTCCCGGAGCTCAAACGGACCGAGACGCTGCGCTTCTTCTAGAGAGGGCCGCCCATCGACAAGCGTTGGCCGAGGACGTAGAGGGAGCGCGCCATGGAGATGTTGCTGTCGGTCGACTTCCACTTCAGCGCCGCGCACCAGCTGCCGTTCTACGACGGCCCCTGCAAGCGCCTGCACGGCCACAACTACGTGTTGCAGGTGACGCTCGCGGGCCGGCCGCAGCCGAAGGACGGGATGATCCGCGACTTTGACGAGGTGAAGAAGACCGTCTGGGACAGGGTGCTGGTGAAGCTCGACCACTACCACCTGAACGACATCGTCGAGAACCCGACCGCCGAGAACATCATCGTGTGGATCTGGGAGCGCCTCGAGCCCATCGTGCCGGGCCTCAAGGAGCTCAAGCTGTGGGAGACCCCGGAGTACTGCGTCACCTACCGGGCATGACCGCGAAGAAGAAGGCCAGGGCGCCCGACAAGGCCGCGATGCAGCGGGCGGTCGCGGCCTTCCTCCGCGGCGCGGGCCTCGACCTCTCCGACGACAACCTCCGCGAGGCGCCGCAGCGCGTGGCGGACGCGTGGGCCGACGAATTCCTGTCCGGGTACCGGCAGACCGCCGCCGCCGCGCTGAAGGAGCGCTTTCCCGTCTCGAAGCCGTCGGACCGCGAGCTCGTCGTCGTGACGGGCCTCCACTTCCGCTCGATGTGCCCGCACCACCTGATGCCGTACGCCGGCACCGCGCACCTCGCGTACGTGCCCGGTGAGAGCGTGGTGGGCTTCGGGCGGTTGTCGGCGCTCGTCGACGTCTTCGCCCACCGGCTGGTGCTGCAGGAAGAGCTGGCGCGCAACGTCGCCGTCGCGTTGATGACGGAGCTCGGCAGCCAGGGCGCGGCCTGCATCATCTCCGCCGAGCAGTCCTGCTTCCGCCTGCGCGGGCGGGAGCAGCACCAGGCGGTGACGCACTCCGAGGCGTACGAGGGCGTCTTGAAGGACGCGGCGCTGCGCGCGGAGCTCTGGCAACGGATCCGCTGAGCGAGGAGAGACGCCATGGTGTCCCGCGAACAGCTGGACGCGGTGCGCGCGGCGCTCGAGGGCGTGGAGCTCGACGACGGCGCCAGGGCGCTCGATGACTTCTCGCGTGACGAGTCAGGCCTCGGGCCCTTTCCCCCGCAGCTCGTCGTCTTCCCGAAGGACACCGGTGAGGTGCAGGCGGTGTTCCGCGCGTGCCAGGCGTACCGGGTGCCGCTGACGCCGGTGGGCGCGCGCAGCGGGAAGAGCGGTGGCAGCCTCCCGGTGCAGGGGGGGGTGGCGCTGTCGCTCGAGCGGATGAACCGGATCCTCGCGGTGCACCCGGAGGATCTGATCGCCATCGCCCAGCCCGGCGTGGTGCTCGAAGCGTTGCACCAGGCGGCGGAGGCGCACGGGCTCTTCTACCCGCCGGATCCGAACTCGTCGGACTGGTGCACGCTGGGCGGCACCGTGGCGGAGAACGCCGGCGGCCCTCGCGCGGTGAAGTACGGCGTCACGCGCGACTACGTGCTGGGCCTCGAGTGGGTGCTGCCCAACGGCGAGGTGCTGCGCCCGGGCCGCCGCACGCACAAGGGCGTCGCCGGGTACGATCTCGTCGGCCTCTTCGTGGGATCCGAGGGCACGCTGGGCGTCGCCACCGAGGTGACGGTGAAGCTCTTGCCGCGGCCGCGGGTGGTGATGACCGCGCTGCTCCCCTTCGGCAGCGTGCTGGACGCCGCGCGTGGCGTGGGCCAGGTGCTGGTGTCTGGGCTGCTCCCGCGCTGCCTCGAGCTGCTCGACGACGTGGCGCTCGCGGCGGTGCGCGGCAAGGGCTACCCGTTCCCGGCTGAGGCCGGCGCCTGCGTCATCGCCGAGGTGGACGGCCACGGCGAGGACGCGGTGCTCGCCGAGCTTCAGGCGCTCGCCGAGGTGTGCACGAAGGCCGGCGCCCGCGAGGTGGTGCTCGCGCAGAACGCCGATCAGCGCGCTCGCGTCTGGGAGGCTCGCAAGCTCGTGTCACCGTCCCTGCGCGCGATGAAGGCCCACAAGCTGTCCGAGGACGTCGTCGTGCCGCGCTCGCGCGTCCCCGAGGCCATCGCGCGCTTCAAGGCCGTCGGCGCCGCGCTCGGCCTCACCGTCGCCACCTACGGCCACGCCGGCGACGGCAACCTCCACACCAACGTCCTCTGGGACACGCCCGAGCAGCGGCCCCTCGTCGACGACGCGCTTCGTCGAATCATGGAGATCACCGTCGAGTTGCAGGGCACCATCACCGGCGAGCACGGCGTGGGCCTCGCCAAGCGCGCTTTCCTCCCGCTCGAGTTGACCCCGGCGATGATGAATTTTCAGCGATCCGTGAAGGCCTTCTTCGATCCGCTGGGGCTGATCAACCCCGGAAAGGTCTTCTAAGAGGCTGATTTTCATAGATTCATGGGGACGGGTGCCGGGCCCAGGCGCCTCCAGCTCTGGCTTGCGTTCCATCAAGCCGTCCATCTGGACAGGGTTGGTCCATTTTCTGGCGAAACGTTTTCCGAGCCCATGCATCTGTGGGGCGCACGATTGAACAACGTTTGTTCAAGGCTGGGAGGACGACGGGATGCGCCGGAAGGACTCTGACGGAATTTCGCACTACCTGCGAAACCTGGGCGGTCACAAGCAGCTGACGCGTGAGGAAGAGTACGAGCTGTCGCGTCGCGCGAGGAAGGGCGATCAGACGGCGGTGCGGATCCTCGCGCAGGCCAACTTGCCCTTCGTGGTGGCGGTGGCGCGGAAGTTCGCGTCGCGCTCGGGCCGCCTGGACGACCTCATTCAGGAGGGCAACGTTGGTCTGATGAAGGCGATCGAGCACTTCGACCCGAAGAAGAACGTGCGCTTCGCCACCTACGCCGTGTGGTGGATCCGCGCGTACATCACGCGCTACCTCAAGGACAACCGCAGCCACGTGCGCGGCGGCGAGCACGAGCGCCTCTCGATGAGCGACTTCTCGCTCGACAGCCCGCTCGATGACGAAGCCGACGCCACGTACCTGGATCGGTTGGAGGATCAGGGCCCGACGCCCGACGTCTCGTACCTGTCGCTGGAGCGCGATGAAGCGGTGAGCCAGGCCCTGCAGCGTGTGAAGCGGCGGCTGGGCGACCTGGGCTGGGACATCCTCCAGGAGCGGCTCACGCAGGACAAGCCGCGCACCCTCGAGGAGCTGGGCGCCCGCTGGGGCGTCAGCCGCGAGCGCGTGCGGCAGGTGGAATTGAAGACGAAGTCGTTCCTCGCGCGGTACCTCGAGGCGTTCAACACCGATCGCGAGTTCGTCGAAGAGGACATGGCGGCGTAATCCTCCCCGACGCGTCGCCTGGGCCCGCGGTCGCCACCCCGAGTGGCGACCGCGGGTTTCTTTTTTCTGCGCGCCTGGGCCAGATCCCGTCCCGGGTGGGGCGGCAGGTCGAGCGTCACCCCGGCGCGTCAGGCCGGTGCTCCCGGCTTGCCTCGCCGCCGCACCTCGACCACGACGCCGCATCGAAGTCCTCACCTGCAGGAGGGCCGGACATGACCGCCGCCGAGCAGCTCGCGATCCACGCGAGCGAAACACACCTGATCGAGATGCTGCTCGCCCGCGTGGCCTCGCCGCGCGGACCCGCCGCGACGCACAAGACGCCCACCGGCTGGGTGGACGTCTCCTGGGCCGAGGTGCTGGAGCAGGTGAAGGCCGTGTCCAACGCGCTGGTGGGCTGGGGCGTGAAGCCCGGCGACCGGGTGGCGATCTTCGCGGCCACCAGCTTGCGCTACGCGGTGGTGGACCTGGCGATCAGCGCGGCGCGGGCGGTGAGCGTGCCCATCTACGCGTCCAACACCGCGGACGAGGTGCGCTACGTGCTGACGAACTCCGGCGCGGTGCTGCTCTTCGTGGACGACGACGTGCCCGACGCGCGCCAGCCCGGCCGCCTCACCCGCGCGCGGCAGAAGCTGGCCGAGGCGCCCGACTGCCGGCAGGTGGTGCTCTTCGACGGCGAGGGCGACGGCGCGAAGGTGCTGGCCCTGGCGGCCTTCCTCGAGAAGGGCCGCGACGTGACGGACTTCGAGGCGCGGGCGAAGGCGATCCGGTCGGACGATCTGTGCCACTTCATCTACACCTCCGGCACCACCGGCGATCCCAAGGGCGTGATGCTGAGCCACGGCAACTGGGCGTACGAGGCCCACGCGATCCGTGCGCTGGGCACGATGGTGCCGGAGGACTCGGTGATGCTGTTCCTCCCGCTCGCGCACTCGTTCGCGCAGGTGGTGAAGGCCGCGTGGGTGGGCCTGGGCGTGAAGCTGATCTTCGCGGAGTCGGTGGACAAGCTCGTCTCGAACCTCGCCGAGACGAAGCCGACGATCCTCCCGGCGGTGCCGCGCGTGTTCGAGAAGGTGTTCGCCGGGGTGCAGGGCAACGCGCTGGGCGCGCCGGGCCTCAGGGGCTCGCTGGCGCGGTGGGCCTTCCGCCTCTTCGACGAGTACGTCGAGGCGAAGGAGGCGGGGCGCGAGTACGACACGCTGGGCTTCGCGCTCGCGAAGAAGCTGGTGTTCTCGAAGGTGCGCGCCGCCCTCGACGAGAAGCTGGGCGGGCGCATGCGCCTGTTCATCTCGGGCGGCGCGCCGCTGCCGAGGAAGATCGGCTGGTTCTTTGACCTCTTGGGCTTCACCGTGTGCGAGGGCTACGGGCTCACCGAGACGAGCGCGGGCAGCTTCATCACCCGGCCGGGGGCGATGAAGATCGGCACCGTCGGCAAGCCTTTCCCCGGCGTGGAGGTGAAGCTGGCCAGCGACGGGGAGATCCTCCTGCGCGGGCCCGGCATCATGAAGGGCTACTACCGGAACGAGGCCGCCACCGCCGAGGTGCTCGAGCCCGACGGCTGGTTCCACACCGGCGACATCGGCGAACTGGACGGTGAGGGCTTCCTGCGCATCACCGACCGCAAGAAGGACCTCATCAAGACGTCGGGCGGCAAGTACTGCGCGCCGCAAAACCTCGAGAACGCGCTCAAGACGCAGCCGATCATCTCCAACTCGATGGTGTACGGCGACGGGAGGCCCTACCTCACCGTGCTGATCTGCCCCAACGAGGAGGCGGCGAAGAAGCTGCTCGCCGAGAAGGGCATCACGGTGCGCTCCTACGCCGAGCTGGCGCAGCGGCCCGAGGTGAGGGAGGCCGTGCAAAAGGCGATCGACGTGGTCAACGCGTCCCTGCCGCCGTACAGCACGCTCAAGAAGTTCACGCTGCTGGACCACGACTTCACGCAGGAGACGGGTGAGCTCACCCCGACGCTCAAGGTGAAGCGGAAGGCCTGCACCGCGAAGTACCTCGCGCTGCTCGACGCGATGTACGACGAGAAGCGGATCTCGTAGCAGGGTGCCGAAGAAGTCCGGCTCGGCGACGGGAGTGACGTCTTCAGCGCTTTGCTGGGCGGCGGTCGTGAAAAACCGCGCCGTCCTGGGAGGGGGACGACGCGGTGGGTGCGCCAACGCGAGGGGGTGGGAGGCTACCCCTGCTTCGACGCCGCCTTCTCGTTGGAGCTGATGGTCTCGCCCTGGCCCTCGGCCAGCTTCTTCTCGGTCCCGCCGCCGTTCTTCTCCTCGTCCGCACCCGCGAAGCCCTTCTTGAAGTTGCGGATCGCCGAGCCCAGCGAAGAGCCCAGCTGCGGGAGCCGCGAGGCGCCGAACAGCAGCAGCAGCGCGAAGACGATGAGGGCGATTTCCATGGGGCGAAGACCGAGCATGACGGCTCCTTGTTGAAACGACTGTAGCGCCCATACCCCGAAACCGCGAGCCCGTCACCCCGCCGCCGGGCCGAACCTCGGGGCGGGCGTGTCATTTCGGGGTGGTGTGTCGCTCAAGCCGCGGTGCCGGCGCCCGGGGTCAGCCGCGCCGCGTCGGCCTTCTCCTTCTCCACCGGCGATGCGACGTGCCGCAGCAGCGCGGGATCGGCCGGGGGGAGCAGGGTGCCGCGGCGCGCCTGCTCCAGCAGGTAGTACTGGCTGCGCATGGTCTGCCCGTCCAGCTGCAGCGGCACGGGAATGTAGCTGCCGTCGGGCTGGAGCTGCCGGGCCTTCACGTTGTCGCGCAGCGCGGTGCCCAGCACCTCGTCGAGGATGCGGGCCTTGAGGGCCGGATCCTCCACCGGGGCCATCACCTCCACCCGGCGGTGAAAGTTGCGGGGCATCCAGTCGGCGGACGAGATGAAGACCTCCGTCTGCGCGCCCACCCCGAACGCGAAGGCCCGCGTGTGCTCGAGGAAGCGATCGACGACGCTCACCACGCGGATCGTCTCGGACACGCCGGGGACGCCGGGCCGGAGGCAGCAGATGCCGCGGACGATCAGGTCGATCGGCACCCCGGCCTGGCTCGCGGCGTACAGCGCCCGAATGACCGGGGGATCCACCAGCGCGTTCAGCTTGGCCATGATGCGCGACGGCTCGCCCTTCTTCGCCTTCGCCGTCTCGCGCTCGATGAGCTCGAGCACCTTGGTCTGCAGCGACACCGGAGCCACCGCCAGGCGCTTCCAGTTCGGCTGCGTGGAGTACCCGGTGAGAAGATTGAAGAGCGCCGTCGCATCGTCGGCGATCTCCGGCCGCGCGGTGAACAGCGAGAGATCGGTGTACGCGCGGGCGGTGGCCGGGTTGTAGTTGCCGGTGCCCAGGTGCACGTAGCGGCGAATGCCGTTGCCCTCGCGGCGAACCACCAGCGTCACCTTGCAGTGCGTCTTGAGGCCGATGAGGCCGTACACCACGTGCACGCCGTTCTCTTCCATGCGGCGCGCCCAGGCGATGTTGTTGGCTTCGTCGAGGCGGGCCTTGAGCTCGACCAGCACCGCCACCTGCTTGCCGTTCTCCGAAGCGCGCACCAGCGCGCGGCCGACCGGGCTGTCCCCGCTGGTGCGGTAGAGCGTCTGTTTGATCGCGAGGACGTTGGGATCCTCCGCGGCCTCCTCGAGGAAGCGCACCACCGGGTCGAACGACTCGTACGGGTGGTGCAGGAGCAGGTCCCGCTGGCCGATCAGCTGCAGCATCGACTCCGCGTTGTTGATCACGGCGGGCGTCGCCGGCACGAAGGGCTCCACCCGGTTCTCGGGCCGCGGATCGTTCTCCGCCAGCGCGGACAGATCCTGCAGTTGCAGCGGGCCCGGCAGCCGGTACACGTCCGACGCCGACAGCTTGAGCGCCGCGGTCAGCTGCGCCTCCAGCGCCGGCGAGGCGTTCGCGTCCATCTCCAGGCGGACCACGGCTCCGCGATCGCGACGGCGCAGCTCGGCCTGGATCGACTCGAGGAGGTCCTGCGACTCCTCCTCGTCGATGTCGAGGTCCCAGTTGCGGGTCAGGCGGAAGGTGGTGGCCAGCTCGACCAGGTGGCCGGGGAAGAGATCGCCCGCCTGCATCTGGATCAGCTCCTCCAGGAGCAGGAAGGCCATGCCGCCGGTCATCGGCAGCGGCACCAGCCGCGGCAGCACCGCGGGCACCTGCACCACCGCCAGCGAGCTCTCGCCCGCGTCCTTCTTGCGGCGCTTCTCCGCCCGGCGCACCACGACGGCGAGGTTGAGCGACTTGTTTCGGAGGTGCGGGAACGGGTGCCCCGGGTCGATCGCCAGCGGCGTCAGCGCGGGGAACACCGACGACTGGAAGTAGGCGCGCGCCGCGGCCTTCTGCTCGGGGGACAGCGCGTCTCGGGTCAGCAGGTGGAAGCCGTTGGCTGCCAGCAGCGGCAGCACGTCGCGCTGCCACACGGCGTACTGCTCGGCCACCATGCGATGGACGAGGTCGGCGATCGCGAGGAGCTGCTCCCCCGGCAGCATGCCGTCGGCCGGCAGCTCCGCCACGCCGCCCTGGCTTTGCTGCTTGAGGCCCGCCACGCGCACCATGAAGAACTCGTCGAGGTTGGACGAGGTGATCGCGAGGAACTTGATCCGCTCGTGCAGGGGGAGCGTCGGGTTGCGCGCCTCCGCGAGCACGCGCTCGTTGAACGCCAGCCAGGAGAGCTCGCGGTTGATGAAGAGCTGTCGATCGGCGCTGTCCACCACGGTGTCCCGGCCCCCCTCCGGGGCTCTTTGCCACGCGGCGCTGCGGATCTCCAAACATCACCCGCACACGGCCGCCCGAAAGACCTATAACCCCACGGAACTCCTCATGCCCAGGCGAGTCCAGTCAGACGTGGTCGACGACGTCCTCGCGGCGATCGACGTGGGTACCAACGCGGTGCGCCTGGAGCTGGCGCGGGTGCTGCCCGACGGGAGCCTCGAGACGCTGCACACCGAGCGCGACCCGGTCCGGCCGGGCGAAGGGCTGTTCCGCACGGGGATGATCCGCCGCGAGGTGGCGGACCGGCTGATCGCCACGCTGCGTCGCTACGCGGCGCTCTGCAAGCGCTATGGGGCGCGGGTGCGCGCGGTCGCAACCAGCGCGCTGCGCGAGGCGCGGAACCGCGACGAGATCGTCCGGCGCGTGAAGCGCGAGGCCGGGCTGTCGCTCGAGGTGGTGTCGGGCCGTGAAGAGGCGCGCCTCATCTGCCTGGGGGTGTTGCACGGCAAGCCGGCGACGCAGCGCTCGCTGACCGTCGACATCGGCGGCGGCAGCACCGAAATCATCTTCGCGGTGGGCGAGACGCCGCGCACGCTGGTCAGCGTGGACGTGGGCGCGGTGCGCCTCACCGAGCTGTTCGATGTGAAGGGCGAGGTGCCAAAGAAGCAGCTCGCGCTGCTTCGCAACTACGCCCGCGAGCTGATGGAGGAGGGGATCAGCGGGCGGATCCCCGGCGCGCCGCAGGCGGCGCTCGGCTCGTCGGGCACGATCGGCGCCATCGTCGCCTTCGCCCGCAGCGAAGGCATGGGCCACGCCACCACGCAGGAGATCAGCCGCGCGGTGGAGGAGCTGGCGGACATGGACTCGACGAAACGCCGCAAACGCTTCGACCCCCGGCGCGCGGACATCGTCGTCGCGGGCGCGGTGATCCTCGAGGCCGTCCTCCAGCACCTGAAAGTCCAGACCATCACCGCCGTCGACCGCGGCCTGCGCGAAGGCCTGCTGCTCGACCTGGTTCGCCGGCGCCGCGTCGACCGCGACGACCGCTCGCTGGCGAACGCGGCGATCGGCGTGGGCCGCCGGTTCGCCTTCAGCGAGGGCCACGGGCGGCAGGTGGCGTCGCTGGCGCTCACGCTGTTCGACGAGCTCGCCACCCTGCACGGCATGCCCGCGTCGGCGCGCCCGCTGCTCGAGGTCGCGGCGCTGCTGCACGACGTGGGGCACGCGGTGAACCACCAGCGGCACCACAAGCACACGCACTACCTCATCGTGAACAGCGACATCCCCGGGCTGACCGATCGCGAGCGCGCGATCGTCGCGGTGATCGCCCGCTTCCACCGGCGCTCGAAGCCCGAGCCCACCCACGAGCTGATGCAGCCGTTCACCGCGACCGAGATCCGAACGATCCGCAAGTGCGCGGCGCTGTTGCGCATCGCCGACTCGCTCGATCGCAGCCACCACCAGCCGGTGAAGCGCCTCACGGTGTCCGTGCGCGGCCGCACGGTGGTGCTCAAGGTGCGCGCGAAGGAGTCGATCGACCTCGAGCTGTGGGACGTCGCCCACGAGGCGGAGCTCTTCCGCGAGGTCTTCGGACGCGGGCTCGTCGTCGAGCGGGGCTGAATGTTCCGGGCACTGCGCCCGCGCCGTCACTTCGACGCGAGGTCCCGGTAGCCGGGGCGCTCGGGCAGCAGCTGCTTGTTGCCGAGGCCGTGGCGCTGATGCTGGATCTTGTCCTGCAGCATCATCAGGCCGTCCAGCACCTGCTCGGGCCGCGGCGGGCACCCGGGGATGTAGACGTCCACGGGGATGATGCGGTCGATGCCCTGGAGCACCGCGTAGTTGTCGTAGAAGCCGCCCGACGACGCGCACACGCCGAAGCTGATCACCCACTTCGGCTCGGTCATCGACTCGTAGACGCGCTTCAGGATCGGCGCCTGCTTCAGGTTGATGGTGCCGATCACCATCAAGAGGTCGGCCTGCCGCGGCGAGAAGCGCGGGAACTCGGCGCCGAAGCGCGCGATGTCGTAACGGCCGGCGGCGACGGACATGTACTCCATGCCGCAGCACGCGGTGGCGAACGGGTAGGTGAACAGCGAGTACTTCCGCGCCCACCCCAGGCCGTTCGAGATGAGCTTCTGAAAGAAGCCCATCGCCTCGTCCCGGCGGGTGGTGATGGCAGGAGCGACGTCGAGGTCAGCCATGGTGCGTTCTCTTCAGCTCTCCCAGGAGAGCGCGCCCTTCTTCCAGATGTAGACCAGCGCGACGACGAGCGTGGACGCGAACACCGCCATGGTCGCGTAGCCAAACCAGCCCAGCGCCTGGAAGTTCACCGCCCACGGGTAGAGGAACACCGCTTCGACGTCGAACACGATGAACAAGAGCGCCACCACGTAGAACTTCACCGCGAAGCGCTGCCGCGCCGAGCCGATCGGCGCGTTGCCGCCTTCGAAGATCTCCGACTTCACCGCCGAAGTGCTTCGCGGCCCGAGCAGGCCCGCGATGATGGGGATGGCGGTGGCCAGGCCTCCGGCGAGCAGGAGGACGACGGCGATGGGCAGGTACGGCGTCAGTGGCGATTCCATGCGCGAAAGCCACCATAAAGACCGGGTGTTTCCCGGTCAAAGCGTTTGTTGAGGCCGGTCGGGCAGGGCGCCGCCTGGATGACGCGGGTCTCGGATGAGCACCGGCCGGGCGGCCTCGACGTCGACGTCGGACCAGGCCGCGCCGGACACCAGCAACAGCGCACCCGAGATCGCACGCGCCCCGGGGAGGTTTGTCCGCACGGCCGCACGCCCTCGGGGATAGAGTTCTCTCATGACGTCGGCGCGAAAAGCCCTGCAACTCCTGCCTCCGTGCGCCACCACTGGAATCGGCAGCCTGCCCCACAGCCAGGGCGAGCTGGCGCTGCAGATGGCCCTGCAGCAGGACGTGCCGTACCTGCCGCAGCTGCCCGCTGGGAGTCCGTCGGAGCTGATGATCCCCGCGGCGCTGGACGGGGTGCCCGGTCTGACACTCGACGCCGAGGGGACCTGCACCATCGATCTCGAGGTGTGGCGCAAGTCCCGGGATCGCTTCACGGCCCGCATCGAGGACGCCCTGGCCTCGGGGCAGCTGGCGGCCTTCGAGCCGTCGATGGAGGCGTGTCGCAGCTTCCGCCCGTTTCTCTATGAGGTGGAGACCCGCAAGCTGCCGTTCGCCAAGGTGCAGCTGGCCGGACCGGCCACGGTGCGCTGGGTCGCGCGCACGCACGAGGGGACGCCCACGAGCGAGGTGCCCGAACTGGACCAGCAGCTCTTCCGGTTGTCGCTCGCGAAGACGCTGGCGCTGGTGAAGGCCGTGCGCCGCGCCGGGGCGACGCCGATCCTCTACCTCGACGAGCCGGGCCTCTACGCGCTGGAGCGCGGGAACGTGCGGCACCTGGTGGTGATGAAGGAGCTGCAGATGCTGGTGGTGGCGCTGCAGCGCGAAGGCGCGCTGGTGGGCCTGCACTGCTGCAGCAACACCGACTGGGCGCAGGTGCTCGACCTCGGCCTCGACCTCCTGTCGCTCGACGCGCGCCTGTCGCTCGACGCGGTGCTGGAGGAGCGCGACGCGTGGCTGCGCTTCCTCGCGTCGGGCGCGACATTGAGCCTCGGCATCGTCCCGACCGATCTCGCCTCGACCTGGGAGCTGGGCGAGCTGTGCGAATCGGTGGAGGCGTCCCTGCGCGCCACCACGCCCGCGTCGCTGTCCTTCGAGGGCCTGTTGTCGCGCGTGCTGCTGACGCCGGCGTGCGGTCTCGCGATGCGCAGCGTGCTGGACGCCGAGCGGATCACCGGGCAGGTGCGGGAGGCGCAGAAGCGTTTCCTGGCGCTGGCGGCGCCGCGCGCCTGAGCGGGAAGGCGAGCTGGTCGAGGTAGCCCGGCGGCACCGGGAGAGCCGCGCCGTACGACGTCGGTGCGCCAGCCGGGCCGCAGCACCCGCTGCCGGCGGAGCCAGAAGAGCCGCTCGAGCGGGATGAACAACAGCGCCA
Source organism: Myxococcota bacterium (assembly GCA_040755835.1). GTDB lineage: Bacteria > Myxococcota > Myxococcia > Myxococcales > Myxococcaceae > JADLDB01. The sequence continues at coordinate 209,378 of JBFMAB010000100.1, forward strand.
GCACCGCCAGCGCGAGCGGGTTCCGCGGCAGCATCCGCCGACGAGACACCGCCGGACGGGACAAGAGAAAGTCAGCCCCCGAGGCCCGGCACGGCCTCGCGCATCGCCGTCTCCATGGCCGAGCTCATGCCGAGCCCCTTCGTCTCTGCGAAAGGAACCCAGCGCCACTCCACGTACGGCGACGGCGGCGCCCGGAGGCTGGGCGTCATGTCGACCGGGTGCAGGTGCAGCCGCAGCTGCCGGTGCGTCAACGTGCGCTCGAGGATCACCATCTCCGGGCCGACCACCGGGCGCTTGCCGAGCATCTTCCGCAGCGTCGCGGTGCCGCTCGTCTCGATGGGCGCGCACGGCATCTCCCACAGCCCGCCGAAGAGCCCGCTTTCGGCCCGGCGCGCGAGCAGCACGCAGCCGTCGCGGTGCGCCACCGCGACCGCGAGCTCCACCAGCTTCTTCGGCGCGGCCTTCTTCCGCGGCGGCAACTCGTGCACGCGCCCACCGGCCAGGGCGCCGCAGCCAGCCTGCACGGGGCACAACAGGCACAGCGGCGACGACGGGAGGCACACCGTCGCGCCGAGCTCCATCAGCGCCTGGTTGAGATCTCCGGGGCGGGGGCCGACGACCAGATCGCCCGCCGCGCTCCACAGCGCCGCCTCGCGCGCCTTGTCGCCCGGCGCGCCTTCGATGAGCAACAGCCGCGACAGCACCCGCGCGACGTTGCCGTCCACCACCGGTGCCTCGACGCCAAAGGCGATCGACGCCACCGCGCCCGCCGTGTAGCGGCCGAAGCCGGGCAGGCTCCTGAGCTCGTCCAGCGTGGCCGGCAGCGCGCCGCCGAAGCGCTCGACGATCTCCTTCGCCGCCTTGTGGAGGTTCCGCGCGCGGCCGTAGTAGCCGAGGCCCCGCCACACCGCGAGGACGTCGGACAGCGACGCCTCCGCGAGCGAGGCGACGGTGGGGAAGCGCTGGAGGAACCGCTCGAAGTACGCCGTCACCCGATCGACCTGCGTCTGCTGCAGCATCACCTCGCTGATCCAGATCGCGTAGGGGTCGCTCGTGCGCCGCCAGGGGAGATCGCGCTTGTGGTGATCGAACCACGTGAGCAGCGCGGGGCGTGCGAGGCGCGCGCTCTCCTTCAGGCCGTCGGACAGGGGCGCGCCGGCAGGGCTCACGAGGTCCGTTTCCACCAGAAGCGGCGGCCCGCCTCAACGGTTCTCTCGGGAGGCTCCGTTTCCCGGTTCGGAGGCGCGCCGGCAAGTCACTGAAACGACACGAGAAACTGCCGTTCACACCAACCCCCGTGGGCACCTCTTTTCCCAGCCGTTGAGAAGCCCGTAACCCCCTGTCACCCGAGGGCGACAAGGCTCGGGAAGGAGGCCTGTCGTGGATCAAGCCCGGTGGCTCAGCGTGGTGGTGGCGGCGGCGCTCGCCGGGTGCATGGGCGTGTCGGATCCGGCGCTGGTGACGGTGGCGCTGTCGGCGGGCCCTCCGACGTACCCGGCGGACGGTGGCGGCGCGGTCGACGCGGGCGCGGCCGTCGACGGGGGCCTGGGTGACGCGGGCGCGATGGACGCGGGCACGGTGGATGGCGGGAGCGATCCCTGCGCGGGCGTCACGTGCGGCGCGGGCGCGCGCTGCGAACCTTCCAACCAGCAGTGCGTGTGCCTCCCTGGCTATATGCAGGGCGCGACGGGCTGCGAGCCGCTGATGCCGGGCACGCCGGCGACGCGCACGCAGAGCGAGGTGTGCACCGCCTGGGACACGGCGCAGCAGCGCCGCGCGGCGGGCGACGGTTTCACCGCGTCGACGATGACGTGCGACCCCGGCACGCTGAGCCGCGCCGCGCTGGACGACGGCCTGGGCCGGCTGAACTTCTTCCGGTGGCTGGTCGGCCTGGCCCCCACGAGCGACTCGGCCACCGACAACGACGCCGCGCAGAAGTGCGCGCTCGTGTCGGCGTGGAACCCGGCCGGGCCCGCGGCCCACAGCCCGCCCAGCAGCGCGACCTGCTACACCCCCGAGGGCGCGGCCGGCGCGGGCTCCTCGAACATCGCGTGGGGCGCCGCGGACGCGGCCGACGCGATCGATCTCTGGATGATCGACTTCGGCAACGAGACGACCTTCGGTCACCGGCGGTGGCTCCTCAACCCGCCGCTCAACCCGGTCGGCATCGGCCACTACCGCGGCGGAAACAACTACGGCAGCGCGTCGTGCATCCGCGTCTTCGGCGGCGCCGGCGGAGGCCCGACGCCGAACTGGCTCGCCTTTCCGCCGCCCGGCTATGTGCCGCAGCAACTCGCGCTGTGGCACTGGACGGTGCATGGCAACATCCCGCTGAACGGCACCACGGCGACCGTCACGCGCGTGTCCGATGGCGCGGCGATGCCGATCCAATTCCAGATCCTGAGCGGCTTCTACGGGCAGGCCGCCGCGTCGCTCCTGCGCGACGGCTGGAACCCGGTCGCCGGTGAGAGCTACCGCGTGAGGATCACGGGGCAGGGCGGCGCGGGCACCATCGAATACGACGTGAAGCCGGTGAATTGCCAGTAGGACACGGCCGGACACGCGCTCACTCTCCGAAGGGAAAGTTCTCTCAGGGGCGAGTGCATGCCGTAGTAATCTGCGCTCGGCCGCCACTCCCCTCTGGAGGTTCCGTGTTTCGACGACTGCTCTTCTTGAGTGCGCTCGTGCTCGCGCTCGCTTTGCACGCCTGCAACTGTGGTGGACCCACCACCACCGAGGACGGTGGCACCGGCGGAGGGACCGGCGGCGGCATGACTGACGGCGGGACGGGCGGTGGCACCGGCGGTGGGACGACGGACGGTGGCACCGGCGGCGGAGGCGGGGACCTGCCTGACGCGGGCACCTGCCAGGCCGCGGGCCAGCCCTGCTCCAGCACGCTGCCTTGCTGCGGCGGCCAGTGCATCAACTTCGTGTGTACCGCGAGCACCTTCTGCAAGGACGTCGGCGCGGGCTGCACCACCAGCGCGGACTGCTGCAACAACCGCTGCGAGAACGGCGCGTGCGCGGCGGAGTCCTGCCGCCAGGTGGACGCGGGCTGCACCGCGGGCACCCAGTGCTGCTCGGGCCTTTGCGATGGCACCGCGTGTCAGCCGCTGCCCGCCGCGGGCGGCTTGAGCTGCAAGGTGCTCGGTGAGTCCTGCACGACGGGGTCGCCCGACGGCGGGACCGGCAACGGCGGCTGCTGCTCGTCGCTCTGCAAGGACAGCGTCTGCCAGAAGGCCTATTACTGCCAGCCCAACGGCGACGTCTGTCACTCCAACTCCGAGTGCTGCGGCAACGTCTGCTCGGTGAACGACGGTGGCGTGGGCCGCTGCCTCAACATCACCGGCGGTGGCGGTGGCGGTTGCACGCAGGAAGGCAACCCCTGCAGCGGCGGCGCGAGCTGCTGCTCGCGCACCTGCTTCGATCCCGGCTCGGGCGTGACGGTGTGTCTGCCGGCGGGCGGCTGCCGACTGACGGGCACGTCCTGCGACCGTGACGACGCGTGCTGCGGCGGTGGCGTCAACCCCAACGGGACGGTGCAGTGCACCAACGGCCGCTGCGACAACGGGCAGTCCTGCAACGGCGTCGGCAACATCTGCAGCCGGGCGTACCTGCCGGACGGCGGTGTCCGTCAGATCAACGCCTCCACCAACTGCTGCAACGGCGGGCCGGGGAACGGCCTCGACGTATGCAAGCTGGACAGCTCCGGCATCCCGCGCTGCTTCGGCGGCTACTCGAGCCAGTGCCCCACGGGCTACACGGGCCGGGCCCCCTGCTGCATCGCGGTCAACGACACCTGCCAGTTCAGCGGCCAGTGCTGCGACGGCGCCCTCTGCCTCCCGGGCGACGGCGGCCTGCGCTGCATCACGCCATCCTGCAAGCCGCTGGGTGACAGTTGCACGATGAACTCCGACTGCTGTGCGGGCACCTTCTGCATCCAGGGCGCGTGCCGGCCGTTCACCGAGCCAGGCAACGACGCGGGCGTGACGGACGCGGGTACGTTGCCCGATGGCGGCGCGGTCGACGCGGGCGTCGTGTGCCGCGCGAACGGCCAGAGCTGCCAGTTCTCGGCCGACTGCTGCTCGCAGATCTGCAACAACGGCATGTGCAGTCCGCCGATCACCTGCCAGCCGCAGGGCGCGGTCTGCACCACCACCGCCGACTGCTGCAGCGGCAACGCGTGCGTGATCCCGAGCGGCTCGACGACGGGCACCTGCCAGCCGAACTCGTGCGTCGGCGCGGGCCAGTCGTGCTCCGCCGGCGGCACCAGCTGCTGCGCGGGCCTGGCGTGCTTGAACGCCACCCTCCAGGTGTGCGGCGCGTCGGGCCAGTGCACGTGCACGGTGATCATCAACTGATTCGAGGGTAGAGGTCGGGGCGTGTCCGACGCCTCGACCCTGACCGCCATCGTCTGCTCGCTGCAGGACAGCGTGATGTTGCTCGCCCCGCGTGGGTGGAGCGGCCTCGTGCTGCGCTTCTCCATGACCGGGCAGGGCCCGCGCCTCGAGGAGCTCGAGACGAAGGGCGAGGGCGCCACGCAGCCGAAGCCCAAGCCCGAGCTGCACGTCGAGCAGCGCCACGAGGTGCAGCGGATCAACGAGGCGGTGGCCGAGTTGGCCGCGCTGCTGGCGCGGCAGGGCAAGCGCTGGGCGCCGGGGGAGATCCGCGTCGATCGCCCGACGCCCGACTTCGTCGACTGGAAGCTGGTGAGCGACGAGGGGGCGATCACCTGGTTCACCCGGCTGACGCGTGAGGAGCTCGACGCGCTCATCGTCACCGACGAGCTGTTCGACGTGCTGCTGGGCACCGAGAAGGCCTTCGTCGTGCTGCAGGGCCAGCTCGAGGCGGCGCTCGGGAAGGTGACGGGCTTCGCCTACGACGCGGCCGCCGGGATGCTGCGGCTCGAGCGGCCGGACGGGGTACTCGAGCTGGCTGCCGACGTGGTGGGCCAGTACCACCCGGCGGACTTCACCTGGCTGTGGGGCTGGAGCGACGCGGCGACGCCGAAAAACGCCGTCGAGCGCTTCGAGCGGGTGTGCGCGCCGGACGTGCAGCAGGCGGGGCTTTCGGCCTTCTGGCGGCCGGGCTTCCTCTGCGATGAGGGCTTCGCCTGGGCGGTGGCGGGCAGCGCCGTGGTGTCGACGGCGGCGCGCGGGTTGTTCCGCGCAGAGCTGCCCGATCGTTCGGGCGCGATCTTCTTCGCGCCGCGGGAGCTACCGAAGGGCGCGTGACTTTGGAACTTTGGACCTGCTTATCTCTCCACCCATGCGCATTCCCTACGTGGTGCCCGGGGCCGTGGTGGCGGTGGTGGCGGTGGCGGTTTTGGCCGCCTGCGGCGGCGGCAGCACCGGTGGCGGCTGCAAGGTGCAGCTGTCGGGCCCGGTGACGGCCGACATGCTCTGCATCGCGGCGTCGGCGCCGCAGGGCAACGGGTCCGGCCTCGCGGTGACGGCGTTCACCACGACGAAGCCGCGAAAGACGCTGTCGCTCGCGTGCGCGTCCACCTCGCAACCGCCCGCCACCGGCGACTACTCGGGCAACACCTGCTTCGGCATGTGGCGCGAGGACGTCGACGGCGCCGATCCGAAGGTGTGGCAGGGGGGCGCGACCGGCGCCGGCTCGGTGAAGATGACCCTCACCGGCCTCGGCGCGCCGCTGTCCACCGTCGACGGCGGCTACACGCTCATCGGCTCGGCCCAGGCGACGCTGGAGGCCTCGTCGGGCGGGGCCACCGGCACCGTCACCGTCAACGCGACGTTCTGACCGAAGCGGCGCGTCACAGCGCGGGCTTGAGCCGTTGGCAGCGCATCCATCACCCGTGGGAATCGACTGAAAAACGAAGCCCCCGGAACTCCTGGAAGTTCCGGGGGCTCATGACCCCAGCGGGATTCGAACCCGCGTTACCGGCTTGAAAGGCCAGCGTCCTGGGCCTCTAGACGATGGGGCCGCTGTGCGCACGCGCTTCTGTCATGAGTCGCGGGGGACTCGAACCCCCGACCCTCGGCTTAAAAGGCCGGTGCTCTACCAGCTGAGCTAGCGACTCTCAATTGCCTATTTCTTTCTGGGAAGCGGATCGGCCTCCACGGTGAACTTCACGGACGTCTTCACGCCGTCAACCTGAACGTCGATGGTGGTGGTGCCCGGATCCAGGGGGAGGATCCCGCCCTTGCCGACGATCTGCGCCACGGTCTTGTCCTGGCTGGACAGGGCGGGGGTCCGGTCGGTGATCTCCCGGCCGTCCTTCCCGAAGGCGCGCACCTTGAGCGCGACCGCGTCGGCGCCCTCCCGGGTGACGACTTCCATCGGCTCGACCTCGATCCTGTGCACGAAGATGACGTGCACCGGCACCCGCGCCTCGACGTCGCCGTACCTCGCGATCACCTCGGTGTCGCCCGAGGCCTTCGGCTTGAGCAGGCCCTTCTCGTTCACCTCGGCGATCTCCGGGTCCGCCACCGACCAATTGACGCGCGCCTTCACCGCGCGCACGCCGTTGCGGGCCATGCAGGCCGCCTCCATCCACACCTGGTTGTTGGGCTGCTTGAAGACCACGTCGCTGGGCGTGAGCTCGATGTAGTCGACCTTTTCGCAACCGCTGAAGGCGAGGAGCACCACGGCCAGGGATGTTCCAGTCAGGAGGCGTCGCATCGCGACGGCCGCCATAGCACGATCCTCCTCGCAGATCGTATATGGGGAAGCGCATGACGAAGCCCCTGGACCAGCAGGTCGAGGACAAAGAGCTCGCCTTCGACAGCGACGCCGAGGAGGAGGCGCAGGCGCCCCGGGGCACGCTGTACATCACCGCGGCCGGCGCCGAGGCGCTCCGCGCCGAGCTCAAGCACCTGCTGCACACCGAGCGACCGAAGGTGACCGCCGAGGTGTCGCACGCCGCGTCGCTGGGCGATCGCAGCGAGAACGCCGAGTACATCTACGGGAAGAAGCGCCTGCGGGAGATCGACCGGCGCCTCCACTTCCTGCAGAAGCGGATCGAGCGGCTCACCGTCGTCGACCCCACCGAGCAGAAGGACACCTCGAAGGTGTACTTCGGCGCCACGGTGACGCTCGAGAACGAGGACGACGGTGGGAAGGTGACCTACCAGATCGTGGGGCCCGACGAGACCGACCTGAAGACCGGGAAGATCTCCGTCGACTCTCCCGTCGGCAAGGCGCTGCTCGGGAAGAAGAAGGGCGACACGGTCACGGTGAATCGCCCGCGAGGCGAGGTGGACTTCGTCGTCCTCGCCATCAAATACGTCTGAAAGCAGCGGGCTCGAAGTCATATACTCGGGTCGCTACAGGGAGCGACAACCACCCAACCGGGGGCCTTTTTGGCGCGCAAGAACTTCGTCCTCGACACCAACGTTCTGCTGCACGACCCACGCTCGATCTACAGCTTCGACGACAACACGGTCATCATCCCGATCTACGTCATCGAAGAGCTGGACCAGTTCAAGAAGGACATGAGCGAGCTGGGCCGCAACGCCCGCCAGGTCGCGCGCTACCTCGACGCGCACCGCGCGGAGGGCACCGTCGCCGAGGGCGTGCCGCTGCCGAACGGGGGCATTCTCAAGGTCAGCTTCGTCGAGCACGACCTGCCCAAGTCGATGGCCGACGGCGGGCTGATGGACAACCGGATCCTCGCGGTGGCGATCGAGGCCAGGCGTCGCGACCCCGGTACCCAGACGGTCTTCATCACCAAGGACACCAACCTCCGCATTCGCGCCGACGCGCTCGGCCTGGTCGCCCAGGACTACGAGCCGGAGCGCGTGGAGATCAGCGAGCTGTACTCCGGCCTCGCCGAAGTGACGGTGCCGGCGTCGGTCATCGACCAGCTCTACAAGCCCGGCGCCGAGGTGGACTTCGAGGGCAAAGAGAGCCTCGCCCCCAACCAGTTCGTGCTCTTCAAGGACCAGGCGAACCCGTCGCACACGGCGATGGGCCGCTACGACGCGTCGAAGCAACGCGTGGTGCCGATCAACCGCCAGGTGAAGGAGGGCGTGTGGGGCGTTCGGCCGCGCAACATGGAGCAGAGCTTCCTCATCGACCTGCTCCTCAACGACGACGTGAAGCTCGTCACCATCGTCGGCAAGGCCGGTACCGGCAAGACGCTCCTGGCGATCGCCGCGGGCCTGCAGAAGGTGACCGAGGAGGCGTCGTACCAGAAGCTCCTGGTGAGCCGGCCGATCTTCCCGCTCGGCCGCGACATCGGCTACCTGCCGGGCGACGTCGAGCAGAAGCTGAACCCGTGGATGCAGCCGATCTTCGACAACGTCGAGTACCTGTTGAACCTCTCCCGCAGCGACAAGAAGGCGGGGCGCGGGTACCACGAGCTGATGGACCTGGGCATCGTGGAGATCGAGCCGCTCACGTACATCCGCGGCCGGTCGATCCCCAACCAGTACATCATCGTCGACGAGGCGCAGAACCTGACGCCCCACGAGGTGAAGACGATCGTCACCCGCGTCGGCGACAACACGAAGATCGTGCTCACCGGCGACCCGTTTCAGATCGACAACCCCTACGTCGACTCGACGAACAACGGCCTGGTCCACGTGGTGAACCGTTTCAAGGACCAGAAGATCGCCGGCCACATCGTCATGTCGAAGGGCGAGCGCAGCCAGCTCGCGGAACTCGCCACCAACCTCCTCTGATGAGCGACGACGCGAACAAGCCCGGGAGCCCGCCCGAGCCGGCCGGGAAGAAGCCGCTCATCGACTACCCGACCATCTACGAGTTCAAGGTGATGGGCCGCCGGGAGGACGGCTTCGAGGACTGGGTGCGGCTGTTGTTCGGCCGGCTGATGGGCTCGGAGGTGTCGAGGGACTCGATCTCCGAGAACGTCTCGAAGCAGGGGAACTACGTGTCCTTGAGGGTCACGCTGTACCTCCACTCCGAGGAGCAGCGGCAGTCGATCTACGCCGGCCTCCACAAGGAGAAGCGAATCCTGTACTACTTGTGACGACACCGGCTCGCGTGTAAGGGGCGTGCACCCACACATGACTTCTCCGTTCCCGCTGTACCTCCCGCCCGACACGCCCCGGCTCTTCCAGTCGGACTCGCTGTTGCGCCGCATCGCACAGCTCGCGCACTGGGACTCGAAGACGCGGCTGGTCGAGCTGTTCGGCACGCTGAACGGGCTGGCGCTGGCGAAGTCCCTCGACTGCGAGCTGACGGTGGTGGAGCCGATCGGCAAGCAGCTCGAGTTGCTCAAGGAGCGCGCGCGGCTGGCCGGGGTGGACGATCTGGTCACCTTCACGCCCGGCGACGCGCTGGCGCTCGATCTCCCGCAGCGGAAGTTCCACGGCATCTACAGCCTGGGCCGGGTGACGGGCACCCTCGCCGCCGAAGGCAAGCGCCTGCGCCCGTTGTTGGCCGAGCGCGGCCGCCTGGGTCTTACCGTGGTGATGAAGGTGAGCCGTCACCCCAACGAGAAGGCCGTCACGGCCTGGCAGGAGCGCCTCGGTGCGCCGCCGCCGCTGCCCCGCGAGGCGCTGCTGGCGCTCGAGGCCGAGGGCTTCGAGCCGGAGCTGGTGGAGACGGCCAGCGAGACCGAGCTGGACGCGTACTACGACGGGCTCGAGGCCGCGCTGGCGAAGGTGGAGACGCCGGACGCCGATGGACCGAAAGCCGCGCGCGGCGAGCTGGCGCTGTACCGGGAACTCGGCGGCAAGACGGGCATCACGTTCGGCTTCGTGCTGGGGCGCCGCAAGGAGCCCGGCGAGAAGCCGCCGATGTCCCGCGACGCGGGCTGATGGCCGTCGCTCTCGGTTTTGCCGTGGCGGGAGGCCGAAGAACCACTAGCCTCGAGTCATGGCGATTCGTTCGGTGATCTTCAAGCAGTTCTCCGCCTTCGAGAATGCCGAGCTTGGGCTCTCGCCTGGTCTGAACGTCTTCATCGGCGAGAATGCGACGGGCAAGACTCATGCGATGAAGGCGATCTACGCGTTGACGCGTGGTGTCTCCGACGAGCAGAGCGAGCCCTCGGACAAGCTGGTTCGTGTGTTTCGGCCTGATGATGATTCTCCAGGTCGCCTGGCTCACCGGGGGGCGGGTCACAAGGCCGCCTCAGTGAAGTTGGTCGACGATCGGGGCGGCTCGATCTCCGTCAGCATCAACACGAAGTCTGGTTCCGCCAAATCGGAACTGAAGGCCTTCTCTCCTCCGCCGGCCGTGTTTCTGCCCTCACGCGAGGGCCTGGCGATGTTCGAGGGATTCATCGCCTCGTACAAGCGGCGGGAACTCTCTTTTGACGAAACCTACTTCGACCTGGCTGAGTCGTTGTCCGCCTCCGCGCTCCGCGGAGCCTTGCCTCAGGCGCTGAAGCAGATTGGCTCGGACCTGGAGAAGGCGCTCGGCGGAAAAGTGGTGCTCAGTGGGCCTCGCTTCTATCTCCGAGGCGAGGGTGGTTCGATGCTCGAGGCCCCCCTGGTCTCTGAGGGCCTTCGGAAACTGGGCAGCATTCTCCGACTCCTGCAAAACGGAGAACTGCGACAGACTGGGCTGCTTCTCTGGGATGAGCCGGAGGCGAACCTCAATCCGCGTCTCACGGTTCTCGTTGCGAAGGTGCTGCTGAGACTTGCCCAGAACGACGTGCAGGTGGTCTTGGCCACCCACGACTATCTACTCGTTGAAACCCTCGCGCAGTTCACGAAACAGAGCTGTCGCTTCTTCGCGTTCCGGCGAACCGATGGCGCTGCAAGCGTCGAGGTAAGCGCCTCCGAGACTCTGGACGGGCTTCCCTTCAATCCCATTCGTGCAGAGTTCCTCGCTCACTATGACCGCCTCCGAGGAATCGATTGAATGCCGACCATCGTTCAGAACGAGGGATCCCTTCGGTTCTCCTTTGGTGCCCGCGATGTTTTCAAATGGGACGAGCATCGCGCCTTCATGGACGGCGTTCGTCGGCTGCAGAAGACGAAGGCAGTGGATTTTGTGGTAGCGCTGTTGGACGACGCCATTGCGCTGGTTGAGGTCAAGGACTTCCGGGGTTACCGGAGAGAGAACCGAAAGCGGATTCGAACGGGCGAGCTCGCGCAGGAGGTGGCCGAGAAGGTCCGAGACTCGCTGTCTGGTCTCTTCTGGGCCAGTCGGAGGGAGCATGACCAGGGCGAGGTGGCCCGCGCCGCTGCTCTGGTCAGCCGGCGTGAGACACCCAGGGTCAAGGTCGTGGCCTGGATCGAAGACGACCGGCTGGACGCAGCCGCTGCCTCGGCTCTGCAAGCCGAAATCCAGCGTATGGTCCGCACTTTTCTGGCGGCAAAAGTGGTCGTCACCTCGACTCGGCTGGAAACGATGTCAACGGCGCCGCTTCGTTGGATTGAAGTCGTCAGCCTCAGTTCACCGCGCCGGTGAAGTCGACCAACTCGATCGGATCCGGCGCCACCTCGAGGTGCAGATCCCGCCGGTAGCCTTCGGCGTCACCGGCCACCTGCAGCGGCATCTCGCGGCTGAAGTGGATGAAGACCTCCTGCGTGAGGAAGTCCTTGATGCCGTCGGGGAACCAGTTGCCCTTCCACATGCGGCCCAGGTTCGCGAGGATCGCGGTCGCCGGCACCGTCGCCACCCGCAGGTTCATCATGCCGCGGCGCTTGCCCGCGAACGGGAACATCTTCAGCTCGAAGCCGTAGTACGGCACCGTGCCGGCCGCGGCCATCTTCAGCGGGCCGGAGTAGAGCGTCTCGCCCGGTTGAATCGGATCCCCCATCGGCTTGCCGTCGGGGCCCATGCGGTAGGCGACGCCGCGGCCGTTGACGACCTCGCACTCCACCGCCGCCGAGTGCGTCAGGTAGTAGGGCACCGTCTTGAAGGCGACCGAGGTGAAGTAGCCGCCGGCGCCCGTCATCAGCCGCGACAGCGGCCCGTTGGCCAGGTTCTTCTTCACCCAGAGGTAGTCGTTGAGCAGCTTGCCGTCCATGCCGAGGCCGGCGAACGGCGCGCGCTTGCCGTCGACGAGCAGCATGTCCACCGTGCGGTAGCCCGGCACCTCGCCGGCGCGCGCGCGCAGCACGTCGTCGACGATGCCGTCGCCCTTGAGCGGCGAGGCCGACACCAGGGCCGCCACCGAGTTGCCCGTGCCCAGCTTGAGCACGCCGAAGCGCGGCGTCGGCGTGGGGTGGTGGTGCCGGCGCAGCGCCACCTGGTTCAGGATCTCGTTCACGAAGCAGGTGACCGTGCCGTCGCCGCCCCCGAGGAAAACGGTGTGGTAGCCGCCGTCCACCACCGCCTGGGCGATGCGCCGCGCGTCCAACTCGCTGCGCGACAGGAACAGATCCCCTTCGGGCACCACGTGCGACAGCGCCCGCACCACCTTCGGTGTCACCTTGCGCGCGTTGGCGTTGAGCAGCACCGCCACACGGTGATCCGCCGCCAGCCGCGGCGGCACCAACTCGAACGCTGCCGTCCGAAAGGGTTGGACCCACATACCCGGCCTCCAGGGTCGGCCCCCCGCCGACGTCCGTCTCGGCCCCGCTCCCAGCACAACCCTTGCCAGATGACTCGACGCGTTAAGTCTTTGAAACAGCGAGGTAACGCGCGCTGCGTCACGGACTCGTTGCAACCCGGCGGTGGCAGCAACCGCGAAGTCGCGTTCGCACCGGACTGAAAAAAACGGGCGTTGACGTGGAAGACCCGCTGGTTAGGTTGCGCTCGTCGACGGTCGAAGAAAAAAGTCCGTCAGATCAGGGGATTGGAGAATACGCACATGGCAAAGATCATTGGCATCGACCTCGGCACGACGAACTCGGTGGTGGCGATCATGGAGGGCAAGGAGCCCAAGGTGATCGTCAACGAGGAGGGCAGCCGCATCACCCCCTCGGTGGTCGCGTACACGAAGGACGGCGAGCGGCTGGTGGGGCAGGTGGCCAAGCGCCAGGCCATCACCAACCCGGAGCGCACCATCTACTCGGTGAAGCGCTTCATGGGTCGCCGGTACAGCGAGGTGACGGAAGAAGCGAAGCTGGTGCCCTACCACGTCAAGAAGGGCCCCAACGACGACGCGCGCGTGGAGATCGACGGCAAGCTGCTGTCGCCGCCGGAGATCAGCGCGCAGGTGCTGCTCAAGCTGAAGCGGGCCGCCGAGAACTACCTGGGCGAGAAGGTGACCGAGGCGGTCATCACCGTGCCGGCGTACTTCAACGACGCCCAGCGGCAGGCCACCAAGGACGCCGGTGAGATCGCCGGCCTCACGGTGAAGCGCATCGTCAACGAGCCCACCGCGGCGGCGCTGGCGTACGGCCTCGACAAGAAGGCCAACGAGAAGGTCGCGATCTACGACTTCGGCGGCGGCACGTTCGACATCTCGATCCTCGATATGGGCGACGGCGCGGTCGAGGTGCTCGCCACCAACGGCGACACACACCTCGGCGGTGACAACATCGACCAGCGCGTCATGGAGTGGCTGATCGCCGAATTCAAGAAGGACACCGGCATCGACGTGTCGAAGGACAAGATGGTGCTGCAGCGCCTGAAGGAGGCGGCCGAGAAGGCGAAGATCGAGCTCTCCAGCGCCATGGAGACCGAGATCAACCTGCCGTTCCTCACCGCCGACGCCTCGGGGCCCAAGCACCTGAACGTCAAGCTCAGCCGCGCCAAGTTCGAGACGATGATCGAGGACCTCATCGAGCGCTCGCTCGAGCCGTGCCGCAAGTGCCTGAAGGACGCGGGGCTCGAACCCTCGAAGATCGACGAGGTCGTGTTGGTCGGCGGATCGACCCGCATCCCCAAGGTGCAGGAGGCGGTGAAGAAGCTGTTCGGGAAGGAGCCCAACCGCTCGGTGAACCCCGACGAGGTCGTCGCGGTCGGCGCGGCGGTGCAGGGCGCGGTGCTCTCCGGTGACGTGAAGGACATCCTCCTGCTCGACGTGACGCCGCTGTCCCTGGGCGTCGAGACCCTGGGCGGTGTCTTCACGCGCCTCATCGAGCGGAACACCACCATTCCCACGCGGAAGAGCGAGACGTTCTCGACGGCCGCCGACGGGCAGACGCAGGTGGAGATCCACGTGCTGCAGGGCGAGCGCGAGATGGCCTCGGACAACCGCAGTCTCGGCCGTTTCCACCTGACCGGCCTGCCGCCGGCCCCGCGCGGCGTGCCGCAGATCGAGGTCACCTTCGACATCGACGCGAACGGCATCCTCAAGGTGGCGGCGAAGGACAAGGCCACCGGCAAGGAAGCCAACGTCACCATCACCCACAGCTCGGGCCTCGCGAAGGAAGAGGTGGAGAAGATGGTGAAGGAGGCGGCGGCCAACGAGAGCGCCGACAAGGCCAGGCGCGAGCTCGTCGAGCTCAAGAACAAGGCCGAAAACCTCGCCTACCAGCTCGAGAAGCTGGTGAAGGAGAACAAGGAGAAGCTGTCGGCCGACGCCGCCAAGGGGCTCGAGGACGCCGCCAAGGAGCTGCACGAGGTCCGGGAGAAGACGGACAAGGAGGCGATCGAGGCGGCGATCAAGAAGGCGGAGCAGCTCAGCTACAAGGCGGCGGAGGAGCTCTACAAGGCGTCCGGCGCTGCCCCGGGCTCGGCCGCGACGCCCGAAGGCCAGCCCTCCGCTGCGCCGGGCTCGAGCGCGAAGAAGGACGACGTCGTCGACGCCGAGTTCCGCTCGAACTGAGCGCGCGCGAGGCGTGACAGACCAGGGGGCGCATCCTCACGCGGGGTGCGCCCCTCGTTTTTTTTTCCGTTCTCCCGGGCGCGCCCGGAGCTGAAGCTGAGGGGCGGAGACGACAGCGCGGCTTCCACACCGGGCCGCACCCGCGACGACACGCAGCGTTCCAACCGCCGGGGCTCTGTCGGACAGGGAGGGTGCGCCCACATCGCCCGCCAGTGGCGCCGTTCCCGCGCGTGGGGGCGGGCCTCTACAGTGCGGCGGCCATGTTCGGACTCGAAGTGGTGCGGAAGGTGGCGGACGGATCCGCGGTCGAGGCGTTCCTCGCGAAGAGCGGCGTTCACCAGGTCCTCGTGCAGGTGAGCCGGCCGGAGCTCGCGGGCGATCCGGAGTTGTACGGCCGCTTCCTCGATCAGACGCGCGCGACGACGAAGGCCCTCGCGCACCCGTCGCTCCTCACCCCCCGCGTCTCGCACTGTTCGAAGGACGGCCGCTTCGTCCTGATGACGGAGCCGGTCAGCGGCCGCACCGCGGTCGATCACCTGCGCGAGCGCGGGCCGCTGGGGGTCGAGGAGGCCGCGCGCTGGGCGTCGAAGCTGTGCGACGGGCTCGAGTACCTCCACGAGCACGGGCTGGTGCACGGGCACCTCTCGCCGGGGAACGTCTTCCTCGACGGAGATCCCGCCCGGCCCGAGGTGCGGTTGCTCGACACCGGGCTCCTGCTGTTCCGCGCGGCGCGCAGCCTCAAGTCGGTGGCGGGCCTGGTGCTGGTGCCGCCGGAGTACCTCTCGCCCGAGCGCGTCGCCGGCCAGCGGGCCACCGTTCGCAGCGACGTGTACGGGCTGGGCGTGCTGCTGTTCGAGCTCCTCACCGGCGCGCCGCCCTTCCGCGGGCGCGACCACGACGAGACGCGCGATCTCCACCTCACCTCGCCGATGCCGGACCTGCCCGAGCGCGTGGCCGCGTGGGACGCGGTGCTGCGCCGGTGCTTCGCGAAGGAGCCGGAGGATCGCTTCGGCTCGATGGCCGAACTGCGCGCCGCGGTGCGGGACCTGGAGCGGCCCGTGCTGCTGACCCGCGCGCCAGTGGCGCCGCCGCCGCCGGAGTTGGACGACGTGTCCTTCGTGTCGGTGCCGTCGGCGCCGGCGACGCGGAAGCTGCAGGCCGGGGCGACGCTGGGCAGCTACCTGCTCGAGGCGCCGCTGGGTGAGGGCGGCATGGGCCAGGTCTTCGTGGCGACGCACCGCACGCTGGGCCGCAAGGTGGCGATCAAGGTGCTCAAGCCAGAGCTCGCGCGCGATCCCGCGCAGGTGATGCGCTTCGTGCAGGAAGCGCAGGCCGTCAACCGCGTCAACCACCCGCACATCGTCCAGGTGCATGACCTGGTGCAGGAGCCTCCCGCCGAGGGCGGCCGAACGTACTTCGTCATGGAGCTGCTCGACGGCGTGTCGCTCAAGGCCCTCGGCAGGCAGGGGCCGGTGGAGCTCCGGCGGGCGATCCGCTTCATCCGCCAGGCGGCCGACGCGCTGGCCGCGGCGCACGACGTCGGCGTCGTCCACCGCGACGTAAAGCCGGACAACCTCATCGTCGTGCGGGACGAGGCCGGGGGTGAGCAGGTGAAGGTGCTGGACTTCGGCGTGGCGCGTGTGCGCGACGCGAGCCGGGCCGACCTGCGCACCACGCGCGCCGGGCAGGTCGTGGGCACCCCGCTGTGGATGGCGCCAGAGCAGATCCTCGGCCGCGACGTCGACGCCCGCGCCGACGTGTACTCGCTGATGAGCTGCCTCTACGTGCTGCTGGCCCGGCGCTTCCCGTTCGACGGCGCGTCCATGTCCGACGTGGTGATGCAGCGCCTCGAGCGCGAGGCGAAGCCGCTCGGCGCGCACACCTTCCTCGGAGAGCCGGTGCCGAAGCCGCTGCAGCAGCTGATGAGCGAGTGCCTCGCGCGCGATCTCTCGAAGCGCCCGAAGTCGATGGGGGAGGTGGCGGAGCGTCTGCGCGACGTCGAGTCCACGCTGTGCACGCACGTCACCAGCCCCTTCGAGGCTCAGGCGGCGCCGAAGCGCTCCTGGGCGCGGTGGATCGCGCTCGGGGCGTCCGGCGGCGCGCTGGTGGCGATCGCGGCGCGCTTCCTGCTCGGGTAGCGCGGCTCAGGCGACGAGCCGCTGGAGGAGCGCGCGCACGGTGAGCGGGCTGGAGCCTTCGGCCTTGTTGTTGACGATGACGGTGAGGCGGTGGCCGCCGGCCCGGCAGGCCTTCCACAGCGCGGCGACGTCGGCGCGCATGGCCTCGTCGGGCGCCTGCAGGCGATCGAACGGCGCGAAGGCCTCGCGCGCCTCCTCGTAGCCTACGCCCTGCGGCAGCATGAGGCGCGTCACCACGTGCGGGGCCGTCAGCACGTTGGCCATGGCGAGCTGTTCGCGGATGGGCGGCATGCGCTCCCAGTGGTTCAGTACGTGGGCGACGCCGTTGCGGGTGAGCGCGGCGAGGTAGTTGGGCGTGAGCAGCTCGGCGTTGCGCAGCTCGACCGCGTACTCGTAGCCCTTCGGCAGCTGCCCGAAGAAGCGGTCCAGCTTCTCCGCGAAGGCGTTGGGCCGCGGCAGCTCGTGCGGCCTGAGCGGCGGCAGCTGGAAGAGCAGTGGCCCGAGGTGCGCGCCGAAGGACTGCTCGATGGGCAGCAGCACCGAGTCCTTGAAGAAGCCCGCGTCGAAGGCTTGCGGGTTGGGCGCGCGCGACTTCGGGTCGAGCGGGCTGGTGACGGCGTTCCACACTTTCACCACGCAGCGGAACCCGGCGGGGAGCTGCTTCGCGTAGCCGGCGTACTCGTCGGCGGTGAGGGGCGCATAGAAGGCGCGATCGATGGCGACGGTGTTGAAGAGCGGGTGGCGCGCGTACTCCTCGAGTCCGCGGGCGACCAGCTCCTCCTGCGTCGGGTTGCCGCGGTAGACGATTCCCGCCCAGCCGCGGAACGTCCAACTCGAGGTGCCGAGGAAGAGGCCCGGAGGGCGCTTCGCCGCCAGCGCGGCGTCCGCGCTTACGTCCAGCGGTGGCGGGGGGAAGAGATCGTACTGCATCTGACGCGCTGCCTCTCCCTCGTCGGGGGAGAGGTTTGGGGTGAGGGACAAGAAACTACGACTGTGGCAGGCCCGACCAGCTCGACGGATCCTGCGGCCCCGCCGCCGGCTTCACGTCGACGTCGAACCCGGTCAAATGCGCCATGCCGGACACGCGCTCGAGGCGATCAGGCCCGTCGGCCGCGAGGAGGTTCACGTTCACGCCGCGCGTCTTGCTGGCGACGGACAGCCCCGACGCGTGCTGGTGGCCCCAGCCGTGGGGCAGGGCGACGGTGCCGGGCATCAGGTCGGCGAGCAGCCTCACCGGCACGCGCACGGTCGCGGTGTCGGTGGACACGTCGGCGAAGGCGCCGTCGGTGAGGCCCGCGCGCGCGGCATCGTCCGGGTGCATGTAGAGGTGGTTGGTGGCCTCGTGGACGAACTCCTCGACGTTGTGCGTCCAGGAGTTGTGCGTCTGCACGGCCCGCCTGGTGATGAGCTTCAACCGGCCCAGCGCCCGGCGCTCGCGCTCGAAGTCGCCGGCGAGCTTCTTCGCCTGCTCGAGGAGGATGGGCGAGTCGAGGCGCACCCTCTTCGAGTCGGTGAGCAGCCGCTTCCCCACGAAGTCCTCGGGCGCGTGGCGTTCGCGCAGGCGCCCGTGCGGGTGCTCGAGCAGCGCGTCGAACGAGCCCTGGCCGGTGACGCGCAGGAGCAACGACAGCAGCGCCTCCTGCGGAAGCGACGGCTGCCGGTCCCTCCGGAACAGCCGCGAGTTGAGCCACAGCAGCCCCTCGAGCAGCTTCTGCGCGAAGCCCGAGCCGAAGAGGTCGACGCCGGCGGCCTTGCACAGCTGGAGGTAGATGGTCGCCTCGTCGCGCTGCTCGCCGTCGGGCTCGACCACCGCGCGCGTGGCCTGCAGGTACGGCTTCTTCTGCAGCCCCAGCATCAGCGGGAAGATGAACGGCAGGTCCGGGCGCTCGAGCGGCGTCGTGGCCGGCAGGACGTAGTGCGCCAGGCTGCCGGTCTCGTTTCTGAAGAGGTCGATCGTCACCAGCAGCTCGAGCTCGCCGAAGGCCTTCTTGAGCCGCCCGGCGTTGGCCATGGTGATGAGCGGGTTGCCGCCGGTGACGAAGAGCGCGCGCACCTGCTTGTCGCCCGGAGTGAGGATCTCGTCCGCCAGCACGCCGCCGGGGAAAGCGTCGTTGACGGACTGGAAGTCGCCGACGCGTGAGCGATCGGTCCGCACCAGGACGCCGTTCTTCTTCCCGAAGGCGGGGAAGTCGATGATCCCGCGCCCGACGAGCGTGCCGCCGCGGCGATCCAGGTTGCCCGACAGCGCGTTGATCGCCTCCTGCAGCCAGAAGGCGAGCGAGCCGTTGGTTCCCATGTTGACGCCGGTGGAGGAGTACAGCGCCGCGCCCTTCGCCGTGCGGTAGGCGTGCACCAGCTGCTTCAGCACCGGCGCCGGCACCTGCGTCACCTCGGCGGTGCGCTCGGCGGGCCACTCGCGGGCCAACGCCAGCACCTCGTCGACTCCGCTCGCCAGGGCCTGCGCGCGCGCCCGATCGACGCCGCCCTGCGCCTCGAGCTCGTGCAGGAAGGACAGGTAGAAGAAGACGTCGGTGTTGGGGCGGATGAAGACGTGCTGGTCGGCCAGCTTCGCCGTCTCGGTGCGCCGCGGGTCGACCACGATCAGGCGCGCGCCGCGCTCGCGCAGCTCTTGCAGCGTGCGGCCGGGGTTCGGCACCTGCAGGAAGCTCCACTTCGAGATGACCGGGTTCGCGCCGACGATGATCAGGCACTCGAGGTGGTCGAGGTCGGGGAACGGCTGGGTGAAGGGGAAACCGTAGATCTCCTTCGCCACCGCGAACTTGTTGGCGCAGTCCTGCGTGGCCGACGCGTACATCGACTTCGAGCCGACGCCGGTCATGAAGCCCTGGGCGAAGACGGGGTGCAGCACGCCGAAACCCGCCGCGGTGCCGACGTACATCGCGATCGAGTCGGGGCCGCGCGCGGCCCGCAGCGCCTTCACCTTCGCGCCGATCTCCTCGAGCGCCTGATCCCACGAGATGCGGTTCCACTTCGCGCCCACGCGCTTCATCGGGAAGCGCAGGCGGTCGGGCGAGTCGTAGAGCCGCGCCTGCTTGAGGCCCTTGGGACACGCGAAGCCGCGCGTGGCGACGTGCGCGTGATCCGGGTGGATCGCGATGACGCGGTTGTTCTTCACTGTGACCTCGAGGCCGCAGAGGGCCTCGCAGATGCGACAAAACGTGGTGTGGGTGCCGTCGGCCATGAGTGCGGCGCTCTTTACCGACGAGCGGTCGCCCGCGCACGGCAAGGTCAACGCCCCCGCGCGGCGAGGCCCGACGCCAGCGTGCCCACGGTGGCGATCGCCTGCGCGGTGCGGTCGCTCCAGGGGAAGCCACACGAGAGGCGGATGTGGTTGGTGTACCGCTCCCGGGGGCTGAAGATCGGCCCGGGCGCGATGCTGATGCCGTGCTCCAGCGCGCGCGCCTGCAGCGTGTACGCATCCACCCCGGGCGGCAGCTCGACCCACAGCACGAAGCCGCCGGCGGGGGCGGAGGCCCGGGTGCCCGCGGGGAAGCTGTGCGCCACGGCGGCCCGCGTGCGCTCCACCTGGGTCTGGAGCTGCCGGCGCAGCGTCGGGAGGCCCGTCGTGTCGCCGTAGCTGCCGCCCACGTCCTGCACCTCGCGCGCGATGGCGGCGAGGCGGCGGTTCAGCTGGCGGATCGGCAACAGCCCGGGAGACACCTGCGCCGCGCCGAGCGGGATGATGGCGGGGTCGCGCATCGACTCCATGAGCGCGCGGACGCCCGGGCGCAGGGAGCCCCGGCGGATCGCCACGGCGAGCTCGTCGGCCAGCTGCTCCTAGAGGAGGCCCGTCGTCATGGAGCCGCACTGTACCGGTGCAATTCCCGACCCACCGGTACAGATGCCGGGGCCCGTCGACCGGAACAGCCGACAGCTGTACCGGTACCGCCGGGGCCGCTCGTGCATCTGCCCTCTGGGCCCGTTAGGACGCAGGCTCACGTCACCTCCGATGAGCACCACGACCGCCGTCTCTC
This sequence comes from Myxococcota bacterium, assembly GCA_040755835.1. Lineage (GTDB taxonomy): Bacteria > Myxococcota > Myxococcia > Myxococcales > Myxococcaceae > JADLDB01. Next base: position 230,116 of record JBFMAB010000100.1, read on the forward strand.
GGCTGCCCGCCGCCTCCAGGGCGCCCCTCGTCGTCCCCGCGCTGGGGGCCGTGTATTTCATCTGGGGCTCGACCTACCTCGCGATGCGCATCGCCGTGGAGGGGCTGCCGCCCTTCCTCATGGCCTCCACGCGCTTCATCGTCACCGGCCTGGTGCTGCTGGCGATCCTCAAGGTGCGGGGCGCGCCGTGGCCGACCCGGCGCGAGTGGCTGCTGGCCGCGCCGGTGGGCACGCTGATGTTCGTGCTGGGCAACGGCACGGTGGCGGTCGCGGAGCAGCACCTCTCCAGCGGCGTCGCGGCGGTGGTGTGCGGCACCATGCCGCTGTGGGTGGGGGCCCTGGCGCCGCTGTTCGGCGAGCGGCCGAGCGCGCGGGAGTGGGTGGGGCTGGGCCTGGGCTTCGCGGGCGTGGCGGTCCTGAGCCTCGGTGGAGAGCTGCGAGCGCACCCGCTGTACGCGGCGATCCTCTTCGCGGCGCCGGTGAGCTGGGCGCTGGGATCGTTGTTGGCCCGCACGCTGCCGCTGGCGAAGGGGCTCCTGTCGGCCGCGACGCAGATGGTGACGGGCGGGCTGGTGATGGCCGTCGTCAGCGTCGTCGCGGGCGAGGGGGTGCCCACGGCGCCGCCGACCTCCGCGCTCGTCGCGTGGGGCTATCTGGCGGTGTTCGGCTCGCTGGTCGCCTACTCGGCGTACACGTACCTGCTGCGCCACACGCGGCCGGCGGTCGCGACGAGCTATTCGTACGTGAACCCCGTGATCGCGGTGCTGATCGGCGCGGGGCTGGGGCACGAGCCTGTCGGTCCCGAGATCATCGTCGCGGTGGTGCTGATCGTCGCGGCGACGGTGCTGGTGGTGCTGGGCCGCGGGCGCTGACTATTTCGTCCTCCCGCGGCCGAGGATCAGCTTCACCCAGCGCACGGCGATCTTCCGGCGCGTGCCCTCGACGAGGAAGGCGGGGATCGAGCCGGCGGGATCGGAGTGGATGACGTAGACGACCTTCGTCTTGCCATCGGGCTGCGGCGTGAATGTCCACGACCCGCGTAGCTTGCTGATTCGCACCCAACCCTTCGGCAGCGGCGGCGCCTTGTCGTTTGCGGCGGCGAAGGTCATCGAGCAGCCGCCGTCCTCGCCGCGCACGCGCTTCGCCCGCACCGCGTAATCGCGGTTCGCCACCACCGACGGGGAGATCTGATCGTAGGTGACGCGCTCGTCGGCGCTCTCCTCGAGGATGGTGCGGCTCTTCAGGTCCGGCTCCTCGGGATCGAACTTGCCGTCGCCGAACGCCGCGTCGCACAGGGACGCTGGCGTCTTGTCGGTGGTGGTGGTGAGCCGCAGCTCGACGAAGCTGGACGCCGGCACCGGCCGCGACTCGATGGTGATGCCGTCGACCTCGTCGACCTTCGAGTAGTCGCCGTCGGCAGCGAGGAGGATCAGCGGGAGGAGGGCGAGGGTCATGGCGGGAGGTGCAGCCGACGCGTCTGGTCGCCCATGATGGCGATGGTGGCTGCGCGCGGCAGCAGGCGCCGCATGAGGAAGGACGCGAAGCGGTTGAACAGGCCTGGAATCGTGAGCGGCCCGCGGCCCAGCGCGTCGAGCGCGTCCTCCACGACGGCGATCGGAGCCAGCATCCCCGGCGCGCCCTGCGGCGCGGCCTTCAGCAGGTTCGGCGTGCTGGTCGCGCCAGCGCACACCGCCAGCACGTCCACGCCCTTTGGCTTGAGCTCGAACCACAGGCCCTCGGCCAGCGCGAGGCTGTACGACTTGGTGGCGCCGTAGGTGGCGACGAAGGGCGAGCCCTGGAAGGCGGTCAGCGAGGAGAGGAGCACGAGGCCGCCCTTGCCGCGCGCCACGAGGCGGCGGGCGAAGTGGTGGGCGACGGCGGTGGGCGTGCGCACGTTGACGTCCAGCGCGCGCAGGTGGTCCTCCAGCGGCCGTGAGACGAAGTCGCCGATGGGGGAAAGCGCGGCGTTGTAGACGACGAGGCCCACGTCCAGCGACTGGGTGGCGTCCGCCAGCTGCGCCGCGGCGGTGGGCGAGGCGAGATCGAGCGCCAGCGGCCTCACCTCGACGCCGTGCGCCTGCTGGAGCTCCTGCGCGAGCGTGCTGAGCAGCTCGGCGCGGCGCGCCACCAGCACCACGTCGAGGCCACGGCACGCGAGCTGGCGGGCGAACTCGGCGCCCAGGCCCTCGGACGCCCCGGCGACCACCGCCCACGGTCCGTAGCGGTCCTTGAAGGACGACATGCTGGCTTCCCCTCAGTACGGCTTCTGGCCGGTGACGTTGCCCGGTGGCGCGTAGTCGCACACCCAGTACGTCCAGGCGCCGGCGCCGAACGGGCTGTTCGCCGTGCACTCCTTCATCGCGCAGCCCACGCTCGTCGTCGCCCTCCAGACGATCTGCGTGTAGTGCCCGCAGGCCTTGCCCGGCGCGCAGGAGTTGGTGGCGTAGTCGTAGTCGGAGACCTCCGCCGCCCAGTCGCTCACCACCTGCGTGGCCGTCGTGGTGCCCGTGGAGGCGTAGATGTTCTCGCCCCAGGCGCTGTTCGCGGCGGGGTTGTGGCCCCAGGTGCAGCGGTCCACCCACGCCTGCGCGACCGCCTGCGCCTGGGCGTTCCACGTCAGCGCTGGCAGCGCCGGGGAGGGCGCGGGCATGGCGTTGTTCCGCACCCGGTTGTGCGCGGTGAGCAGCTCGTCCTGCCAGGGCTCGAGGCCGCCACTCCCGCCGCCGAGGCCCGACGCCTTGCACGCTCCATCGACGCACGACTGTCTCGTATCGCACGCCACGCAGGCCGCGCCGCCGATGCCGCAAGCACTCGCGCGGGGCACCTCGACGCAGGCGCCGTTCGCGTCGCAGCACCCCGTGGCGCAGGAGGACGAGTCGCAGGGCCTCCCCGCGCACGCGGCGCAGAGGACTACGAGGACGAGCAGCGGCTTCACGGTGCCTTCGGCGCGGGCTTCCTTCCGCGCAGGATCTCGTACGAGCCCTTCTTGCCTTCGACCGAGAAGAGCGCCGCCAGCCCGTAGGCCGACGTGCCGTCGTTCAGCCGCCAGATGAGCGGGTTGGCCGAACCCTGGTCGACAAAGAGGGACGCGTGCGGTTTTTTCGGCGGCAGCGGCTTGCCGTCGAGATCGGTGGCGAACCCGCCCGCCTCGAGGATGTGGCCGTGCAGCCCGAAGGGGATCTCCTGGCGCTTGATGAGCGCGGTCAGCCGTGGATCGCCCACGTTGTCGGCGCCGGGCACGAAGTCGATCGCCTTCTGCCCGCGCATGCGCGGTGGCCCGTGCGACAGCAGCACCACCGGATCGTCCGCGGCCTTCACCGCGCGCTCCAGCACCTCGAGATCCTTGTCGCCGTAGACGCAGCCGCCCGACAGGTGGAGGTACGCCTTGTCGTGGTACCCGCCGATGCTGGCCACGTCCACGCCTTCGCCGTCGTAGCGGCGGACCAGGTCCATGTTCAGCAGGTGGAGGTGGCCCGCCTTGCGCAGCTTGCTGATGGCGTAGTTGAGCGCCGCGCCGCGCTCCATGTTGCCGGCGATGACCAGCAGCGGGCGCTTGGTCGCCGAGACGAGGAAGCCGAGGATCGCGTCGAGGCCTTCGGGGTCGGACGAGGTGTCGCCGCCGATGACGATCGCGTCGACGTCGGCCTTCTCGAAGGCCGCGAGGAACTCCTCCAGCAGCGCCTTCGTCTCGGGCTCGAGATCCTTGATGCCGGCCAGCACGCCCAGCGTCGCGCGCTTGCCCTTGCGGGGCTCGAGCCGCCGCACCTGCACGGTGCCCCCGGTGTGCGTGTAGCGGAAGCCTTCGTGCTCCTTCACGTCGGGCGGCTCGAAGTGCTCGAAGGGGCCGTTGCAGTCGAACTGGTACTTCTCCTCCCAGGCGGCGAAGTCCTCGGCGGCGGCGACGGAGGAGGCGAGGGCGAGGAGGAGGGCGGGGGAGATGAATCGCGTCACGGCTTCTTCTTAGCGGACGGCACGGCGTTGTGGGGCTCCGTGGTGGGGTCGTCCGGCGGGCTCACCACGGGGATGTCCGTCTCCGTCCGGATGCCGGCGTCGCCCAGCTTCTCGCGCAGCGCATCCCGCTCGGCGACGGCGCGCGCCCGGGCGGTGCGCTCGCCTTCGAGCTGTCGGCCGAGCGAGTCGACCTGCAGGGCGAGGCGGTCACGCTCCTGGGTCAGCTTCGCGAGCTGCTCCTTCGTCGCCGGCTCGCCCTTGCCCGCGAGGCGCTGGTGCAGCTGCCGGGCGATGGCGCGGGCCTCGTCGCGCTCGGCGGTGAGCCGGTCGACCTGCTCCTTGAGCTGCCGCGCGATCGTGCGGGCCTCGGCCGTGGCGGCCTGCTCGGTGGAGAGCGCGGCCTCCCAGGCCTGGACGACCTCATGGCTCTCGTGGAGCTGCTGGGTCGCGACGGTGAGTTCCGCCTGCAGCTGGGCCACCAGCGCGTCACTTCCGCCGGCCTTGGCGCTCTGCCTCGCTGCCAGCAGGGCCTCCTCGAGCTTCGCCTCGCGCTCACCCGCGGCCCGCTGCGCCTCGGCCAGCGCCTGCTCCAACTCGGCGACGCGGGTCTGGGCGTCGGTCAACGCGGCTTCGAGCTCTGCGACGCGCGCGGCCCGGCCCTGCGCCTCCGCCAGCGAGGCCTCGAGCTCGGACACGCGCGCGGCCCGGCCCTGCGCCTCGGCCAGCGAGGCCTCGAGCTCGGACACGCGCGCGGCCTGGCCCTGCGCCTCGGCCAGCGCGGCCTCCAGCGCGGCGAGCCGCTCGACGTGCGCGGCGCCCTCGGCGGCGGTCTGCTCCAGCGCGGCGACCCTCGACGCGGTGGCAGTCGCCTCGGCGAGGGCCTGCTCCAGCTCCGTCACGCGCGCGCGCGCCGTCTCAAGCTCAGTCCGGGAAGCCTCGGCGCGCTCGTCGCCCCTGCGCTGCGAGTCGGCGAGCGCCTGCTCCAGCTCCTTCACTCGCGCCTCGAGCGCGCCGGCCGCCTGCTCGGCCTCAACCTGCGAGGCGAGGAGTTGCTCTTCGAGCGCGGCACGCGCCGTGCGTACGTCCTCCAGCTCCCTGTCGAGTTGCTCGACGCGGGCGCGGGCCTCGTCGGCCTCGGCGCGCGTCGTCGCATACCCGGTCTCCGCGTCGGCCAGCTGCGCGCGGAGCGCTTCCAACTCGTCGCGCAGCCGCTCGCGCTCGGCGAGCGCCTCGAGTCGGCCGGACTTCTCGATCTCGAGCTGGGCGGTGGTTTCCTGCAGCGACTGCTGTACGGCTTCGCGCCGAGCGGAGAGGTTCGCCTTGAGCTCCAGCACGCGCCGCTCGAGCTCGCGCCGCTCCTCCATCACCAGCGCCGCGCGGGCCCGCGCCTCGTCGCGCTCGCTCTCGAGGAGGCCGGAGCGGTCCTCCAGCTCCTGGACCCGCGCGCGCAGCCTCGCCAGTTCGCGCGAGGTGGTCGCGTCGGCGACCTGAAGCACGCCCGGCGTCCCATCGTCGAGGCGGCGGGAGAGCGCCGACAGGCGCGTGACGCCCTGCGCGTCCACGTCCAGCGCGAGGCGCACCTGGCCCACGTGAGGCGCGTCGAGGACGAGGCCGAGCGCGGTCGGCTCGACGGACAGGCCCACGTCGATGGGACCCACATCGCTCTCGGCGTGGAGCCCCGCGTCCCACGAGTCGGCGGCGCGGGCGCGGCTGGTGATGTGTGCGCGCGGGGAGGGGTCGGACATGGGCAGCTCCAGGGCTGGGGGCTTCGAGCGTAGTGCCGATCGGGCGGCCGCTCCCGAAAAGGGCAAGGCGCCGCACACCGTCGCACACCGTGTCGTGCGTGAATTTCCGGAAGCCGCGTGCGTAAGGTTGCCACCATGTTCGCCCTGACACTGCTCATACTGGCGCAGTCCGGTGGTCCGACGTGCATCACCGTCGATGGCACTCGGGTCTGCGGCTACGACTGCAAGAGCGTCGGTGGCGAGGCGCGCTGCGCCCAGACGCCCGCGGGTGTCTGCGAGACGGGCGGGGGCACGACGATCGTCTGCTTCGATCCACCGGTCTGGCTCTCGCGGGTCATGTCGATTCCGAAGCCGAAGTGCGTGTGGCGCGGGGCGAAGGGCGCCTGCGGCTACGACTGCAAGACGCAGGGCGACTCGGTGGGCTGCGCGCAGACGCCGCGCGGGCGGTGCATCACCGCGTATGACAGGGTGGCGTGCGCGGATCCGCCGGCGGTGGCCTACGGCGTCCACGGCGACTCGCCGCCCAGCCCCACCTGCCTCGCCAGGGAGGGCCTCGTCGCCTGCGGCTATGCCTGCCTGTCCTCGGGGCCGGAGCTTTCGTGCGCGGAGACGCCGTGGGGCGTATGCGCGGTCCTCGGCTCGAAGGTGCAGTGCTTCGACCCCGACGAGCAGGTGATCTGCGCGGGGGGCAAGGACACTCCGAAGCCCACGTGCAAGACCTTCGGTGACCGCATCGGCTGCGGGTACGGCTGCGTGGACCGCGGCGGCGTCATCGCGTGCGCGGCGACGCCGGCCGGGAAGTGCGACGACTTCATGGCGGGGGCGCCGGCCTGCTTCGATCCGCCGGTGCGCGGCGGCTCGGAGCAGTGCTTGAGCGTGCTCGGCGCGCGGTAGGGCGCAGGCAGACAGACGGCGCGGCGCGCGGTATGGGCGCGGCCGAAGCCATGGCGTCACCGATCCGCTACGAGCTCCTCGCCACCGCGCCTTCGGGCGCCCGCGCTGGCCTGCTGCACACCCGCCGCGGCGTCACGCCCACGCCCACCTTCATGCCGGTGGCCACGCACGCGCACGTGCGTGGCCTGTCGATGGACGAGGTGGCGGCGTCGGGCGCGTCGATCTGCCTCGCGAACACGTACCACCTGCTCCTGCGGCCGGGCCCGGAGGTGTTCGACCGGGTCGGCGGCATTCACCGCTTCATGAAGTGGGACGGCGGGGTGCTGACGGACTCCGGAGGCTTCCAGATCTTCTCGCTGCCCGGCTTCCGGCAGATCGCGGAGGACGGCGCGCGCTTCAAGAGCCCGTTCGACAACCACGCGCACCTCCTGTCGCCGGAGACGAGCATCGCGACGCAGCAGTCGATCGGCTCCGACATCATGATGGCGCTGGACGTGTGCCCGCCGTCCACGTCGCCGAGGCCGGAGATCCTCGAGGCGATGGAGCGCACGCACCGCTGGGCGCTCCGCAGCCTCGCGGCGCGCGACGCGAAGGCCACCGGGCAGGCCTTGTTCGCGATCGTCCAGGGCGGCGTGGACCTGGAGCTGCGCACCCAGAGCGCCGGCTTCCTCACGCAGCACCCGTTCGACGGCTTCGCGATCGGCGGGCTGGCGGTGGGCGAGGCGCGCGAGCTGCTCTACTCGGTGACCGCGCACACCGCGCCGCTTCTGCCGCACGATCGACCGCGCTACCTGATGGGGGTCGGCACGCCGATCGATCTCGTCGAGTGCGTCAACGCGGGTGTCGACATGTTCGACTGCATCATCCCGTCGAAGATGGCGCAGCAGGGCTACGCGTACACCTTCGAGGGGCAGCTGCGCCTCGCGCGCACGGAGTACCGCCTGTCCGACGCGCCACTGGATCCGACGTGCGCGTGCCCGGTGTGCCGGCAGTACACGCGCGGGTACCTGCGGCACCTGGCGCAGGGCGGGCACCACCTGACGATGCGGCTGCTCGGCATTCACAACCTCTGGCACTACGAGGCGCTGATGCGTCGCATGCGCGAAGCGATCCTCGCGGGCCGCTGGGCGGACGAGTACCGCGTGCTGCGGGAGCAGCTCGCGCCGAAGTCGGCGAAGCCGAAACCGTCGGGCGTGAAGCAGGGCGACTTCGAGCTGGTGACGCTGAGGTCGGGCGCGCGGGCGGTGCGGCACCTGGGGCACGGCGAGGTGATGCACCCGGTCGGCCCCTGGGAGGAGGCGAACCGGCTGTACGTCGATCAGCTCGGGCTCGAGCGCCGCCTGGCGGAGCGCGGTGAGGAACCGGTGCGGATCCTCGACGTGGGCCTCGGCGCGGGCACCAACGCCGTCGCGGCGCTCACGAGGGCGCAGGCGCTGGGCGACGCGCGGGTGCGCGACCTCGAGATCGTCAGCATCGAACTCGACACGGCGCCGCTGCAGCTGGCGCTGGGCGACGCGCGGGGCTTTCCTTTTCTCGAGCCGTGGCGGACGGCCGCGGAGGCGCTCTTGAACGAAGGGCGCTGGGACGCGCCGTCCCTGTCGTGGCGGCTCCTCCAGGGCGACGGCGCCGCCCTCGTCGAGGAGCTGGACGGCTACTTCGATCTCGTCTTCTTCGACCCGTTCTCGCCCGAGGCGAACCCGGGCATGTGGACCAACCGCGTGCTGCGCTGCATCCGTTCGCGGTTGCGGTTGCAGGGCGGGGTGCTGGCGACGTACAGCGCGGCGACGCCGACGCGCGTGGCGTTCCTGCTGGCGGGCTTCTTCGTCGGCGCGGGCCTGTCGACGGGCACGAAGCGGGAGACGACGGTCGCCGCGTCGCACCTCGAACTGCTCGAGGCGCCGCTGGGCGCGCGCTGGCTGCGCCGGTGGGAACGGTCGAGCGCGAAGGCGCCGCACGGGCTCGAGCTGACACCGGAGCTGGAAGCGGAGCTTCGATCGCACGAGCAGTGGAGGCTCACGAAGAAGAACGCCGGCTCCCCCATCGCGGGAGAGGGGCGGGGCGAGCGGTAGGGCGCGCTCTCTCCCCGTGGGGAGACGGGCGTCGCGAACTACTTCGCGACCTTCTTCTTCTTCGCGGGCTTCCCGGCGGCGGCTTCCGCGGACCGCGGCGCGCGCTTGGGCGGCTTGCGCTCGGTGTCCCCGGGCGCGGGTGCTTCCGCGACGGCGGCCACCGGAGCCGGCGCGGCGTTCGGCGAGACGCTCCCGCGCGCCAGCGACGCCTTGAGCGCCTCCATGAGGTCGACCACGCGGGCCTGCGGCGCGGGCACGGGCGTGAGATCGACGGCCTCGCCCTTCACCTTGGCGTCCAGCATCGCGCGCAGCTTCTCGCGGTACTCGTCCTTGTACTTCGAGACGTCGAACTTCGGCTGCGCGAGCGCGGAGATGAACTGCTTGGCCAGTCCCAACTCGGCGTCGGTGATGGACGCGTCGGGGATGGGGATGTCGCCGAGCTTCCTCACCTCGTCGTCGTAGCGCAGCTGCTGCATGACGATCGCGCCGGCCATGGGGCGCAGGAGAATGAGGTTCTGCTTCCCGCGGTTGACGTAGCGGGCGATCGCCGCCTGCTTCGCGTCCTCGAGCGCGGCGGCCAGCAGCTTGTACGCCCGCTCGGCGCCCTTGTCGGGGCCCAGGTAGTACCCGTTGTCGAAGTAGAGCGGATCGACGGTCTCGAGGGGGACGAACTCGGTGATCTCCATCGCGCGGGAGGTCGCGAGCTCCAACTTCTCGAGCTCCTCGTCGCTGACGATGACGTACTGGTCCTTGGCGTACTCGTAGCCCTTGACGATCTTCTCCCGGGGCACGGCCTCGCCCGTCTCGGGGTCGATCATCTGCTGCTTCAGGCGGATCTTCTTGTCCGCGTGGAGCTGGTTGAACGAGATCTTCCCGCCCGACTCGCTCGCCGAGAACACCTTCACGGGGATGTTCACCAGCCCGAAGCTGATGGTCCCCGAACTCATCGCGCGTGCGCTCATGGCCCGGTACCGTAGTCGACCTGACGATGCCTCCAATAATCCGGGCCGACGACATCGTGCTACAGCTTGCGGAGCCGCGGCCCCAGGCCTTCACCGCGGCAGGCTGGGCCTTCGAGCTGAAGTTCGACGGGTTCCGGTTGCTTGTGGAGCGCATCGGCGGAACAGTCCGCCTGGTCTTGCGGCGAGGTCGCGAGGCGACCGAGCAGTTCCCCGAGGTGGCCGACGCGCTGGCCGCGCTGCCCGGCGGCGACTTCATCCTCGACGGGGAGCTGGTGATCCAGGACCAGGAAGGCCGGCCCATCTTCCAGCGGCTGCTCAAGCGCTCGACGCTGACGCACGCGCGGGACATCGCGAAGGGGCTGCAGGCCGATCCGGCGGTGTACTTCGCGTTCGACCTGCTGATGTACGGGGGCGTGGATCTCCGCGACGAGCCGCTCGCGAAGCGCAAGGCGCTGCTGCTCGAGAAGATCCCGAAGGCCGATCGCGTGCTGCCGGTCGAGCACGTGGAGACGCAGGGCGAGGCGTTGCTCGAGGCGGTGAAGGCGAAGGGCCTCGAGGGGATCGTGGCGAAGCGGCTCGACGCGCCGTACCGCGGCGGGCGCACCGACACGTGGCTCAAGATCGCGCTCAAGCACGTCGCGGACTTCGCCGTCGTCGGCTGGGCGGACGACTGGGGCGCGCTGTACCTGGCGACGTGGGACGGGGCGCGCTTCGTGTATGCGGGCAAGGTGGGCAGCGGCTTCACGCCGAAGGTCGCCGAGTCGCTCAAGCCCGAGTTGGAGGCGCATCGCGTGCACGGGCCTCCGTGCGCGGGGGATCCACCGCGCGAGAAGGAAGCCGTCTGGTGCACGCCGACGGTGGTCGTGGAGGTCCGCTACAAGAACTGGCCCGAAGGGCTGTCGCTGCGCGAGCCGGCCTTCCTGCGCGTGCGCGACGACAAGACGCCGAAGGAGTGCCTCACGCCGACGAAGGGCCTCGCGCCGGCTCCGACAGCCGCGCCGCCGCCGCCCGCCGGCGTCAGGGTGTCGAACGCCGACAAGGTGTTCTTCCCCGAGAGCGGGATCACCAAGGGTGAGCTGGTCAGCTACTACCGCGCCGTCTCGGGTTGGCTCCTGCCGTACTTGCGCGATCGCCCGCTGATGCTGACGCGCTACCCCGACGGCATCACCGGGAAGTCCTTCTTCCAGAAGGCGAAGCCCGCCGGCGCGCCGGCGTTCATCCGCACGGTGAGCGTCTTCAACGAGGAGGAGGGCCGGCGGCTCGAGCAGATCGTCTGTGACGATCTCCGCACGCTGGAGTGGTGCGCGAACATGGGGGCGATCCCCCTGCACATTCCGGCGGCGCGGGTGGCGACGATCGACCGTTCCGACTGGGTGGTGATCGACTTCGATCCCAAGGACGCGCCGTTCGATCACGTCATCACGCTCGCGCGGACGCTGAGAGGCCTGTGCGATGACGCGAAGCTGCCGTCGTTCCCCAAGACGAGCGGCTCGTCGGGGCTCCACGTGCTCATCCCGATCGGGCTGCAGCTCGATCACGACGGCGCGAAGCAGCTGGCCGAGCTGCTCGCGACGCTACTCGTGCAGGCGAACCCGAAGATCGCCACGCTTGAGCGAACCATGAAGAAGCGCGGTGGACGGGTGTACGTCGACGCTGGCCAGAACGGGGCAGGGCGGCTCATCGCCGCGCCGCTGTGCGTGCGGCCGCTCCCGGGCGCGCCGGTGTCGATGCCGCTCACCTGGGACGAGGTGAAGAGGGGCCTCGGCCCGCGGCAATTCACGATCCGCGACGCGATCGCCCGGCTCGAGCAGCGCGGCGACCCGATGGCGAAGGTGCTCGAGCTCAAGCCTGATCTCGCGAAGGCGATTGAGCGCCTGTCCGGGAGCTTCCGATGAATGCAGCCGCGCGGCGCTCGTCCACCGGGCCGATGAAGGGGCTGCTCGTCACCATCGTCTTCGCGCTCCTGGCGTGCGCCCCGCGAAAGGCGATCGCACCGGACCCGGCGCCGCTGCCCACCCCGCACCCGGGCTCGACCTTCGTCGCGCAGGGGTTCCTGGAGACGCCGAAGGACGGCGCCGGGTCGCTCCTGGCCGCGGTCAGCGTCACCCCTGCCGACCTGGTGACGCGCGAGGCGTCGCTGGAGTCGATTGGTTTCGCCGTGCTCCGGTCGGACGAGGACGTCGCCGCGGCGGGGCACTCACTCGCGGCGCCCGTCGACTTCTCGCGGTGGGTGCTCGTCGTGCCGCTGTCCGCCTCGCCGCGGCTGGTGCCATTGCCCGCGACGATCCGCTGGGTCGAGGCGCAGGACCGCGCGGTCGAGGTTCGCATCGGCAATCCCTGCGCGGGGATCTGCGGCGGCGCGTCGATCGCCCAGCAGCACGCGCAGGAATGCCGGCTGGCACACCTCGCGGACGCGTACCTGGTGCCACGCCCGGTCGAGACGCTGCGCGTCGTTCGCACGTTCGATCGGCCGTGCGACCCGCGCCTGCCGTGACTCAGCGGCCCTGGGCGATGCGCCGCACCACGACGCCCGCGGCCTGCATGCCGAAGATGGACGTGACGAAGGCCACCGAGCCGTCGATCTGGTTGCGCGACTCGCAGCTGTGGAACTCGTTCTCGCCCTGCGGGCAGACGCACATGAAGCCGCCGTGCGCCGCGTCGTAGTGCACCGGCACGGGATCGCGCCGCGGCTCGATGGAGAAGACCGCGGTGATGCCGGTCGGCCGGTTGGTGTCGATGGCGTACTTCCGCTTGAGCAGCTTGCGGATGTCCTTCGCGAACGGATCCATGTGCGTCTCGCAGAGATCCTCGACTCGGATGTACGTCGGGTCGAGGCGGCCGGCGGCGCCCATGCTGCTCACCACGGGGATCCCGCGCTGCACGCAGGCGTTCAGCAGGTGCAGCTTCGCCTTCACGTTGTCGATCGCGTCGACGACGTAGTCCCAGTGGCCCGAGAGGAGCTGCTCGCTCGTCTCTTCCCGGTAGAACTCGACGATGGGAGTAATGGACGCGTCGGGGTTGATGGACCTGCAGCGCTGCGCCATCAGCTCGGCCTTGGGCTTGCCGACGGTGCTGACGGTGGCGTGGAGCTGCCGGTTGGTGTTGGTGACGCAGACGAGATCGAAATCCACCAGCGTGAGGTGCCCCACGCCGCTGCGCACGAGGCCCTCCGCCGCGTAGCTGCCGACGCCGCCCAGGCCGAACACGACGACGCGCGCGTCCTGCAGGCGCTTCATGCCCGCGTCGCCGATCAGCCGGCCGGTGCGGTCGAAGCGGCGGTGCAGCCGGAACGCGTTCGCTCTCCCCGAGTCGGGGAGCGGGTCGGGGTGAGGCTGAGAACCGTTTCCAGTGGGCTGCTCCTGCATGGCGCCCCTTCTGCACGAAGCGGCCGTCCGAGCGCAACCGGCTCAGCCGCCGAGGCGGGGGCCGAAGAAGCGCCGGGCGTTGGCGCTGGTGAGCGCGCGCATCGCTTCGGGAGACACGCCGCGGACCGCCGCCATGGCGTCGATGACGAGCGACACGTACGCGGGCTCGCTGCGCTGTCCGCGGTGCGGGTGCGGCGCCTGGTCCGGCGCGTCCGTCTCGGCCATGAGCCGCTCGTCCGGGACCGCCCGCAGCGCGTCCAGCGGCCGCCGTGCTTCGGTGAAGCTGACCGGCCCGGCGAAAGAGAAGTGGCACCCGGCCTTCACGTAGAACGGCGTGAGACCGGCGCTGCCCGAGTAGCTGTGCAGGAGCAGCCCGGCGGCGGGGATCGCCTCGCGCTTCAGGTACCGCTGCAGGTGCGGGTGCGCCCGGTAGCAATGCACGAGCAGCGGCAGCCGGTGCTTCCGCGCCAGCGCGACGTGCGCGTGGAAGACGGCCAGCTGCCGGTCCATCGGCGCGCCGGCCTCCGATGGGCCGTCCAGCCCGCATTCGCCGACGGCGATCGCCTCGCCGAGGGAGAGCAGCTCGTCGAGCCGCGCGAGGTGCTGGTCGTCGTCGCCCGGCGGCAGCTCGGGCAACAGCTGCGGGTGGATCCCCAGGCCCACCTGCACGCGCGCGTCGCGCTTCGGCCACTCGAGCAGCGCGTCCCAGCGACCGGGGCCGATCGCCGGCACCACCAGCGCCTCCACGCCCGCCGCCCACGCGCGCTCCAGCACCGCGTCGCGATCGCCGTCGAAGCGCGGGACGTCGAGGTGGCAGTGGGTGTCGATCATCAGAGCGGCCTCATTGGCGTGACGCCTCAGGTGCTTTCGTTCGGCGCGCTCGGAGAGAAGCGCTCCCCGCGCGCGGCGGACGCCCACGCGGGGCTCGCTCACGGCGTCGATCGACAGCTCTCCGCGTTCCGCGTGGGGTGAACCCCGTCGTCAGAAATTCGGCTTCACGCCCTGAGCCTGCGCCTTCGCGAGCAGCGCCTCGTGCTCGGCGTCGGTCGCCTCCGTCGCCTCCTCGATCAGCATCTGCGGCACGTCGTGCTCGACGCGGTACTTCCGCTTGAGCCGCGGGTTGTAGAGCACCCCGTCGGCCGCGAAGTACAGGAGCGGGCCCTTGTCCTCCGGGCACGCGAGGATCTCGAGAAGCCGCGCGTCGATCGCCATGAGGTCCGCCTTCGTAGCCCAGCGTCCAACGCCCGTCGAGCGAGGTGGCGAAGCCGGGAGGCGTCTGATTATCTCCCCCCGGTCTCGGGCAGCTCTCCATGGTGTCTCGCCTCTGCCTCGTCTTCGTCTTGCTCTCCGCCGGGCTCGCCCGCGCGGACGAGGCCGTTCGCCGCGAGCTCGTCGACGCGGGCGTGCACATCCCCGTACTGACCAAGGCGCCCGAGCTGCTCGAGTTCATCGAGGCCGACTACCCGCCCGAGGCGAAGGCGCAGGGCCTCACCGCGTCGGTGAAGCTGTCCGTCATCATCGACGAGACGGGCGCCGTGTCCGACGCGCAGGTGCCCGAGCCCGTCGGCAACGGCTTCGACGAGGCGGCGATCGCTGCGGTGAAGCGCTTCCGCTTCTCGCCCGCGGAGGTGGACTTCAAGCCGTCGCCGGTGCAGATCGAATACGTCTACCACTTCGTGTTGAAGCCGCCGGAGCCGGACGCGGGCGTGGAGGCGCCGCCCGGGGAGCCGGTGGACGCGGGTGTGAAGCTGGACGCGAAGCTGGTGGGCCAGGCGCTGGTGCGCGGCAGCCGCGGCTTCGTCCCCGGCGCGCTCGTCATCTGCGACGAGTACCCGGACCGGTTCGCCACCGCCGACGACCAGGGGAACTTTTCGCTCGCCGTGCCGTCAGGCACCTGCCACGTGCGGGTGGCCGCCGCGGGCTTCCTCGTCTTCCAGACCGACGAGGTGCTCGCGCCCAACGAGACGCGCGAGGTGAAGTACTTCCTGATCGAAAAGGCCGACGGCATGCAGACGGTCGTCCGCGGCAAGCGCGACAAGAAGGAGGTCGTCCGCCGCACGATCAGCCGCGACGAGGTGCAGAAGGTGCCCGGCACCTTCGGCGACCCGGTGCGCGTCATCCAGAACTTCCCTGGCGTGGCGCGGGCGCCGTTCGTGCTGGGGCAGCTCATCGTCCGCGGCGCGAACCCGGCCCAGACGCTCACCTTCTTCGACGGCGTGGAGATCCCGCTGCTCTTCCACGTCGCCGGCGGCCCGTCGGTGGTGAACGCGGAGTTCCTCGACCGCCTCGACTTCTTTCCCGGCGGCTTCGGCGCGCGCTACGGCCGCGCGGTCGGCGGCGTCGTCGATGTGCAGAGCCGCAAGGGCGCCAGCGACACCTGGCATGGCAGCGCGAAGATCGATCTCCTCGACACCGCGCTCTTCTTCCAGGCGCCGATCGCGAAGGACGTGTCCATCGCCGCCGCGGCGCGCCGCAGCTACGTCGACGCGCTCATCCCGCTGGTGCTGCCGCAGGATCCGCAGGGGGGCTCGCTCCTGGTGCTGCCGGTGTACTGGGACTACCAGGTGCGGCTCGACGTCGGCGCCAGGCCGGGCACCCCGCGCGCGGACGGCGCGTCGGACTACTCGCTCTTCGTCTTCGGCTCTGACGACCAGCTCAAGGTGGTGGCGTCCGGCGGTGCGCGGAACCGGGACGTGTCGGTGGACTTCCACACGTCCTTCCACCGCGTCGTGGGCGGCTGGACGTACCGGCGCGGCAACATCGGCTTCAAGTTGACGCCGTACGTCGGCTACGACCTCGCGAAGATCGACTTCGGCCTGGCCAACATCACCGCCAACCAGTGGACGGCGGGCCTGCGGCAGGATCTCGAGGTGGACGTCTCGAAGCACTTCACGCTGCGGGCGGGCGCGGACATCTACAACCAGACGATCGTCGGCGAGGCCGAGTTGCCGGTGATCAGCGGCGTGCAGTTCGTCGAGTTCCCCGGCTCGGATCCGCAGCTCGGCACGCAGCGCGTCGCGCAGATCGTCAACACCTTCGATGGCGCGCTCTACGCGGAAGGAGACGTCAAGGTGGGGGCCTTCACCGTGACGCCGGGCGTGCGCCTCAGCCAGGCGTTCATCACGGGGCAGACGCGCTACGCCGCGGACCCGCGCCTATGGGTGCGCTTCGAGCCGTGGGAGAAGACGGCGATCAAGGGCAGCATCGGCCTGTACACGCAGCCGCCGACGGGCGCGAGCCTGGTGGACCCGCCGTTCGGCTCGCCCAACCTGGTGCACGAGAAGGCCTTCCAGAGCTCGCTGGGCGTAAGCCACCGCTTCACCGAATTCATCAACCTCGACGTGACCGGCTTCTTCAACCGGCGCTTCGACAACATCATCAATCAGACGACGCCGGTGCAGCAGCCCGACGGCAGCCTCGTCACCTACCGGCAGACGAACAACGGGCTGGGCCGGGCGTACGGCCTCGAGGTGCTCGCCCGCCACGAGGTGTCGAAGCACTTCTTCGGGTGGATCGCCTACACGCTGTCGCGCAGCGAGGAGTACCGCGCCGGCCGCGACACCGAGTACCGCGTCACACAGTTCGATCAGACGCACATCCTCACCGTCGTCGGCAGCGTGAAGCTGCCGTACGGCTTCGAGCTGGGCGCGCGGTTCCGCTACGTCACCGGGCAGCCCAAGTCGCCGCTGATCCACGACTACGACGTGTACCAGGCCGACGCGAACAGCTTTTCGGGCACCTTCGGCGCGTCGCGCAGCGCGCGCTCGAAGGACTTCAACCAACTCGACATTCGCCTCGACAAGTACTTCGTCTTCGAGCGCTGGACGCTGGACGTGTACCTCGACGTGCAGAACGTCTACTGGGCGAAAAACGTCGAGACGACCTTC
Source organism: Myxococcota bacterium (assembly GCA_040755835.1). Lineage (GTDB taxonomy): Bacteria > Myxococcota > Myxococcia > Myxococcales > Myxococcaceae > JADLDB01. The sequence goes on from JBFMAB010000100.1 coordinate 246,989, forward strand.
TACGACTACCGCTTCCGGCAGGAGTTCGAGGTGCCGGGCATCCCCATCCTCCCCGTGCTCGGGGTGAAGGCGAGCTTCTGATGCGGACCCACGCCCTCATCGTGATCCCGGCGCTCGCGGCGCTGTCGGCCTGCGTCGAGCCCGAGGACAATCCGACGACCGTCCATGATCTGCGGGTGCTGGCGATCCGCTTCGAGACACCCGAGGTGTTGCTGAACGAGTGCAACCTGGGGCTCCTCGGCGGGCTCGCGGCCTCGGCCGCCGACGGCGGGACGATCGCCATTCCGCCGGCGCTGCTCGAGAAACTCGCGAGGGACGCGGCGCGCCCGCTGACGATGACGTCGCTCATCGCCGATCCGCAGGGGAACGGCCGGCCGCTCAAGTACCGGGTGGTGACCTGCGCCAACCAGAACGATCGCCGGTGCACCAACGAAGGCGACTTCCTCGAGCTGGCGCGCGGCGAGACGACGGGCGGCGAGCTGTCGGTGACGGTCGCCCCGGGCGCGATGCTGCTGCCCGACGGGACGCCACTGTTGCAGGAGGTCATCACGCAGGATCTCTACAAGGGCCTCGGCGGCTTCCGCGTGCCGGTGGTGCTCGACGTGCAAACGATGGACGGCAGCGAGCACGTCTACGCGCAGAAGCTCATGGTCTACATGTGCCGCTTCTTCCCGACGATGCGGGAGAACGTCACGCCGGTGCTGCCGGGGGTGACGATCGCCGGCGAGAGTTGGCCCGAGGGTGAGGTCAAGGAGCTCTCCGGAACCGACGAGGTGGAGTTTTCGCCGGAGGACTTCACCGCGCTGCAGGAGTCGTACGTGCTGCCCAGCCTCGAGCTCAAGCCCGTGGAGCTCGAAGAGGCGTGGAAGGTGTCCTGGTACACCACCAGCGGCACGATGAGCGCCGCCACCACGGGCGGCGTGGACTTCGGCGGCGCGCTCGGCCGGCAGCGCAGCAGGTGGCGGCCCGACGTGACGCTCACCACACCTCAGGACGTCACCTTCACCTTCGTGGTGCGCGACGGCCGGGGCGGCAACTCCTGGCTGCAGCGGCGCGCGCGCTGGACACCGTGAGTTTTCTTCCCCCGGCGGCGCGTCTGCGATTGGCTTGGGGGGACCGTGTCGCAGCCAGAGACACTCTGCCCGTCGTGCGGCTTCAGCCCCATCCCCGAAGGGGCCGAGCGCTGTCCGAAGTGCAACAAGGCCTTCGCCTCCGAGCGCGTCGAGTACACCAACGTCACGGCGACGCGCGCCGGCGGCCTCACCGGCTCCGTCACCGCCAACCCGGTGCCGACGGCGATCGCGCTCGGCGCCGGGGCCTTCCTGTGGACGGTGCGGGCCGGCGGCTTCCTGGCCGACGTGGGCGATCCTCCGGCCACCTTCCTCGTCGCCGCGCTGAACGTCGTAGCGTTGGTGCTGGTGATGACGACGTCCGGCCCGGCGAAGCACGCCGCGGCGATGACCGGCGTGGTGGAGCTGCTGGCCGTGGGCTTGCGCTTCGACGCGCCCGCCGCCGTGTCCGTGGCCTGCGCGCTGCACGGCGTCACGCTGATCGCGATGACGGTGGCGGAGCCCGGCGCGCTGCGGCTCAAGGTGGGCGCGGGCGTCGCCGGTGCGGCGGGCCTCGTGGGCCTGGGCGCGCTCCTGTGGGCGGTGCCGCCGAAGTCCGAGTCGCGGGTGGTGCTGCGTGACGACGTGGCGGGCTTCACGCTGACGCTGCCACCTGGCTGGACGGGCGCGCGTGAGGTGGACGTGGCGCCGCACCTCGTCCTGCCCTGGGACGGGGGGAAGACGGTCCACTACGCGTTCCGCCGCGACAGCCCCCGGCAGGTGGGCGTGCTGACGGTGTCGCGCGACGAGCAGCCCGCGCTGGACGAGGCCTGCCGCGACGCGCTGGCGAAGCTGGGCGTCACCGTGGCGCTGCCGCCGCTCGACGGGCCCGCGCCGCCGAGCCTGGGCGAGCTGGCCCGCGTGTCGGAGCTCAAGACGAGGTCGGGCGCGCTGGGTCGCTTCGGCTGCGGGCTGGTGGGCCCGCGGCTCGTCGCCCTGGCGGTGGTGAGCCAGGACCCGACGCCGGGCGTGGGCGCCGAGGCCTTCGAGCTGGTCGCCGGGGGCCTGGCGGTGCAGCCGTGATCAGTGCTGCGTGACGCGCACCGTGGTCTTCAATTCCTTGCCGGTGTCCGGGTCGCGCGCCGTCATGGTGAGGATGCCTTCGACGTTCACGTCGAAGGTGATCTGCACCTTCACCGATCCGGCCGGACCGGGCCGAATCCCCGAGAAGGTGAATTCGCCGAGCTGCTCGTTCTTGTTCGCCACCTCGTGATCGCCCTGCCAGATCCGCATGATCAGCTCGGTCTGGTTGTTCACGCTGGTGGTCCCGGTGATCTGCTTCGCGTTGGGGATCGGCGCGTTGCGCGGAAAGACGGTGTGCAGCATGCCGTCGGCCTTCTCGAGGCCGATCGCCATCGGAACCACGTCGAGCAGCTGGAGCTTGAGGTTGGTGTCGTCGGTCAACGAGTGCGCGTACAGCGCCGCGCCGATCGCCACCGCCTCGTCCGGGTGCACACCCTTCGACGGCGCCTTGCCGAAGAACTTGGTCAGCCGCTCCTGCACGATCGGCATGCGCGTCTGGCCGCCGACCAGCATCACCTCGTCGATGTCCTGCGTCGACAGGCCCGACTCCACCAGCACCTTGGCGACGATCTTCAACGTGCGGTCCACCAGCTCGCTGGTCAGCTTCTCGAGCAGCCGGCGGGTGAACTTCATCTCGATGTTCAGGGGCTGGCCCTGCGGCGTCATCGTGATGAAGGGAATGTTGAACGGCGCCTCCTCACGCGACGACAGGTCGCACTTGGTGCGCTCGGCGAGATCCTTGATGCGCTGCATCGCCACCGGGTCGGTGGCGAGATCGATGCCCGTCTTGGCCTGGAACTCGCTCAGGACGTAGTGGATCATCGCGTTGTCGAAGTCGATGCCGCCCAGGAAGATGTCGCCACCCGTGGCCTTCACCTCGAAGACCTGATCGCGGATCTCGATGATCGAGACGTCGAAGGTGCCGCCGCCGAGATCGTAGATGACGACCTTCTCGTTGAGGTGCTTGCCGACGCCGTAGGCGAGCGACGCCGCGGTGGGCTCGTTGATGATCCGCACCACCTCGAGGCCCACCAGCTTGCCGGCGTCCTTCACCGACTGGCGCTGCCGGTCTGAAAAATAGGCGGGCACGGTCACCACCGCCTTGTTCACCGGCACGCGCAGGTAGTTCGACGCGACGTCGCGGATCTTGTTGAGGATGCGTGCAGAGACTTCCTGCAGCGTCATCTCCTTCTTCGCGACCTCGATCGTGACTTCCTTGTTGTCCGCCGACGCCTTCACGCCGTACTGCACGACCTTCTTCATCGTCTCGACGATGTCGCTGGTCGGCGTGCGGCCCACGAGGCGCTTGGCCCCGTAGATGGTGTTGCGGGGGTTCAGCTGCCACTGGCGCTTGGCCTCGTAGCCGATGAGCTCGTTGCCCTTGTCGTCGACCGCGTAGATCGACGGCACCGTGTAGTCGCCCCCCTTGTAGGGGATGAGCTTCACGTTGGGCACGCCGTCCTTGTACCCGTCGACGTAGGCGGCGCAGCTGTTGGTCGTACCGAGGTCGATGCCGATGATGGGCTCAGCCACGGCGAGAGAGTCTAGCAGGGTGTTGAGAAACGCCGGTCAGCGAGGCCGGCATCGTTGTTCGTGAGATTCATGACTCGTTCGCTTCGTTGCTTCGCGGTCCGTTCGGCCTGCGGACCGCGGTCGGTTGCCGGTTCAG
>JBFMAB010000101.1:0-32596 GCA_040755835.1 Myxococcota bacterium
GGTGGTGGCGGTGCTGGCGCGCGTGGTGTGGCAGGCGCCGGCGCTTCACCACGCGGTGCTGCTGGTGTCGGCCGTCGCGTGGCTCGCGGGCAACGTGGCGCTGGCGTTGGGTCGCCCGGGCTTCGAGGTGATGGCGCCGTGGACGGCCTTCCTCGTCGGCACCATCGCCGCGGAGCGCCTCGAGTTGACGCGCGTGCTGCCGCGGTCCACCCGCAGCGTGGCGGCATTCTGCGTGGCGATGGCGCTCGTCTTCGCGGGCGCGGGCCTGGCGCTGGCGGCGCCGGACGCGGGCGTGCGGGTGTCCGCCGCGGGGGCGCTGGGCCTGTCGGCCTGGCTGTGGCACGCCGACGTCGCGCGGCGCACCGTGCGGCAGCGCGGGCTGGTGCGCTTCATCGCGGTGGCCTTGCTGAGCGGCTACGCGTGGCTCGGCGTGTCGGGCGCGCTGGGGCTGGCCTGGGGCAACCCGCTGGCCGGGCCGCGGTACGACGCGCTGCTGCACGCCACCTTCGTCGGCTTCGTCTTCTCGATGGTTTTCGGCCATGCGCCCATCATCGTGCCCGCGGTGCTGGGCGTGCGGGTGCCTTTCCACGGGCGCTTCTATGTGCACCTGGGCCTGCTGCACGCGGCGCTGGTGGTGCGCCTGGGAGGAGACGTCGGTAGTTGGCCGGTGGTGCGGCAGGTGGGCGCTTGGGGCAACGCCGCGGCCGTCCTCCTCTTCGTGGGCAGCACGGCGCTGGCGGCGCGAGGGCGCGGGAAGGGCGTGGCCGCGGCACCGCCACGCGCGGCGATGTCCTGAGGGACCCGGGCGCCACGCTTCGGCGCGGTGTCCCGGTGCGACGCCGGTTGGTGAGGCGGCTCGTGACTTGGCCTGAAAGCGGGCCTGAAGCGTCCGGAGCCGCCAGACGAGGTGCTCCTGTTCGCGCGCGTTGCCAGGCCAGTCGTGCGCCTGGAGCAGCGCTTCGCCTCGACCGTCAGCTCGCGCGGGGGGGGCGCGGCGCCGCCACGAATGGCGCCGCGTGGAGCGCGCGCATCACGCGCGGTCGTTCTCGTTCAGCCCGGTGCGCTCGACGATGCGCTTCGTCGCCGCCGTCATGCGCTCGAAGCGGCGCATGACGTGCCTGGGTGTGCCCTCAGTGCTCCTTGCCGTCCACGCGCGGCCGCCAGAGGAGCGGCGCGCTGCGAACGCCCACCACCGCGAACGTCAGCGCGAAGGCGCTCCCGGCGAGCCAGAGGCAGGGCTGGTACAGCGCCGGCGCCAGCTGCGGCACCACCACGCGCGCGACGAGGCCGACGGCCATGACGCCCAGCGCCGCGCGGTCGACGGCGTCGAAGGCCACCGGCCGCCCGGTGTGCCCCCGGGCGATGCGCGTCATCATCGCGGGGATGATGAGGCCCATGACGCCGAAGGTGAAGACGTGCACGGCCAGCGCGCCCGTCCACGCGCGCGGCGCCACCGCGGCCTGCGCCTCCAGCACCAGCTGCGCCGCGAGGCAGCCCGCGCCCACCACCATCACGCCCACCTCCACCCGCGCGAGCGCCCGCAGCCCCCGCCACGCGACGAGGCGCCCGGCGACCAGCGCCGCCAGCGCCAGCGCGAGGCCCACGTGCACGGGCGCCGGCCACCACGGGCCCGCCACCAACGCCAGGCCCAGGCCCTTGATGGCGGCGTTCAGCCAGCTCAGCGGCGGCAGCGTCACCTGGAACGCGGCCTTCATGAATGGCGGCAGCGTGCGCTCGAGCATCACCAGGAAAACGAGGCGGAACAGCGCCAGCGTCACGGCCTCTCCGGTGGCGAAGGTGGACGGCGTCAGCAGGAGCCAGCGCGCGGCGAGGAAGGCGGGCAGCGCCACGAGGAAGATTGGGTTGTCGCTGCGGTAGCTGTCGGACGCGCGGTGCCGCAGCAGCGTCCAGGCCAGCAGCCCGAGCAGCGCAACATGGAAGGCGGACACCGCGACGACGAAGACGGGGCGGGCCCATGCGCCGCCGGCCCACAGCGCGACGCGCTCGAGGAGCCAGGCGGCCGCCAGCGCCTGCAGCGTGCGCCCGTGGTAGCCCCGCACCTTGACCCAGTTCTTCGTCGCGGTGAGGAGGAAGCCGCCCAGCACCGCGAAGCCGAAGCCGTAGAACATCTCGTGGGCGTGCCAGGCGAGCGGCGACGCGCCTGACGGCGGCGGGACGGCGCCGGCCAGTACCAGCATCCACAGCACGGGCAGCGCGGTGCCCGAGAGCGCGGCGAGGAGGAAGAAGGGGCGGAAGCCCACCAGCCACAGGGGGTGTCCGCGCCATGCCCACGCCGGGCCCGGCCCAGCGGTCGTCACGGCCCGCGCTCCGCCGCGGCGCGCGGTTGCGCCAGGCCCTGTTCGGCGACTGACGACTTGGTGGACGCGGGCCACGTGTGCTGGAGGCGACGAGTCATGACTGTCGTTGGACCTGCGCGAGGACAGCGGCGCGCAGCGTCCCGCACGCGGGAGCCTCCGTCTTTGCGCGGGCGCAACGTGCGTCGCCGGATTGGACGGGTCAGCGACGCGGGCGCCTGGCGCGCACCGGCACCGGGGCCGGCTTCGTCAGCTGCCCGAGGATCAACGTGCCGAGGGCGATGACGCCGAGAACCGCTGGCACCACACTCGAGAAATCACCCATCAGCATGCCGTCCACAACCGACAGCTAACCACGAGCCGCCGCCGCTGCAAAACCACCCTGCCTGACGCGTGAGCTTCACCCCGGTTCCCCGCGGGTGTGCAGGTGTGCCCGGCCCGCCCACTCGACGCGCCGCGCCACGGCGACTCGCCGGGGTGACGCGCCCGGCCGACTTCGTTGACCCCCTCGGACCCGCCTGCGACGCTGGCCGCCCTCACGTCGAGGAGGAAGCCCCATGACGTCGCGCGTCTCTGGTTGGAGCCCGGTCACCCCACAGCGCGTCGCCCCGGAGACGGCGGCGGCCCGCTTCGCGTTGCAGGGCACGCTCAGCACGAAGATGCCCGAGGCCTCGGACGTGGTGTCGCTGCCGGGTGGCCGCTTCCTGGTGGTGGGCGACAGGAAGGACGCGGCGGTGCTGGTGGGCTCCGATGGCTCGCGCCAGAGCCTCAAGCTTCCGGGGCTGCCCAACGGCAACAGCCAAATCGAGGGCGTCGCGTACGACCCGCTCCGCCACCACCTCTTCGTGATGCGCGAAGAGAAGCGCGAGCTGCTGCGCTACGAGTGGAACGCGAACAAGGACAAGGCGCCGGTGCTGGAGAAGACGTTCGACTTGAAGAGCTGGGGCGGGCCGACCAACAAGGGCATCGAGGGCCTCGCGTACGTGCCGGGCGACGTCTCGCCCACCGGCACGCCGCAGCTCTTGCTCGCGAAGGAGGGCAAGCCGCGCGAGCTCTCGCTCATCGGCGACGGCGGCAAGGGCAAGGCGCTGTCCGTGACGCTGGAGAAGGAGGTGTACGCGGTGTGCCGCGACTTCTCCGCCGTGGCCATCGACCCGAAGACGGGCCACCTCTTCGTCTCGTCCGACGAGTCGTCCACCGTCGCGCAGATTCGCCTCTCCCGCGACGGCGACAAGGTGGTGGGCACGCTGGTGCAGTCCTTCCCGCTGCGCAACGAGAAGGGCAAGGCGCTCGAGCGCGTCGAAGGCCTCACCTTCAACGAGAAGGGCGACCTCTTCGTCCTCACCGAGAACGACGGGAAGCTGCACCACCTGGCGCGCACCGGCCGCTGATCATCCCCTGGCGGGCGTCACCTCCGGGAGACACGTGCCGTTTGACTGCAAAATCAATCGAGGCCTACGACGCGCGCACCATGCGCCGTCTCACGACCGCCTTCGTCGCGGTGTCGCTGCTGCTGGTGGCCGCCTGCGGGCCCACCATCCCCACGCGGGAGCGCCCCGCCGTCGTCACCGTCGTCTACGACCCGGCCACTTCCAACCTGCCGACGCCGAACGACCTCGCGCTCGGCGCGGACGGCGTCGTCACCATCGCGCCCAACCCGGCGCTGTCGGCCACCGAGAACGCGCTCAAGGCCACCTTCAACGGGCGCAAGGGCTTCTCGGGCGCCTCCTCGGTGCGCGCGCAGTTCTCCGCGCCTGTGTCCGCCGCGTCGGTGACGGCGCAGACGGTGCTGGCCTTCGACCTGGGTGAAGGCGCGAAGGGCCCGGTGGCGGCGGCCACGGTGAGCCGCACCTACGCCGACTGCGACACCTCGGTGACGCTGGCGGCGCCGGCAGGCTTCGCGCCCGGGCACACGTACCTCTTCGCGGTGCGCGGCGGCGACGACGGCGTGAAGGGTCGCGACGGCGAGGAGGTGGTGGCGGCGCCGGCCTTCTACTTCCTGCGCGCGGGCGAGGACCTGACGAAGCACCCCGACGCGCTGCCGGGCGCGACGCGCGCCGAGAAGCAGGAGACGGCGGCGCGCCTCGAGGCGGTGCGGCAACGGCTCGAGCCCTTCTTCGCGGTGCTGGAGGCGCAGGGCGTGCAGCGGCGCGAGGTGGCGGCGCTGTGGACCTTCACCGTGCACGAGGACGCGGAGGCGCTGCAGGACCCGGGCAGCAAGCGCATCCCCATGCCGAACGACTTGCTGAGAGACGCGACGACGGGCCTGGTGTCGCTGCCGGCGGACCCGGCGGACGCACCTGCGCAGGCGGAGCTGAAGCGCGCCTTCAACCAGCTGGACGGCTTCTCCACCACCGCGGCGCTCTCCATCACCTTCACCGCGCCCATCGACCGCGCGACGGTGACGGCGCGGACGGTGCGGCTCGCCACGGCGGCCGGCGCGGAGGTGACGGACCTCGAGCGCACCGTGTCCGCGGACGCGAAGAAGCTGGTGCTGCAGCCGAAGAAGCCGCTCCTGCCGGCGACCTCGTACGTCGTGCTGCTGGCCGGCGTGAAGGACACGCAGGGCGCGTTGGTGGCGCCGACGCCGCTGTCCAGCGTGCTGTCGCTGGGCCTGCCGCTCACCGACGCCGACGGCCACAGCACCGTGTCCAGCTTCTGCGACGACACCGCGGGCCGACTCGAGTCGTTGCGCGCGCACGTCTCGGCGGCGGTGGACGCGCTGGCGGTGCCGCGCACGGAGGTGAGCGCCGCGTGGACCTTCACCACGCAGGACCTCGTCAAGCGCGCGCAGGAGCTCTGGCGCGCGCCGTACGAGGCGAACCTGCCGCTGGCCATCGGCGTCGACGAGCGAAACACGCCGGCCGTCCTCATCCCGTACAACACCATCTCGGGCACGCTGACGACGTACGACCGGCTCGACCCGGCGACGCGCGCCTTCCGGGAGAACGGCACCGGCACGCCGCGGCCCATCCACTACACGCTGACGGTGCCGCGCAGCGCGGCGCCTGGCAGCACGGTGAAGGTGGTGGTGTTCGGCCACGGCCTGTACACCGAGCGGCGGCTGGTGCTGCTGCTCGCCGACAAGCTGGCGCGCGCCAACTACGCGATGCTGGCCATCGACCTGCCGTACCACGGCGAGCGCACCGTCTGCCGCACCAACGCCGAGTGCAGCCTGGGCGCGACGTGCGCGGCCGACGGCGTGTGCCTGAAGAACGGGCAGGTGGTGGACTTCGCGCGCACGCCGGCGATTCCCGGAATCCCCGGCGAGGGCTTCCCCACCGCCACCGGCCAGGCCTTCGTGGACGTGGAGCACCTGCCCGCGACGCGCGACCATTTCCGCCAGGCCGTCACCGACTTGTCGGCGGTGACGCGCGTGGTCAAGCTGGGCGACTGGCGCGAGGCGACGCAGGGCGTGGCGCTCGACGGCACCGACATCCGCTACGCGGGCATCAGCCTCGGCGGCATCCTGGGCGGGCTGGTGTCGGGCGTGGACCCGAGCTACCGCGCGATGCTGCTGAACGTCGGCGGCGCGGGGCTGGTGGACCTGATGCGCGAGTCGGCCACCTTCAAGCCCATCCTCACGCAGGGCCTCGCGGACAAGGGCATCGTCGAGGGCACACCGGAGTACGAGTCCTTCGTCAACGCGGCGAAGTGGCTGCTGGACGAGGTCGACCCCATCAACCTCGCGCCGTACGCGCTGGCGCGGCCACTCGAGTACGTGGACCCGGCGTCGGGCGCGAAGGCGGTGGCGGGCCCCAAGGCGCTGCGGCTGCAGATGGCCATCGGCGACACGGTGGTGCCCAACAGCTCGACACGGCGGCTGCTGGAGGCGACGGGCGTCGACCCGCAGCGCGACTTCCGCGAGTTCATCGGCACGCATGGCTTTCTCGCCGACCCGGTCGAAATCAACTGCTACGTCGGCCAGGACGACCTGGTCACCTTCATGGAGAACCACTGATGCGTCGCGCGCTCCTCGGCAGTGTCGTGGCGGTGGGCCTCGCGGCGCCCGCGTGGGCTGGCGGCTTCGCGGTGAGCGACCAGGACGCGATGGCGTCGGGCCGAAGCAACACCGGCGTCGGCGTGTCCGGCACCGCGTCGTCGATTCACTTCAACCCCGCCGGCCTCGGCGAGGTGAAGGGCCTGGCGGCCACCGGCGGCGCCACGCTGCTCTTCCCCACCGCGACGGCGACGGACCCGGCGTCGGGCCAGGCGACCCGCACGCTGTCGAGCGCGAAGGTGCCGCCGCACGTGTACGCGGCGTGGGGCACCGGCCGCTTCACCGTGGGCGCCGGCTTCAACGCGCCCTTCGGCGGCGGGCTGGCGTGGCCGACGGACTGGAGAGGCAACACCGAATTGACGCAGATGCAGCTGCAGGTGCTGGCCGGGCACCTCGGCGGCGCGTGGCGCATCAACGACGCGTGGAGCGTCGGCGCCAACGTCAGCGTGTACGGCACCAGCGTGCTGCTGGAGCGCCGCATCGACTTCGTCGACCGCATGGGCCAGGCGCTGCTGGGCGGCACGGGCCTCGGCGTCGGCGGGCAGGCCGGCGTCAGCTTCGCGCCGGCGGACCGCGTGCGCCTGGGCCTCATGGGCCGGCTGCCGGCGGCGGTGACGCTGGCGGGCCGTGCGTCCTTCACCGACATTCCGTCGTCCTTCAACGCGACGCTGCCGGACCAGGCCATCACCTCGCGGCTGGTGCTGCCGGCGAAGCTGGCGCTGGGCGGCGACTTCAAGCTGCCGTGGCTGCGGCTGTTCGCCGACGTCGAGTACACCTTCTGGTCGTCCTTCGACGCCTTCGCGGTGGACTTCGCGGACCCGGCGACGCCCGACGTATCGCAGGCGCGCAACTGGCAGAACGCGCCCACCTTTCGCCTCGGCGCCGAGCGCGAATTCGGAAAGGCGATGGTGCGGCTGGGTGCGGTGCTGGACCTCGCCGCGTCGCCGGCGGACACGCTGTCGCCGTCGCTGCCGGACTCGACGCGCGTCGGCGGCAGCGCCGGCGTGGGCTACGACTTCGGCGCGGTGCGCGCCGACCTCGCGTACCAGTTCGTCGCCTTCCTGCCGCGCGCGTCGACGGGCGACGCGTTCCCGGCGCAGTACACCGCGTCGGCGCACGTGCTGGCGCTGTCCGTGACGGCGAACGCGTTTCGCTGACGGGCGCCTCCGAAGTGGCGGGCCTCTCAATGCCGCAGCGGGTGCGTCGTCACGCGGCTGATGGGTGACGAGCCGAGCTGGACTGGGACAGCCGCAAGCCGCGCAACCTGAACAACCCGGAGGCCAACCCGCCCGCGCCGCCGCAGGCCATGGAGGCGGGGCGCGCGCTCCCGCCCTGGCCGGCAACCTCGTCAAGCCGCTCGGCGGAATGGGCGCGTCAGCCGGCGCCCAGCGCGAGCGACACCGCCAGCGTCACCACCACCAGCGCGGCGACGCCCACGAAGCGCCAGTCGCGCTCGCGCGTCCACAGCACCAGCAGCGTCAGCACGCGCAGGCCCGGCGTCAGCCCCAGCACGAGCGCGCCGAGGCCCATCAGCCAGTCGCCGCGCGCGGCCTCGCCTCGTAGCACCTGCGTCACTGACACGGCGGGCGCCGACGTCTCGCCCGCGGCGAGGCGCACGGCAAAGCCCGCCGCCATCACGCCGACGGCCAGCGCGAGGCCGCCGCGCAAAAGCCACTGCACGGCGTCGCGGTCGTGCCGCGGTTGGGACTCATTGGCCAAGCTGGACTCCGAAGGCGCGCAGGACGAGCTGCACCGCGACCAGCAGCAGCACCACCGCCAGCACGCGCCGCAAGAGGGTGGCCGACACGCGCCGCGCGGTGGCGGTGCCGACGAGCGCCCCGCCCACCACACCCATCGCGACGGGCGCGGCCAGCGCGGGGTGCACCAGCCCTTCCGAGAAGTAGATGAAGAGGCTGGCCGCCGCGGTGACGCCAATCATGAAGTTGCTGGTGGCCGCCGCCACCTTGAAGGGCACCTTCATGCCCAGCGTCATCGCCGGTACCTTGATGAAGCCGCCGCCGACGCCCAACAGGCCCGACAGCACGCCCGCGAGGAAGGACACCGCGCCACCAGCCCCCAGGCGCTCCGCGCGGTACGGCACCAGCGCGCCCTGGTGCGCGTCGAAGTACGCGCCGGCGATGCGGCCCGTCTCCTCGACGCCCGGCGGCTCCGTCTGAGGCGCCTCCTTCGCGTCGGCCTTCGTGCCGTGCGCGTCGCGACCGCGCAGCATCAGCACCGCCGTCACCGTCACCAGCAGCGCGAAGACCACGCCCAGTGCGGCCTGCGGCACCTTCAACGCGACGAGGCCGCCGGTGATGCCGCCCAGCGTGGTGAAGACCTCCAGCGTCATGCCGAGGCGCATGTTGGTGAGGCCCTTGCCGACGAAGACGCTGCCCGCCGCCGTCGAGGTGGCCACGACCGCGACGAGGGAGGTCGCCACGGCCACGCGGATGTCCACGCCGAAGCCCAGCACCAGCGCGGGGATGATGACGACGCCGCCGCCCAGGCCCACCAGCGCGCCCAGCCAGCCGGCGAAGAGGCCGGTGCCGAGCAGCGCGAGGGTGGCGGCGAGGTGGAGCTCCATGACGCGTCACGCCGGAGGCTACCCGCAGCGCGCGTCAGACACCCGCGTTGCGCGCCCGCTACCGCGCTCGACCCGCGCCGCCGCGGGCAGTAGGTGACGCGCATGCGTCTCCTCGCGCTCTGCCTCCTCGCCGTCGCCGCGGGCTGCTCCTCGGCGCCGCCGCCGCCGCCCGGCCCGCCCGCGCCGCGCTACGACGTCGAGCCGGTGTCCGGCCTCGGCTTCTTCCGCGACGAGCGCGAGCGCTCCGAGGCGCTGCTGGCCCAGGCGCTTCGCGCGCACGGCATCGAGCCCGCGCCCGCCGCCCTGTCGGCGAAGGCCTGGGCGCTGGCCGCGGCGGGCAAGAGCCTCCTCACCGGCCAGGACTGCGGGCGGCCGCTCAGCCGCGCCGAGGCGCGCAGGCGCTGGGCGGCGGTGCTGGGCCTCGCCGGCAGCGCGTCGGGCCACGTGTGGTGCGGCGGCGACGGCGGCTGCGAGCTGTCGATGTACGGCAGCCCGGTGGACGACGATGGCGAGCGGCTGCGCCTCGTCGCCCCCCTTTCCGCGCGAGGGTGACGCGCTGACGGCGTTGGAGGGCGCGCTCACGCACCTGGCGCCGCCGCCGAAGGCGCTGGCGACGTCCTGGGGAAGAAGCCGTCGCCCACCGATGCGGGTGTCCCCGACGCCGGCGTCAGCGCGAATAGCCCATGACGCGGTAGACGAGGCGGCCCAGCCACTCGCGCAGCGCGCGCGACGAGTCGTCGAGGTACTCCCCGCGCGGCAGCCAGTGCGGGTCTCTCGACGGCTCGCGCATGCGGTAGTCGACGGCCAGCGCGTCGAACTCCACTCCCGCGGCGCGGAAGCAGCCGGCCGCGCGCGGCAGGTGGAAGGCGCTGGTGACGATGAGCACCTTCGTCAGGCCCTTCGCCTCCAGCAGCGCCTTCGTGAAGGTGGCGTTCTCCCGCGTGTTGCGCGCCTGGTCCTCGAGGAGGACGCGGTCCTTCGCGATGCCCCACGCCTCCAGCTGCCGCGCGAGGTACGCGGCCTCCGTCGGCAGCCCGTCGATGCCGTAGCTGCCGCCGCTGACGACGGCGACGCGCGCCCGGCCGGTGGACAGCAGCTCGTACGTCTTCGTCAGGCGCTCGACGTTGTCGTTCCACGCGGGCTCGTCCGGCGTCGCGCCGAAGGGGTTACCCACGCCGCCCAGCAGCACCACCGCGTCGTAGGTGACGTCGGGTCGCACGGTGTCCACGGCACCCGACTCCAACGAGCGCCACAGCCGGTTGACCACCGCCGGCGTGGAGAAGGCGAGCAGCACGCCCAGCCCCGCGTGCGCCAGCACGATGCCGAGGCGCCGCCGCGTGCCGCGCACCAGCAGTGCCACGCCCGAAAGCGTCAACCCAAAGGCCCACCACCAGGGGTCGACCAGCAGGTCGAGCGTCTTGGAAAGGAGGAAGAACATGGGCGGCCGCGCATAGCGCACCGCCCCGCGCCCGGCGACCGGGGCCTCTTCGAGGCCCCGCCCTTGCTGGAAGCGCCCGTCTTGACCAAGGTCAGCCGCCATGGCGCGACTCCTCATCTTCCTGGGTGCGGTACTGGCAGTGGGCTGCAGCGGCGTCGTCGGCGAGACGGACGGCGGCGCGGGCGGCGGCGCCGGTGGTGGGGCGATGGGCGGCGGCTCCGGCGGCGGTGCTGGCGGCGGCGCAATGGGCGGCGGCACCGGCGGTGGCGGCGACGTGGACTCCGGCGTGCCCGACGCGGGCCCCGAGGACGCGGGGCTGTACGGGTACGACGCGCGCCCCGCCAACCCGACGTGCGTGGCCCCCAACCCGCCGCCCAACTTCTCGGGCGTGACGACGCAGCGCGTGTTCCCCAACCTCACCTTCTCGCAGCCGCTGGGCCTCATGCAGGCGCCGGGCGACTCGGCGCGCATCTTCATCCTCGAGCGCCCCGGGCGCATCCGCGTCTTCCCCAACTCGCAGACGGCGATGCCCGGTGACGTGACGACGTTCCTCGACATCACCGCGAAGGTGAACACCTCGGGCGAAGGCGGCTTCCTCGGCATGGCTTTCCACCCGCAGTGGCCGACGAAGAAGGAGGTGTACGTCTCGTACACGGAGACGGGCACCGGCGGTCACCCCCTGCGCAGCGTCATCGCCCGGTACAAGTCCACCGACAACGGGCTGACGCTGGACGCGATGAACGAGGAGCGGCTGCTGCTGCTCGACCAGCCCTACGCCAACCACAACGGCGGCCACCTGGCCTTCGGGCCCGACGGCTTCCTGTACATCGGCTTCGGCGACGGCGGCTCGGGCGGTGACCCGCTCAACGCGGGCCAGCGTCTCAACACGCTGCTGGGGAAGATGCTGCGCATCGACGTCGACGTGCCCTTCGTGCAGAGGTACCGCATCCCCGCGAGCAACCCGTTCGCGGCGGACAACACGCCGTGCAACGTCTCGTCGGCGGCCTACGACGCGCCGGCGGGCACGCGCTGCGGTGAAATCTTCGCGCTGGGCTTCCGCAACCCGTGGCGCTGGAGCTTCGACACCCAGTCGGGCGAGCTCTGGGTGGGCGATGTCGGGCAGAACCAGTGGGAAGAGGTCGACCAGGTGGTGCTGGGCGGCAACTACGGCTGGAAGACGCGCGAGGGCGCGCACTGTTACTCACCGGCCACGGGCTGCAGCACGGCCGGCCTCATCGACCCCATCGTCGAGTACGACCACTCCGTGGGCCAGTCCATCACCGGCGGCTACGTGTACCGCGGCGCGGGCATCCCCGGCCTCAACGGGAAGTTCGTCTACGGCGACTACCAGACGGGCCGCATCTGGGCGGTGACGTACGACGCGATGACGGGCCGGTATGAAGGCACGCTGCTGCAGGACACCAACATCGCCATCGGCAGCTTCGGCCAGACGCATGACGGAGAGGTGTACGTGCTGCACCTCTTCAACGGGCAAATCTTCCAACTGGTGCCCATGGGCATGCCGCCGCCCGACACCTTCCCGCAGCTGCTGTCGCAGACGGGCTGCTTCGACGCGACGGACCCGAAGCAGCCGGTGGCAGGCCTGGTTCCGTACGACCTGAACGCGGCGCTGTGGAGCGACGGCGCGGCCAAGCAGCGCTACCTCGCCATTCCCGACGGCACCACCATCACCGTCAACGCCGACGGTGACTTCGACTTCCCCAACGGCACCGTCCTGGTGAAGACGTTTTCCCTCGGCGGCAAGCGCATCGAGACGCGGCTGCTCATGCGCCACATGGACGGCACCTGGGCCGGCTATTCCTACGAGTGGAACGACCAGGAGACGGAGGCGACGCTCTTGCCCGGCGCGAAGAGCCGCGTGGTGGGCAACCAGACGTGGAACTACCCCAGCCGCGCGCAGTGCCTGGGCTGCCACACCGCGGTCGCCGGCCGCGCGCTGGGCCCGGAGCTCGCGCAGCTCAACCGCTTCGTCACCTACCCGACGGGCCGCACGCGCAACCAGCTCCTCACGCTGGAGGGCCTCGGCTACTTCTCCGCGCCGCTGCCGACGCCCTGGCCGAAGCTGGCGCAGCCGTACGGCGGCGACCCGCTGGACGAGCGCGCGCGGGCGTACCTGCACGCCAACTGCTCGGGGTGCCACCGCATGGGCGCCGGGCAGGGGCCGGCGGACTTCCGCTGGCAGCTGAGCCTCAAGGACACCAACGTCTGCGACGCGCTGCCGCAGAACGGCGACCTCGGCGTGATGGGCGCGCGGCTGCTGGCGCCCGGCAGCCCGACGACGTCGATGATCAGCCGGCGCATGCACGCGCTCGACGCGTCGCGAATGCCCATCATCGGCTCGTCGGTGGTGGACACGCAGGGCACGGCGCTCGTCGACCAGTGGATTTCGTCCATCACCGCCTGCCCGCCGTGACGCGATGCTGAAGCGCCGGCACATCCTCTTCCGCACCCGCGCGGACGCGGCGCGGGCGAAGGCGCTCCTCGAGGCGAAGACGGTGAAGGGCCCGGCCAGCGCCGGCAGCCCGGTGGGCGCGCTGCAGGACACGCTGCGCACCGGCGCCGGTGGCCGACGCGCGCGTGCCGGAAGCGAAGCAGCGCTGATGCCCAGTCACTCGACGGGCGTGAGGCCGCCTGCCGGCGTCGCAGCCGTACCCGTCGCCCGCCGCGCCGCCGTCACCGAGCCGCCGCGTCCGTCGTGCGCAGGCGACGTGCGACCGAGCAGCGTGTGGCGAGCCGCGGATGCGTCACGGCCACGCCGGGTCGACGCCCGTCCACCGCGCGGCGGCGTCCCAGAAGCGGCGCGCCTTGTCCGCGTCGTGCGACTCGGGGCTGGACTCGAGGACCTGCTGCTCGCCGAAGAACGTTCCGCTCGTCTGCGCCAGTGATGGGTCGGTGGCCATGAAGACGAAGGACGCGGTGGCGCCCTCCACCGACTGCGCGAAGGGCATGTGCGCCAGCACGTGCCGCATGAGCCACTTCTGGAAGCCGTGCGTCACCTCGGCGGCGGTCAGCGGCACGAAGCCTGGGCACACCGCGTTCACCGACACGCCGCCCGCCGGCGTCCGCCGCGCCAGTTCGTAGGTGAACCACAGCAGCGCCAGCTTCGAGTTCTTGTACGCGCGCTCCGGGTGGTAGCCGCGCTCGAGGAAGTCGAAGTGCACCGGCTGGCCGCGCGAACCAGGCAGGTGGAGCCGCGAGGTGACGTTCACCACGCGCGCGTGGGTGGAGCGCGTGAGGGCCGGCCACAGCTCGTGCGTGAGGAGGTACGGGCCCAGCGCGTTGACGGCCAGCGTCTCCTCGAGGCCGTCGACGGACAGGCGGCGCGTGGGGCTCTGCTGCATGACGCCCGCGCTGTTGAACAGCACGTCCACCGTCACGCCCGCGTCGACCAGCGACTTCGCAAACGCGCGAATCGAGGCATGAGAGGCGAGGTCCAGCGCGCGCGCCTCCACCTGTGCGCCAGGCGTCTCCGTCCTCACCGCCGCCAGCAGCGCCTCGCCCTCGGCGGGCTTGCGGACGGTGAAGAGGACGCGGTGCCCGAGGCGCGCGAGGGCCAGCGTGGTGGAGCGGCCGAGGCCCCGGCCGCCCCCGGTGAGGACGATGGTCGCCATGCCGGCACGGTCGCGCGCCGCCGTGAAGAAACCGTGAAGAAGCCGTGCCCCGCCGGTGCGACACTGTCCGCGTCTCACCGGCAGGCTCTGGACCATGCACAACCGCCACCTCGTCCCCGCCCTCGCCGTCGTCGTCCTCCTCGCCGTCCTCGCGGCCGCGTGCGCGCTGCGTTCGCCCTCGCCCGAGGCGGTGCGCCCCAACGACCTGCCCGTCGTCGTCACCACGCCGCTGCCCGGCCCGGAGGAGGTGGCGCCCGGCGCCGACCCGTCGACGCGCCAGCCGCAGATGGTGCTGCGTCACTATGGCGTCAACCCCACCATCGAGACGCGCGCCGAGGCCGTCAGCACCTTCGCCGCCGACGTGGACACCGGCAGCTACACGCTGGCGCGCGCGTACCTCGAGCGCGACACGCTGCCCGACGAGGCCGCGGTGCGCGTGGAGGAGTTCGTCAACGCCTTCGACTACGGCTACCGCGCACCCGAGAAGGAGGCCTTCGCGGTGCAGGTGGAGGCCTTCCCGTCGCCGTCGCGCAAGGGCTACCACGTGCTGCACCTGGGCGTGAAGGCGCGCGAGGTGGCGAAGGCCGAACGCAAGCCGAGCCACCTCGTCTTCACCATCGACGTGTCGGGCTCGATGGCGCAGGAGAACCGCCTGGGCCTGGTGAAGCAGGCGCTGGGCCTGCTGGTGGACGCGCTGGACGCCCGCGACCGCATCTCCATCGTCGTCTACGGCGACTCGGCGCACGTGGTGCTGCCGCCGACGCCGGCCACCGAAAAGGACACCCTGCACGCCGCCATCGCCAACCTGCGGCCCGAGGGCAGCACCAACGTCGAGGCGGGCCTCGACCTCGCGTACGCGCTGGCGATGAAGGCCTTCGTGCCCGGCGGCATCAACCGCGTCATCCTCTGCAGCGACGGCGTGGCGAACAACGGCGTCACCGACGCGGGGGGCCTGTGGGCCAAGGTGAAGGGCCGCGCCTCGGAAGGCGTCACCCTGTCCACCGTCGGCTTCGGCATGGGCCACTACAACGACGTGCTGATGGAGCGCCTCGCCGACCGGGGCGACGGCCACTATGCCTACGTCGACCGCCTCGAGGAGGCGAAGCGCATCTTCGTCGAGCAGCTGACGGGCACGCTGCAGGTGGTGGCGAAGGACGTGAAGCTGCAGGTGGAGTTCGACCCGGCCGTCGTCGAGCGCTACCGCCTGCTGGGCTTCGAAAACCGGCTCCTCGACAAGAAGGACTTCGCCAACGACAAGGTGGACGCGGGTGAGTTGGGCGCGGGCCACCAGGTCACCGCCATCTACGAGGTGAAGTTCACCGCCGCCGTGAAGGAGGCCGCCGCCTTCGCCACCTTCCGCGCGCGCTTCAAGGCGCCGCAGGGTGGCGAGTCGCGGCTGGTCGAGCACCGGCTGCCGACGTCGGTGGTGCGCGCCGCGGCCGGCGACGCGAGCGGGCCCGCGCGCCTGTCGCTGGTGGCCGCCGGCTTCGCGGAGAAGCTGCGCGGCAGCTACTGGGCGCGCACGCTGTCATGGGCGCAGCTGGTGAAGACGCTGGACGGTCTGCCCGAGGCCTTGAAGGCACGGCCCGACGTGGCGGAGCTGCGCGCGCTGGTGGTGAAGGCGCAGCGCCTCGACACGCGGCCGGACCGCTTCGAGAAGGAGGCGCCGGTCGCGTCGATGGACTTCGACGAGCTGCCGGTCCTCGAGTGAAGACGTCTTCCCTCTCCCCAAGGGGAGAGGGCTTGCGCGAGGTGTCGGAATGAAGTGGCCGCGGCCCATCTTCCTCCTCGGCCTCGCGGGCCTCGCGGCGTTCCTCGTCGCGCTCGAGGCCACCTTCGTGCGCGAGGCGCGCGATGGCCGCGCGCAACTGGCGGAGACGCGGCGCGCGCTGGAGCAGTACGCCACCGTCACCCTGACGCGGACGCTGTCCGACGAGCTGCAGCTGGCGCAGGTGCGCGTGGCCGAGGTGGAGGCGGACCCGCTGCGCGACGAGCGCGGCCTGGTGCTGGTGCGCGACGGCCGCGTGCTGTTGCCGCGCGTGTCCGCGCCCGGGTCGAAGGGTGTGGAGGCGCGGGTGGCACACCTCGAGGACGGCACCACGCTCCTCACCGACGACGACGAGGCGCCGTGGAGCCACCGCGTGCGCCTGGTGGAGCGGTTGCGCGCCGCGCTCGCGAGGCAGGACACGCCGGGCATCGAGCGGGCGGTGCGCGAGTCGTTGGCGCACCGCGCGCGCTTCGTGCTGCCGCCGGAGGAGGACTTCGCCGCGACGGTGGCGCTCCTCGAGCTGCTCGCGAAGACGCAGCGGCCGGCGCCGGAGTTGATGCGCCGCGTGCTGCGCGACGGCTTCACCGGCGAGGCGCGCGTCGAGGGCCTGCAGCGGGCGGTGCTGCGCGCGTGGCCCAGGTTGGGCGCGGACGACGCGCGCTTCCTGTGTGCGCGCGTGGGGGCGCTGTCGCGCGCGGCGGCGGTGCCGTCGGCCGACTTCGAGGAAGCGTGCGCGCGCGCCGCAGCCAACGTCGCGCCGTCGTTCCCGACAGAGGACGGGACGTGGGGGCGCCTGTCGGCCGGCGCGCAGGTGGCGCGGGTGCGCGGCGGTGACGTCGAGGGCACGGCGCTGCCCGAGGGCCTCGCGCCTGGGCTGGCGGCAGAGTGGCGCGAGCGCGGGCTGTTGGCGGCGGACGACACCTTCTCGACGAGCTGGTCCCTCCTCCCGTCGGGTCCGGTGGCGTGGCACGCGCTGGACTCGCTGCGGCTCCAGCTGAACAGCCCGCGCATGCAGGCCGCCGAGCGCGCGCTGTCGTCGCGGCTGGTGCTGAAGACGCTTCTGGCCGTCGTGACGCTCCTGTTGGGTGTGGGCGTCGTCGTCGCGGCGGCGTGGGCGCAGGCGCGGCGGGCGCGCTACCTCGCGCTGCAGTCCGACTTCGTGTCCACGGTGAGTCACGAGTTGCGCACACCGCTCGCGTCGATGCGGGTGATGGCCGAGACGCTCGAGCGGAAGCTGGAAGGCCACGCGCCGGCGAAGGACTACCCGGCGCGGCTCGTGCAGACGGTCGATGGCCTCACCTTCCTCGTGGAGAACATCCTGTCCTTCAACCGGCTGGAGCAGGGCCGGTGGCAGCCGAGGCGGGGGCCGGTGACGCTGGCCAGCCTGCGCGCGGTGCTGGAGGAGGACGCGGCGCACGCGCAGGGCGTGGAGGTGCTGCAGACCTTCGTGGGCTTCGACGACGTCACCGTGGACGGCGACGGCGAGCTGCTGCGCATCCTCGTGCTGAACCTGCTGCGCAACGCGTGGAAGTACAACGAGCGCTCTCCGGTGACGGTGCGCTGGGTCGCCTCGCGCGAGGGCGGCGAGGTGGCGCTGCGCGTGACGGACAACGGCGTGGGGATTCCGGAGACGGCGCGGGAGTCGGTGTTCGAGGCCTTTCACCGGCTTGGCGACGGGCGCGGGCGCGGCGGCGGCGGCAGCGGGCTGGGGCTGGCGGTGTGCCGGCGCATCGCGGAGCTGCACGGCGGGCGGCTGCGCGTGGCATCGTCGTCGCCGGACGGCACGACGTTCGAGCTGAGAATTCCCTCTCCCCCCGGGGAGACGGTCCGGCAGAGGGGCGACGCGGTTGCAGACTGACTCGCTGGAGTTCCAGGAAGCGGTGGTGGTGCCGCGCGACGCCTTCGAGCGCTTCGACGGCCTCACGGTGGTGGAGCGGCCGGGCTGGCTGCAGCTCATCGCGCCGGCCTTCCGTCAGGGCGGCCTCAACGGCGTGGCGTGCGCGCAGCTGTCCGACGCGGAGGCCGACGCCGTCATCGACGAAACGGTGGCGACGTACCAGCGGCTCGGCGTGCGCTGGCGGTGGACGGTGTCGCCGGAGTCGACGCCCCTGGACCTCGCGGAGCGGCTCGAGCGACGAGGCCTCATGCGCGAGGTGGTGCGGGCGATGGTGCGCGAGACGGCGCGCGAGGCCTGGCCCGAGGCGCCCGGCGTGACGGTGGAGGTGGCGGACGCGTCGACGGTGGAGCTGCACGCGCGCACGATGGCCGCCGGCTGGCAGATGGACGTCGGTCCCATCCGCGACTTCAACCGGCTGCTCTTGAGCGCGCCGTCGCGGCGCCACGCGCTCTTCCTCGCGCGGGTGGACGGCGAGCCCGCGGCGTCGGCGGGGCTGACGCTGTTCGAGCGCTCGGCGTACCTCGTCGGCGCGGTGGTGCTGCCGGCTTTCCGTCGACGCGGTGTCTACCGGGCGCTCACCGCGGCGCGGCTGGACTTCGCTCGCGCGCGCGGAATCGCGCTGGCCACCAGCCAGGCGAAGGTGGCGACGTCGGCGCCGCTCCTGGAGACGCTGGGGTTCCGGGCGGTGTGTGAGTTCCCGGTGCTGCACGGCACCCCGCGGTCGTGCGGGGACGACGCCTGGGGTTGGACCGGACAAGGGACGACACCAACGGAGTGACCTCCGCCGGCGTCCGAACAACCTCCGTCCTGGTCTTTGGTCAAACAGGGGACTTCAAACGAAACCGCCGCCCCGGTTTCCCGGAGCGGCGGCTTGATGACTCTGGACTGCTGCTTCGTCAGTCGTACTCGTACGTGATCGTCAGGTACGGATCGTTGGCGGTGCCCGTCATGTTGAACGTGTAGAAGTAGCAATAGTCGGTCACCGTGTCGCCGTCCGTCGCAAGGATGTTCGTCTGGATCCGGAACTGCGAGCGACCGCCGCGAGCCGTGAGGTTCGTGAAGTCATCGCGTACCGACGCGGTGACGTCCACCGTCCTGAGGCCCACGGTCGTGCTGGTGCTCAGCGTGTACTGACGACCGCCCAGGTTGGTGGCGTTGCAGTCACCGAGGTCCAGCGCCGTTCCGATGTCGACGTGGTGGGCCTCGATGGCGCTGCCGAAGGTCGCCGTGAAGGGGTTTCCGCGGCAACCGTACTGCCGCACGTTCAAGGACGCGCTCGTGATGTTGACGCCCTGGAACGTGCCGAGGCTCGAGATGTTGAAGGTGAGGAAACCTTGCCACGCAGTCTGGGTCGGTGTGGTGCTGGAGTAGCGGTCGCCGGCCGCCGCGTAGTATGCGCCGGTGCCAAGCACGGCGGTGGAGCAGTTCGTCGTGCCGTAAATGTACCCATCCAGCGTGGTGGTCGAACCCGAGTTCGTGGTCCCGCTGAAGTAGAAGTTCTGCACCGCCTGGCGCTTCACCCGGAATGAGCGAGTCAGCGCCGTCTGCAGCGTGTTGCCGGCGAGGTCTTCAGCACCGGTGCCCACGGTGAACGTCACGTCCTGGCCGTAGGGGAAGTCCGTCACCGGATTGATGGTGAGCACCGTGCCGTTGGTGTTCCAGCTATAGGTGAACGCGTAGGCAGGGGGGGTGGTGAACTGGAACGCGGCGACCGTCGAGCCCTGGCGCATCGGCTCGCTGAAGGTGATGACGATGTTGGCGTTCCGCGCGACGCCGACCGCGCCGGATGCAGGCACGGTGGAGACGATGGTGGGCCGCGTCGTGTCAGGTGCAGCCGCCGTGTTGAAGGTCGCGCTGAACTGCGCGGCGAGCGCGTTTCCGGCGTCGTCCCGCGCTCCAGTTCCGATGCGGATGGTGTACGCCGTTCCGTAGTTGAGGTCCGAGGCCGGGTTGCAGGACATCAGCGTGCGCTGGGTATTCCAGGTGAACGTGGTGCAGTTGATCGCCGGGGTCGACGAGAACGCGGCCTCGGTCAGCGCCTGGTTCATGGGCTCGGAGAAGCTGAACTCGATGTTGGTGTTGATGGGGACGTTCGTCGCGCCAGCGCTCGGCGCGCTGCTGGTCACCGTCGGCGGCGTGGTGTCCGGCGGCGTCGTCGTCCCGAACGTGAGGGTGGCGGCCGTCATGGCGTTGCCAGCGACATCCGTTCCATTCACCGTCACCGTGTAGTTGGTGGAATACGCCCAATCTCCGGCGGGTGTGTTGAACGTCACCGTCTGGTCATTGTTGCTCCAGGTTCCCGTGCCCTGGTCGATGGTGGGGCTGGTGCTGACGGAAACGCTGCCGGTGTTCATCGGCTCGCTGAAGGTGATGGACAGGCGCGTGGTCGCGCTGACGTTCGTGGCGTTGTTCGCGGGCGTCGACGACGTGATGGTCGGCGGCGTGGTGTCGGGCGCCATCTCGGAGCGGAAGCTGAAGGTGAAGGGTGCCGCCATGGCGTTGCCCGCGACATCGCGGCCGGTGACCGTGATGGTGTACATCGTGTCGAACGCCATGGCCGTCGTTGGCGTCACCGTGACGTCCGTGTTGTTGTTCGTCCAGGCCGGAGTGCTGAAGGTGAGCGCAGGAGACGAGGAGATCTGGACCGAGCTGGTGTTCATGGATTCACTGAACGTGACGCTCAGCGGGCTGTCGGTCGGGACTCCGGTCGCGCCAGAACCAGGAACGGTGGAGATGACCGTCGGCGGCGTGGTGTCGGGGACCGCCTCCGTCGTGAAGGTGAAGGTAAACGCGGGGCTCAGCGGATTGCCTGCGACATCACTCCCGTTGACGGTGAGGGTGTAGGCCGTCGAATACGACAGCGCCGCGGACGGCGTCAGCGTCAGGGTCGAGTTGGTCGCGTTCCACGACTGGTTCCCGAAGCTGATGCTGGGCGAGGCCGTCACGGTGACGCTGCCAGGGTTCATCGGCTCACTGAAGGTGACCAGCAGGGTGGTGCCCACGGGCACGTTGGTGCTGGTCGTCGTGGGTGTCGTCGAAACGACCTCCGGAGGCGTGGTGTCCGTCGAGCCGCCGCCGCCGGTGCCGCCGCCGGTGCCACCGCCCGAGCCGCCACCCACCGAGCCGCCGCCGGTGCCGCCGCCCGAGCCGCCGCCCGAGCCGCCACCCGAGCCGCCACCCACCGAGCCGCCGCCGCTACCTCCACCGACGCCGCCGTCCGTCGTCGTCCCGCCGCCGCACGCCATCATCGTGGCGACCAGCGCCACCACCAGGCTTCGCTTCAACATGTGGGCACTCCTCCCGAGGGAAACACCGAGTTCGAGTCGGCCGGGCGGAACAACCGCGAAAGGTTTCCACCCCGGTGCGCGAGCCTACACCACCGGTGTGACGGCGATCAACCTCGTCTGCGGGCGGAAGGACCCCGAAGTCGCGCTGCTCGGTGCCATCGGGCGGCCTGCATGGGAGACTGCCGGGCCGTGCCTGCGGTGCTCATCGTCGAGGACGACGCCAACCTGCGCCTCGCGCTCGAGGACAATCTGCGCGACGAAGGCTACGCCGTGCAGGTGGCCGCCACGGTGAAGGCCGCCCGAGCGGCGCTCGAGGCCGGCGCGCCCGAGGTGGTGGTGCTGGACTTGATGCTGCCCGACGGTGACGGCTACGCGCTGTGCCGCGAGCTGCGCCAGAAAGGCCTGCCGTCCCGCGTGCTGATGCTGACCGCCCGTACGCTGGAAGACGACCTGGTGAAGGGCTTCGAGGCCGGCGCCGACGACTACCTCGCCAAGCCCTACCGCCTGCGCGAATTGCTCGCGCGCGTGGCCGCCCTGGCCCGCCGTGGGCCCGCCACGCCCGTCGGCGCCGCCCACCGCCTCGGCGCCTTCACCGTCGATGAGGCGACGCGCACCGTGAAGGGCCCCGACGGCGAGGTGGAGCTGACGCGCAAGGAATTCGACCTCCTCGTCTGCCTGCTGCGGGCGGGCGAGCGCGTCGTGTCGCGCGACGACATCCTCGACGCGGTGTGGGGCGCCGACGTGGTGGTGGACACGCACACCGTCGACAACTTCGTCTCCAGCCTGAAGAAGAAGCTGAAAGGCCCCGGCTTCGAATTGAAGACGGTGCGCGGCGTCGGCTTCCGCCTGGTGCGCGGCTGACGCGACTTCACCGCAACACGAAGCCCATGCCCAGCGGCAAGCGCAGTCGCGGCCGCGCCTGCTCCGCGTGGGCGATGTCGTCGAGGTACAGGGCCTCCACCGCGTGCTGCTTGAGGCGCCGGTAGCCCAGGCCCACGACGAGGAAGGGCACCACCAGCAGGGGGAAGATGAGCAGCGCCTGGCTGCCGCCGCGCTCGCCAAAGACGCCGCACAGGAAGAGCGCCGCGTCGTAGGTGCCGTGCAGGAGGATGGCGATGACGAGGCCGCCCAGCATGCCCGGCCCCTTGCCGTCGAAGCGCTTGCGGGCCGCCCAGTAGCCCATGAAGCCGGCGTAGATGGCGTGCCCCGGCACCGCCAGCACCGCGCGCAACACGAAGATGCCCACGAAGCCGCTCATCGACTCCGCCCCGGCGAGGTAGCCGATGTTCTCCACCAGCGCGAAGCCGAGGCCCGCGCGCGTGCCGTACACGATGCCGTCGAGCCGCTCGTCGAAGGCCGGGTGCCGCCACACCGCGACGTACAGCGCGACCGCCTTGGCCGTCTCCTCCGTCAGCCCGGCGACGGCGTACGAGGTGTACAAAGCGCCCGTCACGCCGCCGGGGTTGAACTTCTCGAGCGCCACCTGCACCACGATGACGGGCAGCGTCGACAGCCCTCCGAGGACGGCGGCCCTCCGCAGCTGCGCCTGCGGCTCGGGGCGCTTGGCGTCGAAGCGCCCGACGAACCACATCAGGAAGACGGCCGGCAGCGCACCGGACACCGCGAGCAGGAGGGCCACGGCGGGCGAGCATACGAGGGCCGCGGGCCCGCCGTCCGCCGAATCGACGGCCGGTGAGTTGCGCTAACCTCCCACGGGCCCGTGGCCCCGAAGAAGCGCTCGCAGACCCAACTCGCCGCCGCCGCCCGCGTCCGCCACGTGCTGGCCATGGACGCGGCCAACGTCATGAAGCGGCTCCACGCGCGCCAGGACGAGATGGTGCGCCTCTTCTCGCGCCTGCGCGATCGCGCGCCCCTGATGAACACGGTGCACACCTGGTTCTCCACCATCACGCTCGCCGAGCTGACGCTGCTCGAGCCGCCCGAGCAGCAGGCCGTCAACGCTTTCTACGAGTTGCTCGACGAGTTGCGCTGGTACCTCGAGTACACCGAGGAGATGCCCACGCACGTGCGCGAGAAGCTGACGCGCTTCGTTCGCCGCCTTGATGACGGTCACCGTGCCTTGACCGCGGCCATCGGCCCGGCCGACGCGGCCGGCGGCCCCGTCGTCGACGTGAAAGCGGTGCGCGGCGGCCGCTGACGCACCGCGCTCGCAACGACTGCGCGTCGCGTCCCGCCTCGCCGCAAATTCCTTCGGGCCGCGCGAGCACAACTGTGCGTCTTCGGTGGGCGGCCGGCGTGGAACACCGATTGTATGAGGGCAATGGCCGACGGGTCCCCGCGTGGTGCCGGTGGACCTGCCGCGACAAAAACCAGCCCGCTTGGGAGGCAGTCATGGCCATCACGTTGCGCCGAGAGACCCCTGTGAAAAACCAGGACGTTCAACGGTGGGACCCGTTCCGCGAGATGCAGAGCCTGCTGCGGTTCGACCCGTTCCGCGAGATGCGGCCGTTCTTCGGCAACTTCGCGTCCCCGGAAATCACGTTCAACCCGGCGTTCGAGGTGAAGGAAACCAAGGACGCGTTCATCTTCAAGGCCGACATCCCCGGCGTGAAGGAGAGCGACCTCGATGTGTCCATCACCGGCGATCGCCTGCTGATCAGCGGCAAGCGCGAGGAGGAGAAGAAAGAGGAGAACGAGACCCTGTACACGTGGGAGCGCACCTACGGCTCGTTCACCCGCAGCTTCATGCTGCCGCAGGGCATCGACCAGGAGCACATCCGCGCCGAGCTGAAGGAGGGCGTGTTGACGCTGGTGCTCCCGAAGCTCGCCGAGGCGCAGCCCAGGAAAATCGCCGTCAAGAGCGAGAAGGTGAAGGCCTGACCTTCATGACGCGCCCTTGACGTCGCGTGGCGGCGCGCCGGGTCCTCTCCCTCAGGCCCGGTGCGCCGCTGGTGTTGTTGGTGCTGCCAGGGGCCGAAGGCGCCCGAGAATTCGCTGCATGCGAGTCAAAGCACCGGCAGCGCGGGGGGCTTGAGCAGCGCCTCCCGGCCCACGCTGCGCAGCACATCCTCCGTCAGCGCGTGCGTGTGGTGCCACAGCGCGGACATGTCCGGCGAGTACCAGGCGGGCTGCGCCACCGTCACCTCGGTGAGCGACGTCATCCACCTCCCCGCGAGCTCCGTGGGCCGCCCCGAGGTGAGCGCCACCGCGAGCCGCCGCACCGTCGCCCACGCGGGGCAAGCCGCCAGCCGGCCGTCGAGGCGCGCGGTGCACGCCACCAGGAAGCCCCTCTCCCACTCGTCCGTCCCGGCGACGACGGCGTCGCCGAAGGGCGCGAGGAACTGCGCGCGGTGCCGCTCGAGCAGCTTGTCGGCCCGCTTGCGCGCGCGCGCCGAGGTGTCGAACTGCAGCGCGATGAACTCCCCGCGCGGGTCGCCCAGCTGCTGCAGGTGATCCGCCAGCACCAGCCTCGGCCCGTCGTCGGCCGGCGCCTCGTACACCCGCTGGGTCAGCTCCTCCGTCGTCGTCACGCGGGCCCTGCGCATACACCGGCGCGGGTGCGTCCCGCAGCGCCCGCATCGTTTGGCTCGCCCCGCCCGGGCGTGTAAACGTCTGCCCCGTGGCACTCCGGCTCCTCCTCCTCGCCAGCCTCGCCATGCCTGCGGTGTCTCACGCGCAGGCCATCGTCTGCGCGGTCGTCGACGCGCAGGGCGTCAGCGACGCGGGCGTGAAGCGCGCGCAGCGCGCCACCGAGGCGGCCCTCAAGCAGGTGTCCGGCCTGGCCGTCGGCGAAGGGCCCGCCTTCAAGAGAGGCGCGCCGCGCAAGTGCACGGATGATTGCGCGGCGGAGCTCGCCCGCAGCGTGGCCGCGCCCGGCGTGGTGCTGCTCGACCTGAAGGGCCTCGACAGGGCCGGCGAACGCGTGGCCGTCGAAGTGACGCTGTACCTCGACGGCGAGCGCATCGGCAGCCGGCGCGGCGAAGGCACCATCGACGGCTTCGAGACGGCCGCGAAGGGCGCGCTCGAGACGCTGCTCCCCGCGTGGGCGCGCAAGGGCTTCGGTGGGCTGCGCCTCGACCTCGAGGAAGGCAGCGTGGTGAAGGTGGACGGCCGCGTGTCGAAGGCGAAGCTGGGCGACGTGGTGGCGCTGCCGGCCGGGCCGCACCAGGTCGACGTGGTGTTTCCCGACGGCAACGCGGTGCTGCAGCGCATCGAGGTGGCCGAAGGCACGCGCGGGCGCCTCGCGGTGGACGCTCCGGCGGCGGTGCTGTCGGGCGGCGCGGCGCCGAAGTCGGGCGCGCTGCGGGCCGTCTCGTACAGCCTGTGGGTGGCGGGGGCCGCCTCCATCGCCGGCGGCCTCATCGCGGGCGCGCTGGCGCGCGGCACCGGCGCGGGTCTGTCGTCGTGCCAGGGTGACGTGCGCGACTGCGCGCCGCTGGACGAGGTGCAGCAGCGGCAGGCGCAGGCCCAGGCCTACGCCACCACCGGCAACGTCCTCCTCGGCGTGGGGGCCGGGCTGGCCGCGCTGGGCGCCGGCCTCTTCGTCATCGACCTGGCCACGCCATGACGAAGGCCCGCCGCGCGCCACTGCCCGTCCTGCTCGCGCTGGGCCTCGCCGGCGCAGCCGGTGGCGCGTGCCTGTCGGCGTGGCCGCTGGGAGGGCCGTGGGCGTGCAGCGCCGACCAGACGTGCCCGGCCGGCTACACCTGCGACGACGGCGTGTGTTGCAAGCCGGGCGGCTCGCCCGCGTGCCCGACGCTGCCCGCGCCCAACGGCAGCTGCGAGACGGGCGAGGCGAAGGTGTTCTTCGAGGACCGCGACGGCGACGACGCCGGCAACCCGCGCGTCTCCATCGTCCGCTGCCGCGCGCCGCTCACGGGCGGTTGGGTGCTGGACGGCACCGACTGCGACGACGCGGACCCGTCGATTCGCCCCGGCGGCCAGGAAGGCTGCAACGGCCGCGACGACAACTGCGACGGCGTCATCGACGAAGGCCTGCCCAACCCGAAGACGTACGTGCGCGACGCCGACGGCGACGGCTACGGCGAGATGGGCACCGACGTGCAGGCCTGCGACGCGCCGCCGGGCATGGTGCTGAAGGCCGAGTTGGACTGCCAGCCGTTCGACCCGTCGAAGCACCCGAATGCGGTGGAGTCCTGCAACGGCCTCGACGACGACTGCGACGGCGTGCCCGACGAGAGCGAGGCCGCTTTCGGCGACACCGGCGCCGGCTTCCCGTGCCGCACCGGGCTGCCCGGCATCTGCGCGGACGGCGTCTTCGCCTGCGTGCCGAAGGCCGGCGGCGGCGTCGAGCGCACCTGCCGGCCGCTGCGCAACCCGCAGCGCGAGGTGTGCAACCTCGTCGACGACGACTGCGACGGGCAGGGCCCCAACGGCGTCGACGAGCAGCCCGCCTGCCTCGGGCCCGTCTCGCTGGTGAACGTGCCGGGCGCGACGTACGGCGCGAAGCGGCTCACCAGCACCGCCACGCTGAACGTCGCGTGCCAGAAGAATACCGCCGGCGTGGCTGACCCGGTGTCCGCCAACGGCGCGACGTGGAACGGCACGGGGAACGGCTTCCACGTGTGGTGGGTGGAGGTGCCCGCCACCGACGCGTGGGACTTGAGCGCCCCCAACGCGAAGCTGCGGCTCGACTTCGCGGCGGTGATTCCGCCGAGCAGCATCGACGGCGGCGCGTGGGGCAACCCCGTCATGGGCGCGGCGGCGAACCCCGTCGTCTACCTGTGCGGCGACACGGACGGCGACGTCATCCGCTACGTCGCGTCGTCGTCGAACCGGCTCAACGACAACGAGCAGTCGTTCTCCAGCGTGCTGCAGCTGAACAACCTGAGCGGCCCGTGGACGACGGGCCGGGGCTCGGGCTTCGACACCAGCCGGGTGCGGCGCGTCGAGGTGATGCTGTGGAACCAGGTGGGGAACTTCACCGTCACCTTCAACACCACCTCGGGGTTCTTCCAGTGAGGTACGCGGGCGCGCTCCTCGCGGTGTCGCTGGCCACGGGCTGTTTCAAGGCCTGGGACGTCGGCGGCCCGTGGGCCTGCGGCGCCGACGAGACGTGCCCGTCGGGCCTCACCTGCGACGACGGCGTGTGCTGCGCGCCGGGCGGCGCGCCCGCGTGCCCCACGCTGCCGGTGGAAGGCCGGTGCCCCTCGGGGGACGCGCCGGCCACGCTGCACCGCGACCGCGACGGCGACGGCGCGGGCGACCCGGCGACGTCGCGCGCCTTCTGCGCCGTGCCGGTGAAGGAGAAGTGGGTGGCGAGCGGCGACGACTGCAACGACGGCGACGTGGCGGTCGGCCCCCGCGCCACCGAGCGCTGCAACGCCGAAGACGACGACTGCGACGGCGAGGTGGACGAGGGCACGACGCGCAGCACCTGGTACCGCGACGACGACGGCGACGGCTTCGGGCAGGACTGCGCCGGCTGCACGATGCTGGCGTGCGCGAAGCCCGTCGGGTTCGCTGCCCGCGCAGGCGACTGCAACGACGCCGACGGCGCGGTGAACCCCGGCGCGCTCGAGCGCTGCAACGGCACCGACGACAACTGCAACAACCTGCCCGACGACCCGCCCTTCGAGGACGTGGAGAGCCCCGGCTTCGACGGCGGCCTCGTGAAGGGCTGCGACACCGGTCGCCCGGGCATCTGCCGGGAAGGCGGGCTGCAGTGCGTCTTCACGCTGCTCTCCGACGGCGGCGCCGGCTTCGTGCCCACCTGCGTGCCGCGCACCAACCCGCAGCCGGACCTCTGTGGCGACGGCATCGACAGCGATTGCTCCGGCGCGGCCGACGACGCCCCGGGCTGCGGCGGGCCGTCGGTCTTCATCAACGCGCCCGGCACCTCGGTGCGCGCAGTGGCCCTCGACGCGGGGGTGCAGGCCACGGCCAGCAAGCTGCCGCTGCGCTGCCTCGCCGATGAGCCGGGCGCCGAGGCGATGAGCTGGTTGAACCCCGCGTGGATTGGCACCACCGGCCTGCGTCACGTCTGGTCCATCGAGGCGCCGCCCGGCTTCCCTTGGGACTTGAGCCAACCCACGACGGCGGTGGCGCTGCGCTTCACCATCGACGCCATCGGCCAGGGCTCGGGCGGCACCTGGGGCGACGCGACGTGGTTCCGCGGGCCGGTGGTGAATGTGTGCGGCGAGCAGCCGGGGGAGATGCTGCGGCTGGTGCCGGCCGTCGGCACGGCGCTCGCCGGCAACGCGAACAGCTTCTCCGCCACGGTGCCGTTGTGGGGCCCGCACCCGGGGTGGACCGAGGAGAACGGCTCCGTGACGTTGAACCGCCGCCGGGTGAAGCGCCTCGAGGTGGTGGTGTCTCCGCTCGCCTCGGGCTCGACGCCGACGACGG
This sequence comes from Myxococcota bacterium, assembly GCA_040755835.1. GTDB lineage: Bacteria > Myxococcota > Myxococcia > Myxococcales > Myxococcaceae > JADLDB01. Next base: position 28,251 of record JBFMAB010000101.1, read on the forward strand.
ACCTCATCACCTTCACCATCGAGTGGCTCGCCGACGCCGGCGTGCGTTGAAACCCCGTCGTCAGTCCGGGTCGCGCCAGAATGCAGCGCACAGCTCGTCCCACTTCCTCACGCGCTCGTCGTCCTCGCCCATCGCGTCGACGAGCCACCGGCGGACGTACGGGGCGTCGAGCTGCCGCCCTCGGGTGCCCAGCAGCCGCTCGAGGTCGACGACGTCCTTCCCGCGGAAGACCATCATCTTGAAGAAGGCCAACGCTTCGGCCGACAGGAACCAGGCCGGTGTGCCGCCGGCCTCAGCTGAACGCGCGTCTTCAGCGCCTCCCACGAGAAGGGGATGCTGGGCGTGAAGACGTCCACGCGGCAGGCGCCCACCCAGCCCACGAAGAGTCCTTCATCGGCCGCGAGGCGAAGGGCCTCTTCGCGGTCGAACGCGACGCCGGCCGCGGAGAGGACCTCGAGTGCCTGGGCCAGGCGCGCGCCGTCCACGAAGAGGTTCAACTCCACCTCCTTCGTGGCGCTGGGCAGGGCCCAGACGCCATAGGCGAGCGCGCCGCCCAGCGCATCGGGAATGGCGTGTGCGTCGAGCGCCCTGGCGAGCCGCAGCCCGACTTCGGCGGCGTTGAACGGTGCGTCCGTCACCGGCGGCTCTGCCGGTACGCCTCGCGCAGGCGGGCCAGCGCGCGCACGGACGACTCGGGCAGGGGGTCGACCGCCGACTTCACCCGCTCGGGGTAGCCCGGGAGGTTCCAATACAACCGCAGCATGTCGCAGGCGGCGGAGACGTCGGTCCAGCGCTCGGCGGGCGTCTGGCGCCGGGCCTGTTGGATTTCCCGCCACACCGACGCCTCGTTGGACGTCACCCACTTCGGCAGGGCAGCGGCGCGCGACACGCCGGAAGTGTAGCGCGGCCGAGGGGCTACTTCTTCTCGTCCTTCGCCTCGTCGCCCTTCTTCTCCTCGGGCTGGGCGGGCTTCTGCTTCTTCGTGCCGCTGCCCTTGGGCGTCGCGGTGGTGGCCGAGCCGTCGGTGGGCGCGGGGGCGGGCGCGCCAGGGGCGGGCGCGGGGGCCGGGGCGGTTTCCTGGGCGAAGGCGGGCAGGGCGAGGAGGGCCAGCAGGGACAGGGCGGTGCGCTTCATGGCGGGGTGGGGCTCCTTCGAAAAGGGTTCGGCCCACGGACGGCGGACCGCCCGCGGGGATTCACGGCCGAAAATTAGGGCCTTGGAGAGGCCTGTATATCCTGTCGGGCATGGCAGCGGACCTCGTGGCGCGCATCGACGCCTGTGTGGATGTCATTCGCGCGAAGGCGCCGGGCTTCCAGCCGAAGCTGGGAGTCATCCTCGGCAGTGGGTTGGGCGGCTTCGCGGACACGCTCGAGCGGTCGACGGCCATCGAGTACCGCGAGCTCCCGGACTTCCCCACTTCCAGCGTGGTGGGCCACGCGGGCCGGTTGGTGCTGGGCTTTCGCGGCGCCGTGCCGGTGGTGGTGATGCAGGGCCGCGTGCATTACTACGAAGGCTACCAGCCGTGGCAAGTGGCCTTCCCGGCGCGGGTGCTGTGCCGCCTCGGCATCACGCACCTCACCGTCACCAACGCCGCCGGCGGCATCAACCTCACCTTTCAGCCCGGCGACTTGATGGCGATGACGGACCACCTCAACCTCGCCGGGTACAACCCGCTCGTCGGCCCCAACGACGAGCGGCTGGGGCCGCGCTTCCCCGACATGAGCCGCGCGTACGACCCGGTGTACCTGGGCGTGCTGCAGACGGTGGCCGCGGCCGAGAAGGTGGACCTGAAGCAGGGCGTGTACGTCAGCCTCGCGGGGCCCAGCTACGAGACGCCGGCGGAGATTCGCATGCTGCGCACGATGGGCGCGGACGCGGTGGGCATGTCCACGGTGCCGGAGGTCATCGTCGCGGCGCACATGGGCGTGAAGGTGACGGGCATCAGCTGTATCACCAACCTCGCCGCGGGCATCGGGCACCAGAAGCTGTCGCACGACGAAGTGGCCGAGACGGCGGACAAGGTGAAAGGTACGTTCATGCGCCTGTTGGGCCGCTTCCTGGACGAAGCGGCGAAGGTGACGTGACGCGCTTCTCTTCGGTGAAGGACGAAACTCGACATGGCTGAGCGCAAGAAGGCAGACAGCATTCCTCCCTCGAAGCGCAAGAGCGGTGACGACGACCGCCGCGACTCGCCGCGCATCGCGATGCAGTTCCTCGTGCGCGACGTGGGGCTGCCCCACGGCGAGTGGGAAGAGCGCGAGGGCGACTTGTCGCTCGGCGGCATCTACTGGCGCGGCAAGACGGCGCCCCACGGCACCGAGGTGGACGTGCGCTTCCGCCTGCCCGGCGTGCCGAAGGAAATTCGGTGCCGCGGCGAAATCATCCGCGTGAAGGCGGCCGGCGCGACCATCGACTTCCACGTGCGCTTCACCGAGTTGGACGTGCAGTCGGAGCTCGCCATCGCGAAGGCGCTCGACGACTGGATGGCCGAGCGGAAGTAGTCGCTTCCCCGAAAACACCACGGGCCGGCCAGGCGATTGGCCCGGCCGGCCCGCGTGTCACGTCAGCCGTCCCTGCTTACGGGCAGGTGCAGACGTTTGGCGTCGTCGCCGAGTTGCGCGGCATCATTGCCGCGCCGACGATGAAGTCACCCGAGTTGTTGTTGGTATCGACGCAGGCTTGGGTTGCTCCGCTCGCGTCCTTCCGCATGCCAGTCGTCGTGGTCGACAAAGTACCCAGCGCCGTGCCCTCCGCGCAATTGGCGCTTCCGTAGCCGACGAAGTCGACCACCGCACCGCCCGTAGGGCAGCTGGTGGCTGGCAACACCATGCTGTTGTTCACCAGCGCGACTTTGCCGCTGGTTCCTGAGAAGTCGCGTGTCGGCGACAGCGTCATGTCCGCGGGGATGGCGAGCGCGGTGCCACCCGTCGCCGGGTTCGTCGTCGCGATCAGGTAGTAGCCTCCTGCCGGAATCGTGGCGCTCGGGATGGTGCTGGCGGCCCAGCTCGTACCAGTGCTTGATGCGTACTGAATCGACCAGCCAGAGATGTCGATGGCGGTGTTCGTCCGGTTGTGGAGTTCGACGAAGTCCTGGCTAAAGGCATTGTTCGCCCCGCTCCCGCCGTACACAGCGCTGATGACGACCCCCGGCATGCACTGCGCCGAGCCCGTGCCGGTGAAGTTCACGCTGTTGCCCGTGAACGGGGTGCCGCGGGTGTCGGTCAGGGCCGACGTCGCGGTCAGCGCGTACTGCTGCATGTCCGTCTGGGTCGAGGTCGTCAGGGTGACCGAGCGCGGGCTCGCCAGCACGGCGCCGGACACCGTGAGTCCGCTGCCTCCGGTGATGGAGAACACTCCCGCGTCCACGGTCGCAGCGGCGAGATCACGCGAGAAGTTCGCGGTGACCTGCGTGGGGCTCGAGGCCGACGCGCTCACCAGCGAGGGACCCGGGCAGCTCACGCCCGACAACTCGCCCGAGGCGAAGGCGGACGGCTGCGCTTGAGTGTTGAAGCGCCACATCGGCGCACCGTTCAGCGAGAACGAGCAGCTCGGACCGAACGCTTCGGCGTCCATCAGCGCTGCGGGCAGGCGCAGCTTGATGGTGGTGCCTCCGTCAACGGTGCCCATCGTGTCGACCGAGGCGGACTTGTAGCCGCTCCCAGCGCCCGTCGGCTCCGCGGTGACCGTGCCCGTCATCGAGATGAGCCGCGACTCGTAGGTGTCCAGGTTCGCCGAGTTGGTGAAGTCGACGTTGGATACCGATTGTGCAAAGCCCGACACCGGGTTCCCACGGCTGCTGATGGTGACGTTGCTGACCGCGGTCGCCTGGCGCAGGCCGCTCACTTTGGCCACGTTGGTCACCGTCAGGTCGACCAGATCGCCTGGCGCCAGTCCACCGGCCAGCGTCGCGGGGTCCACCGCCACGAAGAGGGCCGGGCCCATCGAACTACCCTGGAGGAAGAAGCCCGCCGGGTCGCTCGTGCCCGCATCCGGGACCAGAGGCTTGAGGTACGTCACCACTGCACCGTTGATGGGAAGGCTGACCATGCCGGGAGTGGTGTCGGCCGCGTTGCGCACGGCAGCAATCTGGGCGTTGACGTCCACACCGGCGTCCATGTCACCGCCACCACCGCCTGTGCCGCCGCCGGTACCGCCGCCCGTGCCACCGCCGACGCCGCCGCCCATGCCGGCGTCCATGTCACCGCCGCCACCGCCGGTGCCGCCGCCGACGCCGCCGCCCATGCCGGCGTCCATGTCACCGCCGCCACCGCCCATGCCGCCGCCCGTGCCGCCGCCCATGCCGCCGCCGGTACCACCGCCGGTACCGCCGCCGGTGCCACCGCCCG
>JBFMAB010000102.1:0-46920 GCA_040755835.1 Myxococcota bacterium
CCTCGCGGCGGAGTCGCTCCTCCTCTTCGCGGCGGGCGCGCTCCTCGGCCTCGCGCCGCAGCCGCTCCTCTTCCTCGCGACGCGCGCGTTCCTCGGCCTCGCGGCGGAGTCGCTCCTCCTCTTCGCGGCGACGGAACTCCTCGGCGGGGATCCACTCGAGCGCGCCCCCCTTCGCGAGCACCTCCAGCAGCGCGCGGCGCTCGGGCGAAAGCCCCTCGGCGGACCGGAGCGTGGCCGACGCCTCGAGCCACTCGCGCTCCTCTGCGGACACTTCCCAGCCGTCGAGCGCGTCCTTCGCCGCCAGCCGGAAGTACGGAGCCTCGCCGCCGGGCACGCCCAGCGCTTCCCACGCGACGCGCACCACCCGCGCGCCCGACACGAGATCCGCGCCCGTCACCTCGCCGGCTTCGAAGCGCGCCGCCTCCGCCTGCTGCAGCACCTGCTTCACGCAGGCGAGCGCGCGCGCCCGCTCGGCGTCCGCTACGGACACGCCCAACTCCTCGAGCGTCTCGGGGTCGACCGAGCCCGCCTCGCCGCGCGCCCACAGCGCGTCCAGCTGCCCCAGGCCCAGCTTGCCGGCCTGCACCAACGCCTGCACCGGCGCCTGGAACCCGAAGCGCAGGTCGAGCGCCACGAGGTGGCCGTCACGAAAGCCCAGCCGGGACTCCCGCCCGCGTGCCGTGCAGGTCAGCCAACCGGTGGCCCGTTGCGCGTGCGCGGTGAAGAGCGCCTCGGCGATCTGCAGATTGCCCATTGCGGGCGAGAGTCTAGCCCTGAAGTTGGCGCAACGCCTCGTATGCGGCGATTCCAACCGCGGTGGACAGGTTGAGCGAGCGCCGGTCCTCCAGCATCGGAATCGTGATGGGGCGCCCCGCCCCGCTGCCCAGGATCTCCTGCGACAGGCCTGTGGTCTCGGCCCCGAAGATGAGGTGGTCGCCGGGCTGGAAGCGGGTGCTCCACAGGCCCGTCTCCGTGCGGGCCGTGAAGAGCCAGCGCCGGGCGCCGGGCGTCCCTTCGACGTATGCCGCCCAGGAGGGGTACAGCTTGAGGAACACCTTGTCCCAGTAATCCAGGCCGGCGCGCTTGAGCTCCTTGTCGGTGATGGAGAAGCCCAGGGGCTCCACCAGCACCAGCTTGCAGCCGGTGCAGGCGCACAGGCGGGCCACGTTCCCGGTGTTCGGTGGGATCTGTGGTGACACGAGCACCAGCGTCAGCGGAAGATCGAGCGGTCTCAACGAGCCGTTCTGCACGCCCATGCGCTACCGCGTGATCAACTTGACGCGCAACACCTTGCTGGCCGACCGCGCGGCCCGCGCGGACTCGTTCCTGTCCCGTTTCAAAGGGCTGATGGGCGTGACGGACCTGCCGCTGGGCGAGGGGCTGCAGATCGAGCCCTGCAACAGCATCCACACCTTCTTCATGCGCATCCCCATCGACGCTCTCTTCCTCGACAAGGAGCTCAAGGTGGTCGACATCTGCCACGCCATGCCGGCCTGGCGGGTGAGCCGGGTGTACTTCGACGCCCGGTCCGTCCTGGAGTTGCCCGCGGGGACGGCGGCGGCCAGCCGGACACAGCCCGGTGACGCGCTCTCCTTCGTTGCCCACGACGACGCGGCGCGCTGAAAGAGGGCGCTAGACGGCCTACCCGCCTGCTGCTTAACTGCCCGACTTACGTGAGCCTTTCGGCGCCCATGCGAATCGAAGTATCCGGCCAGACCCACGTGGGGATGAAGCGCAACCACAACGAGGACAACCTCCTCTTGTTGCCCGAGGAGCGCCTCTTCGTGGTGGCCGACGGCATGGGCGGCCACAGCTCGGGCGAGATCGCGTCCAAGATCGCCGTGGACGAGATGGCCGAGTTCTTCCGCATGACGAGCCAGGATTCAGAGATCACCTGGCCGTACAAGATGGACAAGACGCGGAACTACGACGAGAACCGGCTCGCCACCGGCATCAAGCTCGCCAACGTCCGGATCTACCAGAAGGCCAGCACCGATCAGAAGTACAAGGGCATGGGGACGACGATCGTCTCCGTCTACTTCGCGAACGACAACAACGTCCTCGTGGCCCACGTGGGCGACAGCCGCGTGTACTTCTTCCGCGACGGCGTGCTGAAGCAGGTCACCGAGGATCACTCGCTGCTGAACGACTACCTCAAGGCGAAGAAGCTCACGCCGGAGGAGATCGAGGCCTTCCCGCACAAGAACGTCATCGTGCGCGCGCTGGGCATGAAGGACACGGTGGTGGTCGACGTGAACCGCGTCGAGCCGAAGGCCGGTGACGTCTTCCTGCTCTGCTCCGACGGCCTGTCGGGCATGGTGCCGGATTCGCAGATCCAGCAGATCCTCACCACGCAGAAGGACCTGCAAAAGGCGGCGGCAATGCTGATTGACGCGGCGAACGCGAACGGCGGCAACGACAACGTCACCTGCGTCCTCGCCCGGTTCCTGCCGGACTGACGTCAGCAGGCCCGCGGCGGCAGCGTCGACACCACCTGCCCGTCACCGAAGACGATCGCGTCCTCGATCAGCACGTCCCTCGGCACGCGCGCGCCGTCGAGCACCGCCACGCGGTTGAGCCGGGCGCCCTCGCCCACCGCCGCGCCCGGGCCCACCGACACCGCCGCGCCGATGCGGACGCCGCCCTTGAGCGCGCAGCCCTCGCCAAACCAGGCCGGGCCGGAGACCTTCACGTCGCCGAGCGAGGCGGCCGGGTGCGCCCAGAAATTCCCCGCGCCGCGCGGCAGCGCGAATGGATCCGCCGCGCCGAAGCGCGCCGTGGGCACCTGGCCGAACAGGAGGTGCTGGTGGGTGGCGGCGTAGCGCGGCGGCGAGCCGAGATCCGACCAGTACGCGCCGCGCTCGTCGAGAACGTGGCCTCGCACGGTGAGTCCGCGCTCGATCATCCGCACGTAGACGTCGCGGTTGATGTCTTCCGGGCCCGAAGCGGCCATGAAGTCGAAGACGGCCGGCGTCATCACGTGCACGCCCGAGAAGTGCCAGTTCGCGAGGCGCTCGCCGCCGGGGCCCTTTCCGGCGATGCGGCGGACCGCGCCCGAGGCATCGACCTCCACGGCGTTGTACGCCTCGCCCTCGGGCATCGGCAGCAGCACCATGGTGGCCGCGGCGCCGCTCGCCCGGTGCGCGTCCAGCACCGGCCCGAGGTCGAAGGCGAAGAGCACGTCGCCGTTGAGCACCGCGAAGTCGCCGTCGCGGAGGAAGCCTTTCAGCCCGCGGATGCCGCCGCCGGTGCCCTGGATCTCCCCGGCCTCGTGCGACACCGTGAGCGAGAGGCCCGCGCGTGCCGTCTCGGCGCGCGCCGTAGCCTCCATGACCTCGGGCAGGTGGTGCGTGTTGATGCCCACGTCGCGAATGCCCGCCTTCGCGATGGTCGCGAGCGTGTAGCGCAAGAGCGGCGCGCCCAGCAGCGGCACCGCCGGCTTCGGCCACGTGTTGGTGACGGGACGCAGGCGCGTGCCGAGGCCCGCGCAGAGCACCATGGCCTTCATGCCCGGCCTACCCCAGCTCCGGCACGTACTTCGCGACGATGCGGCGGAGATCCGCGAGCTCAGGCTGCACGTCGAGCGCGGCCTTCACGTACCGGAGGCTGGCGGGGATCGAGACCAGGAAGCCCGGGTTGCCCTTCACGCGGTTGATGAACTCGAAGCGGCCCGCGTCCTTCAGCTTCCGCTGCACCGTGAGGAGGTCGAAGAACTGCTTGAACGGCTCGGCGGCGATCTTCTCGCCCGTCTCCGCCTCGAAGGCCGCGAGGTACTCGTCCAGCATCGCCTCGACGAAGTCGCGCGGGAGCTCGACGTAGCTGTCGCGCAAGAGCGCCACCAGGTCGTACTGCCTGGGCCCCTGCAGCGCGTCCTGGAAGTCGATGACGACCAGCTCGCCGTCCTTCACCATCAGGTTGCGGGACTGGTAGTCGCGGTGCGTGAAGCCCTTCGGCGCGGCGGCGAGCTGCCGGGCGATGCGCTTGAAGATCGCGTCCAGCTCGGCGCGCTCGGCGTCGTCAGGCTTCCGGCCGCTCCACACCTCGAGGCCCCACTCGCGGAAGTGGTGCAGTTCCCAGTCGTAGAGCGTCTCGTCGAACGAGCGCGTGAAGGCGAGGCACGAGGGATCGGGCTGCTTCTCGGCGCGCGCGCGCAACTTCGCGAGCAGCCGCACGGCCTTCGTGTACCAGCCCGCGCGATCGCCCGCGGCCTGGGCCTGCTCGAAGGTGCGATCGCTCAGCTCCTCGAGCACCATCACGCCTTCGGGCTCGTCGTAGCGGAAGATCTTCGGCACCCGCACGCCGAGCTGCTCGAGGTAGCGGTGCACGTTGACGAAGGGCAGCTCCCCGGGCGCCTCGCCGCTCGACGCCTCCTCGCTCTTCTTCGCCGCGTCCGGCGGCATCACCATGAGCACGTAGCTGTCGGGCGGTGTGCCGACCCGGAAGTAGCTGCGGTTGGAAGCGTCACCCTTGAGCTTCAGGACGGGGGCGTCTTTCGCGGAGCGGCCGGTGGCCAGCTCCACCTGGTGGCGGAGGCGGGTGTGGAGATCCATGGGAGGTCAGCGCTCTCGCTTCAGCGGGAGCAGGTCGAAGGGAATCGCGATGAGCGTCGGGAAGCCGTTCACCGCGGACGGCACCTTGGTCAGGCTCACGTCGGTGAAGCCCTGGGTGATGGCGACGACGATGATGGGCTCGGCCTTGTCGTTCTTCCCGGGGCCGATCCGGAGGATGCCGCGCAGCCCGAAGCAGCGGCGAATGCACTCCTCGACGGCCTCGGCGAGCGCGGGATCCTCCTGGTCCTCCGAGTGGCCGTCGCTCAGCGCGTCCTCGGTGAAGAGCACGCCCTTGTCCTTGGCCTCCTTGAGCAGCTTGAAGGCGTCGGGTGGCTTCTCGGGGCGGGCCACCTGGCCGGCCAGCTTGTTCTGCACCTGCCCGACGGGCGACAGGTTGTTGTAGCTGGTGGACGACAGCGCGGCCTGCATCACCGACTGCTGGGTGAATCCGTCCTTGCCGCTGGTGGCGGCCCGGCGCATGAGCGCCGCGCGCGGATCGGGCCTGCTGTTCTGCGGCCTGGTGGACACCGGGCGCCAGCGGCCGAGCTTCTGCAGCTTCTCCTTGCGCTCGTTGGCCTCGCGGGCCTCCTCGTGAAGCTCCTTGCCTTCTTCCTTGTCGGCCTGCTCGGACGCGGCGGCCTCGCCCATGCGCGCCTCGACGTCCTTCTGGGAGATCTCGAGCGAGCGGTCCATGTCCATGCCGCTCCAGAGCGCCGCCTCGGGCGACAGCTCCCCGCTCGTCTCGGCCTTCCCCTTCGCCGGCGCCGGTCGCTCGACCTGCAGATCCACCTTCTGGGAGCTGGACACCCCTGCGCCGCTCGACACGTTGGATGGAGGTACGCGGCTGGTCACGACGCGATTATGGTACGGACTTCGATGGCCGACTACGCCAGACGTGACTACGGGCGCTGCCCGTGCAGCGGGGTCTATGACAACCGCTTCGTCGAGGTCCGCCTGACGGTGGAAGGCAAGGTCGTGGTCCTGACGGACGTGCCCCAGGGCGCCTGCCCGAACTGCGGCTCCCGCGTCTACAAGGCCGAGGTGCTCGAGCGGATCGAGTCGTTGATGAAGGGCGCGAAGGTCAAGAAGACGATGTAGCGGGGCCGTTCCGATCCGCCGCGCGGTCTGCTACGCGGGCGCGCATGCCCCACAACGTCTTCGACAACGTCCTCGCGGCCATCGGCCACACCCCGCTCGTCAAGCTGAACAAGCTGGTCGGCCCCGACGACGCGACCGTCTACGTGAAGCTGGAGTTCATGAACCCCGGCGGCGCGATCAAGGACCGCATGGCGGTGCACATGATCGACAAGGCCGAGAAGGCGGGCCTGCTCAAGCCGGGCGGGACGATCATCGAGAACACCTCGGGCAACACCGGCTTCGGCCTGGCGATGGTGGCGGCGGTGCGCGGCTACAAGTGCATCTTCACGATGCCGGACAAGATGTCGTCGGAGAAGGTGAACCGGCTCAAGGCGCTGGGCGCGCAGGTGGTGGTGACGCCGACGAACGTGCCGGCGGACGATCCGCGCAGCTACTACGAGACGGCGAAGCGGCTGGTGAAGGAGACGCCGGGCGCCTTCTACCCGAACCAGTACCACTCGCCGGACAACATCGAGGCGCACTACCTGACGACGGGCCCGGAGATCTTCGAGCAGCTCGACGGCAAGCTGGACTACTTCGTCGCCGGCCTGGGCACCGGCGGCACGATGAGCGGCGCGGGCAAGTACCTGAAGGAGAAGAACCCGAAGATCCAGAACGTCGGCGTGGACCCGATCGGCTCGGTGTACGCGGGCTACTTCAAGACGGGGAAGCTGGGCGAGCCACACGTCTACAAGGTGGAGGGCATCGGCGAGGACATGCTGTGCGGCGCCATGGACTTCAAGGTGCTGGACCAGGTGCGGCAGGTCGATGACCGGCAGTCCTTCATCGCGGCGCGACGGCTGGCGCGCGAGGAAGGCATCTTCGGCGGCGGCTCGTCGGGCGCGGCGGTGCACGCGGCGGTCGAGCTGGCGAAGGAGGTCGGCAAGGGCAAGACGATCGTCGTCGTGCTGCCGGACTCGGGGAACTCGTACATCTCGAAGTTCTACTCGGACGAGTGGATGCGGGACATGGGCTTCCTGGAGGACAAGGGCCCGGGCACGGTGAAGGACATCCTCGCGGGGCGGAAGCAGCAGCTCATCACCGCGGCGAAGGGCGAGAAGATCGGCGAGGTGATCGAGGACATGAAGAAGCACGGCATCTCGCAGATGCCGGTGCTCGCGGCCGACGGCACCGCGCTGGGGATGATCCACGAGTACGACTTGCTGAACGGCCTCATCGGCGGGAGCTACAAGCTGACCGATCCGATCGACGCGCTGATCGCCCCGCTGCAGGGCGTGGTGACGCCGGAGACGACGATCCCGCAGCTGCGGCAGGTGTTCGCGCAGGACAACGTGGCGGTGGTGCGCGAGGGCCAGAAGATCACCGGCATCGTCACGAAGATCGACCTGATCGAGCACCTCGCCGGCGCCTGACGGCTATTTGCGGCGGCGGGTCGGCGGTCGACGCCTCCGGCCCGCCCTGGCGGGCATTTGCCTGCGCGACCAGCGCATCGAAGGTTGCGATCAGCGACGAGTCGTCGATGAGCGCGCCGAGTTCCGTCAGCCGCGAACGCACGACGTCGAGCTGCATGCCGCTCTCCGCGTGCTCCATCGGCAGGATCCGGTGGTGCTCGATGAGCTCCTCGACGCCGCGCCGGAGCACGAAGCCGGCTTCCTCGAGCGCTTTCCGCAGCTTCACCGGTGACACGTCCTCGGTCGTGATGTCGTGTCAGCCGTCGTGCGGATCGCACCTGCCGCGATGACCGCCTGGGCCCCGAAGACGTACCAGCGAACGCCGAGCTCGTTGAGCGCCGACGAGATGCGGCGAAGGTGATCAGCGACGGACGGACGCCGCACGTCGCAGCTCCCCCCGCACGACGAGGTGGGTTTTCAGATCCTCGGCGCGAACCCTGGGCGAGTTGATGCGCGGCCAGACGGCATCGAGCAGCGACTCGGCGAGCGCAAACGCAGCGGCGGCCCCGCGCTCGCGAGCGAATCGACTGACGGCAGCGTCCTCGCTGCGTCGCGAGCGTTCTCAGTCCCGGCGGAGAAACGCGTTCACGCTTGCGCGGTTCAACGCAGTCACGCCGCCAGCCTGGCCCGCTCGACCGCGCGCGTGCGAGAGACCGCGCCGCGCTGCCAGACCAGAGCTCCCATGCCTTGGTGCCGGGACTCACGACCAACGAGACCTTGCGCCGATTCGCTCGATTCCCCTGGCTGACGAGGTCGCGGGCTGCCAGCGCGAGATCGCTGGCCTCGGGGTGGTTGCCACCGGCAACGAGGCTGGACGGGCGGTCGACTCGCGCCAGGGCTGCGCGCGCATCGCTTCGCGATGGGGCGTGCTCGTCTCGCGGCGCGGGAGAGCACGGTCCGGGTCATCGACACGCTGAAATGGCCCGTCGTCGTACCAGTCCGGAAAACGAAGGGGGTTCGACACGGCGGTCCTCCCCGGCTGGCGAGCAGGCGCTCATCGCAGGTCGTGCCCAACGCCGACTGCCATCACGGCAGCTTCGCCTTCTGCACCTTCCCCATCGCGTTCCGCGGGAGCGCCTCGACGAGGTGCACCTCGCGCGGGCGCTTGTGCGGCGAGAGCTGGCCAGCGACGAAGTCGATGAGCGTGCCGCTGGTAACCTCGCCGCGGGTGACGACGAAGGCGACGATCTTCTCGCCCAGATCCGCGTCGGGGCGGCCGACCACCGCGGCCTCCGCGACCAGCGGGTGCTCGAGCAGCGCCGCTTCGACTTCGCCGGCCCCCACCTTGTAGCCGCCGCACTTGATGAGATCCGTCGCGCGCCGCCCGACGATGCGCACGCTGCCGTCCGCGCGCCGCGTCGCGAGATCGCCCGTGTAGTACCAGCCGTCCGCGTCCTTCACTGCCGCCGTCGCCTCGGGGCGGTTCAGGTAGCCGAGGAAGACGTTCGGCCCGCGCACCGCGACCTCCCCGATGGTCGCGTCGTCGAAGGCATCGAGCGGCTGACGCGCGTCGTCCACCAGCCGCAGCTCGACGCCGTCGACCGGCGGGCCGACGCGACCGGCTTCGTCCTCCGCCCCCGCGCGCACCGCCGTGTTGATGAGCGTCTCCGTCAGGCCGTAGCGCTCGATCACGCGCCGACCGGTGAGCTGGTGGATCCGCTGGTGATCGCGCAGCGGCAACGCGGCCGAGCCGGAGATGAGGAGACGCGCAGCCCGGAGCGCGCGCACGAGATCCGGGGAGGTCTCTGCCGCGTCCGCGAGCCGGTGGTACATCGTGGGGACGGCGAAGAGGATCTTCCCATCACCCCTCGCGGAGAGGGCGTCAGTGACGGCCTCCGGGCTGAAGCGCGGCAACCAGGTGAGCCCCGCGCCGTTCCGCAGCGAGCCGTAGAGCCCCAGCACCAGCCCGTGCACGTGGAACAACGGCAGCGCGTGCACCACGGTGTCCCGCCTCGTCCACGACCACGCCTTCGCCAGCCCGTCCACGTCGAACGCCGCGTTCCGCGCACTCAGCACCGCGCCCTTGGGCAGGCCCGTCGTCCCCGACGTGTACAGGATGAGCAGCGGCGCGTCGTCTCCCTCGCGAAAGCCGCCGGTCGGGGCCGCCTCCGGCAGCGGCAACGCCACAACGGGCACGCCGGCGAGGCGCCCCTCCACCGCCGCCGCGTCGGCCGCGAGCGTCATCACCGGCTGCGCGTCTCTCGCGATGTGCCCGAGCTCGAGCGGCCCCAGCTTCGGATCGATCGGCACCGTCACGAAGCCGCTCGCTGCGCACGCCGCGAGCGCCACCAGCGTCTCCATCGACGGCTGCGTCCACACGCCGACGCACTGGCCGGGCGAGACGCCGCGCGCCTCGAGCGCCCGGCGCAGGCCCGCGCACCGCCGCGCGAGCGCCACGTCCGTCACCGTCTCGTCCCCCACCCGGAGTACCACGCCGCCGTCCGGGGATGTGAGCCGCGGAAAGAGCTGCGTCATCGCCGGGGCACCGTGCCCGAGGCGGGCACGCGCCGTCAACGCCCGCAGGAATGCGAGTCCGACGCGCGCTGCGACGTCGTTAGGATTCGGCCACGTCGGAGGCCCCATGAGACACCTGATCCTCGGCGTTCTCCTCGCCGCGTCGACCGCCCTCGCGCAGGACGTGAGCGGGACGGCTGCGAGCGCCCCACCTCGCGCCAGCGAGAACGCTGCGGCGCTCCTCTCCGCGCCGCAGCTCGGCCACCTCGCCGTCGACGGGCGCATCGCGTTCCTCCCGCGCCTGCAGCTCGAGCTGGGCGGGTGGAACCTCTTCGACGAGTCGTGGAGCGGCACCTTCCTGCGCGGCGGCTGGCTGGGCGTGCGCTTCCGCGCGTTCGAGACCGACGGCATCACCATCGACGTCGCCGCGCGCGGCCTCGCCGGACAGGAGCAGGACTCGAAGCAGGCCGTCGGCGGCGCCTGGCTCGCGTCGGCCACGGCGATCCGCGTCTTCCGCTGGTTCTCGGTGCTGCCGGACTTCGAGGGCTGGTGGCTGGGGCGCCTCGTGCAGCTCCGCGCGGCCAACGAGTTCCGCTTCAGCGCGGGCGACTGGCGCCTCAGCGGTCACGGCGGCGCGCAGATCTGGGTGAAGGACGGCGACGTGCGCGTCGCGCCGGTGGCCGAGCTGTCCGTCGGCTGGCGGCGCCGTTTCCGGCCGTTCGACGTCGACATCAGCGGCGGCCTCGCGCTCACGCGCGATCCGTCGGCGCTGCTCGGGCACCCGGTGTTCCGGGACGTGCGCGACGCGATGACGCCGTGGGGCTTCGTGCGCCTCGGCTTCGTCGTGAACTGACGCTCAGCGCCAGCGGGCGAGGAAGGTCGTCCCGGCGGGCGATCGCTCGCCCACCTGCGCGTCCGGGTCCTTCCCGCCCAGCAGCGCGATGGTGCCCTCGAGGACCCCCGCGAGGAGTTCCGGCTGCTCACCCTCCTCGACGAAGATCTCCATCTCCTGCTTGCCCTTCTCGACCAGCGTCAGCTTCAGCGGCCCGCCCTGGGCCAAGTCGGCCGCCTGCTTGAGCGCGCGCCGCGGCCCCAGGAGCCGCGCCATCGAGAGCCACGGGCCCTTGATGACGCCGCGCTCCTTCAGCGAGCGGATGATGTGCTGCCCGAGGCGTCGGAGCTGCACCTCCGGCGTGTCGGAGGCGAAGAGCGCCGCGGCGGTGAGCTCGATCGCGCGGTACCACGTCGGCCGCGGGTAGGCCGGCGCCAGCGGCACCGAGAGATCGACGCCGATCGCCGCAAGCTGCTCGAGGAGCGCCGGCGTGAGGTCGCCAAGGAGCGCCCTGCGGAAGACGCCTTCGACCAGCTTCCCGGGGATGGCCCTGCTGGCGTCGTCGCTCATGGCTTCCTGAACTGCAGGCGCAGCGGCTCGTTCTTCCCGAAGACCTCCGTGACGCGCGGCTTCGGCTCGCGGCCAAAGTAGATCTCGACCATGCCACCGCACGGACTGCGCACGACGAGCGCCGCGGCGCCGGGCGGCACGGGCATCAGGTCTCCGGTGCGCGCCTGGATGGGCCCGGGCTCGACGTCGGCGACGCACGTCCGGCTCATGAAGAGGCGGTAGTAGACGCGGCCGTCTTCCCGCGGTGGAACCGGCGCGGGCTCGCTCGGCGACTCGGAGCCGCCGCCGGACGCCACGGGCGTCGTGGGCGTGGGATCCGGGCTCTTCGTGATGATGAAGGTCGCGCCGCCGCGGCCGGTCGTCGTCGTGGCGACGGCGGTCCCCACGGGGCTCGTCCCCGCCTTTGAGGCGCGGCGCGCGCGGCTCGCGTCGAAGCAGCGCTGCGGAAGGCCATTGCCGTCGTCGGAGCGCTGCAGCACGCCGAGCTCGAAGTCGGTGAACTCGTCCATCTGCGCGCACTGGCGCTGCACGCGGGCCTTCCACGGCGGGTACGCGTCCTGAAGGCAGAGCTCGCACTTCGTGTTCTTGTCGTCGTCCGCCTGCAGCGCGGCCACGCGATCGCCGGACTCGAGGCGCAGGACGATCTCCTTCGGGTTCACCCGCTGGCACCTGCAGTCGCGGAGCTCGCGCGACATGAGGAAGGCCGTCGCCCAGTCCGGATCGGGCTCGATGAGCGCGCGCTGCTCGGCGAGGTAGCGCCACTTCACGAGCATGGAGGATGCGAGCGCCTTCTGACGTTCCTGCGTCGGTCCGCCGATCGGAAGATCCTTCGAAACGGAGGCCACAGGCGACCCGCCCGCGCCCGCGACGGCCCCCGCACCTTCCACGACGCCCGTCGTTCCAGCGGAGCCCGCGGCACCGCCCGCGCCCGTCGCGCCAGAGGCGCCATCCCGGCCTGTCGCTTCGCTCGCGCCCGCGACGGCACCCGAACCCGTCGTTCCGCTCGCGCCAGCCACGCCACCAACCCCCGACGTGCCGGCCGCGCCCGTGGTTCCGCCAACGCCCCGGGCGCTGCCTGCGCCCGTCGCGCCGCTCTCCCCCACGACGCCGCCCGCGCCCACCGTTCCACCGGCGCCCGCAATGCCACCCGCGCCGGTCGCGCCTCCGGAGCCCGCGGTGCCGCCTGCGCCGTCGACCTGCATGTGCCCGCCGCCCTTCTGCACGGGGGCGTCGATCGCGATGCCGCGGCGCGTGGGATCCTTCTCTCCGCGCGCGACCAGCTGCGCGCAGGCGAGGCCCTGTTTGTACAGCCACGTCCGGTAGTTCCGGTACTCGCTCTGCGCCTGGTTCGCGAGCCGCGCGATGTCCATGCGCGACTGCGCCTGCGCGAACAGCTCGCTGCGGGTTCTCGAGCGGCAGTCGGCGGCCTCGGCAGGCCGCTCGGCGAGGCCGGAGCGCTTGGGCGTGTACTTCACGCCGAGGTACGGGGTCTCGATGTCTGCCAGCGTGTCGAACAGCAACGTGCGCAGGTCGTCGGTCAGGACGAGCTTCGCCGCCTCGCAGGCGCCGATCGCCTTCGCGCAGTCGCCGGAGGGGATCGCCTCGGGGGCCGGCGGCTGGCCCTTCTTCAGCGTGTGGCCGCCGGTCCACGTCCCGCCGCTGTCGAAGCACCAGGTCGCGACCGAGTCGAGGCCCACCGACAGCGCGCCCGACTTCTTCGACAGCTCCGTCAGCCCGGACACGTCGCGCGCGACCGGCAGCTCACACGCCGGCGGAAGCGGAGGCGAAGCCAGGACGACGGCGATGAGGGAGACGATCACGCGGTGGACAGGTGGTCAGGTGGCCTCGAAGGCCTGCTTCAAGTCGTCGATGAGATCCTGCGCATCCTCGATGCCGACGGACAGGCGGATGAGCCCGTCGGAGATTCCCAGCTTCTCACGATTCTCCTTCGGGATGGAGGCGTGGGTCATGATCGCCGGGTGTTCAATGAGGGACTCCACCCCGCCGAGTGACTCCGCGCAGGCGAACACCTTCACCGCCTTCAGGAACTTCCGGGCCGCCTCGAGGCCGCCCTTGATCTCGAACGTCATCATGCCGCCGAAGCCCTTCATCTGCTTCTTCGCGAGCGCGTACTGCGGGTGCGACTCGAGGCCCGGCCAGGTGACCTTCGTCACCCTGGGGTGCTTCACGAGGAAGTCGGCCACCTTCGCGGCGTTCTGCGCGTGGCGCTCCATGCGCAGGTGCAGCGTCTTCACGCCGCGCAGCACGAGGAAGCTGTCCATGGGGCCCGTGACGCCGCCGACCGCGTTCTGGAGGAAGGAGATCCTCTCGGCCAGCGCCGGGTCGTTCGTGCAGGTGAAGCCGCCGACGCTGTCCGAGTGGCCGTTCAGGTACTTCGTCGTGGAGTGCGTGACGATGTCGAAGCCGAACTCCAACGGCCGCTGGAAGTAGGGCGTCATGAAGGTGTTGTCGCAGACGCTGATGAGCTTGTGCTTCTTCGCGATCTCCGCGGCGCGCCCGAGGTCGCACAGCTTCAGCATCGGGTTGGTGGGCGTCTCGACCCACAGCATCTTCGTCTTCGGGGTGATCGCCTTCTCGATGTTGGCCGGGTCGGTCATGTCGACGAAGGAGAAGGACAGGCCCTGGCGCTTGAACACCTTGTCGAACAGGCGGAACGTGCCGCCGTACACGTCGTCCGACACCACGACGTGGTCGCCGGCCTCAAGCAGGTGCATCAGCATGTCAGCGGCGGCGCAGCCCGAGGCGAACGCGGCGCCGAACTTCGCGCCCTCGAGCGCGGCGAGGCAGGCCTCGAGCGCGCTGCGCGTCGGGTTCTTCGTGCGGCTGTACTCGTAGCCCTTGTGCTCGCCCGGCCCGTCCTGGACGTAGGTCGAGGTGAAGTACACGGGCGTCATGATCGCGCCCGTGGAGGGATCGGGGTGCTGGCCGGCGTGGATGGCGAGGGTGTCGAAGCGCATGGCGCTGCCTTCACCACAAACGAAGCCCCGGCGGAAGACGTTCCGTGTGGGCTAGCGGGCGCCCAGCTCCTTCAGGAGCGCACCCGCGTCCTCGACCTGGTCGAGCATCCAGAGGAGGTAGCGCACGTCGGCGCTGACGTTGCGTGCGACGGCCGGGTTGTAGCCGAAGTCGTTGGCGACGTTCTCCCAGACGCGATCGAAGTTGACGCCCACGAGCCGCCCCTGGCCGTCGATGACGGGGCTGCCGGAGTTGCCGCCGGTGGTGTCGCAGTCGGCGAGGAAGTCGATGGGCACGTCGGCGAGGCGCTTGTCGGCCCAGCGCGTCGGCTTCTTCGCAGCGGCGGCGGCGCGGAGGCGCTCGGGCGCGTCGAAGGGATCGACGCCGGTGTGCTTCTCCAGCATGCCCGCGAGCGTCGTCTGCGGCTCCAGCGTCACCGCGTCGCGAGGTGAATAGCCCTTCACGCGGCCGAAGGTGACGCGCAGCGTGGAGTTGGCGTCCGGCGCGACGGGACGGCCGGCCTCGGCGATGACGGCGGCGCGCCACGCGGGGCGCAGCTTCAGGGCCCGCCCCGACCAGCCGTCGCGGCGGTCGCGCAGCGCGCGGCGCTCGACATCGAGCGCGAGAGCGAAGTCGAGGAGCGGATCCCTCCGCGCCATCAGGGCCCCCACCGGCTCATCGAACGCCTTCATCCTTTCCTCGAGCGTAAAGAGCTTCGAGCTGGCGATGAGCGACTCGAGCTTCTTCTTCACCGCCGCCTCGTCCTTCAGCCCGCCGAACACGCGGTCCACGGCCTCGATGCGCTGGTCCTTCGGGAGCGCGAGCGCGCGGGTGAGCCACGACATCGCCAGGCGCACGTCCACGGCCGGCGCGTAGCGCTTCTGGTCGCGCTCGAGCCGCTCCCGCAGGCGGCCGAGGTCGCGCTCCTGGTAGCCCAGCTCGCGCTCGAGGTCCGGCTTCTGCGCCTCCCAGCTCCGGCGGGCGATCAGAAGAGGCCACGACAGGGCGCGGGCGCCGCGCGTGGAGAGATCGAGCAGAAAGTCGCGGTCCCACGTCGCGAGCTTCTCTTCGTTCAGCACAAGCAGCGCCTTGCGGGCGGCGAGCGCATCGGCGAGGCCCTTCTTCGCGGCGAACGCCTCGACGCGCGCGTCGTCGGTGGCCCGCGCCTGCGCGATGTGCCCGCGCGCGAGGCCCGCGAGCTGGCCTTCCGAGTTCTTCCGCCAGTTGAGGAGGCCGCGGAGATCGTCGGCGGTGGCGATGACGACGTCGGGGGACTTCTTCCCTTCCTCCTCCATCACGGCGATCCACTCGGCGGCGAGGTCGCGCGCCTTCGGGTACCAGCGCGCCTCGCGCTCCATCACCTCTTCGGCGAGCCACGCGCGGAAGGACACGCCCGGGTAGCCCAGCACCGCCACCGCGTCGCCGGGCTTCACGCCGGTGGTGGAGACGGGGAACCAGTACTTCGGCGCGTAGGGCTTGCCGCCCTCGTAGACGCGGAGGAGGGCGAAGTCGCCGGAGTGGCGCGGCCACATCCAGTTGTCCACCTCGCCGCCGTAGTCACCCACCGCGGCCGGCGGCGCGTAGACGAGGCGCACGTCGGTGAATTCGGAGAACTCGGTCAGCGTGAAGAAGCGCCCTCCGTCGAACACGGCGAACGTGCAGCGCGTGGCCGGCTGTTGCTCGCACTCGGCGACCAGCCCCTTCTGCTTCGCCTCCACGGCCTTGAAGCGGCCGAGGTCGTCGACGCCGTCGGGGATGGCCGCGAGCACGTCCTTCGTCACGTCCCTGAAGGCGCGCGGCACCTGGATGCGGTAGGCCTTCGCGGGCTTCTCGTCGGCGGCGGTGCGCGCGAGGTACCCGTCCTTCACCAGGTTGGTTTGCGCCGTGGAGTGCTCCTGCAGGATGCCCACGATGCAGTGGTGGTTGGTGATGAGGAGGCCGTTCGCCGACACGAAGCTGCCGGAGCAGCCAGGCAATTGCACGGCGTTCGCCAGAAGGCCGCCGCCGGCCTTCTCGTTCCACAGCTTCTCGAGTGGCAGGCCGAAGCCCTGCTGCCTCACCCACGCAGGCCCCTGCTCGAGGACCTGCTGGGGCATCCACTTCCCTTCCCCGGCGTGGCTGAGGGCGGCGAACAGGAGCATCGTCGTCAGGAGCGCGCGTCGCATGCCCGTCCACCTAGCCCACGAGCCGGGCCTCGGCTATTCGGCTTCGCGCCCATGTCGGACTTCGAAAACCGGTTGAGGAAGAACGCGAAGCACCGCTTCAAGTGGGCCGCACGGCAGGGGCTGACGGCATTTCGGCTGTACGACCTCGACGTGCCGGAGTGGCCGTTCGCGGTCGACTGGTACGCGGGCTACGCGCACGTCATGGAGTACCCGCGCCGGCGGCAGCGGCGCGAGGGCACCCTGGAGGCGGCGCGCGAGGAGGTGCTGCGCGCGGTCACCGCGGTGCTGGCGCTGCCGCCGGAGAGGATCTTCACCAAGACGCACGAGCCGAAGCCGTGGGGCCGCGCGCAATACGGACGCGTGGGCGAGGCGTCCACGACCGTGCTGGTGGAGGAGCGCGGGCTGCGCTTCGAGTGCAACCTGTCCGACTACCTCGACACCGGCCTGTTCCTCGATCACCGCGAAACCCGCAAGCGCGTGCGCGGAGAAGCGCAGGGCACGCGCTTTTTGAATCTCTTCGCATACACCGGCTCGTTCTCGGTCTACGCGCGCGCGGGCGGCGCCGCGGAGACGACGACCGTCGACCTGTCCAATACCTACGCGGACTGGGCAGAGCGGAACCTCGCCCTGAACGGCTTCGACGTGGGCCCCAAGCACCGGGTGGTGCGCGCCGACGTGCTGGCCTGGCTCGACTCGGCGAATGGGCCGTTCGATCTCGTGGTGCTCGATCCGCCGAGCTTCTCCTCGTCGAAGAAGATGGGGCGCCGCTTCGAGGTGCAGCGCGATCACCGGCACCTGGTGTCGCGGGTGCTGGCGCTGCTCGCGCCGGGCGGCACGCTCTACTTCTCGACCAACTTCCTCGGCTTTGAGCTCGACGGCCGGCTGACCCCCGAGGAGGAGCTGACGCCGCGGTCGATCCCCGAGGACTTCCGCCGCACCGTGCACCGTTGCTGGCGCTTCGTGCGGCCGCCGGCGTGATGGCGCATCGATTCGAATGCGGAAGGTGAAGGCGGTGGCGTTCGCAGTGGGCTTGACGCTCGGGGTGGGGTTCGCGACCGGTCGCGCCGTTGCACCGGCAGAGGCCCGCGCTCTGATCGCGGACGCCGGGACGACGGGCGGCGTGCTCTACCAGCTTGCCTACCCCATGCTGCTTCCAGGTCCTCCAGAGGATGGCGACACGGCGCCGAACTGACGAAGGCTGAGCCGGGAGGGCCGTGTCAGCCGCCATCGGGCCCGGCGTCCGCGCCCGCGTCGTCGGGACCGGCATCCGCACCCGCGTCGTCCGGGCCGGCGTCCACGCCCGCATCCTCGGGCCCGGCGTCGAGCGTGCCTGCGTCGTCCCCGGCGTCCATCGCACCGGCGTCGACCGTACCCGCGTCCGGCAGACCGGCATCAGGCATCCCCTCGTCCGGGACGCCTGCGTCCGTCCCCGCGTCCACCGGCGACAGCGGCGGGTACACGACGCGCCCGGGCGCGCCACCGGCACCGCGCTCGGTGTGACAGGTGTTGCAGTCGCCGTTCGTCTGCGGCGTCATCATCATCAGCGAGTCGCCGTTGCTGTTCACGACGCGCGCGCGGTACGGCAGCGACACGGTGCTGTTCCAGCGGATGGCCCGGCTCGAGCGGTTGAGCTGATCGTTGCTGGCGAAGTTCCCGCTCGTCGGCGACGGCGTCATCGACACGATGAGGTTGCCGCTCATGTCGAGGATTTCCACGCGGACATCCGGAGGCGGCCGGGCATCACACCTGTCGCGCTCGTTGAGCGAGGGGTACACGGTGCCCATGAAGAACCACGCCTCGCCGGGCTCGCTGGCCGCCGGGGGCGGGTTCTGGCCGTTGAAGTTCTGCCCGCGGTGACACGACTGGCAGGCCCAGCCGGGGTTCATGTCGAAGCTGCCTCTGTTGCCCTGATTCCAGGTTCGCCCACTCGTGCAGGTCAGCGTCACCTGGCCGGCGTCCGGCGACGTGTTGCAGGTACCCGCCGGCATGCCCGCCGTCACCCACGCCTCGAACGCGTTGAGGTCCGCCGCGGGCACCGCCGGCAGCGGCGCCGGCGGCATGGGGCTGGCCGTCGCGCGCATGCGCGTCACGCAGCGCTGGCCGTTGGACTGGCCCGCGTAGAACGGCGAGGTGGCGGTCAGGTCGGCGCGGGACAGCAGCTGCACGTTCGCCCCGCCCGACAGCGGCGCGCCGTGGCAGGTCACGCAGCGGGTGGCCAGCACGTTGGCCACCTCGCACGGCAGGCCGTCGAAGCCCGCGCCGCCGCCGGTGCCCGTCCCACCGCCGGTGCCCGTCCCACCGCCGGTGCCCGTCCCACCGCCGGTGCCGCCCCCCTGCCCAGTTCCTCCGCCCTGCCCGACGATCGCCCCGTCCCCGCACCGCGCCAACGAGAGCCCCAGGACGAGGCCCAGCACCACGCCGCCGACTCTGCGCATCTTCACGGATGACCCCCCCGGTGATGACCCGGCCGGCCGCCGGTCGGGCACCGCCACCTCACCCACTCAAGGCACGAAAGGTGAGGAAGAGCACCACCCCGAAGACGAGGAGCGCGAGGACGATGCGCAGGCCCAGGCCGGCGGACTCCGGTGGTGGCGCCGCGAGCGTGGTCGCCCCCAGCGCGTCACTGACGCCGAGGTACTCGCCGGCATACCGCGCGTTGCGAAGGTAGGCCTCGCCGACCGCGTCCTCGTGGTCGAACTTCACGGCGCGGTTGAGCTGCGGATCGAGGAGCCGCAGGCCGAGGGCGTCGGCCAGGTCGGCGGCGCTTCGCAGCACGGAGGCGACCAGCTCGGTGGTGTCCTTCAGCGGCACCTTCAGCTCGAAGGCGATCACCTGCCCGCCTTCGCGCACCGGCAGACCCACCACCTCGCCCCGCGGGAAGGCCCACAGCCACGCGCCGTCTCCTCGCCGCGTGGCGCCGCGGCCCATCAGCGCCGACTCCACCGGCTCGAGGGCCAGTGGCGCGCCGGCCTCGTTGGGCTGCAGGAGGAAGTCGTACGTGGTGGACACGCACGAGGAGTCTACGCCCAATCGAGCGGTGCCGGACGCCCGTGTTCCATGGGACAATCGCCCCATGCCTCTGCGGCTGGGCCGGTTCGAGGTGCACGCGATCAGCGACGGGCGCATCGCGCTCGACGGGGGCGCCATGTTCGGCGTGGTGCCGCGCCCCTTGTGGCAGCGCCGCTTCCCGCCCGACGAGCGCAACCGCATCTCCATGGAGCTGCGCTGCATGCTGATCGTCGCTGGCGATCGCCGCATCCTCATCGACGACGGCGCGGGCACCCGCTGGGACGGCAAGCAGCGCGAGATGTACGGTCTCGATCACCGGCAGGGCTCGCTGGACGAAGGCCTGTCCCGCGCCGGCCTCACCCGTGCGGACATCACCGACGTGGTGTTGACGCACCTCCACTTCGATCACGCCGGCGGCACCGCGCGCGAAGAGGGCGGCGGGCTCAAGCTGTCGTTCCCCGAGGCGAGCTACCACCTGCAGCGGCGCCACTGGCGCTGGGCGCACCACCCGTCCGACAAGGACGCCGGCAGCTTCCGCAAGGACGACTTCGCGCTGCTGGAGTCGAGCGGCCGGCTGCACCTCCTCGACGGGCCGACGGAGCTCTTCGAAGGCGTGCACCTCTTCGTCAGCGAAGGCCACACCGTCGGCCTGCAGCTCGTGCGGCTCGAGACGGACGCGGGCACGCTGGTGTTCTGCGGCGACCTCATCCCCACGACGGCGCACCTCCGCGCGCCGTGGATCGCGGCGTACGACCTGTACCCGTTGACGGCCATCGAGGAGAAGAAGCAGCTGCTCGCCCAGGCCCTCGAGGAGGACTGGATGCTCTTCCTCGAGCACGACCCGCTGGTGGCGGCCTGCACCGTGAAGGACGACGGCCACGGCCACGTGGTGGTCGATCGGGTGATAGACGTCGGACCGTGACGCAGCCCACCGTTCGCATCAGCAAGAAGGGCGTCGACCGCTGGAAGGCCGGCCACCCGTGGATCTACGCCGCCGACGTCGAGTCGAGCCCCACGGGCCTCGAGGGCGGCGAGGTGGTGCGCGTCGAGGACGGCCGCGGCTGGTTCCTCGGTCAGGCCTTCTTCTCGAAGGACTCCAAGATCGTCCTGCGCTGGCTCGCGTGGGACGACACGCCGGTGGACACGGCGTTCTTCCGCGAGCGCCTCACGCGCGCCGCCGAGTTGCGCCGCGCCGCCTACCCGGGCCAGGTGGCGTACCGCGTGGTGCACGGCGAGGCAGACCTCTTGCCCGGCCTCGTCGTCGATCGCTTCGGCGACTACCTGTCGGTGCAGCTGTTGCACAAGGGCACCGAACGCCGGCGTGAGCTCTTCGCCGATCTGCTGGCGGAGCTCTTCCAGCCGAAGGCGATCGTCAACCGCAGCGACACGCCAGTGCGCCGTCACGAAGGCCTCGAGCCCGAGAAGGGCCTGCTGCGCGGCGAGGCGCCCGGCCCCATCACCTACCGCGAGGGCACCATCGAGCTCGAGGTGGACCTCTTGTCCGGCCAGAAGACGGGCGCCTTCCTCGACCAGCGCGACAACCACGTGATGGCGTCGGAGTACGGCGCGGGCGAGTCACTCGACTGCTTCAGTTACGCCGGCGGCTTCGCGCTGCAGCTCGCGAAGAAGGCAAGGAAGGTGACCGCAGTGGAGATCAGCGACGCCGCCTGCGCGCAGATCCGCGACAACGCGAAGCGCAACGGCCTCGAGAATGTGGAGGCGGTGTCGGCCAACGCCTTCGACTTCCTCCGCGACGCGCTCGACGAAGGCCGCCGCTTCGACACCATCGTCCTCGACCCGCCGTCGTTCGCGAAAAACAAGGGCGCGATCGAGTCGGCGGTGCGCGGGTACAAGGAGATCAACCTGCGCGCGATGCAGCTGCTCCGCCCCGGCGGCACGCTGATCACCGCGAGCTGCACGTACCACGTCGACGAGGCGCGCTTCGAGGCGATGCTGGACAGCGCGGCGGCGGACTCGAAGCGCCGGGTGCAGATCGTCGACAGGCGCGGCGCGGGGAAGGACCACCCGGTGCTGCTCGGCCTGCGCGAGACGCGATACCTGAAGTGCTTCGTCCTGCGCGTGCTGTAGGGGGCGTCAGGCGTGGTCCGCGGCCGGCAGGCCCGAGCCGTTGCGCGCCGCGAGGAACAGCGACAGCAAAAGGCAGGTGCCCAGCGCCATCGCGGGAAGGACCGGGACGAGGCAGAGGACCAGCCCCACGAAGACCAGCAGGCCGAACACGAAGGTGTAGCCGAAGCACTCGAGGCGCAGGCCGCTGCCCAGCCGCCACGCGCGGCGGAGCGCCTCGAGCGCGCCCGCATCGCTGATGACGATCTCGGGCACCACAAAGACCGACACCGGCAGCAGCACGACCGTGAACACGACGAGGTACGCGAGCAGCCCGAGGAGCACGATGCCGATGGCCCGCCCGTCCAGGAGCCGCCCGACGTCGGCCGGCCGGAAGTGCTCGAAGTCGATGCCCGAGCCGCGCAACGCGAGCAGGCCCAGCACCGCGAAGTACGCCACCGACGGGAGCCACACCGTCACGAAGAGGACGAGCTGCGCCACCACGTACGTCGGCAGCTTCTTGAGCTGACTGAACATGCGCGCGAGTTCGACCCGGCGGCCGACCAGCGAGTCCATCACCAGGCGGTAGAAGCCCAGCAGGGCGACCCCCTGGACCACCATGCTGACGACGATGCCGATCAGCTGGCCGGTGACGACCGACACCACCATCACCCGGACCGGGTCCTGCCCGCGCTCGGCCAGGCCCAGCACCCGCAGGAGGATCGAGTTGAGGACGTTGGACACGAGCGAGCCGCCGAGGACGAAGGCGAAGAAGACGACCGCGCCGATGGTGAGCATGAGCCAGTCGCGCTGGAAGGCCGCCAGCGCGTGGTTCCACAGGCGCGTGAAGTCGAAGTCGTCGCGCCTGTACGGAAAGGCGTCGGCGCCGGTCAGCTCGCGGCACGCGGGACACTGGGCCTGGGCCCCGCCCGCCGAGCACTCGGCGCACATGAAGCCGCCGCAGCGCCCGCAGACGAGCGACGCGGCGATGCCGGGGTGACGCGCGCAGTGCGCGCCGGACGGTGCCGAAGACGGCTGCTGCATGGTTCAATCCCTCCCATGGCGCCAAAGGTAGCCGATGACGACGAGCCGACCGCAGCCAAATCCTCGGCGGAGCGCCGCCGCGCGCGCGACGAGACGCGCCACGTGCTGAGAGAAGGCAGCCGCGCGTGGACGCCGTTCTCCTGCCCCGGCACCGCCGAGTGCTGTCAGCTGGCCGTCACCAGGTGCCCGCCGTGGCTGTGGCCCAGCGAGTGGGAGGTGCTGGAAGACGCCCTGCGCCGCGCCGGCCGGCCGCTTCCGCCCGCGCGTGCGGATGGCGGCTGTCCGTTCCTCGACGCGCAAGGCAAGCGCTGCACGGTGTACGAGTCCCGCCCGCTCGGTTGCCGGACGTTCTTCTGTCACCGCGTGACGGGCCCCACCCGCGTGCCCGCGAACGAGACGAACGCGCTCCTCGACCGGCTCGCCGCGCTCAACCTCGCGGTGGATCCGCACGCGCGCCCGCGCTCGCTGCTCGAGTGGTGGGCAGACGCGGCGCGGTAGCCGTCAGTCCTTCGGCCAGGTGCCGGGCGGCACCATGATGAGGCCCGAGTTCCAGCCGAACTTCTCGAGCGGCGTCTGCTCGATGGCGCGGGTGCTGTTGGGCATCTCCGCCCAGTGGAACTCGTTCACCTCGCCCTTGCGGCCGACGAAGGTGTGCATGCCTCCCTTGGCGAGGCCGAAGAAGAACGGCACCTCGCGCAGCTTCTCCACGCCGGACATGTCCAGCCGGGTACCCTTGCCTTCCGTGGGCCGGTAGTTCACCACCTGTGCGTCGACGGCCACGCCGTAGTAGCCATTGCCGCGGGCGACCTGGAGGGCGGAGAAGGAGTGCTCGGGGTTGCCGTCGGAGGGGTTCTTCGCGTCGGGGTTCCAGTAGATCGCCTGCCAGCCGTCCTTCTTGAGCTCCTTGGCGAGGTCGATGCCCTTGGACCCCTTGGAGGTGACGATGCGCATGATCTCAGCCCAGCGCTCGCTCTTCCCGGCGGCGGCATAGGCGGCGCCGACGTTCTCCATCGCCCAGCCGATGCAGGAGCTCTCCTTGATCGAGCTCGCCGCCGGCGGGGTGGTTCCCGGCTTCGCGTTGGCCTCGATCCACTGCTGGCGGCTCGCCGCGTCCATCGACTTCCACGACGAGTGATCGCCGTAGTACGTGCCGATGCCGGTCTTCTCGATGCTGTCGAGGTGCTTCTTCATGCGCAGCTCGATCGACTGCGCGCCGGCCGCGGCCATCTTGTTGCCGAGGTCGTTGGTGCGCGTGGCGGTGCCGATGACGCCGCCGGGGCCCGTGGCGGGACCGGCCTGCCAACCGGCGTTGGTGTTCGTCGTGGGCGCGGACGGCGCCGCCGCGCCCGGGGCGTTCAGCGTCCACCCGACCTGGATCGAGTTTCGATTCGTCGCGAGTGACGGGTAGCGATCGACGTTCGCCTGGACCAGCGCGTCGACGGATACGCCCATGCGCTGCGCGATCCTCCCGAGACTGTCTCCGCGAGCGACGGTGACCTGGGTGGGGCCTCCGGTGGTGGGCATGGGGCGCGGCGTCGTGGGGGTCGTCGTGATGCGATTGGGCATGGAGGCTCCGGGGTGTGAATCAGCAAGACAGGTATCTTGATCGAACACCCGACGTCCAGCCACTGCGCAGCAGAGTCCGTGCGGGAAAAAAACACGCCGCACCGGGGAGGGGCCCGCGGCGCGGCGTGCGAGCGCGGGGGTGGAGGGTCCCTTCGCGCCCGGAACGGTCAGGTCGGAGCACGTACCACCTCCCCCCGGGAACATCCACACTGAAATGCCGCGTCGCGTCAGCCCAAATAAATTCAGGACGTTACATTTGTATTTCGGTCCGTTGGGCTAGGGTAGAGAGCGCCCATGCCGCTCGTCGTACGCCGCGTGAAGGTGGTGGACATTCCGGTGCTCGAGTCGCTCGAGCAGGAGACGGTGAAGCGCTTTCCGTCGCGCACCCGGTGGATGGAGACGTACCGGCAGCAGATGGAGAAGGCGCTGTCGGAGGAGCCTGAAGGCCTGCTGGTCGCCGACTACGAAGGCCGCGCGGTGGGCGGGGCCATCGCGCGCGTGCGAGGGCCGCACCCGTTGACGGGCGCGGTGCAGGGCCGCGTGGAGGCGCTGACGGTGGCGCCGGCGTGGCGCGCGCAGGGCGTGGCGGAGCGGCTGCTGAAGGAGGCCGAGGCGTACTTCAAGTCGCGGGGCTGCCAGGTGATCGCCGTGTCGCTGCCGGCCGACGCGGGCGCGGACGGCGATCTCTACAAGGCGAGCGGCTTCAAGGTGGCCGCCTGGGAACTCGAGCGGAAGCTGTAGCCCGGGCTCAACCGGCGTCCGGCGGGGACTGCTCCGCCGCGGCGGGAACGGCCTCGAGCGCCTTCTTCTCCTTCGCTTCCCGCATCAGCTCCTCGAGGCTCTTCACGCGCTTCGGCGCCTCGCGCTCGGTCGGCGGCGCCTCGCCCGACTCCTCGAGCGCCTTCTTCTCCTTCGCTTCGCGCATCAGCTCCTCGAGGCTCTTCACCTTCCCCTCGCCCGGCGGCGGCGTCACCGGCGCGGCGGGCTCGGCGGGCTTCACCACCTCCGCCGGCGGCGGCGCATTCAGCGCGTGCACGAGGCCCAGCGACAGGCCCGGCACCCAGGTGATGACGACGAGGCTCGCGAGGAGGATGAGCATCGTCGGCACCACCGCGCGCACCACCCAGCCCAGCCCCTTCTTGAACAGGGTCGAGCTGACGAAGAGGTTCAACCCGACCGGCGGCGTCAGGTAGCCGATCTCCAGGTTGACGATGAAGATGATGCCCAGGTGGACGGGATCGATGCCCATCGCCGCGGCCATCGGGGCCAGCATCGGCGCGATGATGAGGATCGCGCTCATGATGTCCATGACGAAGCCGACGACGAGGAGCAACCCGTTCACCAGCAGGAGGAACTTCGTGGGCGTCAGCTCGAGCGACTCGAGCCACTCCACCATGCGATCCGGCACCTGCTGGTCGACGAGGAAGTAGTTGAGCGCGATCGCCAGCGCGATGATGACGAGCAGGCTGCCCATCACCGTCATCGAGCTCTCGGCGACGTGGAGCAGCTTCGTCCGGTCCATCTCCCGGTGGATGAAGAGCTCCACCGCGAGCGCGTAGACGACGGACACCGCCGACGCCTCGGTCGCGGTGAAGATGCCCGAGTAGATGCCGCCGAGGATGATGAGCGGCAGCAAGAGCGACCAGAAGCCCTGCCGCGTCGCCTGCCACAGCCGCGCGCGGCTGAACGGCTCGCGCGCCACGCGGTAGCGGTGCCCCTGCACCATCGAGTACCCCGCCAACATCAACCCGATGAAGAGGCCCGGGCCCACGCCCGCGATGAACAGGTCCGTCGGGTCCACCGGCGTCGCCGAGGACACCATGATCGAGTAGACGATCATCGGAATCGACGGCGGGATGAGGATCCCCAGCGAGCCCGCGCTGGTGAGGAGCCCGATGGAGAAGTCTTCGGGGTACTTCGCCTTCACGAGCGCCGGCACCATGATCGAGCCGATCGCCACCACCGTCACCGGCGAGCTGCCGGAGATGGCCGCGAAGAAGACGCACGCCGCCACCGCCGCCACCGCGAGGCCGCCGGGAATCCACCCGACCAGCGCCTTCATGAACTCGATCAGCCGCCGCGCGAGGCTGCCCTGCGTCATCACCTCGCCGGCCACCACGAAGAAGGGGATCGCCAGCAGCACTTCCTTGCTCGCGAGCTCGAGCAGCTTGCGGACGACGATCACCTGCTCGTCGATGGTCGACAGGCCCGACACCGTCGCGAGCAGCAGCATGCCCAGCGCGCCCATCAGCACGAAGAGCGGCTGGCCCAGCAGCAGCGCGGCGACGAGCGTCCCCAGCACCAGGAAGCCCGTCTGCCCGGTGAACGCGAAGGCGGCGGCGATGATCGCCAGCCACACC
The DNA here is from genome assembly GCA_040755835.1 of Myxococcota bacterium. Taxonomy (GTDB): domain Bacteria; phylum Myxococcota; class Myxococcia; order Myxococcales; family Myxococcaceae; genus JADLDB01. The sequence continues at coordinate 26,140 of JBFMAB010000102.1, forward strand.
ACCAGGCCCTTCCTGCGCTTGCGATAGGCGGCGAGCGCCAGCAGCGCGTCCACCACGAGCAGCGTGATGGTGAGCGCGCTCACGGGGCGCTCCCGTCGGCCGGCGGCGTCTGCTCGAGCGCGTCGAGGTCGATGCCGTGCGCGTCCGGTCCGCCCTTCGGTGGGCCCCTGAGGAAGTCCCGGACGCCCTGGGCGAGGAAGCGCAGCGCCATCACCGAGAACGTCACCGGGACCACCAGCGTCGCGACCCAGGTGGGAATGGGCAGCGCGTCGTACACGCCGACGCCGTCGCCGCTGCGCCAATCCCCGATCTGCGTGACGAGCTGCTTGGTGCCGAGGACGGCCAGCAGCGCACAGAACGCGAAGGTGACGAGCCCGCCCAGCAGCGAAAAGGGCTTCTGCGTGTCGGGGTCGAGCTTCTTCTTCACCAGGTCCAGCACGATGTGCCGGCGCGCGCGGGTGGCGAGCGACGCGCCCAGCATGCCGCTCCACAGCATGAAGCCGAGGGCGAACTTCTGCGCGCCCGGCACGCTGGAAGGAAAGACCTTCAGCACGCCGTGCACGAAGCCCCAGGCGAGCGCCCAGGCGACGACGCCCCAGGCGATGGACGGGACCACCCTGGGCGCCGGCTGCCCTGCACGCTCCGCGGCGATGGCGCGGCTCGAGTGCGCCGCCAGCACCAGGAACGCCAGCGCGAGCCCCCAGAAGACGAGCGGGCCCAGCGTGCCGGTGACGAAGGCGCGCTGCGCGTCGGTGGGCGCGTCGTAGAGGAGCGCCAGCAGCGCGCTCTCCGTCTTCCCGACGGGCCGCGAGAAGGTGCGCTGGACGACGTCCAGCGACACCAGCAGCGTCATCATCCCCAGGCTGACGAGCAACAGCACCCGCTCGACCCGGAAGACGGCCGCGTCCAACTTGCCCAGCGCGCGCTCGAAGAACGACATCCCGGCCCCCCGTGGATGAACGCGGCTACTTCTTCGCCGCGAACTCCTTCTTGGCCGCGAGGATCGCGTCGAGGACTTCCTTGTTGCCCTTGCTCTTCTTGCCGAACGCCGTCCACACGGCCTTCGCCTTCTCCTCGAAGCCCTTCTGCGCGGCGGGCTGCAGGCGGCACACCGTCTTGTCGGCGGCCTTGAAGTTGTCCAGCAGGGGCTCGGTCAGCGCCCGCACGCCCTCGATGCCCGCGCGCTCGTCGCTGCGCACCAGCAGCGCCTTCTTCACGTCGTCCGCTTGCGCGTCGAACCACTTCTTCGAAACGACCAGCAGGCCCGGCTGGTAGATGTGCCTGGTGTAGGTGTAGTGGGTGACGCCCTTGTACCAACTGGTCGCGAACGAGAAGAGCGGCGTGTTCGAGTAGCCGTCCACCGCGCCGGTCTGCAGCGCGCCCAGCACCTCGGGCACCGCCATCTCCACCGGCGACGCGCCGAAGGCCTTGTACGTCTCGAGGTGCACGAAGGACTCCTGGCTGCGCATCTTGAGGCCCTTCATGTCCTCGACCTTCTCGATGCATTTCCCCTTCACGCCGTAGCCGTGCCAGCCGTTCTCCGCCCACATGATCATCACGAAGCCCTTCGCCTCGAGCAGCTTCGCGAAGCGGTCGCGCACCTTGTCGAGGACGAAGTCGGCCTCGGCGTCGGACGAGAAGATGTAGGGGAGCTCCAGCGCCGCGAGCTCGGGCACGTAGTTGCCGACCGCGCCGGCGGAGCCGCCGAAGATCTGGAGGTTCCCGTTCTTCGTCTCCTCCACCATCTCCTTCTCGCCGCCCAGCTTGCCGCCGAGGAAGACCTTCAGCTTCAGCTTGCCGCCGGTGTCCTTCTCGAGGCGCGCCTTCACGCCGTCGAGCCACTCGGCCCACGGCGTGCCTTCGGGCGCCACCGAGCCGACCTTCGCCACCACGGCCTGCGCCGCCGCGCTCTGCGCGAAGAGCGCCACCGCCACGGCCAACGAGACTGCCAGTCGCTTCAACCCCATGAGGACCTCCAGAAGAGAGAGAGAACGCGCCGCGGCGGCCGGGCCACCGCGTCCAGGCGTCACGACGACGCGCGCGGCCGATGCTTCAGAAGCGCTCGTCGATCTCCGCGAGCATCCTGGTGGCCTTCTTCTGCTCGATGCGGTTCTCCGGCTCGATGGCCGGGTCCACCGTCGGGTCCGCGGCCAGCACTTCCTTGAGCAGCTTCTCGTAGGTCGCGCGGTCGTTCTTCTTGGTGCACAGGTACTCGGCCCACAGCACCTTCGAGCCGAGGTAGTTGGGCGCCAGCTCGACGGCCTTCTTGAAGTTCTCCTCGCTCTTCTCGAGCGAGCCGCCGGCGAGGCCCGCGGTGACGGCCTCGAAGCTGCCGAAGTAGCGCCACGGCGCGGCGTAGAAGAAGCCCTCGTCGAGGCTCTTCACGTGCTCCATGGTGGCCTTGATGTCGTCCTTGTAGCGCAGGCGCGTGGCGAAGCCCTTGGAGGCCGCCCACTTCCCGAGGTTGGTCGCGTACCAGTACATCGCCGGAACCGCGTCCTTGCCCGCCAGGGTGATGGACTCGGCGTGCTTCTTCCCTTCGGCCATCGCCTTCGCGAAGTCGGGCGCGGCCAGCTTGAGCGACCTGGTCGCCCAGTCGAGGCCCTTCTGGTACTCGGCGTCGCGCGCCTCGGTGTTGTTCGCGAGCGCGTGGAAGCCGTCGCCCAGCAGGTAGTGCGCGCGCGACAGCTTCGCGGCCAATTCGGCGGAGGGCGCCTTCTCGAAGGCGGCCTCCCACTTGGTGATGGCCTCGTTCAGCTTCGCCTCATCGCCGCGCATCGCCCAGGCGGCGTCGCCCTCGGCGATGGCGGCGGTGACGGCCTCGTCGGCAGTGGCCGCGGCGGCGACCGTAGGCTTCTCTTCCCACCTCGCCTCGTAGGTGGTGGCGCAGCCGGTGGCCGCGAGCGACAGGGACAGGGCAAGGGCCTCGAACTTCCGCATCGTGCGCTCCTTCAGCAAGGTGAAAGGGGTGGGGACGGCGGGGAAAGCCGGCGGTCTTTCTAGTGGCCCCGCGCCGGACGGCAAGCGTCAATCAGCGGAAAAATCGCCGCGGGTTGGAGCTCGGCGCGTCAGGCGGCTCGCAGCGAGTGGCTGAAGCCCGTGCAGCGTGGCACTGCGAGCAGGCTCCGTCAGAACCCCAGGCCGATCGCCACCCGCAGCCCCGACGCGGACACCTCGTCGACGACGAGCGACTGGAATCCCAGCTCGAAGAACAGCGGCGTCGGGAAGCGGCCGACGTGAATGACGTGCAGCCCGACGGTGGCGCGCACGCCGGCGCTCGGCCCGCGGCCCACCGCCACCAGCGGCCCGACGGCCATCACGAACGTCATGAACGGCAGGTTGAAGGAGCGCGAGCTGTCGTCATTCCACGACGACAGCTCGGCGCGCGCCATCGCGCCGAACGTCACGAACGAGCGCGTGGACTGCAGCGCGTTCTCCACCTCCACCGCCGCGCCGGTGAGGAGGAAGTAGTTCGCCCAGTACCGGAAGCCCGCCTGCCCGCCGAAGGTGAAGGTGGGCGCGTCCGCCGACACCACGGCGCCGGTGCGCGCGCCCGCGAGGAACGTCCACCTCGGCGTGAAGCGCTGCTCCTCCTCGTACGCGATGGCCTCGACGTCTACCTCGGACTCGTTGTTGGCCACGATCGCCGCGGCCTCGTCCAGCTCGCGCCACAGCGCGCGCACCACCGACGCCGGCACCGGGCCGGGCTGCCCCGGCTCGAAGCGCGTCGACTTCGGCTGCACCGCCCGCGCGCGCACGCAGCCCTGCTCACCGAAGGCCTCGAGGCAGTACCGCCGCGCTCCGTCCTCCTCGCTGTCCGCGGACACCAGGCAGAAGCGGCACGTGGCCTTCACCGGGCCCGCGCGCTCCAGCGCCAGCAGCACCGCATCCACCTCCGTCAGCGGGCGGGGAACGTCGCTGTGGAAGAAGCGCGTCTGCAGCACCCGCTGCTTCACGAAGGCCTCGTGCCACGTGCGGCAGCCGGCCAGCGACAGGGCCACCGCCAGCCACCCCGCCCCGCGGGCGGCTGCCAGCTTCACTCCGAGTGCCCCCGGCCGCCCGAGTGGAACTCCACCAGCCGGTACACCCAGCCGTTGGGGCCGTCGACGGCCACCTTGCCCATGTTGGGCGCGTAGTAGTGCGTGTACGGCCCGACGCCCTCCCCCGTCTCCAGCACCGCCAGGCAGTGCTCGACCGTCAGCCCGTTGGGCAGCTCGACCACGGCCTCCAGCGCCACCACCTCGTACTGCGCCGTGCCGCCGCCGCCGCGCTCGATGGAGGCCGCCGCCGTCCACCGCGTACCGCGCGTCATCCTCGCCGGCAGCACCACCGCCTCGTGCTCGGAGCGACCCGCCGCGCGCTCGAGCCACACCCCGTCCTTCACCCGCCAGACGCCGCTGCCGCTCTTCCCGGCCACCGCGTACGAGAAGTGCGCCCGCCACTCGACGAAGCTGTTGATGCCGACGCGGCCGCGGCCTTTCGCGCCCTGGTACACCCACGCGGCGCCGGCCCGCTGCACGAAGTACTCGGCGCCCAGCCGCGCGGCCTCGCTCGTCGGCGTGGGCGCGGGCCGGGCCTCCGGTGGCTCCTCCGCGCGCACGGCCCCGGCGACGATGAAGACGATCAAGGCGAAGAGACGCATCGAATGGGCGCACTTTCCCCCCACCGGCCCACACGCGCAACGGCGGCGCGCTCAGCGGCGGCGGCCGCTCGCGAGGTGGAAGACCTCGAAGGCCAGCGCCAGCACCACCACCGTACCCAACAGGAACTGCCCGCCGAGGCCGAGGCCCAGCAACGGCCCGCCGAAGGACTGCGGCGTGAACATGAAGACGATGGAGCCCAGCGTGATGGTGACGGCGAGGACGCGCAGCGTGACGTGGAGGGCCTTCACCGCGCGCGAGTCTACCCGAGCCGTCGCCGCGGCCTCCCGGGCGGTCGCGTGTCCACGGTCAGCCGCGCCCGCGGCCCCGCCTGCGCGCCCGCCGTGTCCGCCTGACCGCGACGAGACGCGCGCCTCCGATGGAGCGAGGTGTGGAATGGGCCTTGCTGTAGCGTGCGCCGTCGATGGCTACCGCCCTGTCCGCCCTCGCCTTCCTGGTGGTGCACGCAGCGACGCTGTCCCCCGCCACCGTTCCCGCCACCGGGTCGCAGGAGTCGCTCCTCACGCTGGACGCGCCCGCGGCGATCCACCTGTCCGCCCGCAGCGGCAGCGGTACGCGCTGCGAGCTCGTCGATCGCGTGCGCGGCCCGTTCGCCTCCGCCGGCAGCCCGGGCGGCAGCAACTGCGAGCTCGATCTCCTCCTCGACGCCGGCCAGTACAAGGTGCGCCTCGAGTCGTCGAAGCGCGGCAAGGGCACCGTCGCGCTCACCGTCGCGCCCTTCACGGAGCTGAACGCCACGCCGGTGCGCCTCGTTCCGGGCAGCGGCCTGGTGACTAAGCTCAAAGGCGGACAGCAGGCCAGCTTCTGGGTGTCGGTGGACAAGCGCCACGTGCCCAACCTGCGCATCGCCGGGCGGCAGGCGGGCGACGTGCGCGTGTGGCGCAACGGCGAGTGGATCGAGCCCCTCACGCTGCACCACGTGCAGTTCTCCCCGACGCCGGGGCAGCCGCTGCACGAGTGGTGGCTCGACTCGATGCTGGAGGAAGGCGAGTACCTCGTGACCGCCTACGGCCGGAACGCCACCACCGTCACCGGCGCGTCCGTCGACGACTCGCTCACCGTCGAGTACGGCTTCCGTCCGGGCCCGGTGGAGCGGAGCATGCCCTTCACGCTGGGCCCCTCGGGCGTGGTGGGCGTGGGGGTGCCCAGCGGCGGTGTCACCGCGGTCCTCTCGCTCGCCGCGCCGCCGTCGGCCCCCGTGGAGCTGCAGGTGCTGGCCGGCGGCGTCCGCAGCCCGGCGCGCGCGTGCCGCATCGAGAAGGCGGCGCTGGTGCCGGAGTGCGTGACGTCGTTGGAAACCGGCGCGACGGCGCCGGTGCTGCTGGTGCGCGGACCGGCGGGCACGCGCGGGCTCCTCGAGTGGGCCGACTCCGGCAGCGACTCGGCGCACATCGTCCGCGGCGGGTACTACGGGCCGTCCACCGCGCAGCTCTCCTTCTCCATCGGCAGCGCCCAGCGCGGGCCACGGCTGCTCGCCGTGCACGATCTACCCAACGACACCGACGGCGTGCCGCTCGGCTGCCAGCTGGAGAAGGTGGGCCGCAACGGCGAAGTCCAGGTCGTCGCGCGCAGCGCCGTTACGCTGCGCGACGGCGAGAAGTTCGAGCGCGAGTTCAACTACGACACGAGCGCCACCTTCTGGTTCGAGATCGCCGCCGGCGGGAACGTCTTCCAGAAGGTGGGCATCGCGTCGCGGAAGTTCACCATCACCACGTCGGGCGGCCGCAAGAGCACCTGCGACGTGTACCGCGTCGACGCGAAGGGCGGCCTCACCCGCCTCACCCGCACGAACACCGAGGGCAGCGGGTGCAGCGCGCAGCTCGACCTCGAGCCCGGCCTCTACCAGCTGGCGCTGTCGGGCGGCCTGTCCGGGGTGGAGAAGGTGTCCATCGTCCCCGCGGGCGACACCACCGCGAAGGCGACGCCGATGCAGGGAGGCTGCCTCATGCCGAAGGTGGAGCTCGAGCCCGGCGACTACCGCCTCGTGCTGAACCGCGTGGGCAACGTGCAGGTGCGCGGCCTCTCGCTGCCGCCGCTGCCGCTCACCGTGGAGGTGCCGCTGCACCTGACGCTCGACGCCGGTCAGCGCCTCGAGGTGCCCGTGTCCGGCGGCGCGGTGGTGCGCTCGTCGGGCGGGGTGCCGTTCGGCTGCGCGCTGGCCACCTCGCGCGTCGCCGCCGTCGCCGGCGAATGCACGCTGCCGGCGCTCACGTCGCCGGAAGTGCTGACGCTGGTGAACTCCGGCGCCGCGCCCGTCTCGCTCACCTTCGCGCGGCCGGGCGCCCTGCCCGCCCTCGCGGCGCCGTCCAGCTACGCGCCCACCATCCGCCCGCTGCCCAGCATCACGCCCGGCGTTCCCACCTTCTTCGACTTCGAGCGCGGGCAGTCGCACGCCGTCGCCTTCACCGTCGAGAAGGCCGGCCTGTACCACGTGACGACGCAGGGGCTGCTCAACACCGAGTGCCGGCTGCGCACGCCGGTGGTGCCCGACGTGACGAGCGATCGCGGCGGCGGGCGCGGGCGCAACTGCCTCATCCAGACGTACCTGCAGCCCGGGCGCTACCTGATGGCGGCGCAGACGGTGGGCGCGAGTCGCGGCCGCGGGGCGATGTTCCTTTCGCGCCGGCCGGTGCACGACGGCGCGGGCCTCGTGGGCGAGGACGAGCAGTTCTTCCGCGTCGGAGACGGGGAGCTGGTGCAGCAGCGCCTCAAGGTGACGGCGCCCGGCGAGTGGACGCTCAGCACCACCGCGCAGGGCATCTCCGGCATGCTGTGCCGCCTCGACGATCCCGAAGGGTGGCCGGTGGAGCCGGTGCCGTCATCGTGCACCGCCACGCGCACGATGCGCCCGGGGACGTACCTGTGGACGCAGCTGCCGCTCACCGTCGAGTCGATGCGCCGTACGAAGCTGAGCCGCGTGCGCGACGAGGTGGTGCTGGAAGGGAAGAAGCCGCACCCGCTCAACTACTTCACCTGGTACCGCGCGCGCCTCGGCGCCGACGGAAAGGACGAGTTCCTCTTCACCCTCGAAGGCGAGACGCAACTCGACGTCGTACTGACGGGCGGCATGCAGGGCCGCATCGACCGGCTCGAGAAGGACAAGGCGGCGAAGGCGGTGGAGGTCATTCCGCCCATGCAACCATCGGGTGAAGGCGACTCCTACGAAGCCGAGTCCGGCGAGGGCGGTGAAGGCGAATACGAGGGCGAGGGCGAGGGCGAGGCCGAGTACGAAGGCGAAGGCGAGTACGAGGGTGAAGGCGATTCCGGGGGCGGAGGTGACGGCGACGACGGGGAGCCGCGCGCCGCGCCGGTGCAGGTCGCCCGCGCCCAGGCCGCGCCGCCGCCGCCGTCGGGCGTGAAGGTGACGCTGCCGGCGGGGCGCTACCGCCTGGTGACGGAGCACTCCCGGGGCGACGTCGGCATCGAGTACCAGCTGCACCTGGGCAGCGCGACGCTGCTGCCGGGCATGGCGCGCGCGCTGCCGGTGCCGTCGACGGTGCCAGTGCTGGTGCCGCGCGACGGCACGCTGCGCCTCGCGACGGAGGGCGAGGCCGACGTGCGCTGCCGCCTGCTGGATGAGAAGGGCCGCCTCGTCTTCGAGGGCAGCGACAACGGGCCCGACTGGAACTGCGCGGTGGCCGAGCCGGTGAAGGCCGGCCGCTACACGCTGCTGGTGGAGTCGGAGACGCAGGCCTCGGGCGAGACGCGGCTCTCGCTGGAGCTTCCGCCGGCCGACGCGAGGGGCCCCATCGTCGACGGCACGAAGTACCCGCTCGCCGGCGCGGTGGTGACCCTGGACGTGCCCGTCGCCGAGAAGGACAGCGTGCAGGAGGTGCAGCTCACCAGCCTCACGAAGACGCCGGTGTCCTGCGCGCTGGAGGACCCGTCGGGCGCGGTGGTGCACCGCCTGAGCCGCGTGTCGTCGTGCGCGATGCTGCTGCGGCCGAAGCTGGACAAGTACAAGGTGCGCGTCTGGACGACGGACGGGCGCACCACGGTGCAGGCCACGTACCGCTCGAAGCCCATCGTCGAAGGCAGCAAGGGCACCGTGCCCGGCGAGAACGCCGTCGCCATCACCCTCCCCTCGGCCGGGCTGTACCGGACCTCGCCGCAGGTGCAGTGCCTGGGCGCCGGCGAGGTGGGCCTGTTGCGCGCGTGCGGGCCGCAGTCGTCGCTGGAGGCGGGCGCGACCATCTTCTCCGTCCCCGGCGTGCGCCCGCAGCCGCTGCCGCTCGACGAGGTGCGCGCCACGGCGAGCGATCGCGCCGAGGGCCTCGCGCTCTCGCGCCGCGCCTTCATCCAGGCGGTGGGCGCCTCGAAGCCGTCGCTGCTGCTGCTCGAGGCGCGCGTCCAGCACGGCGAGCGCGCCGCGCCGTCCTGCGCCTTCGACGGCCCGGGCAGCGTGCGCGAGCGCCGTGGCGACGCGTGCTTCGCGGTGGCGAAGGTGGGCCTGTCCGCCGTCGCGCGACTGTGGGCGCCGACGGACGAGCGCGTCGACGCGCAGGTGACGCGCCGCGCGGTGCCGCTCCCCGACGTCACCGGCGCGCTCGCCCCGGGCCGCAAGACGTTGCGCTTCTCCGGCGTCGGCCGCTTCGCCCTGCCCGGCCAGGCCCGCGCGCGCGTCGACGCGACGCTGCCGAAGGGCGCGTGGGGCGTGCTGCTGGACGACGCCGGCGCCGCGCTGGACGTGTGCGCGCCGACGAACGAGCTCGCGCGCTGCACCTTCACCGGCCAGGGCGGCAGCGCCGTCTTCATCGCGCCGGAAGGCCGCGCGGAGACGGCCACGGTGTTGCTCGAGGGCGCGCCGCGCCAGGTGGCCTTCACCGGCTTCTTCGAGGACAGCCCGCGCACGCCCGGCACGCTGCGCTTCCAGGTGCCGGCGGCGAAGGGCGAGCGCCTCACCGGCGTCGAGGGCGCGCTCGACTGCACGCTGGTGCTGTCCGACGGCAGCCGCCTCAACTCGTGCCGCGCGCGCATCCCCGCCGGCGAGGGCGCCGAGCTGCAGGTCGAGCACGGCGCGGGCCCGCTGCGCGTCCTCGTGCACACGCCCGGCCGCGAAAAGTGGGCGCGCCTGGGCCTCGAGCTGCCGGTGGTGCCCGGACCGACGCTGTCGCCCTCGGTGGCGGTGCCGCTCGCGGGCGGCCGGCTCGATCGCACGCTCGTCGTCGGCGCCGAGTCGGTGGTGCGCGTGTCGGCGGACCACGGTGTCTGCGGGCTCTTCCGCGGGAACGATCTCCTGCAGGTGGACGGCCTCGACACCGGCTGCGAGTTGACCCGCCTGCTGGCGCCCGGCACCTACCGCGTGCTGGTGCGGCCCTTCGCCGGCGCGGCGCAGGCGGGCACGCTCGCGTGGACGCAAGAGCCGGTGACGCAGCTCACCGAGGGCTTCGGAAATGAGGAGTGGCTCGCCCCCGGCGAAGTCCGGCTCTTCCGCTTCGACACCACCAACAAGGGGAAGATCGGCCTCGGCCTCGCCGCGAAGAGCGAGCTGCTCGAGTGCGCGATCTTCAACGACGGCTACCAACAACTCGGCGACGGCTGCCAGCAATACCTGTCGCTCGACAAGGGGCGCTTCCTGCTCACGGTGCGCAACCCTCCGCGGCCCGGCGCCGCGCCCATCGCCTTCAAGCCCGTGCTGCTCGGCCTGTCCGGGGAAAGGAACGACGTGCCTCCAGAGGTCATCGAAGACTTCAAGCGCCGCGCGGGGGTGACGCCATGACGCGCGCCGTGCTCGCCGCCGCCTCGTTGTTCGCGCTGTCCGCGCTCGCGCAGTACCAACCGGCCGACCAGGGCCAGCGCGCGCAAGGCCAGCAGATCCTCCCCGAGCAGTTCCTGCGGGGCTTCGATCCCATCACCGTCTACTTCGGCTCGGACCAGGTGGGCGACAAGGCCACCGCCGACGACGGCGCGAAGCGGCTCAAACTGGCGCCCGAGTGGCCCGGCGGATTCACGTGGCTCGACAAGCGCACGCTGCAGTTCCGCCCGGCAGAGCCGTGGCCCGCGCTCGCGCGCTTCCAGGTGGACGCCGGCGGGACTCGGAGAATCCTCACCACGATGATGTCGGCGCCCTCGGCGATGTCGCCCGCCCCCGGCGCGGAGGGGCTGCGCCCGTTCCGCGTCATCACCCTCACCTTCCCGCAGGCGTACCCGGTGACGTCGCTGAAGAAGATGCTGTCGCTCGAGCTGCGCGATCTCCCCGGCCTCGGCGACTCGCCGGCGCGCAAGCTGACCGGGTGGGCGCTGGCGCCGCTGCCGCGCTCGACGCACCGCGACCCGGCCAGCTGGAGCATCACGCTCGACGAGGACGTCCCCGAAGGGAAGCAGCTCGTGGTGAAGGTGAGCCTCGCGCTCGGCAGCGAAGGCACCACCCTGTGGCAGGCGCGCGTGTCCACGCGCACGCCGTTCAGCCTCACGTCGGTGCGCTGTGGAAGCGCGGAGTTCCCGCTCATCGGCGGCGCGTCCACGCCGAAGGATCTCGCGCTCGCCTGCGGCAACCGCGGCGACATGCCGCAGCTCGTCTTCTCCGCGCCGCTGGGGGACCTCACGCTCACCTCGCTGCGCAAGCTGGTGCGCCTCGAGCCCGCGGTGCCGGACCTGCGCTACCAGGTGTACGGCAGCCGCGTGCAGCTCGTCGGCAAGTTCGTGCCCGACACGCTGTACCGCATGGCGCTGTCCAGCGCGCCGATCCACGACGACGCGCAGCGGCCGTTGCGCGACGTGAAGGGCGCTGACGTCTATTTCCACCTCGGCTGGCGCTCGCCGTTCCTCGCCTGGCAGCAGGGCACGGCGCTGCTCGAGGCGAAGGGCCCGCGCACGCTGCCGCTGCGCGGCTACGGCGAGCCGAAGGCGGACGTGCGCGTCTACCGCGTCGACCCGCTCCACACCGGCCTGTGGCCCTTCCCGTCGTCGCCCGTCGTCATCGACGAGGAGTCGGCGCCGCCCTTCCCCGGCGAGGAGCCGGAGGGCGACACGAAGGTGCCCGGCTCCCTCGGCTCGGACGAGCTCGCGAAGCACATCCGCCTGCTGGGCAGCCCGCTGGTGTCTCGGCTCGTCGACCTGCCGCTGGGCGAACGCTCCGGCGCGACGACGTTCGGCATCGATCTCAAGCCGCTCCTCGATCCCGTGGTCGGAGCGAACCGCCCGGGCACGTACCTCGTCGGCCTCCGCCGCCTCACCGGCCGGCCGGAGCGCGCGTACGTGCGCGTGCAGGTGACCAACCTCTCCATCACCTCCGTCGAGGAGACGGGCCGCGCGGTGCTGTACGTGCGCGCGCTGGACTCCGGCGAGCCGGTGCGGGGCGCGACGGTGAAGCTGGAGGGCCACTGCTGCAAGGACGGCCACGCCGTCGCGGCAGCGCAGACGACCGACTCGGAGGGCCGCGTCGTCTTCGAGCCGCTGGGCTGGAACGTGCTCACACGCGTCTCGGTGACGAGCGGCGACGACGTGCTGGTGTTGGATCCCCGCGAGCGGCTCCCGTCCTTCGCCAACAACCACTGGTCCTCGTCGGACTCGTGGCTGTCGTGGCTGATGCAGCAGAGCGCGCCTGCGCCGGTCAACGACACCACGCTGGGCTTCGTCTTCACCGAGAGGCCCATCTACCGGCCGGGTGAGCCGGTCTTCATCAAGGCCTTCGTCCGCGCGAAGGCGGGCGGCGGGCTGACGGTGCCGAAGGATCTCTCGCGCTTCGGCCTGCAGGTGCAGGGCCCGGACGGGCAGGCGTGGCCGGTGACGGTGAAGCGCTCGCCGCTCGGCGGGCTGGAGGCGACGTTCAAGGAGGCGGACCTGCCGACGGGTGACTTCACCGTGCGGCTGTTCGACAGGAGCCCCGAGTCGTACGTCGCCTCACGCGGCTTCAAGGTGGAGGCGTACCGGATCCCCACGTTCGAGGTACAGCTCACCGGCGCCTCGCGCGTGCGCAACGACGGGCCGTTCAAGGTGAAGGCGATCGCGCGCTACTACGCGGGCGGCAACGTGGCGCACCAGCCCATCGCCTGGTCCGTGACGCAGCGCCGGTGGGACTGGGTGCCGCGGGGCCTCAAGGGCTTCCTCTTCGCCTCATCGACGCAGTTCGCGCGTTCGAGCTCCCAGCAGTCGCCGGGCATCACCAGCCAGCAGGGCGAGTTGGATGACAACGGCGCCGCGGAGCTCACCATGAATCCGCAGCTCGACCTCGACGGCTCGGCGCGCATCTATCGCATCGAGGCGACCGTCACCGGGCCCGACGAGCAGCCGGTCACCACGTCGACGGAGGTGAAGGCGCTGCCGGCCTTCGTCATGGGTCTGAAGATCCCCCGCTACCTCGAGAAGGCGACTGAGCTGTCGCCGGAGATCGTCGCCGTCGGCGTCGACGAGAAGCCGGTGAAGGGCCAGGAGATCCGCGTCCGCCTGTTCCGCCGCGTGTGGCACTCGACGCTGCGCGAGACGTCGTTTGCCACCGGCGAGGCGAAGTACCAGACCGAGCAGGAGGACGTGCAGATCGCGGAGAAGCTCGTCACCACCGGCGCCGGGCCCGAGGCGCACGCCTTCCCCATCAAGGACTCGGGCGTCTACGTGGTGGAGCTGTTCGCGCGCGACAAGTTGGGCCGCGTGCAGACGCTGTCGGCGGACCTCTACGTCGGCGGCTCGACGCCGCAGGCCTGGCAGAAGTCGCGCGAAGGCCTCTTCGAGCTCAAGCCCGACAAGCCGTCGTATGCGCCGGGCGACGTGGCGCACGTGCTGGTGCAGAGTCCGTTCCTCACCGCGCGCGCGCTCGTCGTCGTCGAAGAGCCCATGGGCAACCGCTACCAGTGGCACGACGTCACGGGCTCGCGCGTCGTCATCGACGTGCCCATCAACGAGCGCTTCGTGCCGAACCTGCCGGTGCACGTGGTGCTGATGCGCGGTCGCCTGGGCGAAGGGAAGGCCGACGACGCGCGCTACAAGCCGGCCACCGTGGCCTCGAGCGTCGACCTCGAGGTGCAGCCCACGAAGAACACCGTCTTCGTCAACGTGAAGCACCCGGAGGTGGCGCGCCCCGGCACGACGCACGACTTCACCATCACCCTCACCGACGACCAGAAGAGGCCGGTCGGCGGCGAGGTGACGCTGTGGCTCGTCGACGAGGCGGTGCTGTCGCTGGCGAAGGAAGGGCCGCTCGATCCGCTCACCGGGCTCGTGCGGCGCAACCAGCGGGCCGTCTCCATCCGCGACACGCGCAACCTGGTGCTGGGTCGCGTGGCCGAGCTCGAGGAGGAGCCGGGTGGTGACGGCGGCGACGAGGAGGAGAGCAAGACGGGCAAGCGCCAGGTCCGCAAGGACTTCCAGACGGTGCCCTACTACCAGGCGACGCTGGTGGTGCCGGCGAGCGGGACGCTGAAGGTGCCGGTGAAGCTGTCGGACGACCTGACGACGTTTCGCGTGCGTGCGGTCGCGGTGTCCGGCGGCATGCGCTTCGGCTTCAGTCAGTCGTCCCTCAAGGTGCGCCTGCCGGTGCTGGTGCAGCCGCAGTTGCCGCGCTTCGTGCGCATGGGCGATCGCTTCTGGCCGGGCGCGGTGGCGCGGCTCGTCGAGGGCGCAGAAGGGCCCGGCAGCGTGGAGATCGGCGTCACCGGCCCAGTCGAGGGCAAGGCGATGTCGCAGGAGAGGATCGAGCTCAAGGCGAACAAAGCGCTCAGCGTGTTGACGCCGGTGACGGTGAAGAGCGTGCCGACGACGAAGCCGTCGAGCGTCACGGTCCGCGTGGACGTGACGCGCCTGTCGGACAAGGCCGGCGACGCCTTCGAGATCCAACTGCCGCTGTTGCCCGATCGCCGCGAGGAGAAGACGGCGTACTTCACGACGCTGCAACCGGGCGCGTCGACGCTGAAGGACTACCCGGAGAAGCCGCGCACCGGCACCGCGACGCAGACGCTCATCTTCAGCGCGCAGCCCGGCGTGCTCGAGCTCGCGTCGGCGCTGGAGTACCTGTCCGCGTACCCGCACGGCTGCCTCGAGCAGCGCATGAGCCAGGTGTCGCCGGACCTCGCGCTCGGCGGGCTCTTGAAGAAGCTCGAGCTGGACACGCGCTTCACGCCGCAGCTCCAGGCGTCGACGAAGCGCATCCTCGAGGAGCTCAAGCAGCACCAGGACGAGGCGGGCTTCTTCAGCTACTGGCCGGGTGGCACCGGCGACGTCGCGCTCACCGCGCAGGGCGTGGAGTTCATCGCGGCGGCGAAGAAGGCGGGCCTGCCCGTCGACGCCGACGTGCAGCGCAAGGCGACCGACGCGCTCAAGCGCGTCCTGCGCACCGACTTCAGCGGGCTGTGGAGCGACTACCGCTACAACCAGCAGACCGCCGCGCTGCGCGCGCTCGCGAAGGTGGGGACGCTGGACGAGAACTACCTGGTCGAGCTGTACGGCCAGCGGCGGAAGATGGACGCGACGAGCCTCGCCGATCTCACCTCGGCGATGAGCGAGCGCCCGTCCACCTTCTCCACCAACCTGAAGACGCTGGAGGGCGAGCTGTGGGACTCGGTCGTCTTCAAGCTGGTGAAGGGCCAGAAGGTGTTCGACGGCATCCGCGGTGATCGCTCGTCGTGGAGCGGGCTGTACCTGGGCTCCCCGCCGGCGACGACGGCCGCGGTGTGGGAGGCGCTGTTGCGCGTCAACCCGGGCGACGAGCGGCACGTGCTGCTGCGGGACGCGCTGGTGTCGCAGGGATCGGCCAACACCGGCTTCGGCACCACGCACGGCAACCGGCGCGCCCTCGCCGCGTTGGGCGTGTACCTGGAGAAGGCGAAGACGCCGACCCCGAAGACGATCGTCGACGTGAAGACGCTGGGCAGCCTGACGCTGGACGACACGAAGAAGGCCGCGCGCCGCGTCAGCACGAATGAGGCGCCGCTGGGCGTCACCGTGGCCGGCGGACCGGTGGGCGTGCGGGTGCAGCAGGTGTACCTCCCGCTCGTGCCGGGCGACCTCGCCGAGCCGAAAAAGAACGGGCTCATCGTCTCGCGGTCGCTGACGTGGCTGCACTCGGACGGCAGCGCGGCGACGCACCACGAGGACAAGGCCGGCACGGCGCTCACCGTCCCGCAGGGCGAGGTGTTGGAGGTGCACGCGCAGCTCGTCAACGACGCGCCCCGCCACCACGTGGCGCTCGTCGTACCCTTCGCCGCCGGGCTCGAGCCGCTCAACCCCAACCTGGAGACGTCCGGCAGCGACGCGCGGCCGTCGCAGGCGGACTCGCTGAGCGCGACGTACGTGCAGCGGCTCGACCACGAGGTCCGGTACTACTTCACCGAGCTGCCGCGCGGGACGTTCACCTTCCACTTCCGGGTGCGCGCGTCGAGCGAAGGCAGCTTCGTGCACCCGCCGCCGTGGGCCGAGCTGATGTACCGCGAGGAGATCCACGGGCGCGGCGCGGGCATGCGGGTCATCGTCACGGGCGCGCACGAGAGGTGATGTTCCGGCAGAAGAAATCCCCTCTCCCCCCTGGTGAGAGGGTCGGGGACAGGGGACGCGCCCGACGGCGCAGGGCCCTCGTCGTGCTCGCGACGCTCGCGCTCGGCGCCGCCCTCTTCCTCCACTCGCTGGACTCCACGCTCCAGGCGCCCACGCCTTCGCACCTCCTCCTCGATCGCACCGGCCGCTTCCTGGGGGAGATCCCCGGCACGCACGAGGCCTGGGGCTTCTGGCCGCTCCCCGACACCCTCCCCGAGAAGGTCGTCGTCACCACGCTGGAGACGGAGGACCGCAACTTCTCCGAGCACCCGGGCGTGCACCTGCCGTCGGTCGCGCGCGCCGCCTGGCAGAACGTCATCAACCGCAAGGTCATCTCGGGTGCCTCCACCATCCCGATGCAGGTGGCGCGGCTGCAGCACCCGAGGTCGCGCACGCTGTTCGCGAAGGTGCACGAGGCGGCGGAGGCGCTGTTGCTGGTGCACACGCACGGCCGCGACGCGGTGCTGCGGCAGTACCTCACCATCGCGCCGTACGGGAACCGCTGCCACGGCGTGGCGCGAGCGGCGCGGCTCTACTTCGACAAGCCGCTGGAGGATCTCTCGTGGCTCCAGGCGGCGTACCTGGCGGCGCTGCCGCAGCAGCCGGGCCGAATGACGCCGTGGACGAAGGACGGGCACGCGCTGGCGCTGAGGCGGGCGCGGCGCATCCTCGAGCAGCTGCGCGCCCGTGGACTCATCACCGACGAGGATCTCCGCCTCGCGCTCGAAAGCGACCTGCACGTCGTGCCGCAGCCGCGCCGCGCGCCCGAGACGCTGCACGCGGTGCTGGCGCTCGAGCCGCAGGCGCTCGAGGAGCCCGGCGTCATCCACCGCGCGACCCTGGACCTCGACGTGCAGCGCGTCGCGCACCGGGCGCTCACCGAGAACCTCGCGTCGCTGCGCGCGCAGGGCGCGGGCAACACCGCGGGCCTGGTGGTCGATCTCCCGACGGGCGAGGTGCTCGCGTACGTCGGCAGCGCGGACTACTTCGACGTCGGCGCGCACGGGGCGATCGACTACGTGCAGGCGAAGCGCTCGCCGGGCTCCAGCCTGAAGCCGTTCATCTACGGCATGGCGATCGAGAAGGGCTCGCACACCGCGGCGACGGAGCTGGCGGACACGCCCGTGGCCTTCGAGCTGAACGGCGGCGGCCTCTACCTGCCGGAGAACATCACGCACACGTGGCTGGGCCCCATGCTGCTCCGGCAGGCGCTGGGCAACTCGCGCAACATCCCCGCGCTGCGCGTGCTGTCGGACGTCGGCGTCGACCAGGTAGTGACGCGCTTCGATCGCGCCGGCGTGCAGGGCGTGCGCTTCGAGCCGGAGGCGTACGGGCTCGCGCTGGCGATCGGCGCGCTCCACGTAACGCCGTGGGAGCTCGCCACGCTGTACACGGCGCTGGCGAACCGGGGCGAGACGATCCCCTTGAAGCTGTCGCGCAACGCGCCCGCGAAGCCCGGCGCGCGGCTGATTTCCGCCGACGCGGCGATGCTGATCGCCCGGCTCCTCGCGGATGCCGACGCGCGCCGGCCAGCCTTCCCGTCGGGCGGGCCGCTGGACTTCGACTACGCCGTCGGCATCAAGACGGGCACGAGCCAGGGCTACCGCGACGCGTGGGCGACGGCGTTTTCCGATCGCCTGCTCGTCGTCGCCTGGGTGGGGAACCACGACTGGCGGCGCATGCACCTCGCGTCGGGCGGCACCGCCGCGGCGCCGGCCGTGCACCGGGTGATGGACGAGGTGATGCCGACACGCGCGCCGCACGTGACGCCGGCCGTCGAGTTCCCGCTACCGCCACACGCGGTGCAGGAGGAGATCTGCACGCTGTCGGGCCGGCGGCCGGGGCCCGGCTGCACGCACGTGCGCACCGAGACGTTCCTCAAAGGCACCGAGCCCACCGAGCAGTGCCCGTTCCACGTCGACGTGGCGCTCGACGTGCGCACGGGCTTGCGAGCCGGGCCGTCGTGTCCGAAGGCGTACGTGGTGACGCGACCGATGCTGGCGCTGCCGGAGCGCTACGCCGCGTGGGCGCGCAGCCAGCGCCTCACCATCGCGCCGACGGCCGAGTCGCCGCTCTGCCCCGCCGGCGCGCCGCGGGAGGCCACCGTCAGCGTCGACGAGCCGCGGCCGCGCTCGCGCTACCTGTACGATCCCAACACCCCGCCGGAGCTCAACACCGTGCGCTTCGCGGCGACCGTCACGCCGGCCAGCGAGGAGATCATCTGGCTGGTCGACGACGAGCCGGTGGCGAAGGTGGGCTACCCCCACGAGCTGCGCTGGCCGCTCCCGCCCGGCCGCCACGTCATCCGCGCGCGGCTCGCGCAGTCGGCGCAGGCGAGCGCGCCGGTGACGGTGACGGTGGACGACTGACGACGGCGGCGGGCACGACCGCCACCTGCGGAGGTGCTGGCGCTGCCGTCGGCGATGGGAGCGCTCGTGGCCGCCAGCGCCCGCCTCGGCGCGCTGCTCCTGTCAGTCTGGGTCGCGCTCAGCGACCTGCTGGGCCACCTCGCGACGTGGCACATCGTCCGCGACGGCCAGACCTTCCTGGCGTCGACCGCGGGGCCGTGCCTGGTCTGCGCCGGCCTGCTCGCCTGACTCACCGCCGTCCAGCGCAGCCGCGACGCAGCGCAGCCGCGGCGCCCCAGGCCGGCTGAAGCCCGCGCCTCAAATCACAGGCCCAGCTTCTCGGACAGAAAGCTGCCTACCGCGTCGAGCGAGATGCGCTGCTGCTGGCCCGTGTCGCGATCGCGCACCGTGACCGTGTGCGAGGCCGCCGTCTCGCCGTCGATGGTGAAGCAGAACGGCGTGCCTGCCTCGTCCATGCGGGCGTAGCGCTTGCCGATCGACTGCTTCTCGTCGAACTCGATGGGGCCGGCGCGCCAGAACCTCTGCGTCAGCTCGGCGTGCAGCTTCTCGGCGATCTCCGGCATGCCGTCCTTGTTCACCAGCGGGAAGACCGCCGCCTTGATGGGCGCGAGCCGCGGGTGAAACTTCATGAACTCCGGGCTCGGGCGCGACTCGTCGCGGGTGTAGCCCTCGCAAAGCAGGGCCAGCACGCCGCGGTCGAGGCCCGCCGCCGGCTCGATGCAGTGCGGGATGAACTTCTCGCCGCGCCGCTGGCCGTTGGGGAGCAGCTCGCCGCGCTCCGGGTCGGTCACCTCGAGCTTCACGCCCGACGTCTTCTGGTGCTGCGTGAGATCGTAGTTGCCGCGGTGGGCGATGCCTTCCAGCTCGCCGAAGCCGGGCGCGGTGAACGGGAAGCGGTACTCCACGTCGCTGGTCCCCTGCGAGTAGTGCGACAGCTCGTCTTTTTCGTGCTCGCGCAAGATGAGGTTCTCGCCGGCGAGGCCGAGCGACTTCCACCACTCCATGCGGAAGTCGCGCCAGAACTCGTACCAGGCGCGCGACTCGTCGGGGTGGCAGAAGAACTCGAGCTCCGCCTGGTCGAACTCGCGGCTGCGGAACGTGAAGTTCCGCGGCGTCACCTCGTTGCGGAAGCTGGTGCCGGTGTTGCCGATGCCGAACGGCACCTTCACGCGCGTGGTGTCGACGACGTTCTTGAACTGCACGAAGACGCCCTGCGCCGTCTCGGGCCGCAGGTACGCCACGTCGTCTTCCGACGCGGTCGCGCCGACGTAGGTCCGGAACATCAAGTTGAACTGCCGCGGCGGCGTGAGTGAGCCCGGCTTGTCAGCGTCGGGCGCGATGACGCGGTCCCATGGCTGCGGGAGACTCGACAGCGCGACGCTCTTCACCTCGCCGAAGGTCTTCTCGGCCTTCTTCTTCTGCCTGGCCTCGCTCGGCTGGTCGCTCACGTACGCGAACACCGGCTTGTCGCCCGGCTCGCCGTTCGCGGGCACGAAGACCTGGACGTGATCGTAGCGGTAGCGGCCCTTGGTCAGCTTGCAGTCAACCATCGGATCGTTGAAGCCGCCGACGTGGCCGCTCGCCTCCCACACCTTCGGGTGCTGGATGATTCGCGTCTCGACGGGCACGCAGCGCACCGCCTGGTTGTTCGGACCCGGCCTGCCCCACGCCGGCCGCAGGATCATGTCCTGCCACCACGCCTCGCGGAGGTTCTTCTTCAGCTGCGCGCCCAGCGGACCGTAGTCCCAGAAGCCGTTGATGCCTCCGTAGATCTCCGACGCCTGGTAGACAAACCCGCGGCGCTTGCAGAGCGCCATGATCGCATCCATCGACTTGCTCATGGGCGCGGTGCGTAGCGGCGTGTGGACCGAAACGCCAGCGTCGGTTTCACCTCTTTCACCTCCCGGCGACAGGCCTGGACCCGGCGGGCTATGTCATCGGCCTCGTTCGCTTTCCCGGGAGTCCCCAGTGCGCCACGCCCTGCCCTTCCTCGCCGGCCTCCTCGGCGGCCTGCTCCTCACCGCCGGCGCGTCGTGCAGCGGCAGCGGACCGGCGTGCAACGCCAACACCTGCCTCGGCTGCTGTGACGCCAGCGACCAGTGCCAGCCCGGCTCGTCCTTCGGCGCCTGCGGCAAAGGCGGCACCACCTGCCGCGCCTGCGCCGCGGGCGAGACGTGCTCGATCAACTTCTGCACCCCCACCAGCACGGGGGGCGGGACCGGCGGCGGCGCGACGGGCGGCGGCACGGGCGGCGGCACGGGCGGCGGCACGGGCGGCGGCACGGGCGGCGG
>JBFMAB010000103.1:0-10926 GCA_040755835.1 Myxococcota bacterium
GGTGGCGTCGGCGGCGGCGCGGGCGGTGGCATCGGCGGTGGCATCGGCGGTGGCATCGGCGGCGGCGCGGGCGGTGGCGTCGGCGGCGGCGTAGGCGGTGGCATTGGCGGTGGCGCGGGTGGCGGCATCGGCGGCGGCGGCGGAGCGAGCTGCGCGGGCCTCGGCGTTGAGGCGTGCCGCGCGCGCCCGGACTGCGTGCCCGACTTCTGCTTCCTCTGCTCCTGCACACCGCGCTTCGAAGGCTGCCGGGGCGTGAACGAGATTCCCCATGGGTGCCCGCCGGTCGCCTGCCCGCAGCCGCCGTGCTGCCGGACGCAACAGGACTGCGCGAATGTGGGCGCGAGCTGCGCCCCGCCTGGCACGCCCTTCGGCTGCGGCCTGTGCAACCCCATGCCCGGCACCTGCCTGAGCGACGCCGACTGCGGCTTCCGTACCGGACTCATCTGCGAGCCGATTCCCTGCAGCTGCCAGGGCCAACGCCAGTGCGTGCCCGGTTGCGGACCCAACTCGCCGTGCCCGCAGGGCACCACCTGCAACGCGAACACGGGCCGCTGCCAGGTCATCCAGTGCACGGGCAACGCGGACTGTCCTTCGACGTTCTCGTGCTCGTCGGGCGTGTGCCTGCGGAAGCCCTGCGTGGTGGATGCTCAGTGCGGCGACGGTTTCTGCGTGAACAACCAGTGCTACGACGGCTTCGGCCAGTGCCTGCTGCCGGTGCCGTAGCCGCGCGGATTCAGTCGAGCGGGCCGAACCAGCCGCGGCGCTCCATCCACTTCGCCGTCTCGAGCACCGGCACGATGGTGAGCGCCGCGCCGCCGATGATGAGCCAGTCGACGAGCGAGAGCGCGAAGGTGTCGAAGAGCCGCTGCAGGAACGGCACGTAGAGGATGGCGACGATGAGCACCAGCTCCCACCCGATGGCGATGTTCAGCCACTTGTTCGCGAACGGGCGGTGCCACACCGAGCGGCGGTCGGAGCGGTAGTTGTACGCCTTGAAGAACTGAATGAGCACAAGCGAGGCGAAGGTCATCGACATCGCCTCGGCGAGGCTCCGGCCCGAGTGCGTCGCCCACCAGAACAGACTGATGTTCACCAGCGTCGACCACACCCCGCCCACGACCATCAACGTCACCACGGGCCGCGTGAAGATGCCCGCCCTCGCGTCGCGCGGGCGATGCTGCATCAGGTCGTCCTCCGGCGGGTCCACCGCCAGCGCGAGCGCCGGCAACCCGTCGGTCGCAAGGTTGACGTACAGGATTTGCACCGCCGTCAACGGCAGCGGCATGCCCAACAGCGCGGTGCCGGCCATCAGGCCAATCTCCCCGATGTTCGAGGACAAGAGGTACATCAGGTACTTCTTGATGTTGCCGAAGACGCGGCGGCCCTCCTCCACCGCGGCCACGATGGAGGCGAAGCTGTCGTCCGTCAGCGTCATCGCGGCGGCGTCGCGCGACACGTCGGTGCCGGTGATGCCCATGGCGATGCCGATGTCCGCCTTCTGCAGCGCGGGCGCGTCGTTGACGCCGTCGCCCGTCATCGCCACCACGTGCGACTTCCCCTGCAGCACCGTGACGACCCGCAGCTTGTGGGCCGGCGACACGCGGGCGAACACGTCGATGGTGTCGATCTCCTCGGCGAGCCGCGCGTCGTCCCACGCGTCGAGCTCCTTCCCCGTCACCACGCGGCCGTGCTTGAGCAACCCGAGCTCGCGCGCCACCGCCTGCGCCGTCTCCGGGTGGTCGCCGGTGATCATCACCGCGCGGATGCCGGCGGCCTCGCAGGTGCGAATCGCGTCCAACACCTCCGGGCGCGGCGGGTCGCTCATGCCCACCAGGCCCAGCAGCGTGAGGCCCTCGCCCGCCTCCTCGAGCGAGCCCGCGTCCTTCCGGGCAATGGCCAGCACCCGCAGCGCGTCGGACGCGAGCTGCCTGGCAGCGTCCAGCACGGCCGCGCGCCCGGCCTCGTCGAGCGCCTTCGGCCCGTTCGGCCCGGCCACCTGCGCGCTCGCCGCGAGCACCACCTCGGGCGCGCCCTTCACGAAGACGGTGCGGCCACCCGGCGTGCGGTGCATCGTCGACATGCGCTTCGACTCCGAGGTGAATGGCACCTCGCCGAGGCGTGGGTACGCCGCGTCCAGCGCCGCCTTGTCGACGCCCAGCTTCGCCGCCGCCACCACCAGCGCGCCCTCGGTCGGGTCGCCGCGCACGTGCCAGCCCGCGGCGTCGCCGTCGCCCCGCTGCAGCGTCGCGTCCGACGCCAGCACGCCCGCCTCGAGCAGCTCTCGCAGCGCGGGCGGCGGCGGCACCGCCACGCCGTCACGCCGCACCTCGCCCTTCGGCTCGTAGCCCACGCCCGTCACGTCGAGCACCTCGCCCGCCACGTACACGCGGCGCACCGTCATCTCGTCCTTCGTCAGCGTGCCCGTCTTGTCCGAGCAGATGACCGACGTGCTGCCCAGCGTCTCGACGGCCGGCAGCCGGCGGATGAGCGCGTTGCGCTTCACCATGCGCTGCACGCCCAGCGCGAGGGAGATGGTGACGACGGCCGGCAGCGCCTCGGGCACCACCGCCACGGCGAGCGCGATGCCGAAGACGAGCATCTCGACGAAGGGCTGTCCGCGGACCAGCCCCAGCGCGACGATGCCGCCGACGGTGACGAGGGCCACCTTCGCCAGCACCCGGCCCACGCGGTCGAGGTTCTTCTGCAGCGGCGTCTTGCCCGTCTCCACCGTCGAGAGCAGCTCGGCGATGCGACCGAACTCCGTCTGCATGCCGGTGGCGACGACGACGGCCCTGCCGCGGCCGTAGGTGACGACCGTGCCGGCGTGCACCATGTCCTTCCGGTCGCCGACGCCCAGCTCGCCGTCGAGCGCCTGCTCCTGCTTTTCGACCGCGACGGACTCGCCGGTGAGCGGCGCCTCATCGGCCTTCAGGTTCACCGACTCCAGCAGTCTCGCGTCGGCCGGCACCTTGTCGCCCGCGTGCAGCACGATGACGTCGCCGGGCACCAGCTCGCGCGCAGGCACCTTCACTTCCTCGCCCTCGCGCACCACCGTGGCCTGCGGCGCGGCGAGCCGGCGCAACGACTCGATGGCCTTCTCCGCGCGGAACTCCTGCACGAAGCCCAGCAGCACGGCGAACAGCACGATGACGGCGATGACGAGCGACTCGAGCCCGTGGCCCAGCGCCACCGACAGGCCCGTCGCCAGCAGCAGAATGATGATGAGGACGTTCCGAAACTGCTCGAGGAGCAGCTTCCACCAGGTGACGCGCTCCTTCGCCTCGAGCTCGTTGGGGCCGTGCTCCGCGAGGCGCTGCGCGGCTTCGGCGCTCGTCAGGCCGGACGCAGAGGTGTGCAACCGAGCCAGCGTCTCGGCAGGGGTCAGCGAGTACCAGCGCACCGGGGCGTTCACGTGTCGCTTCAGGAGTAACCACCTGGTGCGCCCGCGCCCACCCGGGCCGGCTGATCGCAGTCAAGCGGGCCCGCCAGCGCTCCCAACGCGCTGACATGAGAGCGCCGTCAGCGGCCTGGCTGATGCGCGGCATCAGCGGCGGACTTCAGCTCTTCGCCTTCATCGCCTTGGCGTCGAGCGCGTACTTCTTCACCAGCCGCTCGATGGACTTGCGGTGCAGGCCCGACTCGCGCGCGGCGCGGCTGATGTTGCCGTCACAGCGCCGCAGCACCTGGCCGATGTACTCGCGCTCGAAGTTCTCGAGCAGTTGCTCCTTCGCGTCCTTGAAGGACAGGTGCTCGTTGAAGGGCAGCGGCTGCTCCTTCACCTGGCCCATCACGCGCGCGGGCAGCACCGAGACGTCAATCTCCTCGCCGTCGGAGAACGTCAGCACGTGCGAGATGACGTTCATCAGCTCGCGGATGTTGCCGGGCCACGCGTACGACTGGAGCATGTTCATCGCCGCGGCGGACACCCGCTTGCGGCCGTGCCGCTGCACGATGTCCGGGTCGGCGAGCGCCTTGCGGATGATGTGGGGAATGTCTTCGCGGCGCTGGCGCAGCGGCGGCAGCTGGATGTTGATGACGGACAGACGGAAGTAGAGGTCCTCGCGGAAGTTGCCCGCCTGGATCTCCTTCACCAGGTCGCGGTTGGTCGCGGCGATGACGCGCACGTCCACTTCCTGCACCTCATTGCCGCCGACGCGCCGCACCTCGCGGTTTTCCAGCACGCGAAGCAGCTTGGGCTGCAGGTCCGTGCGCAACTCTCCCAATTCGTCGAGGAAAATGGTGCCGCCGTTGGCGCGCTCGAAGGCGCCCGGCCGCGACGCCACCGCGCCGGTGAAGGCGCCCTTCTCGTGGCCGAACAGCTCCGACTCGATGAGGTTGGGCGGAATGGCGCCGCAGTCGAGCACCACCAGCGGCCCGCGCCGGCGGCCCGACAGTTCGTGAATCGCGCGCGCCACCAACTCCTTGCCGGTGCCCGTCTCGCCCTGGATGACGACGGACACGTCCATGGGCGCAATCTTTTTGATGAGGCCGAAAATCTGCCTCATCTTCACCGACTGCCCCACCATGCCGCAGAGCTCGCCGTCGCGGTCGGGCTCGACGGTGACTTCTTCGTCGATGGGACTGAACGTCAGCACCGACTGCCCCGCGCGCACCTGGCTGCCCTGCGAGAGGTACGCGCGCTCGATGCGCCGCCCGTCGAGCCACGTGCCGTTGGTCGAGTTCAGGTCGATGAGCAGGTAGCCGCGCTCGGTGTACTGAATCTCGAAGTGGTGGCGGCTCGCGGTGCGGTCCTCCGCGAGGATGAGGTCGTTCGACGAGTGCGCGCCGACGCGCAGCCGCTCCTTGTCGCTGACGACCTCCTTGCCGGTGTCGGGCCCGCCGGTGACGGCCAGCCGGCACTTGCGCACCTTCAGCGTCGTGCGGTTCTCCACCACCAGCGTGTGCGTGGTGGTGATGTGCGCCTCCTCGAACGGGTCGAGGAACGGCGCGTCTGCTCCGCCGGGGCTGGTGAGAATTTCGTCCTGCGGGCTGTCCTTCGGCTTGGTCGACATCGGGGCGCGCACGCTAGCCGAGACGGCCCACACCTTCACCCCCGCCGAGTGTCCCACCTCCACGCGGCGCGACCCGTGCGGTACCATGCCGTTCCTCCCGCGGGGGAGCCGTTCCTCCCGCGGGGGGAGATGGAGCGCCGCAATGACCCGAGCCGCCTCCGGGGCCTCCGCAGCCACCGAAACGGTCCGCGCCGTTCACGACGCCGTCGGGCAGGCACGGCCGGCGCTCGGGGCGGCGCCGACGCTGGGCTTCCTCTTCGTCAGCGCCCGGCACCGGCTCGACGTGGCGCTCGCCGCCGCGCGGGAGGCGGCCGGCTGCGACGTCGTCGGCTGCACCACGGCCGGCGAGTTCACCGAGCGCGGGAAGACGACCGGCGGCGTGGCCGTGCTGCTGACGACGCTCGACCCCCAGGCCTTCGCCGTCACCAACGCCACCGGCGTGAAGGCAGACCCGGCGGGCGCGGCGCGGCAGCTGGCGGGCGACTTCGCGGGGTTGATGGCGTCGGCGGCGAGGCGCGGCTGGGGCCTGTCCTCCACCGTGCTGCTGGTGGACGGGCTGGCCGGCACCGGCGAGGTGGTGGTGAAGGAGCTGCTGGCCAACACCCGCGCCTTCCAGCAGGTGGTGGGCGGCGCGGCGGGCGACGACGGCCGATTCAAGGAGACGTGGACGGGCTCGACGCGGCAGTCCGGCGCGGACGCGGCGGTGGCGGTGCATGTCTTCGGCAAGACGGGCTGGGGCATCGGCGTGGACCACGGGCTGCGACCGCGCTCGAAGACGATGACGGTGACGCGCGCCGACGGCAACGTGCTGCACGAGCTCGACGGCCGGCCCGCCATCGAAGCGTACCAGTCGTACGCGAAGGAGCGCGGCGTCACGCTGACTCCCGAGAACACCGGCCAGTTCCTCATCGGCAACGAGCTGGGCGTGTTTTTTCTGAACGAGCTGCACCACGCGCGCGCGCCGGTGGGCGTCGGCCCGCGCGGCGAGCTGAAGCTGGTCGCGTCCATCACGCAGGGTGCGAAGGTGTGCATCCTCGACGGCGAGCCGGACTCGATGGTTTCGGCGGCCGGGCGCGCTGCGGAGGCGGCGAAGGCCGCGCTGGGTGACGCGCCCGTCGCGGGCGTGCTGGTGTTCGACTGCATCTGCCGCGGCCTGATTCTCGACGCCGCGTTCCAGCGGGAAATCGACGCGGTGCGCGCGCGCTTCCCGGACACGCCGGTGGCGGGCTTCCTCACCTATGGGGAAATCGCGCGCTTCCGCGGGAAGCTCGACGGGTGGCACAACACCACCACGGTGGTCCTCGCCATTCCCGCCTGACGCCGCCGCCCGTGGCGCCCTGCCGCGGTTGGAGTAAGGCGGGCGACGCCCATGCAGCCCCTCAAGCCCGGGCAGGCCCACGCGCTGATGCACCTCACCGTCTTCGTGTGGGGCTTCACCGCCATCCTCGGGCGGCTCATCTCCATCTCCGCGCTGACGCTCGTCTGGTACCGCATCGTCCTCGTCGTGCTGGTGATGGGCGGCCTCGTCGCAGTGCGCAAGCTGGGCTTCGCGGTGCCGGTCGCTCTCCTGCGCCGCTTCGCGCTGGTGGGCGCCTTCGTCGCGCTGCACTGGCTGCTCTTCTACGGCTGCATCAAGCACGCGGGCGTCGCGGTGGCGGTGCTGTGCCTGTCCACCATCACCTTCTTCACCGCCCTCTTCGAGCCGCTCGTCTTCAAGCGCGCCGTCGCGCCCATCGAATTGCTGGTGGGCCTCTTCGTCATGGGGGGCGTCGCGCTGCTGGTGAAGGTGGAGGCCGGCGCCGACTTCCTCGGCCTCGCACTGGGGCTGGGCAGCGCGCTCTTCTCGGCGGCCTTCGGCGTGTTGAATGGGCAACTGGCTCGCGAGGCGCGCGCCGAGGTGACGACTTTCTACGAGCTGTCGAGCGCGGTGCTGGTGACGTCGCTCCTCTTCCTCGTGTGGCCGGGCGACTTCGTGGCGCCGGGCGCGCTGTCCGCCCGCGACGTGGGGCTGCTCCTCGCGCTCGCCGTCGGTTGCACGGTGCTGCCGTGGCTGTGGAGCCTGCGCGTGCTGAAGACGCTCAGCCCCTACACGCTGGCGCTGGCCGTCAACCTCGAGCCCGTCTACGCGATGGTGCTGGCGTACGTCCTCTTCCCCGGCGAGGAGCAGCTCACCTGGCGCTTCTACGGCGGCGCGGGCGTGCTGGTGGGGCTGGTGGCAGTGAACACGTGGCTCACGCGCGCGCCGGCGGCCGCGCCCCGGCCGACGCGCGGCGACCAGGCGAAGCCCTGAAGACCCCGGCTCACCCGGCCCACGCCCGCTCGAGCGGCGGCACCTGTAGACGCCCACGGGCGAACGGCGGGCGTTTTGTCGGAGGAGGCGACTTACGCCTCCGCCTGGCCACGCGGCCTCGCGGTGTCCGACGCGGGCGGTGGGGGCGCAGGTGGCGACGCCCGCGGACCGTCGTCGCAGCCACAACCACCGGCGCAGCCCTTCGCGCACGCCACCGGCACCGGGCGGCACAGCGACTCCGGAGCGGGCCCGGCGTTGCCGACGCTGATGGCGCCGGTCGGGCGGGGCCGCGCGCACGGTGTCTCCTGCGGGGCCACCGACTTCCCGTTCAAGCGGCGCTCCGCAAGGCCGGGCACGGCCGCACCGCCGGTGCCCGGCCGCCGCAGCGCCGCGCCCTTCGTCGCGCCGCGCCACCACCGTCGCGCCTCGCGCACCAGCGTGCGCGCATACGACTCCCACATCGAGCCGTCGTGCAGCGAGTCCAGCAGTTGGTCGAACTGCGCCGTCATCTCCTTCCGCCACGCCGGGTCGAAGGACACCGCCTTCTCCGCGTAGCGGTGGCAGTAGCGGCACGCCTCGCAGTCCTTGTCCTCGCAGCTGAAGCCGCTCTTGAAGAGGTCGAGGAAGCCGTCCAGCGCCCGGTTGTCCACGTACACCGGGTTGTCGCCCTCGCGCGGGTACAGCATCGACAGCGACTTGCCCCACCGCACGATGTCGCGGAAGCGCAGCAGGTTCACCTCGTTGGGCTT
Organism: Myxococcota bacterium; assembly: GCA_040755835.1. Taxonomy (GTDB): domain Bacteria; phylum Myxococcota; class Myxococcia; order Myxococcales; family Myxococcaceae; genus JADLDB01. The sequence goes on from JBFMAB010000103.1 coordinate 8,052, forward strand.
CAGGAAGTACTTCGCCATGCGCCTCAACGAGAAGGCGTCCTCGTCCCGCTTCTTCATCGCCGAGCGCGGGTACGCGTAGTTCTGCACCAGGTCGAGCAGGTTCCCGTCGTAGCGGCCCTGCGCGTACGCGCGCACACGCAGGCCCAGGAGCGCGGTCGGCGTGTTGCGCTCGACGATTTTGAAGTTGGTGTAGCCGAGCCCGACGTACTCCCGCAGGTCCTCCGGGCGAATCCAGTTGGCCCGCACGTAGTTGACCGGCTCTTCGAGGCGCCACGCGTTGCAGTACACGCTGCAGTAGTCGAGCGGGAAGTGCTGCCCACCCTCGCGCGAGGCGTTGGACAACAGCACCGCGTGGTTGGACGCGATGGCGCAGTCCTGCCGGCACCAGTTGTTCACGATGAGCGACAGGTCGACCTTCACCGCCTCGCGCATCGCGCGCAGCACGGCCAGCTCGCGGTGAATCGTCGTCTCGCTGATGACGATGCAGTCGGCGCCATTGTCTTCCCAAAAGCGCGCCTTGCGCGCGTTGTCCGTCTCACGGTGGGCGGAGATGCGAACCTTCAAGTCCGGGTAGCGCTTCTTGATGAGCCGCAGGAAGAAGAGGTTGGACACCGTCACGCTGTCCACCCCTGCCTCGGACAGCCAATCCAGCAGGGCGCGCAGCTCGCGCTGTCCGCGCGTGGTGAACTCGACGTTGTTCATCGACGACGAGTTGAGCAGGTAGTTGAACTCCAGCCCGCGCCGGTGCGCCTCGCGCACCGTCTTCTCGAGGCCGGGGCGGTCCACCTGCGGCAGGTAGAAGGACGGGCGGCCGCCGCCGAAGAAGTCGCGCGTCAGCTTGCCGTACACCTCGTACACCGGCTGCCCTTCCAGCTCGTCGAAGAGTGCCGGGTCGAAGTTGCAGGCCACCGAGAAGCGCACCGGGCGCTCGGCCAGCGGCATCGCGTTGATGTCGCGGGTGGAAGGGAACCTCTTCGTCATGGGCGGTGCTCCGGTCTGGCGAGGGCCGGCCCGAGGGTGCCGGCGAGAAACTCGTCGAAGTCGTCGAAGTCCAGCTGTTGCTGCGAGTCGGACAGGGCGACGGCGGGGCGCGGGTGCACCTCCACCATCACACCCTGGGCGCCGGCCGCGAGCGCGGCGCGGGCGAGCGGCGCGAGAATGTCGCGGCGCCCGGCGGCGTGACTGACGTCCACCACGACCGGAAGCCAGGTCATCTGCCGCAAGAGCGGCACCGCGGAGATGTCCAGCGTGTAGCGCGTCTCGCGCTCGAAACCGCGCACGCCGCGCTCGCAGAGGATGACGCGCCGGTTGCCGTGCACCACCACATACTCGGCGGCCTTGAGGAGCTCCTGCAGCGTCGCCGCGGGTCCACGCTTGAGAAGGACGGGGCGCTCCGCGCGGCCGACCTCCTTGAGGAGTTCGAAGTTCTGCATGTTCCGCGCGCCGACCTGCAGCACGTCGACGTAGCGCGCGGCGAGCGCGACGTGGCGCGTGTCCACCACCTCGGAGACGGTGGCGAGCCCGTAGCGGTCTCCCACCTCGGCGAGCAGCTCGAGCGCGGGCTCGCCGAGGCCCTGGAAGTCGTACGGCGAGGTGCGCGGCTTCCACGCGCCGCCCCGCAGCCAGCGCACGCCGCGCGAGGCGAGGAAGCGCGCGGTGGCGTCCAGCTGCTCGCGGCTCTCCACGCTGCACGGCCCGGCGATGACGACGGGCGCCTCGCCCAGCCGGTGGCCCTTCACCTCCACCACCGCGTCGGCGTGTCCTTCGAGCCGCGCCACCTGCAGTGCGTCGCGCGTCGACTGTTCCATGAAGCGGCGCGAGTGCCGGAAGATGTCCTGGAACAGCTCGGCGACGACGTGGTCGGGCAGCGGGCCTTCGTTGGCCTCGACGAGCGCATCCAGCATCGTCAACTCCCGCTCGGGGTCGTGCACGTCACGCCCGGTGCGCTCTTTCAGCTGCGCGACGTCCCGCACCAGCCGCGCGCGCCGCGACAGCAGCTCGAGCAAGGCGAGGTTGATGTCATCGATGCTGCGGCGCAGCGCGGTGAGCCGCGCACCTCCGTCGTCCATGTCGTCCCTCTCTTGTGAAGCGAAGAGGTGCGGACATGCTTCAGCGCGCGACACCGCGTCCTTGATGCAAGTCCAACGCGTGCACTCTGACGCGCGTCAGAGACGTTCGTCAGCGACGGCCGTCAGCAGCACGCGTCGGGCGCCGCGCCGTCACAAAGTCTTCGTGTCGATGACGAAGCGGTAGCGCACGTCGCTCTTGAGCATGCGCTCGTAGGCGGTGTTGATGGCCTCGGCGGGAATCACCTCCACGTCGGCCAGCACGTTCTTCGCGGCGCAGAAGTCGAGCAACTCCTGCGTCTCCTTCATGCCGCCGATGGACGAGCCCGCGAAGCGCTTGTTGCCGGACACGATGCTGCCCGCCAACAATTCCATCGGCCTCGGCGGAAGGCCCACCAGCACCAGCGCGCCGAAGGGCTTGAGCAGCCGGAACAGCCCGTTGACGTCATGCGACGCCGACACGGTGTCGATGAGCACGTCGAAGCGCCCCGCCAACTTCTTGAAGGTGGCCCGCTCCGTCGTCAGCGCGAAGTCGTGCGCGCCGAGTCGCTGCGCGTCGGCCTGCTTCGACGGCGAGGTGGACAGCATCGTCACCTCGGCGCCCATGGCGTTGGCCAGCTTCACCGCCATGTGGCCCAGGCCGCCCAGGCCCACCACGCCCACGCGGTCCCCCGCTTTCACGTTCCACTGGCGCAGCGGCGAGTAGGTGGTGATGCCCGCACACAGGAGCGGCGCAGCGCGCGAGAGGTCGAGCGACTCGGGCACCTTCACCACGAAGGCCTCGGTGACGACGATGTGCGTGGAGTAGC
>JBFMAB010000104.1:0-10292 GCA_040755835.1 Myxococcota bacterium
GCACAGGAGGTCACCACCGCACAGCCACACCGACGCGACTACGACGACGAGGAAGAAGTGATTCGCAGGTCAACCGATGGGGAGGTGTAATTGTCGCCAAGGGGTAAGTGTAATTGACGCCGGGGAGCGTCGCCGCGCTGGCGGAGACGGAGGAGCGCACGGCGTAGGGGACACTCACCACCGGAAGCCGCGGGGAGAGCACCTGGCCGTCGACGATGAATTCCACGAAGAGCGGCCTGCCGTCGAGGACGGCGGGCGACAGCGGCGACTGGGCACCAAGCATCAGCGTGACGAGGCCGTTGTCGGCGTTTGCGAGGGCGGACTCGCTCCACAGCTCCGAGCCGCCCGTCAGCGAATCGAAGAGCCTGGTGAGGACGGTGTGGCTGCCGGTGAGCGGCGCGCCCGCGTTCGAGAGCCGCGCAGAGACGGCGAGTTGCTGCGGGACGTTCTGCGCCGACCCGACGAAGCTGGCGCAAAGCACGACGGGAAACACGAAGCGTTTCATGATGGTGGTACCCCGTTTCTTCAAGGTTGGAGGACTGCCGAGCCTTCGAGGGTGATGGCTCCGCCCGAGGCGCGCAGGCGCGCCGGGGCGATGCCGAGTTGGATGTCGGCGGTGAGGCCGGTGGCGTGGCTGACGCGGCCGGCGGCCGAGGAGAACTCGGCGACGTCCGGCCCCACCCGGGCACCTCCATCGCTGCCGCTCATACCGCCGCCGTCAGCCGCCTCCCCTCCGTCCGCCGCGGGCCCGCCGCCATCGATGACGCCCGCGTCATCGCCCGTGGGAGACGCGCCGCAGTTGCATCCGGTCGCGGCCAGCCAGAGTCCGACCCAGAGCAACAATGCCCGTGTGGTGTCCATGGTGCCTCCACCACCGGACGCGCAGAAGGCGGAAAAAGTGGCTCACGAAATCGTCACCGACGGGGCGAACGTGCCTCCAAACCACCGGCCCGCCGTGGATGCCGCGGGCGAGGGCGCTTGACGCGCCGACGCTCGTCGCGATATCTGATTTTGAGACTGGTTCTCAAAATCAAATTATGAATTCATCAACGGCTGCTCTCGCGCCGGCGCGCTTCCGGGTCTGCCTCGCCTTCCTGTTGGTGGGCGGGAGCGCTGCGTTGGCCGACGAGCCGCCGGCGCAGGAGGCGCGGGCCCAGCCGTACACGGTGAGTGAGGTGGTCATCGAAGCGGCGCAGGACAGGAAGGAGGCGGCCATCCACGCCGCGGATCGGGTCGCCCCGACCGTCGTCCTCTCGGGCCCGGAGATGAAGCGCCTCGGGGCCGCCAACGCGGCCGATGCGCTGTCCCTGGTGCCCGGGTTGTCCGCCACGGGCCCGTCGAACGCCGGTGACCGGCTCGAGAACGTCGGCGTCCGCGGGTTCGGCTCCGAGTACACGCTGGTGCTCGTCGACGGGGAGCGCGTCGCCTCGCGCAGCGTCGACGGGAAGTTCGACCTCGCGGCCGTGGGCATCGACCAGATTGAGCGGATCGAGGTCACCAAGGGGCCGCAGGCGCTCGGGCTCGGCGCCGACGCCATCGGCGGTGTCATCAACATCGTCACCAGGGCGCCCGCGGACCGCTGGAGAGCGCAGGTCTCGGCCGGCTACGGGTCGCTCGCCATCGCGCGGACCGCCGCGACGGTCGAAGGTCCGTTGGCGCAAGGCGTGACGATGCGCGTCTTCGGACGGTTCGAGACCGCGCCCGGGTGGACCGACGCGTACGACCTCGACCGCGCTCTGCGTCAGACGACCGTCAAGGACGACCGTCGCGCGACGCGCAAGGGAGAGGCGCAGCTCGACCTCGCATGGAAGGCGCTTGCCTCGACGACGGCGCGACTGAGCCTGCGGTACTTCAAGGGCCTCGCGGACGTGGACCGCACCGCGCACCGCTACGTCGAGGCGGGCACGGAGCACGGCCTCGACGACCGCGACGACTTCTCGGCCACCCTGAAGGTCACGTCGAATCCGCGCTGGGGAGGCCGCTTCGACGGCAGCCTCCGCGTCTTCGGTGCCTGGCTCACGAAGGACCGGGAGCGCGACCTCCTCCACCAGAGCGGCGCACGATTTCTCTACCGCGAGGCATCGACCGAGGCCGAAAAAGTGGCCGAGACGCTCGTCGCCGGACGGGTGACGTACACCCACCCCATCGGCAGGCACCTGCTCACGGGCTGGCTCGAAGGGCGCTGGCAGCGCCGACAGTCCTTCACCGATGGGCGCCAGCAGCGCTTCGACGCGAGAGACATCCTCGTCTCGGACATCGTCAGGAAGCGCCCGGACAAAATCTACGACAAGGACGAGCCCTACTTCGTCGTCGGCCTCGAGGACGAGGTCGAGTTCGGCCCTCACGGCGTCAGCGCGGGCGTCCGCTTCGAGGACACGGCCTCCTGGCCGGCCGCCGTCACGCCGTCCATCTCCGGCCGCCTGGCGCTTTCGGACGGCGCCAGCCTTCGTGCCAGCGCGGGCCTCGGCTACCGACTCCCCCATTTCGAGTACCGCACGCGCTCTCCGGTGCCGGAGCTCGACCTCAACGGGACCCGGTACACCGCCGGCAACCCGGACCTGCGCCCCGAGCAGTCGCGGTCGCTCCAGCTCGTCTTCGAGCATGCCCCCGCAGGCTGGTTCGCCTACTCCGCGACCGGCTTCGTGAACCAGCTCTTCGACCGCATCGACAAGCGCATCGAGGACGACTACCTGGGCACCGGCCTCCCGCTCGAGCGGCCCGTCAACATCGGCCGCGCGTGGACCGCCGGCGCCGAAGTCGAAGCCAGACTCCGCCCCTCGAAGCACTTCTCGGCGCGCGCGTCCTACGCGTACCTCTGGAGCCTCAACGCGGAGACGAACCGGCCGCTCAACGAAGTTCCCACCCACACGGCCTCGCTGTCGCTCGACGGCAGGCTCCCGAGGCAGGGCCTCGACGCCTCGCTCAGCGTCCTCTACGTCTCCCCGCGTCCGCGCATCGACGCGGTGACTGGACTCGAGCGCGCGGACTCGCCCGTCGGGCAGCTCCTCCAGGGCCAGGCGCGCGTCGGCTTTGCGTTCACCCGCGACCTCCGGGCGGACGTCGACGTTTCCAACCTCTTCAACACGGCGTGGGACCGCGACAACGACGGCGACAGCGACATGCCCCCGTTCAGCCTCTTCGCGCGGCTCACCTGGAAGTACGACAACAGGAGGGACTGATGGTGGAGACATTCGTTCGAAGGTTGGGAAAAACGCACGTCGCGTGGCCGCTCGCGGCGCTTCTGGCTACCGGCGCTGCGTCATCACCGGCGCGCGCCGAGACGGTCCTCCAGCGGCGCTTCAGCACCGAGGTGAACGGCCCGTGGACGGTCATCCCCCTGGGCACCACCGAGCAGAATGACACCGCCCGGGATCCGAAGCGTCTCGCCGTCGGCCCCGACGGACAGGTCTACGTCTACGCGAAGCGCCCGCTCGAGGGCCCGCCCGCCGGCAGCGTCGTCCTCGCCATCGGCAGCGAAGGGAACGTCACGCAGCTCGGCCCGGAGCTCCCGGTGGACGGGGACGTCCTCATGGCCGACGCCGACGGCGTCCACGTCGGGACGAAGGGCACGCCTGCGCTCAAGCGCGGAGAAGTGTACCGCTTCGATGGCGCGGCGTGGACTCCACTCACCGGCACGGGCCTCGAGGCCGAGGTGCGGTCGCTGGCCAGGCTGGGCGGCGTCCTCCACGTCGGCACCAGCAACGACGGCGTGTGGCGGGTGGCCGACGGCGCGGCGACTCGCGTCGGCGTGCGCACCGTGGTGCAGCCGGAGGGCTACTTCTGGGAGCAGCTCGGCGACTACCTCGCCGACGTGGACCGAATGGAGGCGACGCCCGCGGGAGACCTCTTCACCGCCGGGAAGGACCTCAAGCTTCGGCGTTTCAGCGGCGGCCTCTGGGCCGACCTCGGGAACCTGGCCGAGGCGACCACCGATGAAACAGGCGCCATCACGTCCTTCGTGCGCGAGCCGAAGTCGGTGGCGGTGCTGGGCGGCGACGTTTACGCGGGCACCAGGGGCGGCGCGGGCGCTCCGGAAGGCAAGGACGTGGGCGCCGTGTGGCGATGGAATGGCACGTCGTGGGAGCGACTCGGCGCTACGGCCAGCCTGAAGAAGGACGTGAGGGTCATCCTGCCGTTCGCCGCAGACGACGTCCTCGTCGGGACGAGCGAGGCGGGCGTCTTCCTCTGGAATGGAACCGGCTGGGCGGCGCGCAACGCGGGGCTCCCGTCCGACAGCGCGGGGAAAATCAAAGCTGAGACGCTCACGCGGGGACAGGACGGAAACCTCTACGTGGGCCTCTCCAACACGCTCTACCGGTCGACCGACCACGCCTCGAGTTGGACGGAGCTCGGCTTCCTCGCGCTCGGGGAGGAAATCAAAGCCATCGCCACCGACGGCGCCGGCGTCGTCTACGTCGGCACCAAACTGGGTGACGGAAGCGGCGCGGTGTTCCGCCTCGATGGAGCGACTTTCACGCAGGTGGGCGGCGGCCTCCTCAAGGAAGCGCGGCACCTGGTCGTGAGGTCCGGGTCCGACCTCCTCGCCTCCCTCGGCGGCAACGCGGGCGCGGTGCGATGGAACGGCAGCGCGTGGGTCAGCATCATCGGCAACCTCACCGGCGCCTCCGCCGATGTGAAGCAAATCGCCGTCGTCGGCGACACCCTGTACGGCGCGACGAAGCAGGGCGTGCAGAAGGGCACCTTCTCGCCCAACGTCACCACCATCGAATCACCGCTCGCACAGCATGAAGCGATGGCGCTCCTCGCGCGGGGCGACCGGCTCCTCGTCGGCCTCAAGCGCGGCGGGCTGTGGCGGCTGGTGGACGCGCCCAACGGGGATGACGGGAAGAGCTTCGTCCGCGTCGACGAGGGGCTCCCGGACGTGGACATCGAGACGTTCGACGTCGCCGGCGAGGCGTTGTTCGCCGTGGGCAAGCCGCTCCTCTACCGCGCCGACTTCAACCCGGCTGCCGACACCATCCGCTTCACACCGTTCGGGATGAACCCGGGCGCCGCGCAGCTGGATGGCGACGGGAAGCTCGTCTTCACGGGGGCGACGGAGTTCAGGGCGGTGGCGCGCTACGGCGACCGCCTCTTCGCGGGGACGAAAGACGGCCTGTTCGTCTCCAGCGATGGCGGCGGCACCTGGACGCTCTTCAACGGCCCCGCCGAGGTGAAGGCGCTCGCCGTCGTCGGGCACTTCCTCTACGCGGCCGTCAAGGGCGACCTCGTGCCGGACCCCGACGGTGCGCCCACCGTCCACGTCAAGACGGCAGAAGTCTGGGTGCGAGACCTCGACATCGCCCCCGCGCCGGCCGTGGAGCCGCAACCGGCTGGCTGTGGCTGCATGGGGGGAAGCAGCGCGGGGAGCGCTGCGGTGTTCGCCGGACTCCTGCTGGTCGTCGCCGCCTCGGCCCGGCGACGGCGGAGGGCCACGCGATGACGACGAGCGGCTCGACGAGGACCGCGGCCGCTCTGCGCGCGAAGCCGCCGCCGGGGAGCAACCTCCTGTTGCGCTGGAGCCGCCAGCTTCACACGTGGTGCGGCGTCGCCCTGGGCCTCCTCATCGTCGTCGAGGCGGTGACGGCCATCTTCCTCATTCACGACGAGGCGCTCGCAGGATGGGGCGCGGTGCAGGTGCCAACCGCCTGGCTTCCCGCGCGCTACCGGGACAAGGGGCACGACGCCCGCATCACCGCCCTGGCGGCCCGGCCCGGGGCGCCGGAGGAGCTCTTCGCCGGCACCAGACAGGGCCTCTACCGGTCGCGCGACGGAGGCCGCAGCTTCGACTGGCTGGCCGGTCCGACGGCCGGGCTCGAAGTCGAGGCGCTCCTGTTCACCGAAGGACATCTCTGGGTGGGCACCCGGAAGAGCGGACTGCTTCGCTGCAGCGACGGCGCCATCCGCTGCGAGCGAGTCGGCGGCTTCCGGGACGTCGTCGGCCTCAACCGCTCGAGCGCCGGCGAGGTGCTGGTCGCGGCCCACAAGGAAGGGGCCTTCATCCTGGAGCCGAAGACGGGGAAGCGGACGGCCATCTCGCAGGCGCTGGCTGATGCGGCGGGCGCTCGAAACGAGAAGGGCGACGTGCTGGTGACCGCCGTCCTCGAGGCCAGCCCGGGCGGTGAACGGACCTGGTTGGTCGGCACCCGGCAGGGGCTGTTTTGGGGCAACGACGCGGTCGGGTACGGCCGTGCGCCGACGGAGCGCGGCGGCGTCGTCGCGCTCGCCTCGAGCGGCGGAAGAAGGATTGCCCTCTTCGGTGGCCACGAGGGCGCCTCCGTCCTCACGCCGCTCTGGGGGCAAGCCGAGGACGGCGAGTGGCGCGCGCTTGCGACGCCGGAGCGGTCCACCGGAGCGACCGCCGCGGGCCAACCGCTGATGCTCGCGGGTGGCGACGCGCTCATCGCCACAGCCGGAGGTGAGTTGCGTCTGCTGGAGCTCGGTCGAGTTCCCGCTTCGAGGGCGCAGAGCGTCGCACTCGGCAAGGTGCTCGCGGACCTGCACACCGGCGCGTTCTTCGGCGGTCGTGCGTGGTTGGTCTACGACGTCGTGGCGGTCTCGCTCATCGGCTTCGTCGGAACGGGCCTCTACCTGTGGCTCATCCCCCTGCTGCGGCGGCGCCAGAAGCGACAGGCGCTGCGCGAGTTGCCGGCCGCTGCGCCGGCGCCGGTTGGCGTCACCGGGGCGGAGTGACGGAATGCGTGCCCTGGCGACCTGCTTCACGCTCTCGGCGTTGGGCCACGCCGCCCTCGCCTCGGCGGCCAGCCTGCTTCTGGGGAACGGACCTTCACGCGTGCAACAGCGCCGGGCGCCGCTCGTCTTTTCCATCGTGCACCTGCCTTCGTCAGCACCTTCGGGTGAAGGCGCGGCGCCGGACGTGAGGGCCGCAATGACACCGCTGGAACCTTCCGTCGCCCGCGCGACACGTCCACGGCGTGCCTCGCCCAGGGCCGCGGCAGCAGCGCGGCTCCCGCAACCCGCGGTGGAAGCGCCACCTGAGCCCGAGGCGATGGTCCACCCCGCCCCCGATGACGCCCAGTCGTCGATGGACGCGCCGGGGCTGGCCGCAGCGTCCGATGTCGCGCGACAGGACGAAGACGTCGTCGCCGGCGAGCCCACCGGGGACGGTGACGGAATCCCCGGAGGCGACGGGGCCGGACGGGGCCCGGGACATGGGAGCGGCGTGGGCGCCAGCGTCGGCGGAGGAGGCCCGGGTTCTCTTGCCGCGCTCGGCGAGTACCTGGAGCTGGTCCGAAGGCGCATCGACCAACACAAGCGCTACCCCGCGGCGGCGCAGCGCCTGGGCATCGAAGGTCGCGTCCTGGTGCGGCTCGGCATTCGTGCCGATGGACACCTGCTGTCCGTGGCCGTCGTCGAGGCCGACCAGGACCTGCTCTCGACGTGCGTCCGCGACGCGGTGGCGCACGCCGCGCCATTCCCTCCAGTGCCGAGTTCGGTCGGGCGGCCGGAAGTCGAGGTCCTCGTGCCGCTTCGATTTCGCCTGTCCGACGAGGAGGACCAGGAGTGAGCGAGCACCGGCGGCGGGCCTTCGTCGTGTTGGCGCGGACCGAAACCCGTTCGGCCGCCGAGACGTACGGAGAGGAAGGGAACAAGGGTCTGGCCCGCGGGTTGAAGAAGTTCGCGTGCCGGTGGGCAGCCGGGAAAACGAAATGCGTCTTGACGGGACGAGGCGGACAGTCGACGGTGGGGCGGCCATGGAGCCGACCGACGACGCCGTCCTGCTCGCGCGGGCCCGGGCTGGTGACGTGTCGGGCTTCGAGGCGCTCGTCGAGAAGCACAAGGACCGCGTGTACGCGCTCGCGCTGCGCATGACGAACAGCGAGGCCGACGCCGCCGAGGTGTCGCAGGAGGCCTTCCTCGCCGCGTTCCGCAACCTGAAGGAGTTCCGCGGCGACGCGCAGTTCGGCTCCTGGGTGCACCGCATCGCCGCCAACACCGCGCTCATGCGCCTGCGCAAGCGCAAGGCCGCCGCCGAGACGCTCGAGTCCACGCTGGAGGTCGAGCCCACCTTCAACGAGCGCGGCAGCCTCATGGACACCGTGTCCAACTGGCGCGACGCCGAGGGCGACGCGCTCGACGCCGAGCTGCGCGTCGCCATCGAGACGGCCGCGGCGTCGCTGGCCGACGAGTACCGGCAGGTCTTCGTGCTGCGCGACCTCGAAGGCCTGTCCTACGAGGAAATCGCCGAGCTCACCGGCGACACCGTCGCCGCCATCAAGAGCCGGCTCCACCGCGCCCGCCTGTCCCTCCGCGCCGCCATCGACCACTTCTACGGCGAGCGAAACGGCTGAACATCTCTTCAGGTCGACAGGCCCATGAAGTTCCGTTGCATCTGCGACGGCTTCCGCGCAGAGAATGGAACGTCTCGCACGCCCCGCCATGACCACCTGCCGTGACAGCCTCGACTTGTTGCTGGAGTACGCGGAGGGCCATCTGCCCGACGACGTGCGGCGGCGCCTCGAGGCCCACTTCGGCGACTGTCAGCCGTGCGAGGAGTTCCTCAAGACGTACCGGGCGACGCCGGGCCTCTGCAAGAAGGCGCTGGCCGCGACGATGCCCGAGGCCGTCGCGAAGAAGCTGACGACCTTCCTCCGCCGGGAACTGCAGGCGCACGGCGACGGCGAGCCGAAGGCCGAGTGAGGCATCGGTCAACCGACCGACGGACGTTCACCCGACCACCGACGTTCAACCGATGAGGCGCGGCGCGCGCACGTGAGACGGTGTTCGTGTCTCGCCGCACCGCCAGGAGCCCACCATGACGTCGACGAAGGCCTTCTTCTCGCTCGCCGCGTTGCTGTCCGCGCTGGCCAGCCTCGCCGCGCTTCTCTCGCCGCCGCCGCCCACGCCGCCGGTCGGCACGCCCACCGCCGAGAGCGGCGGCCTCCGGGTGGAGGCACGTCGGAGCCACGGCTTCGTCCACGTGGACGGCTCGGACGTCTACGTCGACGTGGCGGTGCAGCTGCCGAAGGACACCGAGCGCGACGTGCGGCGCGACGTCAGCCTCGCGCTGGTGCTGGACCGCTCGGGCTCGATGGACGGCGCGAAGCTGGCCGACGCGAAGCGCGCCGCGCACCGCCTCGTCCACCTGCTGGGGCCCGGCGACGAGCTGGGGCTCGTGCACTTTGGCACGGACGTGGAGGTGGTGCCGCGCCGGAGGATGGACGCGGACGGCCAGGCGGCGATGGACGCGGCCATCGACGCGGTGCAGGCGTCAGGCAGCACCAACATTTCGGAGGCGCTGGCCCGGGGACAGGCGCTGTTGTCCGGCGCGCCCGGCACGCGGCGGCTGGTGCTGGTGTCCGACGGGCAGCCCACCGCTGGCGACGTCACCCGCCAGGGCCTCACGCAGCTGGCGGCGTCGCTGCACGCGGAAGGCGTCACCGTCACCGCGCTGGGCGTCGGCGCCGACTACGACGGGCCGCTGATGCAGGGCCTCGCCGAGCGCGGCGGCGGCATGTACGGCTTCCTCACGTCGGCGGCGCAGCTCGAAGACATCCTCGGCCGCGAGCTGGCCGCGGCGCGCTCGAGCCGCGTGCGCAACGTCGAGCTGACGCTGACGGAGCTCGATGGGATGAGCGTCGTCGCGTCGCCCGGCCGCACGCTGGAGCGCCGCGGCCCGCAGGTGGTGCTGCACCTCGCCGACCTCCAGCCCGGCGCCGCCACCCACGCCTGGCTGCAGCTGCGAACCCACGTGCTGGATGAGAGCCGCGTGCCGCGGGTGAAGGCGACGGTGCAGTGGTTCGACCTCGAGCTCGACACCGCGCGGCGCGCGGAGGTGGACGTGCCGTTCGCCGTGACGGGCGACACCGCGGTCTTCGAGGCCTCGCGCGACGAGGCGGTGTTCGCCGACGCCGTCCGCGCCATCGGCACCGTGCAGCTGGCGGCGGCCACCGCGGCCTTCGAGCGCGGTGACGACGCGTCGGCGCTGTCCTTCCTCACCAACGCGCGCGCGCTGTTCGGCATGTCCGCCGACGCGCTGGCCGGCGAGTCCGCCACCATCGACCGCGTGAGCGACTTCAGGAATTCCACGCCCGAGGAGCGCAAGCGCTTGTCCAAGGGTCTCGAGAAGAAGTTCCTGTCCAACTTCGGCCGCGAGCACGAGGGCTACTGAGATGCGCGCGAACGAGCTCCTCGCGCGGCTGCGGTCGTCCTTCGCGGTGCGCGCGCCGGAGAAGCTGGGACGGCTGCTGGCCATCAGCGCCGCCGTCGGCGTTTTGGCCGGCCTCGCGGCGCCCTCGTCGCTCGCGCGCCTGCCTTTCGCGCCGGCGGCG
>JBFMAB010000105.1:0-21676 GCA_040755835.1 Myxococcota bacterium
CACACCACTTCGACGGCCGCGACCGCGAACGCCTCGCCCGGGGCCTCGTTCGTCGCCTCCGCAGCCTCGGCTACGACGTGCCCGTCCCGACGCTTGCGTAAGCTCCCGCCTGTTTCACCTGACGCGGACCCGAGCGACCGCCCGTTCCGCGGCTGGAAGGAAGGCACCGAGGCGTACAAGGTGAGCCGCCTCCTGCTGCGCGTGCGCTACTACCCGGGCACGCCGCGCAACGTCGCCCGCACCTGGCACAACATGTACGGCGCCACCTACGGCTCGGTCCGCGGCAGCGAGAAGCGCGCCGACGGGCTCGCCCGCAATGAGTTCACCCAATACCAGGCCATGTACCGCACCGGCAGCCACCAGTCGGCGACTCGGGCGTGGCTCAAGCCGACGCTGATGACCGAGACGCTCCTCCACAAGGACATGTTCGGCCAGCAGCTGATGAAGGGCTTCGCGCCCGACATCCACTGCCCGGTGGGCGCGCCGCGCGAGGCCTTCGTGAAGCTGACGAAGGCGGAGGCGGGCGGCCTTGGCGGCAGGGGCCGCTGGCGGCCGGCCGAGCTGGGCTTCCGGCCCACGCTCGAGAGCGACGCGATGCGCCAGTACATCAAGGGCGCCTTCATCAAGAAGGGCTGAGCCGCCTTCTCCCTCCACGACGTCGAAAGCGAGAACGACACATGAGCGTGAAGAACTGGCAGCTCAAGCGGGACATGGAGTACCCGTACGGCGAGGCGAGGCCCAGGCGGCAGTGGGCCATCGTCTTCGACCTCAACAAGTGCATCGCGTGCCAGACGTGCACGCTGGCCTGCAAGACGACGTGGACCAGCGCGCGCGGCCAGGAGTACATGTTCTGGAACAACGTCGAGACCAAGCCGTACGGCGGGTACCCGCTCGCGTGGGACCTGCGGGTGCTGGAGAAGCTGGGGCGACAGGACTGGGCGAAGAACGGCACCTACGCGGGGAAGACCATCTTCGAGGCGGCGCCGCCCAACGAGCGCGCGCTGCACTTCAACCCCGAAGACGCCGACTGGATGTACCCGAACGTCGGCGAGGACGACTGCGCCGGCGGGCCGGTCGGCGAAGGGGGCGCGGCCTTCAGCGCGCTGCCGCACGACAAGTGGTTCTTCTACCTGCCGCGCACCTGCGCGCACTGCACCTACCCGGCGTGCCTCGCAGCGTGCCCGCGCAAGGCCATCTACAAGCGCGAGGAGGACGGCATCGTCCTCATCGACCAGTCGCGCTGCAAGGGCTACGGCGAGTGCGTGCGGGCCTGCCCGTACAAGAAGTCCATGTACAACCCGTACACGCGCGTCTCCGAGAAGTGCGTGGGCTGCTACCCGGCCGTCGAGCAGGGCATTCAGCCGCAGTGCGTCGTCAACTGCATCGGCAAGATTCGGGTGATGGGCTTCATCAACCCGCCGTGGAAGGCGCGGGACGACAACCCCATCGACTACCTGGTGCACAAGAAGGGGCTGGCGCTGCCGTACTACCCGCAGCTCGGGCTGGAGCCCAACATCTACTACCTGCCGCCCATTCACGCGGACCGCGCCTACCTGCAGCAGATGTTCGGCCCGAAGGTGGACGACGCCATCAAGGCGTACCAGGGCATCGCGAAGGACAAGACGGCCCAGGCGCTGATGGTGCTCATCGGCTCGACGGACCGCATCATCCACCGCTTCGCCGTCGAGAAGGACATGGCGGTGGGCTTCAACGAGGTGGGGACGGAAGTCGCCCGCGTCCCCATCACGGAGCCCGTGGTGGAGCGCCCGGCCTGGGACGAACGTCTCGGCGCCGTGCGCAACAACACCCCGTGACGAGGAAATGAGAGCCATGCGAACGATTGTCCTGTCCTGCTTTGTCGCGAGCGCGGCGCTGGCCCAGGGTGAGCTGCAGGTGCCGTTGGTGAAGGCGGACCTGTCGAAGGCCGATCCGGCCGCGGCGGTGTGGAAGAGCGCGCCGGCGCCGCTGGCCGTGCCGCTCATGGCGCAGCCCATGGTGACGCCGCGGCCCGAGGCCACCACCACCAGCGAGGTGAAGGTTCAGGCCGTGCATGACGGCACGCGCGTCGCCTTCCGCCTCGCCTGGAAGGACGACGGCGTCGACGAGGCGGGCGTGCTGGGCACCTTCTCGGACGCCGCGGCGATTCAATTCCCGCTGAAGGCGTCGGACACGCCGCCCCCGGTGATGATGGGCGCGAAGGATCAGCCCGTGCACATCTTCCACTGGCGCGCGCAGTACCAACGCGACGCCGAAAAGGGGAAGCCGACGCCGAAGGACCTCTACCCGAACTTGAACGTCGACATGTACCCGATGGAGTTCCACGACATGGGCGCGATCGGCGACAAGCCGCAGGACAACCGCGACCAATACTCGCCCGGCCGCGCGACCGGCAACCCGCAGGCCTTCTCGAAGACCGGCGTCGACGAAATCATCGCCGAGGGCTTCTCCACGTCGTCCGTGCAGGAAGGCCACGGGGGCCTCGGCAAGGCCACCTGGGCCAACGGTGAGTGGTCGCTCGTCATCTCGCGGCCGCTCAAGTCGGAAGGCGGCTCGGTGCTGACGCCGGGCGGCAAGTCCTTCATTGCCTTCGCGGTGTGGCAGGGCGGCAAGAAGGAAGTTGGCAGCCGCAAGAGCCTCACCATGGCGTGGACCACGCTGTCGCTGGGGAAGTGAACATGGACACGCACGTCGACGCCCTGGAGCGCCGCGCGCTGGCCTTCTGCCTCGCCGCGCGGCTGACCGCCTGGCCGGACGACGAGACGTGGCGCAGCGCCCGCGCGCTGGCCGAAGGGCTCGCCGACGGCGACGACGCCGAGCGCCGCCTCGCCGGGCTGGTCGACGGGCTGGCGGACGCGGGCCGCGAGGCCGAGTACGTCGAGCTGTTCGAGTGCGGCCAGGCGCGCGTGCCCATTCACGAGACGGAGTACGGGCGCATGCGCGGCATGTCGAAGGGCAACGAGCTCGCGGACATCGCCGGCTTCTACGCCGCCTTCGGCATGGACCGCGCCGACGGGAGCGCCGCCCGGCAGATGCACGACCACCTCGCCGTGGAGCTCGAGTTCTATGGGACGCTGCTGGCGCGCGAGGCGGCGCTGGCCGGGAGCGGAGAGGCCGAAGGCGTGGAAATCGTCTCGGACGCGCGGCGGAAGTTCCTCACCGACCACCTCGGTCGCCTCGCGCCCGCCGTCGCGGCGCAGGCGAAGGTGAAGGACAGCGCCGCCTGGGGCCCCGTCTTCGAAGCCGCCAGCCGCCTGGTGTTGGACGAGTGCCGGCGCACACAGGTGACGCCGGCACCGCTGGACTACTTCCCCGGTGACGACGAGGCCGACGAGATGTGTTGCGGCGGCGCCGTCTCACCGACGCCCCGCGCCTGACGACGGCTCTTCGCCGGCCCACAGCCGCGCGGTGTTGACCGCGTCGGCGACCAGCCCGTCGAGCGCCTTCACGTCGAGCCGCTTGCCGTAGTGGAGGAGCAGCGTGTCGCCGACGGCCTCGACCTGCACGTACTTCTCCGCGAGCGCGGTGAAGTGCGCGCGGGCGCGCTCGTTGAAGTAGCGGCGCACCTCGCTCTCGTGGCCGCTCGTCTGCAGCACGAAGGCCTTCGAGAAGGCCGGATCCTCGTCGAAGTTGAGGTCCTGCCCGCCGAACAGCTTGCCGATGGCGTCGAAGAAGGGGAGCTGCCGGCGCAGGAAGAAGTGCGGCACCGCGAGGCCGGGGTGGCGCACCACGCAGACGGTCTGACGGTGGATGGTCGTGTTCCTCCCGCTGCCGGTGGTGTACTCGTAGTCGCCCAGGCCCAGCGACGCGCGCTCCTTCGCGCCGCGCATCACGTTCTTCAGAAGGCGCGAGCGGCCCTGGTTGAACAGCTTGAAGCCCTGCACCCACTGCCCGAGCTCCGTCATCTGCCCTTCGAAGACGAGCCCATGCGACTGCGCGTACTGCTGAAGCGCCTCGGTGCGCTTCTTGTCGGACAGGTACACGAGGTAGATGCCGATGGCGATGAAGGCGACGATGGGGATGGAGCCGATGACGGCGACGATGGCGATGAGCGGATTCATGACGAGCCTCCCCCCCCCGCGAAGTACCATGGCCCCGGGACGCCGACGAGGACGCCAGCATGAGTGACGCGGTGCGCGGGCCTTCGTTTTTCCTCGACGGCGCGGCGCTCAAGCCGCGCGCGCGCGCCCTGGCCACGGCGTACCGGGGCGCGCAGCCCCACCCGCACGCGGTACTGGACGGGCTGTTCGGCGACGACGTGGCGCGCGCGCTGGCCGCCGCGTTCCCCGGGCCCCCGGACGCGCGTTGGAAGACGGTGGACTACCCGGAGCAGAAGCGCCTCGGGCACCTGCAGCGGCACGGCTTCACCGACGTGCCGCCGGTGCTGCGCCACGCGCTCAACGAATTGAACGGCCAGGCCTTCCTCGACGCGCTGGAGGCGCTCACCGGCGTCGAGGGCCTCATCGGCGACCCGCACTTCAAGGGGGCGGGCCTGCACCTCACGCCGCCCGGCGGTTTCCTCGAGGTGCACGCCGACTTCGACCGCGACGGGCGCCGCGCGCTCCAGCGCGTGCTGACGGCCATCTACTTCCTCACGCCAAACTGGGACGAGGCGTGGGGCGGCCACCTCGAGCTGTGGAGCGCCGACGCGAAGGCCTGCGTCACCCGCATCGCGCCGAAGCTGGACCGCCTGGTGGTGATGGCGCACGGCGACACCAACTGGCACGGACACCCCACGCCGCTCGCCTGCCCGCCGGGGCGCTTCCGCGCGTCCCTCGCCGCGTACTTCTACGTGGTGTCGCCACGGCTGGAGCTGCCGGCGCACGGCGCGCTGTGGCGGCCGCGGTAGCGCGTGGGGTTCCGGGCTGATGCTCCGCAGCCAACACCTCCGCCCGAACGAGCGCGCGCCGAGCCAGCTGTCGTCAGCGGCCGATGACGAGCGTGTCGGTCCACGCGAGGAACTTCGGCTCGTCGACGTAGCGCTTCAGCACCCCGGCCCGGGCGACCGGCGACGCCGCGCGGAAGTCCGCGAAGAAGGCGCTCAAGGTGCCCGAGCGGTCGAGGTACAGCAGCAGGTGCCGCGACAGGCCGTAGAAGGTCATCGCGCGGGCGCCGTACACGTCGGCGGGCGACGACGAGACGAGCTGGTCGAGCGTCGGCAACGTGCCGGCCTTCTTCGCCGCCCGCAGGTCGCGGAGCCGGTAGTTGGCCACGAAACGGAACGTGCCGTCCTTCTGGAGCGACGCGGTGCCGTAGAGCGCGCCCACGCCCTCGGTCAGCCAGGACGGCACGCCGGGGAAGTCGTCGCCCACCAGCGCGTGCGACAGCTCGTGCCGGAGGTTGCCGAGGGACGACCCGACGTTCGCCACCACCACGCGGAGCGACGGCTGGTAGAAGCCGAGCGGCGACGGCGCGGGGGCGCCATCGAGCAGCCGCCCGACGAACGCGTCGTACGACTTCGCCTCCTCGAAGAGGCATAGCTGCACCGGCGACAGGCCCGAGTGGTCGTCCCCTGACAGGAAGCGGCGCGTGACGTCGCGCTGCACGGCGCGCGCGAGCGCGGTGAGGGCTCGCCCCCGCGCCGCGCTGAGCTTCCCGCGCACGACCAGGGGCGTGCCACGGGGTGAATTCACCCGCGCGACCTCGGGCAGCTCGTTCGCCGCCTCCGCGCCCGCCAGGGCGGTGGAGGAGAGCAGCACCGCGATGACGAGGGGCGTGCGCATCGGCAATTCGACACCGCGACCGGGCGGAGCGTTCCCGCTCGCAGCGCCGGCCGGTGGGGCACGCGACGGGCACCCACGCGCGCTGGCGAACCGGGTCGAACACGCCCCCTCCACCGCGCGCGCCACGACGACGCCGGGGCCCGCCGCCGGAGAGCCGCCGCAGGCCAGCAACGACAGAGACTGCACGAGGAGCGCGCGCGTGGGCGCCCGTCGGTGCTCGCGACGCTCGCCCGGGCCATGCGACGCGGAGCACCGGAAGAGACTTCACCTTGACGTCCCGCCGAGAACGCGCACCTCATCCCGTCGCGGGCCGCTCTCACCCGGGGCCTCCAGCTGAACGTCATGCGCACCCTCACCAGCCGCCGCCTCGAGGCGCCCGACATCAACTTCGCGTGGCTGGTGCGGCTGCGCTGGCTCGTGTGGCTCGGGCTCGTCGGGCTGACGGCGTGGGCGACGTGGGGCCTCGGCATTCGCGTGCACGTGGGCTGGGTGCTGGCGATGCCGGCGCTCGGCCTCGTGAGCAACGCCGCGGCCTGGGCCTGGCACCGGCGCGCGCACGCCACCGAGGGCTCGCTGCTCGCGCTGATGCTGACGGACACGGCGCTCACCACGCTGTACTTCTTCCTCACCGGTGGGCCATTCAACCCGTTCACCACGCTGTACCTCGTCAACATCGTCCTGGGGACGCTGGTGCTGTCGCGGACTCGACAGTGGGTGCAGGTCGGCGCGTCCCTGCTCGGCTTCGCGTCGCTCTTCTGGCTCGAGAGGCTGGCGCCGGACAGCCTCGAGCTGCCGAACCACGCCCAGCTGATGCGGCTGCACCTCACGGGCATGCTGCTCGCCTTCGCGGCCGCCGCCGCGTTCATCGTCACCTTCATGCAGCGCGTGCAGTCGGCGCTGAAGGCGCGCGACGTCGAGTTGGAGTCGGCGCGGAAGCTGGCGGCGCTCACCACGCTGGCGGCCGGCGCGGCGCACGAGCTGGCGACGCCACTGGGCACCATCGCCGTGGTGTCGAAGGAGCTCGAGCGCGCGCTCGCGAAGGTGACGCTGCCCGACGGCGCGCTGGACGACGTGAGGCTGGTGCGCGCGCAGGTCGACCGCTGTCGCGACATCCTCCAGGGCATGTCCGTGTCGAGCGGCGAACTGGCGGGCGAGCCGGTGACGCGCTTCTCGGCGGCCGCCTGGCTCGGCGACGCACTGAAGGACGTGAAGGGCGCCGAGCGCGTGGCGCTGCCCGAGCAGGCCAGGCTGGACGGCGTCGAGGTGGAGGGCCCGCGGGCCGCGCTCGCGCAGGCGCTGAAGAACCTGGTGAAGAACGCGCTCGAGGCGACGCCGGGCGACGGCCGCGTGACGGTGGCCTTCCGCAGCGACGGCGACGCGCTGACGCTGGCCGTGAGCGACCAGGGGCCGGGCATACCCGCGGAGGTGCTGTCGCGGGTGGGCGAGCCGTTCTTCACCACCAAGGAGCCGGGCCGCGGCATGGGCCTGGGCGTCTTCCTCGCGCGGACGCTGGCCGAGCAGCTCGGCGGCCGGCTGTCCTTCGAGTCGCGCGAGGGGGCGGGTACGACGGCGCACTTCACGGTGCCGAGGCGAATGGAGGAGCGAGATGACGGATGACGCGGGCAGGCCCACGGTGCTGGTGGTGGACGACGACGAGGTGTTCCGCACGCGGCTGGGCCGGGCGCTGGAGGAGCGCGGCTTCTTGGTGACGCTGGCCGCCAACGTCGAGGACGCATTGACCGCCGCGCACGACGCGCCGGAGTACGCGGTGCTGGACCTGCGCATGCCCGGGCAGTCCGGCCTCGAGCTCTTGAAAGCGCTCAAGGAGAAGGATTCCAACACGCGCGTGGTGATGCTGACGGGCTATGGCAGCATCCCCACGGCCATCGAGGCCACGAAGTTGGGGGCGACGGGTTACCTGACGAAGCCGGCGGACGCGGACGAGGTGGTGAAGGCGCTGCTGGGCGAGCAGGCGACCAACGCGGGCCCGCCGCACGAGACGCCGACGCTGGCGCGCGCCGAGTGGGAGTACATCCACCGCGTGCTGGCGGACTGCGGGGACAACATCAGCGAGGCGGCGCGGCGGCTGGGGATTCACCGGCGGTCGCTGCAGCGGAAGCTGCAGAAGTACCCGCCGTCGAAGTGACGCGCTTCGACGCGCGAACCGTCTGGGCTTTCGCTGCAGGCATGGGCGTTCGAGGCGTGCACTCCGCGTCGTCCGGTGCGTGGACTCGCCGCGCGAGGGTGGCGCTCGAGAGGCTCCCGGCCTCGGGATGAGCTCGAGCGGGAAGCGCGCGCCGATGCCCTCCGGCCCGCGACGCTACGGCGTCGCGCCGGCGACCGCCTCGGGACACGACGGCACCACCGGCGGCTCGAGCAGCAGCGCGGCGTCCATCGGCGCGTCGCCGACCCGCGGCGCCGGGTCCGCCAGCGTCAGCTCGGGCGAGGCGAACGGCGCGAGGCGCTCGAGGAAGTCCAGCAGCTCCAGCGCCGGCGAGTTGCGGAAGAAGGCGGCGCGGGGCTCCTCCATCCAGATTCGGTCGCTGAAGGCCCACCGCTCGTACGGCACGTCGCCCACGCCGTCGCCGTCGCGGTCGAAGCCCTCGTAGTCGTCCCAGTGGTTGCCCTTCCAGTCGTGGCCGCGCGCGCTCATCGGCGCCGACACGGTCACCTGGTACAGGTTCTTCTCGAAGCGGTTGCCGTGCAGCACGTGGCCGCCGTTCTCCCCGTAGAAGTCGAGCGCCGACACGTTGTGGGCGAAGCGATTGTCCCGGAAGTACACGATGGCCCGCGCGTCCGTCGGCGCGTTCGTCTTCGCGCCCACCGCGCAGTGCACCACCGCGTTGTGCTCCACCACCACCTGGCTCGACTCCTTGAAGGCCATGCCCGAGCCCGCGACGCTCATCGAGTGCTGCACGCGGTTGCCGCGCACCACCACGCCGTTCGAGTACATCACCGCGACGCCGGCGAGGTTCCCGTCCAGCCAGTTCCCGCTGAGCTCCGTGCGCGGCGAGAAGACGAGGTTGGCGCCGATGCGGCTGCCCCGCACCACGTTGCCGCGCACCACGTTGTCCGGCGCGTTCGCGAAGCCCAGGTCGCGCGCGTGCGTCACCTCGTTGCCTTCGACGCGGTTGAAGCGGCCGTTCCACACCCGCACCGCGTCGCCGCGCATGCCGGCCTCCTCCTCGCGCGAGCTGATGCGGTTGCCGCAGATGACGTTGCGATCGCCGCCCTTCACGTGCACGCCGAAGAGCACCCCGTCGATGACGTTGTGCGCCACGCGCACATCCGAGGCCTCCACCAGCAGGGCCGCGTCCATCGCGTCGTGGCTGCTCCCGGAGTTCGTCAAGTGCAGGCCCGTCACCGTCGCGCCTGGGGCGGTCACCGTCAGCACCGTTCCGCGCCCCTGCCCGTCCAGGGTGGCGTGGCCCGCGCCGTCGAGCGTCATCGGGCGGGAGATGTGGGCGGGGCCCGAGTAGGTGCCCGGCGCGAGGCGCAGCGTGCCGCCGGTGGGCGTCGCGTCGATGAGCGGTTGAAGGGGTTTCGTCCCCTCTCCCTGCCCCTCTGCCCCCGATGGGGGAGACGGGAGACTGCTCACCACCAGCACCAGCGCGAGCCACCGCATCGGCTCACACCAGGTCGCCGCGCTTGAAGGCCACGTAGCCCGCGCCCGCGCCCAACGTGCCGAGCAGCACCGGGTACGCCATCGCGTAGCCGATGAAGTTGGGCCCGCCGAAGGTGTCGTAGATGACGTACGCCGCCGGCCCGAAGACGACGAGCTGCGGGTCGAACAACATCAGCGCGCCGGTGCGAAACACCTGGAGCGGGTTGATGAGCGCGAGCCCGACGACGACGTCCGGCGAGATGCGGCCCTGGATCATCACGCCCAGCAGGATGAGGTCGAGGAACAACAGGCACGTCAGCCACAGCATGAAGGCCGCGCCCTGGGCGATGTCCGTCGACCGCGCGAGGCTGGACAGGAACATGCCCAGCCCGAGGAAGCACCAGCTCATCGCCGCGAGCAGCCCCGTGTAGACGCCGAACATGCGCCAGGGGACTTCGATCTCCTGGTACGTCGCCCACAGCGCCGCGCCCAGCATCGCCAGGAACACCGGCATGAAGACGATGAGGAAGCGGCCGACGAGCCGGCCCCAGTACCAGCTGCCCAGCGACACCGGCAGCGACAACAGGTACTCGAACACGCCCGCTTCCCGGTCCCCCGCCACGCTGCGCACGGTGGTGATGAGGATGAACACCGGCATGATCGCCATGGCGATCTGGATGTAGGTGACCAGCAGCCGCGACAGCCCCATGAAGCCCAGCACCCGCGACTCGGTGATGCCGAACGTGAAGAAGGCCGCGACGATGCCGCCGAAGATGAGCGAATAGACGAGGAACCACCGCGCGCGGATCGACTCCTTCACGTCCAGCCTCGCGGTGAGCAGCAGGTGACTCATACGGCCTCCCTCTCGTGTTTCAGTGCGCCGCCTTGCCGGCCAGCACCTTCGCCTTCACTTCGTCGAACGACAGCCCTGCCTGCCCCGGCTCGACCGCGCCGAAGTTGAAGCCCATGGGCGACGTCTTCCCTTCCACGTACCGCGCGGTGCGCGCGTCGAGCCACACGCCGCCGCCGCCCCACTTCTCCACCCAGATGCGCGTCGCCGCGTCGTCGGCCCACGCCTGCTTCGAGAGCCACGTCACCGCGCAGCCGATGTCGTCGAACTTCTGCACCTCGTCCTTCGGGCCGCCGCGCACCTGCGCCGCGAAGTCGTGGTCGCTCAAGACCATGCCGCAGCTCCGGCAGGTGTCGCGATCCCACTTCACCTCGGCGGGTCCGTCGCCCGTGCCCCTGGTGCAGCCGCCGGCCAGCGCCAGCAGCACGCCGAGCCCAAGCCACCTCACGACGCCACCGCGTGCAGGCGGGCCTGCTCGACCGCCCGCTCCTCGAAGTGCACGCGGGTGAGCAACCCCACGTAGCGCGACACGAGGCCCATGAAGCGGAGCCGGTCGGCACCCGACACCTCGCCCCGCCACTCGAGTCCGCCCTCGCCGTCCTTCGGCTGGAAGCCCCACTCACCCAGCGCCTTCGCGATGGCCGGGTCCGCGCGGCGCAGCGTCACCTCGCACCGGAGAATGCCGGTGAGCGGTGCGTCGGCGACGCGGTCGTCCAGCACGACGCGCCCCCGGTCGAGCTCGATGACCCGGTTCACCAGCGCCGCCACCTCGTCGAGCCGGTGGCTGGAGATGAGCATCGTCGCGTTCGCGGAGCGCTCCGCGAGGAGGTCGAAGAAGACGTGCCGCGCCTCGGGGTCCAGGTTCGCCGCCGGCTCGTCCATGATGAGCACCTCGGCGTTGCGGCCGAGCGCGATGGCGATGAGCAGCTTCTGCTTCTGCCCGCCCGACAGCTTGTGGAACGGCTGCCCCGCGAACTGCTTCACGTCGAGGCCGAGGCGGTGGGCGATGGCCTCCATGTCCGCCGCCTTCGTGCCCGACACCGCCGCCGAGAAGCGCAACAGCTCGGCCACCGGCATCTTCAAGGGCGGCGGCAGCTGCGGCACGAAGCCGATGCGCTTCAAGACGTCGCTGCGGTGCTTGCGCGGGCTCTGCCCGCCGACCTCCACCACGCCCTCGTGCGTGTACTCGCCGAGGATGCAGCGGATCATCGTCGTCTTGCCCGCGCCGTTGCTGCCGACCAGCGCGATGCGCTCGCCTTTCTCGATACCCAGGTCCAACGAGTCGAGCACCCGGTGCTTCTTGAACTGCTTGATGAGGTTCTTGAGGCGAATCATGAGCAGCTCCTCGGGTCACTTCGTGTTGCGGGTGAGACCGGTCACCTTGAAGGTGAGCGCCCCCGACGGGCAGGTGTCGACGCACAGGCCGCACCGCGTGCAGTCCGGGCCGACATCCACGCGCTCGGCGGTGGCGCGGCCCTTCACCACGTGGTCCAGCACGTGGGGCACCAGGCACACCTTCCGGCAGTCCTGCTCGTGGAAGCACTTGGTGAGGTCGTAGGTGATTTTCACCGGCGAGAAGGTGCCCACTACGCCGTAGGTGAGGCCGACGGGACACAGGTACCGGCACCACGCGCGGCGCGTGTAGAGGACCTCGAAGGCCAGCAGCGCCAGCACCCACAGCATGGCCAGCCCCGGGCCGTAGATGAGCGCGCGCGACACGATGCCGGTGGGCGAGATGGTCTCGTACACCGTGTAGCCGGTGGCGTAGGCCAGCACGCCGAACGTCGCCCACAGCACCACGCGCAGGCCGCGGTGCAGCGGGTGGTCCTTCACCAGCTTCTTCGCCGCGAGGTGCAGGTGCAGCTTCTCGGCCCACTCTGCGAGGAGGTGGTACGGGCACACCCACGAGCAGAACGTGCGGCCTCCGACGAGGAAGTAGACGAGCCCCACCGTGGCCGTGCCGATGAGCAGGTTCACGATGATGCGCTTGTGCGCCAGCATCAGCTGCAGCGCGCTGTTCAGGTCGATCAGGTGGAAGCCGAGGAAGCGCGAGCCCGACAGGCTGCCTTCCACCAGCTGCACGTCGACCTGGTACGAGAGGACGAAGAGCAGGTTGACGATGATGAGCGTCGCCCACCGGCGCTTCTTCCACTTCTTCTTGCGGCGGTGCGCGGCGACTTGCGCCTCCATCGCGTCGAAGTCGCGCTTCTTCAGCTTCTTCGCGGCGTGGATCTCCTTCGCGCGCGGGGAGATGTCCTCGGGCGCGGGCTTCTTCGGCTCGGCGCCCAGCAACACGCGGAGCTGCTCGACGGTGCGCTTCACGACGCACCGTCCTTCCAGGGCGCGCGCGCCTCGACGACGATGGCCGCGGGCTCGGCGGGGCACACCATTTCGCAGGTGCCGCAGCCGACGCAGGCCTCGTGCACCACGGGCATCTTCACCGTCGCGCCGCCGGGGCCGGGCCGGTCCTCGATGGAGATGGCGCTTTCGATGGGACACTCGCGGACGCAGAGGTCGCACCGTTCGAGCTCGTACTCGTGCTCGCGCACGGGCTGGGGCGTCCAGCGGTCCACCTCGACGTAGCGGTGCTTGCCGCGGAAATGCTCGCCCCGCGCGCTGCCTTTCACGCCCCTGCCTTGCACCGACAGGCACGCCTCCGGCCGCGCCAGCGTCGCGAGGCCCATGCGCTGGGTGAAGTTCAGCGTGGGCTCGGGGTCGGACCGCTTCGCCAGGAGGACCGGCGGCGAAGGCACCTCGGTGCCCGGCCGCGGCGGGTCGTCCTCGGGGCGGTGGTAGACGAGCGCGCCCGTCGGACACGCGAGGATGCACTGCCCCACGTCGCACGCGAAGTCGCACGCCTGCGTGCGCGGCTCGATGTACGGCACGCCCACGCCGAAGCCGTCGAAGAGGTCCGCCGGCTTCAACGCGTTCACCGGACACACCTGGATGCACTGGCCGCACTTGATGCACGCTGCGAGGAAGTCGTGCTCGTCGAGCGCGCCGGGCGGGCGCAGCCGCACCGTCGTCCCGCGAAGCACCGGAATCGCACCCGACAGCGCGACGCCGACGACACCGGCGCCCACCGCCGCCGCCTTCAGGAAACGCCGCCTCGCCTCCTGCGCGCGCGGGTCGTTCGCGGCGGGCTTCACGGGGGCGGGCGCGGGGCCGGCGGCAGGGGCGTCGCTCACGGCGTCCCCCGCTCGGGCTTCAGGAACACCGGGGCCTCGTCGCGCAGCACCAGCTCGGGCGCGGTGAACGGCGCCAGCCGCTCGAGGAAGTCGAGCGCCTCCATCAGCGGCGCGTTCTTGAAGAAGCGCGCGTTGGGCGTCTCCATCCAGATGCGGTCGGTGAACGCGTACAACTCGTACGGCGTGTCGCCCTGCCCGTCGCGGTTCCGGTCGAAGCCCTGGTAGTCGTCCCAGTAGTTGCCGCGCCAGGTGTTGTTCATCGCCGTGCCGCCGCCCGACTGCGACACCTGGTCGATGTTGCCTTCAAAGACGTTGCCCTCGACGAGCGTGCCCGTCTTGTCGCCGGTGAAGGCCAGGCCCACGCCGTTGTAGGCGATGCGGTTGTTGCGGATGGTGACGGTGCTGTCCGGCTGGTACGGCGAGAGGTCCGACGAGATGCCCAGCGCGCAGTAGACGATGTCGTTGCCTTCGACGACGGAGTTGGACGCCTCCTTGAAGCCGATGCCCATGCCCGTCGCGCCGACGGAGTGGGAGATGACGTTGTTCCGGATCTCCACGCCTTCCGTGTACATGACGTAGATGCCCACGGAGTTGTCCTCGAAGCGGTTGCCTTCGACGACGTTGTGCTCGGCGTACATGAAGTGCAGCGAGTAGCGGCTGCGCTTGCCGTGGTTCTTCAGGATGCGGTTGCCGTTCGAGTACCAGACCACCATGTCGCGCGAGTCGACGACGGTGTTCTCCTCGACGAGGTTGTCCATGGAGTACCAGAGGCGCAGCGCGTCGCCGCGGCGGCCCAGCGGCACGTCCTGCGAGCGGATGAAGTTCCTCCGCACCACGTTCTTGTTCGACTGCTTCAGGTCCACACCGAACAGGCAGTCCTCGAAGCGGTTGTTTTCGATGAGGTTGCCGTGCCCGCGCACGTTGAGACAGGTGTCGTCGGTCGAGTGCGACTCGCCGGAGCCCGTGAAGGTGAGCCCTCTCAGCGTCGCGCCCGAGGCCTGCAGCGTGAAGACGGTGCCCTTGCCGCCGCCGTCGATGACGGCCTTGCCCTGGCCGTCCAGCACGAGGCGCTTCGTCATCAACACCGGGCCCGAGTAGGTGCCCGACAGCGTCAGCGTGCTGCCGTCCTCCGCCGCGTCGATGAGCGGCTGCAGCCACGGCACGTCGGAGCGGTTGGGCGCCTTCGGAGCCTCCTGCTCCTCCCACGAGGCGCCCCAGTTCGCCGCCGACGGCAGCGCCATCGCCTCGTCGCCGTCACCACCCGGCGTCTGCGCCGCCGCCAGCACGGCGCCGGTCAACACGCTGAGGACGAGGACGGTGCGACGCATGGCGGCCCCTCAGGCCTTCTGGCCGGTGGCGGCCGGAGGCGCGACCTCGGAGGACGACGGGGTGGACGGAGCGGACCGCTTCGCGGTGGCCTCTTCGGCGTCGAGCAGCTCGCCGCGGCGCTTCACCACCGCGACGACGAGCAGCACCGTCATCCCCAGCAAGAGAAAGAAGCCCCGGTGCGGGTAGCTGTGCGTGGTGAACTGCGCGACCTTCCCATCGCCGAAGACGGTGGGCATGAAGGGCTTCAGCGTGAAGGCGCCCCACGGGTGCATGTTGTGCCCGAAGAACCACAGCCACGCCGCGAAGGCGCCGACGAAGAAGAACGGCAGCAGCGCGGGCACCACCCCCAGCACCAGCTGGAAGCGCGGCCACCGCCACGCGGCGAGGACGAGCAGCGCCATCACCGCCACGAGGCCCACCGCGACGCCCAGGGTGACGCTGTGCAGCGTCTGCCCCCACTGGGCAATCTTCTCCGCCTCGTTGAAGTACTTGCCCGCCTCGTGGGTGTACGTCGCAACGGCCGCGTCCAGCCTCCCGCGCCCCAACAGGTCGACGAACATCCAACCGGTGACGCCCGCGAAGCCGACGCCCAACACCGCGACGCGCGCCTTCTGCGACGCCACCGCGAAGCCCAGCAGCGCCACGGCGAAGAGCCCGACGATGTAGCGGGCCAGCTGCCGCTCGACCGGCGCGCCCACCTCGATGGGGTGCATGCCCACGTAGTGGTTGATGGTGTTCATCTCGTGCATGCAGTCGAGCACCGACGGCCCTTCGGCCTTCTCGGACTTCGTCAGGTCGCCCGTCTCGTCGCGCCAGCCGAGGTCCTCCTGCATCACCTCCTGGGCGTGGTGGCTCGCCTTTGGCGGCGTCGAGCAGCCGTTGGTGACGCCGGTGAAGCCGAAGTGAATGCGGATGCCGTCGGGGAACGCGTCCTTCGGGTAGTTGGGCGCCGTCAGCGACACCCACCAGACCGGCGTGAAGAAGGACGCCACCATCAGGCCGATGGCGGCCACGGCCAGCGCGCTGACCCAGGGGGACTGCTTGATGGTGGGCGACATGTCGAGGACCTCGCGTGGGGGGGAAAGCCGGCCGCGGTGACCGGCCTCCCGCGCGAACTCGCTCACGGGAGGCCGCCGGCGGCGCTCACTTCTTCTTCGCGCCGTTCTGCGAAGGCATCTCGAGGCGCGACATGTAGTCGACGATCGCCTCGATGTCCTTGTCGCTGTACGACTTGATGACCTTCACCATGTCGGGGTTCGCGTTGCGGCGCTTGCCGTCGCGGATCTCCGTCGCCTGGCGCAGCATGTACTTGTAGTGCTGGCCCGCGAGCACCGGGTAGAACTTCTTCGCGTCGCCCTCGCCGTGCGGCATGTGGCAGGTCTTGCAGTCGCGCTCGTAGAGCTCCTGGCCGTGCTTCAGGTCCGTGCCCGGGCCGCGGCCGTTGTCGCGTGGAATCTTGAGCGTCTGAATGTAGGCGGCGACGTCCGCGAGCTCCTGCGGATCCGTCAGCGTCACCGCGAACGGGTACATGATGGGGTTGTCACGCAGGCCCGCGCGAATGTCGGCGATCTGCTTGATGAGCACCGTCGCGTGCTGGCCGGCGAGCTGCGGGAAAGTGCCGTCGGCGCGGCCCGCCCCCGACGGCAGGTGGCACGCCGAGCACACCTCGTACGCCTCCTCGCCTCGCTTCGGGTCACCCTTCAGCTTGAGCGCCTCGATCTTCTCGCCTTCCTGCGCGTTCCACTGGTAGCCCGCCGACTCGATGCCCTTGGCCTTCGGCGCCGGCTGCGCGAACGCGGCGGCGGCGAGGGCGAAGCTGGCGGCGACGACGGCCTTCGAAATCGAATGCATGGTGTCCGTTTCCTTTCCGTGCGGCGACGACGCGTCCCTCAGCAGGAAGCGTGCCGCGCTTGATTCAAGTCACTTGAGACCCGCCAGCCACTCGGCGATGGCCTTCATCTCCTCGTCCGTCACCAGGTGCATCACGCCCTTCATGGCGGCGGTGTTGCCGTTCGACCGCGCACCCGACTTGATGTCGTGCATCTGCCGCTCCGCGTAGACGGCGCTCTGCCCGGCCAGGCGGGGGTACTCAGGCAAGATGGGCGACTTCGCGTCCTTGCCGTGGCAGGCCACACAGGTCCGCTCGACGTACAGCTTCGCCCCGTCCAGCTTCGCGCCCGCCGCCGGCGCAGCCTTTGCGTCGGGCTTCTTTGGGTCCGCAGCAAACGCCGTCGCGCCCACCGCCACCAGCACCACCAGAATCAGCTTCCGCATCGTCATGTCCTTTCACTTCGAGACTTCAGGTTTCATTTCAGAACACCGTTCCCCGCCGCCCAGGATGAGCAGTCGAGACGGCAGCCGGGAAATTCAAGGACCGCGCCGAAGCCGAAGGGTGGCGGGGGCCTGCCGGAAAGCGCGACGGCGGGGGGAAACCGCTTCCCCCCGCCGCGCGCACCTCACGAGTGGTGCAGCCGCCGGTCTACTTCACCTTCTTGGCGCCCTTCTCCTCGAGGTACTTCTTGGCGCGCAGGCCGATGTCGGCGGCCTTCACCTGGTACTGCCACCACTGGCCCGCCCACAGCGTGGCGTTCTGCCAGTCCTCCTTCTTGGCGGCCTCTTCCATCTTCTTCTTCGGGTCCTCGGCGGCCTTCAGCTGGTCGGTCGCGTCCTCGACGAGCGCCACGGCGTCGGGGAAGTCCTTGAAGTTGGTCGAGACGATCCACGCCACCACGCCATCGATGACCTTCTGGGTTTCGACGCAGGTGTTGTACTGCTTGTCGTAGTCGGCCTTGGTGTACTCGGCCTTCGTCGCCGCGCCGGCGGCCGCCTTGTAGCCCTTCGGCTTCACCAGGAAGTAGCCCTGCATTTCGAGGTGGAGCGCCGAGCAGAACTCGGTGCAGTAGTACGGGTAGACGCCTTCCTTCTCGGCCTTGAACTTCACCGACACCGTCTTGCCGGGCTCGATGGACGCGTGCACGTTGAGGCCGGAGATCGCGAAGCCGTGCGTCTCGTCCTCGGCGCGCTCGAGGTTCGTCAGGTTGATGGTGACCTCGTCGCCCACCTCGGCCTCGATGATCTCCGGCGTGATGTGCGAGCGGATGAGGGTGCCGAAGACCTCCAGCTTGTTGCCGTTGCGGACGGTCTTCTCCTCGCCGGCGCGGACCGCGCCCGGGTGCTTCTCGTCGGTGCGGCTGTTGGTGCCCACCTTGTAGCGAACGCCCGGCTTCAGCGTGCTAGCCGAAATCGCCACGGCGTAGTGCGGCTCGCCGAGCGGCAGCGGCATGTCGTAGAGCAGCTGCATCTTGTCGTTGGAGATGTCGATGAGCTGGTGGTTCTGCGGGTGCAACGGGCCCACCGGGTTGAAGCGGTCGATCGCCAACTTGTTCAGCGCGACGAGGTAGCGGCCCTTCGGCTTCACCGAGTCGCCTTCCATCGTCATCAGGTGGCCGATGTTGTAGTGCACCGACAGCTTGTCGAGCACCTTGCCCTCGCAGTAGTTCCACTTCGCGACCTGCGAGTCGACGTACACCGAGGTGTACGCGACGCACGGCTTCGAGTCGTACTGGGTGTGCAGGGGGCCGAGGCCGATCTCGACCATCTTATGCAGCGCGTCCTTCATCGAGATGATGGGGATGCCGTACGGGTCTTTCCCCTCGAACTTCTTCTCGTTGATGGCCTTCATGATGTTGTCGAACGAGTAGACCATCGTGTGCGTGTCGAGCTTGCCCGACACGATGATGTACTTGCCGTCGGGGCTGACATCGACGCCGTGCGGGCTCTTCGGCTCCGGCACGAGGAAGAGGATTCCTTCCTTGATCGCCAGGTCCATGGGGATGACGTTGGCGCCGTTGATCTTCTTCGCCTTGCCCGCCGCCACCAGCTCGGCCGCCTTCTTCCAGTTGGTGATGTGCAGAAAGTCGGTGTCCTTCGCGGAGCAGCCGGCCTCGAACGGGGGACGACCGAGCTCGATGCCGCCGACGTAGCGCTCGGTGCAGAACGAGTTGGTGAAGCCCCAGCCGAGCGACGGGCCCTTGCCCGCGTCCGACAGGTCCTGGCTGTACGGCGGCAGCTCGAAGAAGAAGGACTGCTCGGGGACGATGCGCCCCTTCTGCCGGTCGAACTTCCAGTACGACAGGCCGCCGCGGTACTTCTCGTTGAACTGGTCGAGCGGGACGTACTTGTCCTCGAACGGGGCGGCGTACTGCACCGCCTCCATCACGTACTCGGTGTTCGGCGTGACGAAGGCGCCGCCGTGCTCGTTCTTGAACAGCGGGTTCGAGACGATCTGCTTGGTCTCGAAGTCGCGCAGGTCGATGACCGCGATGCGCGGGTTGGCCTTGTCGTTGATGAAGAGGAACTGGCCGTCGTACTCGCCGTTCGTCTCCGACACCGCCGGGTGGTGCGAGTCACCCCACGCCACCTCCTTGCCGCGAATCGCCCCTCCCTTCAGCACGGCCTTCGACTCCTCGTCGAAGCCGTAGCCCTGCCACGGCTCCGGCGTGAAGACGCCGATGTACTTGAGGATGCGCATCGACGGGATGCCGTAGACGATGACCTGGCCCGACTGGCCGCCCGAGCTGAACGCGATGAACTCGTCGCGCTTGCCCGTGGGCACGTACGTCTTCGCCGCCGCCAGCAGGTCCTGCTGGGTCAGCCCGCGGCGCTTCATCACGTCCTGCAGGTTTTCACCCGACCACGCCACGGTCGCGACCAATGCGAGCGCCGCGGCGAGCAACCGATGCCTGTTCATGCTGCCTCCCTTGGTGTTTCACGCCAAAGACGCCGCGGGGTGCGGCGATCTGTCGCGGCCGCCTGCACGCGCCGGGCCTGCGGCTTTTTGCCGCACCGCGACCGGGAATGTCCCAGTCTCAGGGGCGAAAAAGCTGCGTTGATGCCGCGCCATAGTGAATCCGCTGCATCGCGCACGTTTCGGGCTTGCCCAGAATCGGAACGTCTGTTTTCAGTTCGAAACATGGCTCAGGCCTTCCCCGTCCCCGTCACGTCCGGCACCTGCGACACGCCCTTCGAGAGCGGCGGCCTGCTGTGCCGCATCTGCCGCAAGCAGCCTGAAGGCGAGGCGGGCCGGCGCTGCAGCCGCATGGTGGCGCAGAGCGCGGCGATGCAGGCGGTGCTCGAGAAGGCCGCGACCATCGCCCACACCGACGCGTCGGTCGTCATTCGCGGAGAGTCGGGGTCGGGCAAGGAGGTGCTGGCGCGCGCGCTCCACGCCAACAGCGAGCGGCGCTCGAAGGAGTTCGTCGCCGTCAACTGCGCGGCGCTGCCTGCGGAGCTGCTCGAGAGCGAGCTGTTCGGCCACGTGCGCGGCGCCTTCACCGGCGCGCACAGCAACCGCCGCGGGCTGTTCGAGGTGGCCGACGGCGGGACGCTGTTCCTCGACGAGATCGCCGAGATGCCCGCGCCGCTGCAAGCGAAGCTCCTGCGCGCGCTACAGGACGGCGAGGTGCGCCGCGTCGGGGACAGCCAGCCCATTCACGTCGACGTGCGGGTGCTGTGCGCGACGCACCAGGACCTGGGCGCCGCCATCCGCGAGAGGCGCTTCCGGGAGGACCTCTACTACCGCCTGAAGGTCTTCACGCTCACCGTGCCGCCGCTGCGCGAGCGCAAGGAAGACATTCCCGTGCTGGCGGCGCTCTTTCTCCACCAGGAACGCCACGCGACGGGCCACTTCACCGCGAAGGCGATGCAGCTGCTCACGAAGTACCCGTGGCCGGGGAACGTGCGCGAGTTGGCGAACGCGGTGAAGCACGGCAGCGTGCTGTCGCGCGGGCAGGACGTGGACGTCGAGCACCTCCCGGAGGAGATCGGCGAGCCAGCGCTGGCGCTCACCGCCGCCGGCGACGAGGCGCTCACCACCCTGGCCGAGGCCGAGAAGCGCCACGTGCTGCGGGTGCTGAAGGCGTGCGGCGGCCAGCAGGTCGACGCGGCGCGCGTGCTGGGCATCGGCCGGACGACGCTGTGGCGCAAGCTGAAGGAATGGGGCCTCGACGCATGACGTCGTGCCGGGTGGGCGCTGTGGGCACACGGCCTGCAAACGCCCGCCCGCCATGCCGAGCCGGGTGACCCGCCTCCTCGCCGCCGAGCACGCCGACAGCCAGGCGAAGCTGCGCGCCTGCGTAGGCCCCGACGACGCGGTGGACCTCAGGCGTTTCGACGACTTCCGCCACGCCCTGCTGCGGCACATCGCCATCGAGGAGAAGGTGCTGATGCCCGCGCTGACGAAGGCGCTGGGCAGGCCGCCGCTGTTTCAAAATGGACTGCGGAAGGACCACGCCGGCGTCGCGGCGCTGTGCGTGCCGACCCCGACGCGCGAGTGGGTCGAGGATTTGCGGGAGCTGCTCGAGCACCATCAGCGTGTCGAGGAGGCGCCGGGCGGCTTCTACGCGCTGGTCGACCACCACCTCGGCGGCGACCCGCTGCTGCTCGACGCGGTGGCCACCTTCCCGGCGTTGACGCTGCCGGAGTTCGTGCGCGGGCCGAAGGTTCGAGACCTCCTCCACGAAGTGCTGGCGCTCACCGGCATCACCGATGGGAGCGTGGCGCCGCGCCCGAGCGCGCCCGGCGGAAAGATGCCCGCGCGGCCGAGCCGCCCGCGACGCTGAACGGCTCCCGGCCAGCGGCGGCTCGCGCCGTCCCGACGCAACCCCGCACCCACGAAAGCGCACCGCTGTGCGTCAGCCGGACGCGAGTGCGCCGCCGGAGGATCGCGACCGTTCAGGTCAAACGGCCTGTCAGTGAAACGCGACCGACAGCACGGCACGTCGGTCCGACGCCAGGACAATGCCGCGACGACCGGGGGGGACGATGCCGCGCCGACGGCGGACGATGCCGCGCCGACGGCGGACGATGCCGCGCCGACGGGGGACGATGCCGCGCCGACGGGGGACGATGCCGCGCCGACGGGGGACGATGCCGCGCCGACGGGGGACGATGCCGCGCCGACGGGCGACGATGCCGCGCCGACGGC
>JBFMAB010000106.1:0-14879 GCA_040755835.1 Myxococcota bacterium
GGCTGCAGTTGAACATCCACTTCGCGGGCCGCTTGCCCACTGCCTGATGAATGTGTCAGAGACGCCCAACGACGAACGGCATCAACCCGCCGCTCCGGCCGATACACCGAATTCCTGACACCCTCCGACGCACGCGTACTGCGCGTTCAGCGCGATGGTGCCCGACGGGGCCGCGCTGTAGTCGTTCCACGTCACGACGACCTGCGTCTGGCGCGATTCGGTGGCCTGGATGCCCGGGAACGGCGTCACCTCGTTGCGCTGCGCCGAGAAGATCTTCTCGGCCCCGCCCTCGATGAGGTCCGCGACGCGAATCAGCGGGGCGTCACCCAGCTTCCACTCCTGCAGGCCCATGTCGAGGTACTGCTTGTCCACGCCGTCCCAGATCACCCACTCGTCTTCCTTGCGGAAGTTCACCTCGGTCAGCGTGCCGCGGCCCGACGGAAGGATGTTGCCGCGGAAACAGGACGGGTTCGCAATGGTGCGGATCGGCGTCTCGTCGACCGCGATGCGGTACAGCTTGGGCTGACCGGCATTGCAGCCAACCAACGAAAGCAGCGACAGAGCGCCAAGGACAACGAGCTTGATGAAACGCATGTGATTGTTTTCCTTCGGTTGTGGCCCAGGGAGACAGCGGCGGGCCGGTTTGTCCTACATGTCGGGTGAAGTCAATCGATCCGCGACCTGGGGACACCGCAGGACGACGCGGTGTGCAATCGGATTCAGCGCCCCAAAGAGCTCGTCGAATCAACGAGTTGGCGTCCCCGCAGGACCAGGAACTTGAGGTACCGGCCTTCGCGGAACTGCAGGCGGATGGGGTGATCCGGCGGCTGGTAGCGCTCCTCGACCAGCGTCAGATCGACTCCGGCGTTGTACGCGCCTTCACGCACCGCGTCGAAGAAGGCGTCGGCGCTGACGCGGGCGCTGCAGCTCGCGGTGCAGAGCAACCCGCCAGGCTTGAGGATGGCGAGCGCCTGCCGGTTGAGCGACGCGTAACCGGCGACGGCGCCCTCGACCGCCTTCTGGCTCTTCGCGAAGGCCGGCGGGTCGAGGACGATGAGATCGAACTGGCGCCCTTCCCGCCTGAAGGACTCGAGCAGGTCGAAGACGTCGCCGGCGAGGAAGTCGTGGGCGTTGGGATCGACGCCGTTCAGCTTGAAGTTCTCGCGCGACAGCGCCACCGCGTCGGCGTCCTGGTCCACCGAGAACACGCGCGACGCGCCACCGAGCGCCGCGTTCACCGAGAAGCCGCCGGAGAAGCTGAAGCAGTTCAGCACGTCGAGGCCCTTCGACAGGCGCCGGAGGAGGAAGCGGTTCTCGCGCTGGTCGAGGAAGAAGCCGGTCTTCTGGCCGGCGTACACGTCCACGAGGAACTTCGCGCCGCGCTCGGTGATGGTGAGCGGCCGCGGCGCCGGCGGCCCGGCCAGCATGCGCCCCGTGCCGCGCGCCTCGTCGACGTCGGCGTCGTCGCGGCCCACCTCGTCGCGGCCCACCACACCCTCGAGGCCCGGCACCACGCGCTCGAGCGCCTGCACGATGAGCGGCCGGTGCGGCGTCAGCCCGGCCGAGTACAGCTTCAGCACCGCCCAGCCGTCGTAGAGATCGACGATGACGCCCGGCAAGAGGTCCCCTTCGCCGTGGATCAACCGGAACGCGTTGGTGTCGGAGAGATCGATGAGCTGCTGCCGCGACGCGAGCGCCTGCGCTACGCGGCGCTCGAAGAATCCCTGGTCCACCGTCTCCTGCGGATCGGTGGTGAGGACGCGCACCGCGATCGCGGAGAAGGGGTCGAAGTAGCCGCGGCCGACGAAGCGGTTGCCGTCGACCAGGTCCACCACGCTGCCCGGCGGAATCTTCGGGGCGTGCGCCAGCGCCTTGCGGAACACCCACGGGTGCCCCGCGCGGATGTGACGGCCGAGGCCGGGCTTCACCGGCACCTTCACCAGGCTGCTCATTCATCGCCTCCGCGCGCGGACGATCGCGTCCGCCACCTCGCCGAAGCCCTTGCCTTCACGCGACCGCGTCACGAAGGCGGGCTTGTCCTCCAGCCGGTCCAGCACGTCGAGCACGTTCGCCACGCCCACCGACAGCGGGAAGGCGTGGAAGAGCGGCTGGTCGTTGAACGAGTCGCCCACGTAGACGAACCGCCGCTCGCCGGGCTGGAGCCGCGTGCCCCACTCGGTCCTCAGGAACTTCGCGACCGCGGTGCGCTTGTCGAAGCGGCCCAGCCAGCAGTTGACGTGCACCGAGCTGCGCACCGCCGAGACGCCGCGCCGGCGCAGGAAGCGCTCCAGTTGGTCCGCCGCGCCGGGGCCGAGATCGACGTCCTCGGCGTAGTCGATGGCGAGATCGACCTCGGTGTAGAGCGAGTCGCCCGACAGGCGCGCGCCCGGCACCGCGCGGATCGCCGCCGCGACCAGTTTCTTCAGCTTCTCGCGGTTTCGCCCCCGGACGTGCGCGGGCTGCGCGTACACCTTCGCCAGCGTCTGCCCACGGCGCGCGAAGTAGAGGCCGCCGTTCTCGACGATCACCCCGGCCACCGGCCACTGCCGCGCCCAGGCCTCGCCCCAGCCCGCGGGCCGCCCGCTGACGAGCACCACCGCGACGCCGTGCGCGCCCAGCCACTCGATCGCCCGGAGCGTGGAGGCGAGCAACCGGCCGCCGCTGGTGAGCGTCCCGTCGACGTCGGTGAACACCGCGCGCACGTGGGCCAGCTTGGCTTCGCTGAGCGGCGCCAGACGGGCGGGGGCCACGGCGCTCACCCCTGCGACAGCCCGGCGAGCAACACCAGGAACTGCTCGACCTCGACCGGCAGCGTCTGCTCGGTGAGCGGCGTCTTGCGCAGCTTGCGGAGGAAGCTGTCGAAGTCGGGGCTGCGCCCGTACAGCGACTGACCCATGCCGACCGCCTCGTTGAAGGCCGCCAGCTTCTCCTCGTACGCCATGGCGTTCATCGCCCGCTCCAGCACCACGCCCACCGACGCCTGCACCTCCTGGTCGTGCTCGACGAGGATCTCGCGGTTGTTCACCGCGCTGAAGCCGTCGACGAACTCCACGAAGGGCTCGAGGATCTCGAGGAAGTCGACCTTCGACACCGCGGGGTTGGCGATCAACCTTCGCAGCTTCTCGCGGAACTCGAGGATCTCCTTCTTGTCCTGCGCCCGCAGCGCGCGCCAGGCGGCGGTGCGTCCGAAGGCGTTGAGCTCCTTCTCGGTCTGTTGCGCGTTCGCCACCACCTGATCGGGCGGCGCCTCGCCCAGCTTGTGGATGCGCGCGCGCATCAGCCGGCGCAGGTCGGCGGTGGTCGACCGCACCACCAGCGTCGAACCGAGCGCCTCCTCGTAGCCGGGCTCGACCTCGCGGCGCTTGCACTCGCCCAGCACCGACGCGGTCTCGTACACCATCGAGCCGATCCGGTTGCGGAACTGGAAGCGGAAGGTCTGCAGCTCGGCGATCAGGTTCCAGCGGTCGCCCACCACCGACGGGTCGCGCACCCGCATGCCGAACTGGCCGACCTCGGCCTTGAGCTCGTCCGACGCCTTCTGCAGCACCAGGTCGACCTGGTTCTGCCGCGGATCGATCACCAGCTCGCCCGGCGGGAACTGCGCGGCGATCTCGGTGATCAGCGCGTGCACGTCGGCCATCGTGCCGCCGACCACCGGGGCCAGCTCTTCCCACAGCGAGAGATCGGCGCCGCCGTCCTGGACGATCGGTGCCTCCTCGTACTTGATCAGATCGAGCTCGCCCAGCTTGCCGATCGCGCGGGCCGCGGCCTCGTACACGGCACGCAGGCGCCCGCTGAACTGGACGTCGTCCTCCAGCGCGAGCAGCGCTCCGAGGCGGGGCGGCAGCAATCGATCCACAGCGGCGCCACCATAAACCCCAATGCCCGCCCGCTAAAGGAATCTGATAGCAACCGGCCGTGCTCCGGGTGCGCGTGTTCGACGAAGGTCGGCTGCAGTTGGGCGACGAGTCCCTGCTCGACACGCCAGGACTGAAGTGGGTGGACGTGCAAGAGCCGGACGAGGCCACGATGGGGCGACTGGCCGAGCGCTTCGGGCTGCACCGCCTGGCGGTCGAGGACTGCCTGCACCTGGACCAGCGCCCGAAGCTGGAGGAGTACCCGGGGCACCAGTTCCTCGTGCTGCAGGGCTTCACCTGCGCGCCGGACTCGCTGGCCGACGTGACGCTGCACGAGCTGCACTTCTTCCTCGGTGAGAACTGGCTCATCACGGTGCACGAGAGAGCGCACGCCGCCATCGAGCAGGTCGCCCGGCGCCTCGAGAGCGAGCCTGCCGCCACCCTCGGACGCGGCGTGGACTTCATCGCCTACCTGCTCGCCGACGCGCTGGTGGACTGGAACTTCCCGCTGCTGGACCGGGTGAATGACGCCATCGACGATCTCGAGGAGCGCGTCTTCGAGTCGAAGACCACGCCGGCGCTGATGCAGGAGGCGCTGGAGCTCAAGCGGACGCTCGTGCTGGTGCGTCGCGTGCTGTCGCCGCAGCGCGACGTGGTGGGCCTGCTGGCGCGGCGCGGCGTCCCGCACGTGCAGGAGAAGACGACGCTGTTCTTCCGTGACGTGTACGACCACCTGGTCCGCATCTACGAACAGCTGGACGCGGCGCGCGATCTCGTCGGCAACGTGGTGGACGCGTACCTGTCGGTGGTGGCCAACCGCACCGCCGACGTCAGCAAGCAGCTGACCATCTTCGCCACCCTCTTCCTCCCGCTGTCCTTCGTGGTCGGCTTCTTCGGCCAGAACTTCGAGCCCCTGTCGCGGCCCGAGTTCTTCTGGCTGATGCTCGCGCTCATGGGGACGCTGCCGGCGGCGATGTTCTGGTGGTTCCGCAAGAAGGAGTGGCTCTAGATGCCGTTCGTGACGATCGCCGGCCGCGCGCTGCACTACGAGGAGCGCGGCGAGGGCAGGCCGCTGTTGCTGCTGCACGGCTTCCCCTTCTCCTCGGAGAGCTTCTGGCCCCAGCTGGACTCGCCGCCCGAAGGCGTCCGCCTCATCGTTCCCGACCACCGCGGCTTCGGGAAGAGCGCGCCAGGCGAGGGCGTGTCGACGATGGAGGCGCTCGCCGACGACGCGCTGGCGCTGCTGGACGCGCTGTCGATTCCCCAGGCCATCGTCGGCGGAGTGTCCATGGGCGGCTACGTGGCGATCGCGCTGGCCCGCCGCGACCCGGGACGGGTGAAGGCGCTGGTGCTGATCGACACCCAGGCCTCCGCCGACGACGAGGCCGGCCGCGCGCGCCGCGAAGCGGTGGCCCGCGAGGTCGAGGAGAAGGGGCTCGGTCCGCTGGCGGAGGCGATGCTGCCGAAGCTGCTCGCGCCCGCGACGAGCGCCGACGTGAAGGCCCGCGTCGACCGCATGATGCGCGCGCAGTCGCCGGCTGCCACCGCCGCGGCCAGCCGGGGCATGGCCACCCGCACCGACGGCCGCGACCTCCTGAGCCGCTTCGGCGGGCCCTGCCTCATCGTGGTGGGAGAGCACGACGTCGTCACGCCGGTGGACAAAGCGAAGGCGATGGCCGCCCTCGTACCCCAGGCCCGCCTGGAGATCGTCCCCGGTGCCGGCCACCTGCCCAACCTCGAGCAGCCCGAGGCCTTTGCCCGGGCGCTGGGTGCCTTCCTTGGTTCGGCATAAGCCGCTGGAATTCCTTCCGGTCGCGGCCGGCTGCCTCGGAGCATCGGGGAGGTGCGGAGGGGGCAGCAATCGCCCGGGGAGCGGGCCGTACCTGCGGGCGTGGACGCGCTGAACGCCATCACCCCGTCGTTGGAGATGTCGCTGGGCCTCATGGCCACGGAAGCGCTCGAGCAACCTTGGATCGACGAGGTGCGCCGGGCGCGCCGGGGGGACGACCAGGCCTTCGCGGCGCTGGTGCGCGCGGTGCAGCGCCCGGTGTACGGCCTGTGCCTGCGGCTCTTGCGCACCGAGGCCGAGGCGGCGGAGGTGGCGCAGGAGACGTTCCTCCGCGCGTACCAGCACCTCGATCGCTACGACGAGACGCGGCCCTTCGAGCTGTGGGTGCTCACC
This sequence comes from Myxococcota bacterium, assembly GCA_040755835.1. Taxonomy (GTDB): domain Bacteria; phylum Myxococcota; class Myxococcia; order Myxococcales; family Myxococcaceae; genus JADLDB01. The sequence continues at coordinate 6,040 of JBFMAB010000106.1, forward strand.
ATCGCCCGCAACCTCTGCCTCGACATCCTCCGGCGGCGCACCAGGGTGCGGACCGAAGACGTGGACGATCACGCGCAGGCGCTGGCGTCGGGCGAGGCGAGCCTCGAGGAGAGGGCGATCGCGAAGCAGGAGCGGCAGTCGCTCGAAGAGGCGATGGCCACCCTGTCGGTCGATGACCGCGAGGTGCTCGCGCTGTACTACGTGCAGAAGCGCACCACGAAGGAGATCGCCCAGGTGATGAACGTCGCCCCGGGGACGATCATGGCCCGGCTGTTCCGCGCGCGCGAAAAGCTGCGCCAGCGCATGCAGCCCGCCAAGGCGCAGGACGAGAAGGAGGCGAACCCGTGAGCCACGATTGGGACGACCAGGACCTCGAGGCGATGCTCGCGGATCTCGCGCCGACCGAAGAGGGACGCGCGCAGCTGCTCGAGGAGCACCGGCAACTCGAGAAGGACCTGTTGCGGCTGTCCGACCCGCTGCCCCCGGCCGACTTCGTGGGCCAGGTGATGAAGCGGGTCGCCGAGAGCCCGCGCAAGGTGTCGATGGTGGAAGTGGTTACCGCGGTCGGCATCGTCTTCGTGACGGTGGCGCTGGCCGGGGTGGCCCTGGTGGCTGGCGGCGGCTTCGGGGGCCTCGGCCTCGCGTTGGCGCAGCTGGTCGTGAACGTGCGTGAGGCGCTCGTCGCGATGGGCAGCGGGCTTTTGGCGCTCTGGACGACGGCGGCGCTGCCCTCGGCGGTGGCGCTGTCCATGCTGTTGGGGGCGGCGCTCGTGGCGCTCAGGCGGACCACGCAGCCGACCGACGTGAAGGTGAAGTCATGACAGTGATGCCCATGCTGGCGGCGGTGGCCCTGGCGGCCGGCCCCGTCTCGCTGCAGTACGAAGGACCGCTGAAGGACGCGCTCAAGGAGATCGCCCAGCGGGGCGGCTTGAACGTGGTCGTCGCCGCGCCGCTCAACGAAGCGGTGCAGGTGAACCTCACCGACGTGTCCGCCGAGGAGGCGCTGGAGACGGTCGCGAAGGTCTACCACCTCGACGTCACGCACGAAGGGAAGCTGTGGGTGATCCGCGCGGCCGGGCCCGCCGACGCGAAGACGCCCGCTCCCGCCGGTCTGCCGGTCGCGCCGGTTCCGCCGGTCGCCAACCCGGCGGATCCCGACGCGCTGCGAATGCACGCAGACCGGGTGCGCGAGGCGGCCGAGCAGGCCCGCGAGCAGGCCGAGGCGTTGCGCGAGGCCGCGCAGGAGCAGGCCGAGGCCGCCCGCGAGCAGGCGCAGGAGCTCGCCGACGCGCAGCGTGAAGAGGCGCAGGCCCTGGCCGAGCACGCCCGCGCGCAGGCCGAGGTAGCGCGTGCGCAGGCCGAGGTGATGAAGCAGCGCGTGGGCACCGGTGGTCCGGTGCGCGTCGAGGCGGGCACCACGGTGGACACCGCGGTGGCCTACGGCGGCCCGGTGATCGTCGAGGCGGGCGCGGTGGTGAATGGGGACGCAGTGGCCTTCGGCGGCGACGTGGTGCTCGAGGAAGGCGCGGTGGTGAACGGCGACGCGGTGGCCTTCGGCGGCGCGGTGGTGAAGGCCGAAGGCGCGCAGGTGCATGGCGACTCCGTCAACTTCGGCGGCACCGGCTTCGGCAGCGCGATGGCGCGGAGCATGGTGAAGTCGCAGAAGGCCCAGAAGGTGACGTCGTCCACAGACGCGAGGGACGGCGGCCACTCCGTCGGCAACCGCGTCGCGGGCTTTCTGGCCCAGTTCGCGGTGCTCTTCGGCCTCGGCTTCCTGCTGATGATGTTCGCCCCGCAGCGCATGAAGACGCTGGAGGCGAACATCCGCGCGGAGCCGGTGAAGAACGGGCTGGCGGGCTTTCTCGGGCTGGTGGCGGCGGTGCCCGCAACCGTCCTCCTGGTGCTGACGCTGGTGGGCATCCCCGTGGCCATCGTGCTGTGGCCGGCGATCGCCTTCTTCATCGCTGTGGGCCTGGTCGCCGTCGCGAACCGCGTGGGCGCCGTGCTGCCGACCGGCAAGCTGCGCAAGACACAGGCGCTGGTGTTGGCGGTGGGTACGCTCGCGCTGATGCTGGTGTCGCGGATCCCCGTGCTGGGCGTCATCGCGGTGACGCTGGCGGCCTTCATCGGGCTGGGCGCGATCATCCGCACGCGGTTCGGCCAGCCAGCGCGGGGCACGCCGATCTTCGACTCGGGCGCCACGCAGCCCATGCACGGTTGACCGAGCGAGGCGCAGGGCGCAGCACGGACGGCCGGGGGCTCACCTCCCCGGCCGTTTCCTTCGTGCGCTGCTCGAAGGTGAGTGTCGCCGCCTGGTTCTCGTCGCTGCCGACGTGGCGCACGTCGCCCACGATGCGCAGGCCCGTCGCATGCCCGCGGTCGACGCTGCCGGTGGTGCTCGAGCGCCGCACGCCGAGCGTGACGCCGGCGCCTTCGCGCCACCGCCACCGTTGCACACCGCCGCGAACACCACGGCCAGCACCGCGATCGCTGCACGCATGGGCCCCCTCGGGTCGAGGAGATGATTTCTGCATCCTGCCGCGGGCGCGAGGAGTCGGGCGTCATGGCCGCGCCGGCCGGGCGGCGCTCACGCGGCGCGGCGGCAGATCTCGACCGTGAGGTGATCGATGTCCGCGGCCTCGAGCGCGGCGCGTTTGTAGTCGGCCAGCGTATGCGCCTCGCCGGTGGACACCGACACGACACAGACGACCTGCCTCGGGCCGACGCGCCAGAGGTGGAGATCCTCCACCTTCGTGTCGCCGAGCGCCTCGAGCGCTGCGCGGACCTTCTCGCGGAGCTTCGTGGAAGGGTCGAGGTCGATGAGCTGCCGCGCGCACTGGCCGACCAGCCCGACGCCCCACTTGAGGATCACCACCGCGCCCACCAGCGCCACCACCGGGTCCACCCAGCCCCAGTCCAGGAAGCGGCCCGCGAGCAGCGCCACGATCGCCAGCACCGACGTGAGCGCGTCGGCCAGCACGTGGAGGTATGCGGCCCGAAGGTTGTGGTCGTGCGCGTGCTCGTGGTCGTGCGCGTGCTCATGGTCGTGCGAGTGGCTGCCGCCGTCGAGGAGCCACGCCGACACGAGGTTCACCACGAGCCCCAGCACCGCGACGGGCAGCGCTTCGGCGAAGCGCACGGCCTCCGGCGTCATGAAGCGCTCGACGGACCTTTGGATCATCTCCCCGGCGACGAAGAGCATCAGGAGCGCGCTGGAGTAGCCGGCGAGCGCGTAGACCTTGCCCGTGCCGAAGGCGAATTGCGTCTGGCCGGCCCGGGTGCGGGCGTACCAGTACGCGATCGCGGAGATGCCCAGCGCACCGACGTGCGTCGCCATGTGCCAGCCGTCGGCGGTCAGCGCGAGCGAGCGCGTCCAGTAGCCGACGACCAACTCCGCGACCATCATCGCGAACGTGAGGTAGACGACCCAGCGCGTGCGCCGCTCCGAAGTCTCGTGCTTCGGCGGCGCGTGGACGGCGCAGGCCGGGGCCGGGCCGGAGGGTTTCAGCTCAGCTGCAGTCGTCACACTTCCCCCGGAGTTGGATCTCGACCCTCTGCTTGAGCAGCGAGCGCGGTACGCCCTTGCCCGGCTTCACCTTGAGCGTCACCTCGGGCAGACAGGCCACCTGGCCGCAGGCGGTGCAGGTGAAGTGCGGGTGCCGCGCGTCGTCGCCCTTGTCGCGCTTGAGCTCGAAGCGCCACACGTGGTCGCCGAGATCGGTGCGCTGCACGAGGCCCACGTCGGTGAGGTCGACGAGGTTCCGGTAGACCGTGGTGCGGTCCATACCTTCTTCCGAGAGCTGCTCGGCGAGCTCGCCGTGCGACACCGGCGTCACCGCGACGAGCAGCTTCTTCAGGACCGCCAGCCGCGGCGCGGTGCTCCGCAGCCCCGCCCTGCGGATCGTCGACTTCAGGTCGTCCAGGGTCTGTCCCGGGGCAGTGATTGTTGCCATTGCAGTTGCAACAGTATCAGCCGGCCCGGCGGATGACAGCGCCGACCGCGTTCACTCGGCCCCGAGGAACGGGTAGCCCAGCTGCGTGGGCGGGACGAACGTCTCCTTGATGGTGCGCGGGCTGGTCCAGCGCACGAGGTTCAGGAGCGACCCGGCCTTGTCGTTGGTGCCCGACGCGCGGCCGCCCCCAAAGGGCTGCTGGCCGACGACGGCGCCGGTGGGTTTGTCGTTGATGTAGAAGTTGCCGGCGGCGTGGCGCAGCTTGGTGCTCGCCTGGCTGATCGCGGCGCGGTCACGGGCGAAGAAGCTGCCGGTCAGCGCGTACGGCGCGGCCTGGTCGCAGATCTCCAGCGTCGCCTCGACGTCCTTGTCGGCGTACACGTAGACGGTCACCACCGGGCCGAAGATCTCTTCGACCATCAGCCGGTGCGTGGGGCTCTGGACCTGGACCAGCGTCGGGCTGATGAACCAGCCTTCGCTGCGGTTCACCTTGCCGCCGGTGAGGATCTGCGCGCCGTTGCTCTTGCCGAGCTCGATGTAGCTGCCGATCTTGATGAACGAGCGCTCGTCGATGACGGCCGACATGAAGTTCCGGAAGTCGAGCGGCGAGCCCATGGTGATGCCTTCCACCATCGGAACGAGGCGATCCTTGAGCTTCGGCCACAGCGACTGTGGCACGAAGATGCGGCTCGCCGCGCTGCACTTCTGGCCCTGGTACTCGAAGCCGCCGCGGGCGATCGCCACGGCCACCGCGTCGAGGTCGTCCGCCGCCGACGGGTGCACGAAGATGAAGTCCTTCCCGCCCGTCTCGCCGACGATGCGCGGGTACTGGCGGTAGCGCGCCATGTTCTCGCCGATCGTCTTCCACATGGCGTTGAAGGTGTTCGTCGAGCCGGTGAAGTGCAGGCCGCCGAGTTCCGGGTGCGGGAGGATCTCGGGCCCGATCTGCGCGCCGGGGCCGGGCAGGAAGTTGATGACGCCGTCGGGCAACCCGGCCTCCTTCAGCACCTGCATCAGCGTCCACGCGGCCAGCGTCGCGGTCTCGGCGGGCTTGAAGACGACGGCGTTGCCCATGAGCGCCGGGGCGGTCGACAGGTTGAGCGCGATGGACGTGAAGTTGAACGGCGCCACCGCGAACACGAAGCCGTCGAGGGGCCGGTAGTCCGTCTGGTTCCAGGTGCCGGGCGCCGACAACGGCTGCTGCTGGTACAGCGCTTCCGCGAAGGCGACGTTGAAGCGCAGGAAGTCGATGGCCTCACAAGCCGCGTCGATCTCCGCCTGGTGCGCCGTCTTGCCCTGGCCCCACATGCTGACGGCGTTGATGCGCGCGCGGTGCTTGGTGGCGAGCAGCTCGGCGGCGCGGAGGAAGACGGCGGCGCGCTCGTGGAACGGTACCAGCGCCCACTCGGCACGGGCCTTCATGGCGGCGGTGATGGCGGCGCGCGCCTCGGCGGGGCCGGCGGCGTGCAGCTTGCCGAGTACGTGGCGGTGATCGAACGGCGCGCGGATCTCGTGCAGGTTGCCGGTGCGGATCTCCCGGCCGCCGATGAGGAGCGGGATCTCGGGCTGCTCCTTGCCGACCTGCGCCAGCATCGCCTTGAGCTCGGCCCGCTCGGGGCTGCCGGGCGCGTAGGGCTTCACGGGTTCGTTGACGGGCGCGGGGACGCGGAGGTGAGCGGAGATCATGTGGGGCTCCTTCGGCCAACGGATCGGTGATGCGCCGCTTCTGCCCCAGCCCGGGGGCGGAGGGAAGCGTGGACGAATTCGAGTTCGTGGCGGCCTGTGGGCCCCTGCGCTACACCGCGCTCACGTCCATGAGCTCTCGCCTCGAGCCCCTCGCTGCACCGATCACCATCGACGTCGACGGAGAGACGATCCCCGCGCGAGAGGGCGAGCCGCTGGCCGCCGCGCTGATCGCCGCCGGAGAGCAGCTCTTCTCGCGCTCGGCGAAGTACCACCGGCCGCGCGGGCCGTACTGCTTCACCGGCGGCTGCTCGAGCTGCCTGATGCGGGTGGACGGGATCCCCAACGTGCCGACGTGCCGCGTGCCGGCCCGGCCGGGCATGCACCTCGAGCGGCAGAACGCGATGCCGGACGCGCGCGTCGATCTCCTCCGGGCGGCCGACTTCGTGTTCCGCGAGTGGTTCAATCACCACGAGTTCATGGCCGGCGTGCCGATCGCCGAGGACGTGTTGCAGCGGGTGGCGCGCAAGCTGTCGGGCCTGGGCGTGCTGCCCGAGAAGCCCGCACCCGATCGCCCGCCCGCCGTGACGGAGCAGCACGACGTGGTGATCGTGGGCGCGGGCGCGGCGGGGCTGGCGGCGGCGAAGCGGCTCGACGAGAGGGGCGTGGCGTACACGGTGTTCGAGCGCGACCGCGAGGTGGGCGGCCGGCTGCTGCTCGGCCTCGAGGCGGACGCGCCGCCGCCGTGGCACCCCCCGGGCGATCGCCTGCGCCTCGGCGCGCTGGTGGTGGGCCTGTTCGCGGACGACGGGCGGCCGTTCCTCGCCGTGGTGGAAGGCGGACAGGTGCGCCTGGTGTTCTACCGGGCGCTGTTGCTCGCGCTGGGCGGGCAGCCGTACCTCCCGACGTTCCCGAACAACGATCTGCCCGGGGTGATGGCGGACCGCGCGGTCGCTGCGCTGATCCGCCGGCACCGCGTGCTGCCCGGGAAGGTCGTGGCGTGCGTGGGCGAGGCGACGGCGGCGGCGGGACTGGCGAAGCTGGTGCGCGACGCCGGAGGTCAGGCGGTGGCGGTGGGCGCCGAGGCGGTGCGGGCGCACGGGCTGAGGCGCGTGGAGGCGGTGACGGTGCGCGCGCTCGACCGCGAGCAGAAGGTGAAGTGCGACGTCATCGCGATGTGCGGCGTAACGATGCCGTCGTTCGAGCTGGCGCGGGCCGGCGGCGCGAAGGTGGCGTGGCACCGCGACGCGCGCACGTTCATCGTCGAGGCGGACGAGAGCGGGCGCACGGCGAGCCCGGCGCTCTTCGTGGCGGGCGAGCTGACGGGGCCGGTGACGGCGGCGGCCGCCGCGGCCCGCGGGAGAGCCGCGGCCGACGCGATCGCGGGAGGGAGGCGATGAGCAAAGCGCTGATCTGCCCCTGCGAGGACGTGACCGCGAGCGAGGTCGAGCACGCGATCTCGAAGGGCTACCGGGACGTGGAATCGGTGAAGCGGTACACGGGCTTCGGCACCGGCATCTGCCAGGGCAAGCAGTGCCTGACGGCGGTGGCGCGGCTGCTGGAGTCGAAGTGCCAGCCGGCGCCGCGCCCGGAGCAGCTGGTGCCCTTCACGCCGCGCCCTCCCCTGTTCCCGACGGAGCTCGGGCACTGGGCGTCGCTCGGCTTCGACGCGCAGCACGCGCCGGGTGGCGGCGTGCCGGCGGCGCTCGGCATCACCACGCCGGCGCTTCGCCCACAGGCGCCGGTGCCCGCGAAGGCGGAGATCGTCATCATCGGCGGCGGCATCATGGGCCTCGCGCTGGCGTGGAACCTGGCCGAGCGCGGCGAGCGCGACATCGTCGTGTTGGACAAGGGCTACCTGTGCGCGGGCGCGTCGGGGCGCAACGGCGGCGGCATTCGCGCGCAGTGGGGCACGCCGACGCTGATCACGCTGGCGCGGCGCAGCATCGAGCTCATGAAGCGCTTCGCGCGGGACATGGGGATCAACGTGTGGTTCCGCCAGGGCGGATACCTGTTCCTGGCCAAGAGCGACGCGGTGGTCGCGCGGATCGAGCGGAGCGCGAAGCTGCACCACCAGCACGGCGTGCCGACGGAGATCCTCACCGCTTCGGCGGCGCGCGAGGTGGTGCCGCACCTGAACCTGGACGGCGTGAAGGCGGCGGCGTGGAACCCGAAGGACGCGGTGATCTTCCCGTGGCCGTTCGTGTGGGGCTACGCGCAGCAGGCGACGAAGCTGGGTGTCAAGGTGGAGACGTTCACGAAGGTGCAGGGCTTCGAGCAGTCGCAGGGGCGCATCACCAGGGTGGTGACCGACCGCGGCGACATCGCGTGCGACCGCGTGGTGTTGGCGGCGGGCGCGTGGAGCCCGCAGGTGGCGAAGCTGGCGGGTGTGCACCTGCCGAACGAGCCACACCGCCACGAGATCTGCTCGACGGAGCCCTTGAAGCCCTTCCTCGGCCCGCTGGTCTCGGTGCTGGACTCGGGGCTGTACTTCTCGCAGTCGATGCGCGGGGAGCTCGTCGGCGGCATGGGCGACCCGAAGGAGCCGCCGGGGATGAACCTCGGCTCGACGGCGCGCTTCCTGGCGCGCTACTCGCGAGCGCTGACCGAGCTGATCCCGCAGGCGGGCCGCGTGAAGGTGCTGCGGCAGTGGAGCGGGCCCTACGACGTCACGCCGGACAACTCGCCGATCCTCGGGCCGACGCCCGGCGTGTCGAACCTGCTGCAGATGAGCGGCTTCGTGGGGCACGGCTTCATGATGGCGCCGGCGGTGGCGGAGCGAATGGCCGCGTGGATGGCGACGGGCGAGTCCGACGAGCTGTTCGAGCGCTTCACCTTGTCGCGCTTCGCCGAGGGGCGGATGGAGCGCGAGGACATGATCATCGGTTGAGCGGCCTCGCCCCGAAGGTGAAGGCGGCGACGGGGCCCTGGGCCATGCGCGCCACGACCAGCACCTCGGCGCCGCGCGGAGGGCCCCAGGTCGAGGGGCTGACCGCGACGAGCACCTGTGCCCGCCCCGACCAGCCCCACTCACCTCAAAGCGACTGCTCAGATCAGACTCGACTTTCGCCCTTTCGGGCGCAGCGCATCGTCGCCGCAGGAGCGTCCAGTTGATGGGTGCCCGGCGGGGTTGAAGAAGCTGACCACCGCTGCGGGCGCGAGGAGAGGCGCGGAGAGGTGGCTGCGATATGGCGGCCCACCGAC
>JBFMAB010000107.1:0-115908 GCA_040755835.1 Myxococcota bacterium
TATTGACGCCGCCACCGACGCCGCCACCGCCGACGCCGCCGCCGACGCCGCCGCCGACGCCGACGCCGCCGCCGATGTCACCACCGCCGCCGCCGCCAGCGCCGCCGCCGAGGTCGCCGCCGCCGCCACCGAGGCCGGTGTCGACACAGCGACCGGACAGGCACTCGTCGTTGGGGCCGCACACGACGCACGCCACGCCGCCGCGGCCGCAGGCGTCGATGGTCACGTTCAACACGCAGGCGTCGTTGGCGTCGCAGCAGCCGCTGCAGTTGCTCGGCAGACATCGCGTCGCGGCGCCTCCGCAGCTGGCAACCAAGACGCCCAACACGAGGCCCAGGAGGAACGCGCGACGCATGCGAGCTGCAGCCTAATTCCGGACGCCGCCGGCGACGAACTCCCGGCAGCGCCCTTTTCCTCGCAGGCAAACACCGACTACACGACGTCGCCATGCGCCGTGCCCTCCTCGCCGCCGTCATCGTCCTCGCCGCCTGCGACTCCACCCCCGCCTCCCCCTCGGTGACGGACGCCGGCGTCGACGCGGGCGCCCATGACGCCGGCCCGGAAGACGCGGGCGCGGGCGATGACGGCGGCCTGCGCCCCGACGCGGGCGGCGACGACGCGGGCGCGAGCGACGCCGGCGTGGACGCGGGGGCGCCCGACGCGGGCACCACGATGGACGCGGGCCTCCCCGGCGGCGGCGACGCGCTCATCGCGGCCCGGCCGTACGACGTCACCGTCCCGCCGCAGTACGACGGCGGCACCGCGCTTCCACTGGTGGTGCTGCTCCACGGCTACGGCGCCGACGCGGCCTCTCAGGACCTGTACTTCGGCATGTCCGCCGCGGCGCGGGCGCGCGGCTTCCTCCTCGCGCTGCCCAACGGCACGCGCAACGCGTCCTTCCTTCGCTTCTGGAACGCCACCGACGCCTGCTGCGCCTTCGGCGACCCGGTGGACGACGTGGCGTACCTCACCGCGGTGCTCGACGACATGCAGCGCCGCTTCCGCGTCGACCCGAAGCGCGTCTACTTCGCGGGGCACTCCAACGGCGGCTTCATGTCGCATCGCATGGCCTGTGAGCGCGCCGACCGCGTCGCCGCCATCGTGTCCCTCGCGGGCGCGGTGTGGAAGGACGAGACGAAGTGCAAGCCGTCCCAGCCGGTGTCGGTGCTGCAGGCTCACGGTTCGCTGGACGCGGTCATCTTCTACGGCGGCGGCTCGAACGTGGGCATCCCGTACCCGGGCGCGGAGGAGACGGTGGCCACCTGGGCCGCGAAGAATGGCTGCGGCACGACGACGTCGGCGCTGACGCCGGACCTCGACCTGGTGTCGGACCTCCTGGGCGACGAGACGGAGCGCGTCGCGTACGACGGCTGCCCAGCCGGCGGCGCGGCGGAGCGCTGGCGCATCGCCGGCGCGGGCCACCTGCCCAGCTTCAACGGCAGCTGGGCCGACGCCATCTACGACTGGATGCTGGCGCACCCGAAGCCGTGAGTCCGCCGAAGCCGTCCACGCGCGCGATGGGCCTGTGGGCGCTCGCGGCCGGACTCGGGTGCCTCGGCGAGGCGTGGGCGCTGGAGCTGTCGGGCTTGCTCGCGCCGGCCCTCGTCATCCTCGGCGTGCTGGCCACGGGCCTCGGCGCCACGCTGGCGGTGTTCCCCAGCGGCAGCGGCGCTGTTGAGAGCGCTCACAAGCACGTGCTCCAATCCAGGATGAAACGGGCCGGCCAGCGCTGGCGACTTCTCAACGCCCGCCGCATGGCGCACCTGCGCGCGGCCTACCGCACTGCCGGCGCCGCCAACGTCTACGACTCCATCCAGCGCGCACGCCGCGACACCGAGATTGGCAGGGCGCGCCCCCTGGGTCGCCGCAACACCTTCCGCTTCGCCCGACAGGGACTCCGTGACCAGAACCGGGCCCTCAAGGCGGCCTCAAACTGATCGCGCACCCGGGCGCGAGATCAAGCGCGCGGCAACACAGGCGAGCCCGGCCGCTCCAGGAACCGCCCCGACGGCCCGGTCTGCGAGGACGGCGCCAGCCAGCCGATGGTGACGCTGGCGAGCAGCCGGTGCATGTGCGTGTCTGCCCCTCTCCCTCTCCGGGGAGAGAGAAATGAAGTTGTCAGTCCTTCAGGCGCAGCTTCATCTGCACGTCGCTCGACCAGTGGTTGGCGAACGCGCGCACACACGTCTCGAGGTAGCGCTCGTAGTTGTTCCACACCGTCTCGCCGTTGGACATCACCCTGGTGCCCCAGCCGGACGCCATGATCTTGTCCTTGTTGAGGCGCATGCGGCGCAGCCACTCCGCCGTCGTCTTCCCGTAGTCGAGGCGGCGCGTGTTGAGCTGGATGATTTCCCACGACTGGCCGCAGGCCGCGACGAGCTCCTCGAGGCGCGGGTTCAAGCCGCCGGGGAAGATGACGTCGGCGGTGAACTTGAGGTCCTCGAGGTCCTTGCGCGTGCGCGGCACGCGGTCCCGCAGGATGGCCTGGAACCCGAAGCACGCGCCCGGCTTCACCCACTTCGCCACCTTGTTGAAGTACTCGCGGTAGATGGGGATCGCGAGGCCTTCCTGCTGCTGCGCCGGTGACACGAGGTGGTCGATCATCTCGATGGAGATGAGCGCGTCGTACTTCTCGGTCGGCGTGAAGTCCTTGTAGTCCTCGCACCAGACCTGCACGCCCGGCAGCTTGCGCGCCATGATCTCGTCGTGCTGCGCGCGCGACAGCGTCAGGCCGTGCGCCCGCTGCACCTTCCGCTCGAGCACCAGGTACTCGAGGTTGGCGCCCCAGCCGCAGCCGATGTCCATCACCAGCGACTCGGGCTTCACCTCGGCGAAGTCGGCGAGCCACCGGCTCTTGTTGCGCTGCGCCTGCTCCAGCGTCGTGTGCTGCTCGTCGAAGACCGCCGACGTGTAGTGCATGCGCTCGTCCAGCCAGAGCCGGAAGAACTCGTTGGAGATGTCGTAGCCGATTTCCACTTCTTCGCGCGTCGAGGTCATGTGTCGTCTCTTCGTTGAGTGAAACGGTGCGTTGGGAAACTCAGGCGACGGCGTCGCCGCTCAGTTCACGGGTCAGGCGGTCGAGCTCGCTCTTCACGAGGTCCGCGGTCTTCACCAGCTGCTCTTCCTTGTGCAGCGACGAAAGGAAGAAGCGCAGGCGCGCCATGTCCTCCTCCACCGCCGGGTACAGAATCGGCTGCACGTTCACGCCGCGGTCCTTCAGCGCGTCGGACAGCTGCAGGCACAGCACCGAGTTGCCGATGATCGCCGGCACCACCGCCGAGTCCTTCGACATGCCGGTGTTGATGCCGCGCTCCTTCAAGAGCTCGATGAAGCGCTTCGCGTTCGCCTTGCACCGCGCGACGCGCTCGGGGTGCGCGAGGATTTGCTTCGTCGCCGCCAGCGCCGCCGCCGCGTTCGGAGGGCTGATGCCCACCGAGTACACGAAGCCCGGCGCGGTGTACTTGAGGTATTCCACGAGCGCGTGGCTGCCGGCGATGTAGCCGCCACACGACGCGAAGGACTTGGACAAGGTGCCCATCCACATGTCCACGTCGGCGCGGTTGACGTGGAAGTACTCGCCGATGCCGCGGCCCTGCTCGCCCAGCACGCCGGCCGAGTGCGCCTCGTCCACCAGGAGCATCGCCTTGTGCTTCTTCTTCACCTCGATGAACTTCGGCAGGTCGGGGATGTCCCCGTCCATCGAGTAGGTGCCCTCGATGCAGATGAGCACCCGGCGGTAGTGGCCGCGCAGGTTCGTCAGCATGCGGTCGAGCGCCTCCCAGTCGTTGTGCGGGAACGGCCGCCGCTTCGCGCCGGACAGCTTCGCGCCGCCGATGATGGAGTCGTGCGCCAGCGCGTCGTGGAGGATGAGGTCGCCCGCGCCCACCACGTGCCCGATGACGGTGACGTTGGTGGCGTGGCCCGACACCAGGACGATGCAGTCCTCGGTGCCGAAGAAGTCCGCCAGCGCGCGCTCGAGCTCGCGGGTGAGCGGCTTCTCGCCCGACGCCACCCGGCTCGCCGAGACGCTGGTGCCGTACTTCTCGATGGCGTCCATCGCGGCCTTCGAGACGACCGGGTCGCCCGAGTTCCCCACGTAGTTGTACGAGGAGAAGTTGATCATCTCCTTGCCGTTCACCACCGTGGTGTCGCCGCAGATGGCCTCGTGCACGGAGAAGTACGGGTTCTTCAGCCCGAACGCCTCCGCCATCTGAATGCGCTCCTGCAGCTCCTCGTACTCGGGGAAGCGCGCCGGGTTCCACGCCGACTCGTCGATGGTGACGGTCGCGGCGGGGACGTCGGCGTCCGCCGCCATCGGCGCGGGCACCGGGGCCGCGCTCATCGCCGGCGGCGCGGTGGGCGCCGGCTGCGACGCGGGCGCGCCCACCTTCGGCGCCGGAGTCGGCTGGAACTGCGGGTCGCGCTTCTTGAACTCGGCCTCCGCGCCCGTCATGTACGCCACCACGCGGCCCGACGCGTCCTGCCAGACGAGCGTGCCCCGGAAGAGGTCGTCAGTCGACGCCTCGAAGGTGACGGTGCACTTCACGGGGCCCAGGCCAAACGGCGCCAGCTGCACGAAGCGGCCGAAGCCGACGGGGAAGCCCGCGCGCTGCTGCGTCACCCACGCCCAGTAGCCAGCGAGCTGGAAGCTGGCGTCGATGACGAGCGGGTCCACCGTCCACTCGCTGCGCATGGGCTCCTTCACCCAGTCCGCGGGGCGGCAGCCCTTCACCCAGCCGACGACGCCGTCCTCGCCGAGCGCCTCGATGCTGGTGATGCCCTGCAGGCGCGGGCCGTGGAAGGTGAAGCCCGAGTAGAAGTCCTTGAGGGACAGCGGCAGCTGCGAGGCCGGCGCGAAGGACTTCACCGCCGGCGTCGCCGAGGCGTCCGCGCCCACCGTCACCACGCCCTGGTACGAGAGCGCGTGCCCCTGGGACAGCTTCACGTCGAGCGCCCCGCCCTGTCCGTCACGCACGCGCTGCGACACCGCCACCTCGAGCCAGGTGGTGTCCGGCACCAGCACCGCGCGCTTCAGGCGGAAGTCCGTCACCGTGAAGGGCTGCTTCTGGCCGGGCGCCGACGTGGTGCCCGCGGATTCGAGCGCCGCCGCGGCGACGTGGTCGAGCGCCGAGGCGAAGGGCAGCACGCGCTGGCCCGCCATCGTGTGGTCGTTCAGGTACACGTGGTTGAGGCGCGACACCGGGAAGAGCGCGGTGTGCGTCACCACGCGCTGAGGCACCGCGCGGCCCACCAGCACCTCACCCTCGCCGCCGCTCACCTCGGAGAGGAACGCGGCCACGCCTTCGTCCGTCGAGAGGAAGGTGACGCCCGCGGCCTTGAGCTCCGCCTTCTTGAAGCCCGGAATCTTCCGCGCCATCTCCGAGTCTTCCCAGGGCGGGAAGTCGATGGTGACGGCGCGCAGGCCGGGCCGGCGGCCCTGCGTCACGCGCGCCAGCATCTCGTTGGCGGCGGAGTAGTCCGTCTGCGCCGCGTTGCCGAAGCGGCCCGCCCAGCTGCCGATGCCGACGAAGAGCGACAGGCCCTCGGCCGCGTCCAGCAGCGCGAGCGCGCCGCCCACCTTGGTGTCGATGACGGCCTCGAGCTGCCCCGCGTCCTTCGAGCCGACGAGCGCGTCCTGCAGCACGCCCGCCGCGTGGACGATGGCGTCGAGGCGGCCGTGCGCCGCCTTCACCGCCGCGAGCGCCGCCTTCACGCTGCCCGCATCCCTGGTGTCCAGCACGTGGTAGGTGCACACCTTCGCGCCGGCGGCCTTCACCTGCGCGGCAGCCCTCGCGATGTCTTCCGACGGCGCGCTGCGGCCCGCGAGCGCGATGGTGCAGCCGTGCTGCTTCGCCAGCGCCTTCGCGAACGACAGGCCCAGGCCCCTCGCGCCGCCGGTGACGAGCACGACGGAGTCCTTCGTCAGCGTCGCGGGCGCCTCAACGCGCGGCGCAGGGCCGAGCGCCACGGCGACGCGACCCGTCGAGGCGTAGCCGACCTCCGCGCAGCGGTCCGAGGAGAACAGCTCGTCCACGAGGTGCTGCGCGATGGCCTGCGCGCCCAGCGCGACGTCCACGTCCACCGCCTTGACGATGGCGTCCGGCCACTCCTGCGCGAGCGCCTTGGTGAAGCCCAGCGCGCCCACCTGGCCCAGCGCGTCCTTCGCGACGCCGCCGAGGCCGAAGCTGCCGCCGAGGCCCGTGACGGTGAAGAAGCACTCCGCCTTCTCGGCGGTGAGGCGCTTCGACAACGCCAGCAGCGTGCGCGCGGGCGCCTTGAAGTCGCCCTTCTGCTGCAGCGTCTCGAGGTGGATGACGCCGGCGAAGTCGCCCGCCGTCTCCGCCGTGCCCACCACCGACGCGACGCCGTGGCCTTTCAGCTTCTCGTGCAGCGCCTCCGCCACGCCCAGCCCGTCGCGCGTGACGAGCAGCGGCTTGCGGAACGCGTGCACCGACTCCGACAGCGCGTACAGCGGCGCGGCCACCACCTTCGGCGCGTAGCGCTCGACGGGCAGCAGCACCTTCGCTTCTTCCTTGGCCTCACAGGCGCCCGCGTCGAGCGCCTTCACCACGTGGTCGATGACCTGCCCCACCGTCGTGGTGCGGCTGAACAGCTCGCGCGGCAGCCCACCGAGCTGCGGGAAGGCCTTGCCGACGTCCTGGTCCAGCTCGACCAGCATCAGCGAGTCGAAGCCCAATTCGCCCACCAGCGTCTGCTCGGCCTTCAGCGTGCTGGCCGGGAAGGCGGAGATGCGAGCGACGGACGCGAGGACCTTCTCGGTGACGAGCGGTCGGACGTCCTGCTTCGCCGCCGGCGCGGGGGTGCTCGGCTTCTCGACCGCGGGCGCGGGCGCGGGCGCCGCCGGCTCCTTCGCCGCGACGAGGTTCGAGAAGTTGGGCGGCTTCGCCACCACGGGCGCCGGCGGGGCGACGGGCGGAATCACCTGGGCCGGCGCGGGCACCGGCGCGGGCACCTGCGCCATCGCCTGCGCCACCTGCGACGCGCCGCCGTTGGTCAGCGCGGCGATGGCGGCGGCCTGGGCCCTCAGCACCTCGTTCTGGTTTTGCAGGAGCGCCATCTGTTGCTGGAAGAGTGCGATGAGGCTGTCCATGGCGACCGTTCCCTTCGACTGCGACTGCGAAACCACGGGCGACGCGACGACGTCGCCGGCCTTCACCAGCGGCGTGTGCGGAGCGCGGTTGACGCGCTCCACCGCCCAGTACTTCTGCGTCTCGAGCGGCGTAGGTGGCAGCGTCGCCAGAGGCGCGTCGCGGAAGAGCGGCTCGGCCTTCACCGGCACACCCTTCACCCACAGCTGGCCCAGCGTCGCGAGGAACTGGGCGCCGCCGTCGCCGCCCTCGGCTGGCGCGAGCGAGAAGAAAGCCACGCCGTCCTTCTTCACCACACCGCGCGCGAAGGCCGTCAGCGCGTTGCCCGCGCCCACCTGCACGAAGTGCGTCGCGCCCTGCGCCGCGCAGGCCTCGAGCGCCTCGACGAAGCGCACCGGGCTGGTGGCGTGCACGGCCCACACGTCCTTCGCCTGCACCGCCGACGCGTAGGGCTGCGCGGAGATGCAGGACACCACCGCCGCCCTGGGCTCGTGCAGCGGCAGCGCCGTCACCACCGCGCGCATCTTCTCGTTCACCCCGTTCATCAGCGGCGAGTGGAAGGCGTGCGACACGTCGAGGCGCGTCGTCTTCACGCCCGCGGCCTCGAGCAGCGCGCGCGCGGCCTCGATGCCCTTCGTCGTGCCCGACAGCACCACCTGCGTCGGGTGGTTGTCGTTGGCGATGACGACGTCCTTCACCGGCGCGACGACCGCCTCGACGGCGTCGCGCGCGGCCATCACCGCGAGCATCGCGCCCGGGTCCGCGAGGCCGAGGCCGTTCATGAACTGCCCGCGCTGCGCGACCAGCCGCACCGCGTCCGCGCCCGGCAGCATGCCCGCCACCGACGCCGCGGCGAACTCACCCAGCGAGTGGCCCAGCACCACGTCGGGCACCACGCCGGCGTCCGCGAGCAACTCCCCGAGCGCGATGCCCAGCGCGGCCATCGCCGGCTGCGCGACGTGCGTCTGCGTGAGGTGCGCCTGCGCCTTCGCGGCGTCGAACGGCGCTTCCGGGTACAGCGCGTCGAGGATGCTGCACCCCGCGTCGGCGCGGGCGGCCGCGTCGTACTCCGCGAGGCGCGCGCGCAGCGCCGGGAAGCGCTCGACGAGGTCCTTCAGCAGGCCCACCTTCTGCGCGCCCTGCCCGGCGAAGAGGAAGGCGAGGCGGCGCTGCTCGTCCGGCACCGGTGTGGCTGGCGGCAGCGCGCCCGAGGCGACCTCGTGCAGCTTCGCTACCAGCTGCGCGCGGCCCTTCGCGACGAAGGCCACGCGGGCGTCGAAGGCATGGCGGCTGGCCAGCGTGCGCGCGACGGCGGCCGGCGACAGCTGCTGCTGCTCCACCAGCGCGGCGAGCGCCTTCGCGTGCCCGGCCAGCAGGCTGGGCGTCGGCGCCGACAGCAGGAACAACTCCTCGCGCTCGGCGGGCGAGGGGACTTCCGGCGCCTCCTCGAGGAGCACGTGCGCGTTGGTGCCGCCGAAGCCGAAGCTGGACACGGCCGCGCGGCGCTTCTGCCCGGGCTTCACCGTCCACGCCTCGGGTTGCTTCGGCACGCGGAACGGCGAGCGCTCGAGCTCGAGCTTCGGGTTCAACTCCTCGCACCCCGGCTGCGGCGGCAACGTGCGGTGGTACAGCACGAGGCACGTCTTGATGAAGCCGGCGACACCCGCCGCGCTCATCGTGTGGCCGATGTTGCCCTTGATGCTGCCGAGCGCGCAGTGCGGCTCGGTGAGCGCACGGCCGGCCTTCTCGTTGAAGAAGTGCTTGAGTGCGCCCACCTCCACCACGTCGCCGACGGTGGTGGCGGTGCCGTGCGTCTCGACGTAGCCGATGGTCTCGACGGGGAAGTCGACGTCGGCGTGGGCGCGCCACATGGCGTCGCGCTGGCCTTCCGGGCGCGGCGTCATCGGGCCTTCCCCGCGGCCGTCGTTGTTGCAGCCGGTGCCGCGCAGCACCGCGTAAATGCGATCGCCGTCCGCCACCGCGTCCTCGAGGCGCTTGAGCGCGACCAGGCCCACGCCCTCGCCCATCACGAAGCCGTCGGCCCGCGCGTCGAACGGCCGGCAGGCGCCCGACGGCGAGATGGCGCCGATGCGCGAGAAGCCGATGAGGTTGTCGGGGTTCAGGTTGAGGTAGACGCCGCCGGCGATGGCCAGGTTGACCTGCCGGGCGCGCAGGTTGACGACCGCCTCGTGAATCGCGACGAGCGCCGAGCTGCACGCCGCGTCGATGGACATCGCCGGGCCGTTCAGGTCGAACGTCTGCGCGACGCTGCAGGCGATCATGTTGAGCAGCGAGCCGGCGATGGTGAACGCGCGCGCGGGGCTCACGTCGGCCACCGCGGCCTTCGCCACCTCGGCCTCGGCCGGAGACAGCGCGTCGCCGAACTCGCCCGCGGCCATCTGCAGCGCGCGGTGCCGCGCGGTGAGCAGGTCCTTGTACTCGCTCACCGAGGCGCCGATGAAGACGCCGGTGCGCGCCTTGTCGAAGGGCCGCGACTCGTAGCCCGCGTCCTGCAGCACCTGCCGCGTCGCCTCGATGGCGAGCCGGTGCTGCGGGTCCATCACCTGCACGCGGCGCGGCGCGAGGCCGTAGTGCAGCGCCGCGAAGTCCTCGACGCCGTCGATGAACGCGCCCTTGCGGACGTACGTCTTGTCCGTCGCGCGCACGTCCACCGGGTCGAAGAACGCGCTGTGCTTCCAGCGCGTGTCGGGGATGTCCTCGAAGGCCACCTCGCCGGTCCGGACGAGGTCCCACAGCGCGTTCACGTCGCGCGCGTGCGGGAAGCGGCAGGCCATGCCGACGACGGCGATGTCACCCGTCACGGCGGGGGCGGGCTTCGAGGCGTGCGGCATGGCCGGTTACCAGGACACCTCGGTGCCGGGAGGCGCGAGGCGCTTCACCAGCACGCCGAGGTCGCCGATGGTCTGCACCTTGGCGAGCTCCTCGTCCGGCATGCGGATGTTCAGCTTCTCCTCGACGTAGCTGACCAGCTCCATCACCGCGACGGAGTCGAGGCCGAGCTTCGAGATGACGGTGTCCCTGGTGAGGCCGTCGAGCTTCTTGCCGTTCACCTCGAGGGCCGCCTGCGTGAAGAGCTGGATGATGTTGACCTGAGCCATGGTGTCCTTCGTTGTGGGTGAGAGGGGTGAGAGGAATCAGCCGAGCAACCGCGACACGCGGCGCTGGGCGTAGGTCTGCGCGAGCTTCAGCTTCGAGAGCGCGTCGCCCACGGAGCGGATTTCGAGCGTGTGCGCGACGACCTTCTTCGCCCGGTGCTGCGCGCGGCCGATGAGCGACATCGCCACGTGGCGGGCCAGCACCAGCTTCTCGCCGTTCGAGCCGAGCGTGCGGTTGCCTTCCTTGCCGACGGTGCCGTCGAGGTACTGCTGCCGCGTCTTCGCGCGCTGCAGCTTGCCCGACGACGTCTTGGGCAGGCTGCCCGTGGGGCACACCACCACGTCGGCGGCGGTGAGCTGCAGCTGCTCGTTCAGCGTCTGACGAACGAGCTCCTTCAGCGCGTCGGGGTTCTGCGTGCGCGACTCGAGGACGATGACGAGCTCCTCGCTGCTGGTGCCCGGGCGGCTGAAGGCCACCGTGCTGCCCTTGCGGACCTCGGGCAGCTCGTCGACCAGCCACTCCATGCGCTGCGGGTCGTAGTTGCGCCCGTTGATGATGATGATGTCCTTCTTGCGGCCGGTGATGTACACGTTGCCGTCCACGAGGTACCCGTAGTCGCCCGTCTTGAGCCACCCGTTGCCGAACGTGCGCTCGGTGGCCGCCGGGTCCTCGAAGTAGCCCTTCGCCAGCGACGGCCCGCGGACCCAGATTTCCCCCACGCGGCGGTCGCCCAGGCGCTTGCCTTCGTCATCGAAGATGCCGACCTCATGGCCGGGGAAGGCGCGGCCGCAGCAGACGAACTCCTGCGCGCGGCCGGACTTCAGCTGGTCGACGTGCGCCGGCTCGGCGCGGCGGTGCTGCTGGTACGCGTCGGCGTCGATGACGTCGGTCGACAGCGTTTCCTCGATGCCGATGAAGCTGATCGCCAGCGTCGCCTCGGCCATGCCGTAGCAGGGCAAGAGCATGTTCGGCTTCACGCCCGCCTTCGAGAACGTGTCGAGGAACGTGCGCATCGTCGTGGGGTTGATGGGCTCGGCGCCGCAGCCGAAGTGCCGCATGCACGACAGGTCCCAGCGCGCCAGCTGCTCGGGCTTCGCGCGCTTGGCGGTCAGCGCGTACGCGAAGTTCGGCGCGAAGGTGATGGTGCCGCGCACCCGGTGGATGGTCTCCATCCACACGGTGGCGTTGCGCACGAAGGACAGCGTGGGGATGAAGGTGACGGACACGCGGTGGAACATCGGGGCGATGACGAAGCCGATGAGGCCCATGTCGTGGTACAGCGGCAGCCACGACACGCCGTGGTCCACGTCGGTGTCGGTGTCGAGCCCGTCGCGCATGATGGCCCAGGCGTTGGCCCGGAGACTGCCGTGGGTCACCTCGACGCCCTTGGGCGCCGACGTCGAGCCGCTGGTGAACTGCAGGAAGCACAGGTCGTCGGCGGTGACGGTCGCCGGCGCCTGCGAGACGCCTTCGGGCGCCGGCCCCCGCAGATCCTCGGCCACCACCACGCCCTTGAGGCTCGGCACCTTCGACAGGCCGCTCCACAGCACCTGCTGCAGCTTCGCGTTGGTGGCGATGTGGCTGACCTTGGCCTTCGTCAGCACGCCGACGAGCGTCTCGATGTAGCTGTCCAGCTTGCCCAGCGAGAGCGGCGGGTACAGCGGCACCGGCACCACGCCCGCCCACACCGCCGCGAGGAACGTCGGCACGAAGTCCTCTCCGTCGGGCAGCACCATCGCCAGGCGGTCGCCCTGCTTGAGGCCGTACTGGCGCAGGTGCGCCGCGCGGCGCATGGCCTCTTCGCGGAGCTGCTCGAAGCTGAAGAACTGCTCCTTCTGGTCGCGGTCGAGGAAGGTGAAACCCTTCCCGGTCCAGCCCTTCGACTGGTCGATGGCGGCGACGAGCGTCGGGTAATCGAACACCTGCGGCATGCGGGCCCCTCCGGAGAGCAGTGCGGCCGCGGGGTCTCTATGTGGGCCCCGTGGGAGGGTCAAGCGCGGGACCCCCTCGACAGCCCCTCATGGCGCGAGCGTCTGCGCGGTCTTCAAGGTGTCACACACTTCGAATGACACAGTTAATTCATAGGCTTACGCGATAAACTGACTTCACTTCGCTGGAATTGACGCACGCAGTTCGCAGGTGAGTGAGCAATTTTTGGCACAATATTCGCGCCGAGACCCTGCGATCAAGCGCGCCTGCGCGCCGCCAGGGTCCGCCAAACTGCTCCCAGCCCCATCAAAAGCCATTGAAATTACGAAGGTCTTTTGTGAGCAAGAACTTGCTCAAATTGACGGGCCCGGAGGCATCCCCTACAAGCGCGCACCTCTTCTTCGGAAAGGACGACGACGATGACGACGAGCGCGCAGTCGCAGGCTGCTTCGGGGCCGCCGCAGGCGGTGGCGGCGAGCGACGTGACGGTGACGCCGGTGAAGACGGCGGCGGAGAAGAAGGCGTTCATCCGCTTCCAGTACGAGGTGTACCGGCAGTTCCCGAACTTCGTCCCGCCGCTGGAGATGGACCGGGAGAACGTGCTCGACCCGAAGAAGAACCCCTGGTTCCAGTTCGGCACCGCCGAGCTCTTCCTCGCGCGGCGCGGCGGCAGGATTGTTGGCCGCATCGCCGCCATCGAGGACCCCCGCTACAACGAGTTCCACCAGACGAAGACGGGGTGGTTCGGCTTCTTCGAGTGCATCGACGACGTGGGCGTGGCGAAGGCGCTGTTCGACACGGCCGAGGCGTGGGTGAAGGCGCGCGGGCTTTCCACCATCATGGGACCGGCCAGCTTCTCGTCGAACGGCGAGTGGGCCTTCCTCGCGGAGGGCTTCGACAAGCCGCCGGCGATCATGATGCCGTACAACCCGCCCTCCTACCTGAAGCTCACCGAGGCCTGCGGCTACACGAAGGCGAAGGACCTCTGGGCGTGGGAAATCGACATCCAGGGCGGCGCGCCTGAGAAGGTCGCGCGCATCGCCGAGAAGGTGAAGCAGCGCGAAGGCATCGTGCTGCGGGCGGCGAACCTGAAGGACTGGGACAACGAGGTCCGCCGCATCAAGGACATCTACAACGCGGCCTGGGAGAAGAACTGGGGCTTCGTGCCCATGACGGACGCGGAGTTCGACCTCATGGGCAAAGAGCTCAAGATGGTGCTGAACCCGAAGCTCGTGCTCTTCGCGGAAGTGAAGGGCGAGCCCGTGGCGTTCTGCATCACCGTGCCGGACGCGAACCAGGCCATCAAGAAGGCCAATGGCCGCCTCACCACCTTCGGCATGCCCATCGGCCTCGTGAGGATGCTGCTCGAGCTCAAGCGCATCAAGCAGGGCCGGCTCATCGCGCTCGGCATCAAGAAGGAGTTCCGCAAGCGCGGCCTCGACTCGGTGCTGATGCTCGAAACCTTCAAGGTCGCCAAGGAGCTCGGCTGGTGGGGCGGGGAGATCGGCTGGACGCTCGAGGACAACGACATGGTGAACCGCGCCATCGAGGTCTTCGGCTGCAAGAAGTACAAGACGTACCGCGTGTACGAGAAGGCGCTGGCGGCGGCCCCGCTGAAGAACTGATGCCGCACGCGCGCGCGAGCCCGCCCGTCGAAGCCCCGCGCTTCGCCGCGCGCGCGCCCGACGTGTCCGTCGAGCGGGTGGACGGGCCGGCGGGACGCGACGAATTCGTTCGCTTCCAACTCGAGCACTACGCGGGCGACGACCTCTTCGTGCCGCCCATCGTCGCGGAGCGCCGCGACTTCATCGACCCGGCCATCAACCCGTTCTTCCGCGAGGCGCGCGCCGCGTACTTCCTCGCGAGGCGCGGCGGGAAGACGGTCGGCCGCATCGCCGCGTGCGTCGACGCCCGCTACAACCGCTTCCACGACACGCTCGACGGCTTCGTGGGCCTCTTCGAGTCGCAGAACGACCCGGGGCTGGCCGCCGCGCTCTTCGAGGCCGCCGCCGAGTGGCTCCGCCGGCAGGGCATGCGCCGCGTGGTGGGCCCGGTGAACCTCGCGTTCCACCACGACTGCGGGCTGCTCATCGACGGCTTCGAGCGCCCGCCGTCGATGATGATGCCGTACAACCCGCGCTTCTACGCGCGGCTCTTCGAGGCCAACGGCTTCGCGAAGATGAAGGACCTGGTGAGCTACGAGCTCATCGCCGCGCACGGCCTGCCGGAGAAGGTGGTGCGGCTGGCCGAGCGCTGCCGGGCGTCGGGTGTGGTGCGCGTGCGCCGCCTCGACACCCTCAACCCCGAAGCCGACGTGCGGCGCATCAAGGCCATCTACGAGACGATGCTGAAGCCCGGCTTCGGCTTCGCGCCCCTCACCGACGCGGAGTTCGACCAGGTGGTGCACCGGCTGCGGCCCATCATCCTCCTGCGGCCCGAGCTGTCGCTCATCGCGGAGGCCGACGGCGAGGCGGTGGCCTTCTCCATCACCCTGCCGGACACCAACATCGCGCAGAAGGCGGCGGGCGGGTTCCTCTTCCCCTTCGGCCTGGCGAAGATGCTGTGGGCCGCGCGCGGCATCGACCGGTTGCGCGGGCTCTTGTTCGGCATCAAGGACGGGTGGCGGCGCCGCGGCATCGACGCGCTGCTCGCGCAGGAGACGTACGACCAGGGCGTGAAGCTCGGCTACGCGTCGGGCGAGCTGGGCTGGGTGGTGGAGGATGACCGGCTGATGAACCGCACCATCCAGGCGACGGGCGCGCGGCGCATCAAGACGTACCGGGTGTACGAGCGGCCGCTGTAGTCACCGAGCGAGGGCCCACGTGAGACGACGGCACCTCTTCGAGTTCAACGACAGCGCGTTCACACCGCCGGCGCTGCGCGACACGCTCATCGAATCGCTGTCGCTGGCGCTGAAGTGGGGGCGAATCTTCGAGCGCGCGGTCGAGCCGTTCGCGCGCTTCCTCGACGCGTGCGGCGCGACCGAGGTGCTCGACCTGTGCGCCGGCGCAGGCCAGCCCGCGGCCATCTTTGCCCGCGAGTTCCTGCGCGAGGGGCGCCGGCCCCCCCGCTTCCTGATGTGCGACCTCTTTCCCCGCGTGGAGGCCTGGCGCAGGCTCGCGGCCGAGTTGCCGGACGTCATCGGCTTCGTCGAGGAGCCGGTGGACGCGACGCGCATCGACCCGGGGCTGGGGCGGGGCCGCGCGCGCGTCATCGTGAACGCGCTGCACCACTTCCCCCCGGCGGTGGCCCGGGACATCCTCCTCGGCGCGGCGGCGGAGGCCCCCGGAGTCTTCGTGCTCGAGACGCTGCCGCGCAACCCGCTGCACTTCGCCGCCTTCGCGCCCTGGGGCCTCGCAGGGATGCTGGCGCTGCCGCTGGTGACGCCCGAGCAGCGGGCGAAGAAGGCGCTGTTGTCCTGGCTGACGCCGGTCGGGGTCGCCACCGCCGCATGGGACGGCACCGTCAGCACGCTGCGCGCGCACGAAGAAGCGGACCTCCGCGAGATGGTCGCGCCGCTGGGCGACGCGTGGACCTGGACCTGGGGGACGTTCCCGTGGTCCGGCGGCCTGGGCCGCGGCTCGTACTTTGCCGGCGTCCCGCGCCGCTCACCACGGTGAAGTCGCACGCGGGCAGCTCCTCCCGCGACGCACCGTGCACCAGCGGCCGCTGCCGCGCGACGCGCAGCAGGGGCTCGCGCGGGCTGCGGACCGTCCCCATCCTGCCGCGCTGTGCCTCGCACGCACGAGGCCGACGCCCGGGCACTCGCGAGCGACGCGGTTCCCCCGAGCCGACGGCCCGCGTCACCTGGCGGCCAGGAAGCCCTGCGCCTTCAGCAGCTCGGCGGTCAGCACCGCGCCGCCCGCCGCGCCCCGCACCGTGTTGTGCGACAGCGCCACGAAGCGCCAGTCGAACACCGCGTCGGGCCGCAGCCGGCCGATGGCCACGCCCTGGCCGTTGCCGAGGTCGCGGTCGAGCCGCGTCTGCGGCCGCGCGTCGTCCTCGAAGTACGTGAGGAACGGCGCCGGCGCGCTCGGCAGCTTCAGCGCCTGCGGCGGCCCGGCGTAGTCCTTCCACGCCGCCAGCACCTCCTCGCGGGCCGGCTTCTTCTCGAAGGACACGAAGACCGCCGCGAGGTGCCCGTCGGACACCGGCACGCGAATGCACTGCGCGGTGATGGTGGGTGCGGTCGCATTCACGATTCGGCCGTCGACGAGCGTGCCCCAGATTTTCAACGGCTCCTGCTCGCTCTTCTCCTCCTCGCCCTTGATGAACGGGATGACGTTGTCGACCATCTCCGGCCAGCTCTCGAGCGTCTTCCCGGCCCCGGACACCGCTTGGTACGTGCACACCGCCAGGCGCGTCGGCCCGAAGGCCTTGAGCGGGTGAATCGCGGGCACGTACGACTGGATGGAGCAGTTCGGCTTCACCGCGATGAAGCCGCGCGCGGTGCCCAGCCGCCGGCGCTGCGCCTCGATGACCGCGGAATGGTCCGCGTTCACCTCGGGGATCATCATCGGCACGTCCACCGTCCAGCGGTGCGCCGAGTTGTTCGACACCACCGGCGTCTCGGCGCGCGCGTAGTCCTCTTCCAGCTTCGCCGTGGCGTCCTTCGGCATGTCCACCGCGCAGAAGACGAAGTCGACGCCCGCCGACACCTTCGCCACGTCCGACGCGTCCTGCACCGTCAGCGCCGCGGCCTGCGCCGGCACCTCGCCCTTCAGCGCCCAGCGCCCGGCCACCGCCTCCGCGTACGGCCTGCCCGCCGACGAGGGGCTCGCCGCCACCGACACCAGCTCGAACCACGGGTGACCAGCCAGCAGCTGCACGAAGCGCTGCCCCACCATGCCCGTCGCGCCCAGCACTCCCACCTTCAGCTTCGAAGTCATTGCCGCGCACATAGCCGACCGCCCGCCGGAAGACGACTGGGTGTCGGCGGAGGTGTGACAGCCGGACGATTCCGTGAACCCCGACGAAACCGACGGGCCTCTCAACGCATCGTCGCCCTGAGGACAATGCCCATGCTGCGCGCCCTGGCCCGCTCCACGCTCATCATCCTGGCCCTGTCGCTGGCGCCCGCCAAGGCGCTCGCCGGCGAGAACACCACCGGCTGCCAGGGCGCGGGCTGCACCTGCGGCTCGGGCGAGGGCGGCCAGTGCCCGCTGCACCGCCCCGGCACGAAACGCGCGGCGAAGGTGACGCCGCCGGCCTTCGACGCCAACACCGTCGTCACCATGTACGGCACCGTCACCGCCGTGGAGCGCGAGACGCACGGCCCGGGCGTCGTCGGTGTGCACCTCAAGGTGCAGGTCGGCCGGCAGCTCCTCACCGTGCGCCTCGGGCCCGCCGAATTCGTCGACCCGCTGATGACGTTCGCCGCCGCCGACGCGGTGCAATTCACCGGCTCCAACGTCAGCATCGACGGGCAGCCGAACGTGCTGGCCACCGTCGTCACCCGCGGCGAGAAGACGGTGCGCCTGCGACAGGACGACGGTACGCCGCTCTTCCGGATGTAGCGCCTACTTCCACTCCACCAGAGAGAAGTCCGCGTCGCCGCCCTCGGCGGCGATGACGCCAAAACGGACCGGCAGCGGCGCCTCGGGCACCTCGGACGGCCGCGCCACCCGCGTCTCCGTGCGCCCGCCGGCCTTTTCGCGCGTCGTCTTCATCGGCTTCGGCCCCACCGAGAGCTCCGCGCCGGGCTCGCCGGAGGAGTCTCCTTCGGGCAGCTCCTTGAGCAGCGCGACGAGGTGCTGCAAGAGCGTGTCCGGCCGCTGCGTCGAGGGGCCCGCCTTCCACGCGCGCCCGTCCACCGTCGGCTCGCCCTTCGCCGCCTTGCCCGGCTTCGGCGTGAAGACGGTGGTGGTGACGACCAGCTTTCCGCCAGCGGAGGTGACAGCCCGCCGCACCAGCCGCTCCTTCGGGCCCTTCTCCCACACCGTCCACGACGCGTCCGGGCCGTACGCCACGGGCGGCGCCGTCGTCGGCACGTCCTCGTGCCCGAAGCCCACCAGCGTCAGCGCGTAGCCGTCGGCGCCCTTCGGGCCCGCGTTCATCAGCGTCTCGTCGACGAGGCCGCCCGTCAGCGCGAGCGCCTTCACCGCCGCGTCGATGCAGCCGGCGCCGCTCGGCCCCCGCTTCGACTCGAACGCGTAGTTGGTGCAGCTGAACATCTGCCCGGCGCGCTCCACCTTCACCGGCCGGCTTTCGCGGCCCGCGCGCTGGTTCCCGGGCACCTCGCGCCTGGGCGCCTTCCCGTCGAGCGCCAGCGTGAGACGCAAGCCCGGCTCGGCGAGCCACGGCGGCGCGCGCCCCTTCATCGCGCGCACGTCCACCACCACCGCCTTCTTCGTCACCACCACCGCCTGCAGCCGCACCACCACCTGCAGGCGGGGCTTCGCGGCGCTCGACACCTCGTAGTCGACGTAGTCACCGGCGATGGCGTCACCCGGCGACGGCGCCTTCGCGCCCACCGAGAGCGCCACCATTCCCGCGACGAGGAGCGCGTGCATCGGTCGCATTCTCCGCGCGGAGGCGCCCGCGCACCACCGTCTTTCAGGGGCGCGCGCACCAACCGCACGGCCAGACGTCGCGCCCGCGCTCGGCGAGGACCACCAGCTGCTCCAGCGCGGTGCGCACCGTGTCGAAGGACGGCGGCGCCTTCCACTCCTTCGGGTCGACGTCGACGAGCCCCCGCATCGGCGCGCCGGGCTGGCGTCGGAGTCGCTTCTGGGTGGCGACCCACTGCCCGCCCACAGACTTCAACGTCTCCTGCACCAGCTCGTCGTCGCGTCGCACGCTCAACCGCGTGCCGTCGCTCCACCGCTGCGGCGCGAGCTCGCCGGCGTCGAAAGCGCCAGGCTCGTCATGGCCGAAGGCCACCCGCGTCACGCGGGAGTTCGAGCGTTCAGCCGGTGGGAAATTCCGCACGCGCTCCTCCACCAGGCCGTTGCCCAGCGCCAGCTCGCGCGCCGGCGACTCGCCGCATCCGCCGCCCGCGGGCCCGTCCTCCGTCGACACGCCCCACGCCCGGCAGGGGAAGGCGCGGCCGGCGACGGTGCGGCTCTCCAACGTTTCGCGCTCGCGGCCCGACCAGGAGAATGGCGTCTCGGGCGTCGGCGCCTCACCCTCGAGGGACAGCGTCAGCCGCACGCCCCGGCGCAGCCAGATGGGCGCCGTCACTCCGCCCGTCGCACGAGCGTCGATGACGGCGCGCTGCGTCCCGACCTCCACGGCCGAGAGGCGCAGCCGGAAGGGCTCGGCGCCTGAGCCGCGCTCCACCGACACCTCGTACTCCACCCAGTCGCCGGCCTTCGCGTCCGCCAGCCTGGCGGGAGGTGCCGGCTTCTTCGGGGCCTTCGGCTTCGGGGCACCTCCCGACACGAGGACGACGAGACTCAGGGCGAGCGCGGGGACATGCCCCGCATTCTGCGCCGATGCGCGGCACCCGGAGGGCGAAAACTGGACGCGCTGCAGGCCTGTGGAAGCCTGTTTCGGCCATGACCACCCGCCGCCAGTCGCTGCGCCGCTCCGTCCGCCTCCCCCTGTCGCTGGGCCGCCGCCTCCCGGCCCTCACCGCCGACGTCTCGCGGGGCGGCTTCTCCGCCGAGCTCCCGCAAGTCTTCCTCCCGGGCTCGCAGGTGCACGGCTTCTTCCTCGTCGACGACACCGAGGTGCCCTTCCGCGGAACCGTCGCCTGGGCCGAGCCCGGCAACCCGCAGCTGTCCGTCTTCTCCCGCATCGGCGTGCGCTTCGAAGAGGTGCCCGCGGGCCTCAAAGGCCTCTTCACCCGCCAGGACGCGCGGCCGAAGAAGCTGAAGCGCCGCGCGGCGGCGAAGTAGGGTGCCGGGGAGGACCTCCTCCTCGTGACGCGCCCGCGCCGCCGGCCCCAGCTGAACCTGCTGACGCTCGCGCTCTCCGTCGCGCTGGCGGCCACCATCGGCGCCATCATCTACCTCGCCATCACCAGCCTGCCGTTCCTCGCGACGTCGCCGACGAGCGACCCGACCTTCGGCGCGCTCAACCAGTGCCTGCTGGAGAACGCGCCGCAGCGCGTGGGCTACGCGGTAGGCCGCGACGCGCGGCGCGCGGCGGTGTGGACGACGGACACCGTGGTGGCCTGTCGCGAGGACGGGGCGCCGTCGACGTGGCGGCTGCCCGGAGCGACCGTCGCCGCGTGGGACGTGAAGGGCCACCTGTGGGTGGCGGCGCGCGGCGCGGATGCCGGCGCCTCCGGCCTGTTCCGCCTCGACGGCGAGGAGGTGCACCCCGTGGGCGACCTCGCGCCGCAGGCGCTGACCGGCACCGCCGAAGGCGTGGTGGCGCTCGAGCCGTCGGGCCACCTCGTCGCCATCGCCGCCGATGGACGCGTCACCGCGACGAGGGACATCCCCTCGGCGAGCGGCGCGTCGTTGAGCAGCAGCGGCGACGGGCGGCGCGTCGCGGTGCGTGTAGGCGGCGGCCTCTTCGCGCTCGACGCGACGACGCTCGAATTGCTGCGCGCCGAAGCGCCCTGCCAGGTCGAACACCTCTGGTGGCGGAGAGGCGGGCACCGCGTGTTGCTCTCCTGCGGGCCGGACGCGTCATGGGCGCTGGAGCTCGACGTGGACACCGGGCAGTCGGAGACGGCGCCCGCGCGAGAGCGCGTCGAGGCGGTGCTGGCCGGCGACGACGGACCGTACGTGCAGGCGTGCGACGTGCTGCCGTGCACGGCCGAGGAGCCGTAGGCGCGACGCCGTCGGCCCCCGGGGACGACGGGCACGCGGGTGTCGCTCGCCCGGCGCGTCGAAAGCCGCTCCCCGGCGCGCGCCCAGAATCCGCGGCTGCCGACGTGTGACGACCGTGCGGCGGAGCAGACCGGGCCACTCGCGGAGCTCGGCAGGGCCTGCCCATTCTCACGCCTCGACGTTCCGCCGCCCGCGTAACCCCGCGAGGACAGGCCCAAAGAAGCCGCACCGATGAGTCGGGGCGGGCTCGCCGGTCAGACAGAGGGACAGCACCCCTCACCGGGAGACACGACATGAAAAAGCCCTGGCTCGCCGCGCTGCTCAACTTCTTCTTCATGGGACCTGGCACGCTGTACGTGGGCCGCCGGAAGGCCTTCGGCGCGGCCCTCACGGTGGCCTCCGTCGCGCTCACCTGGGTCGAGTTGAACCTGCAGGTGCAGGCGCCGGCGCTGTACCCGGTGATGTTCGCGGCGGTGTTCCTGATGAACACCTTCTTCGCCATGGACGGCTGGCGCGAAGCGAAGGCCGTCAACGAAGGGGGGCGCTGAAGGCCAGCGCGCCGTCACCTCTGCGGCGGCGGCACCGTCGAGGTGCGCGTCGCCTCGTGAGGCGCCGGCGCGGCCGGCAGGACGACGGGCGGCAGCGCGGCCAGCCAGTCGGCCACGTCCGCCTCCGCCACGCGCCCCAACGGCGCCGAGGCCGCGAGCAGCGCGTCGCGGAACTCCGCCGCCGACTCGAAGCGCGATGACCGCTCCATCGACATCCCCCGCGCGATGACGTCGCGCAGCTTCTCGGGGAGGTCCGCGCGCGCCTGGTGAATCGAGGGCGGCGGCGGCCCCAACGGCCCTTCGGGGAAGGCGCGCTGCAGCGTGAGCAGCTCGTACAGCATCGCCGCCACGGGGAAGAGGTCCGCCCGCACGTCCAGCGGCTCGCCCCGCGCCTGCTCCGGGGCCATGTACGGCAAGGTCCCCTTGACGATGCCCGTCTGCGTCGACGCGATGCGCGTGGCGGCGCGCGCGATGCCGAAGTCCGTCAGCTTCACGCGCCCGTCCTGCGTGAGCAGCACGTTGTTCGGGTTCACGTCGCGGTGAATGAGCTCCAGCGCACGGCCGCTGGCGTCGCGGCAGCGGTGCGCGTGGTCGAGCGCCGACAGCACCTCCATGGCGATGCGCACGGCGATGGCCGGCGGCACCGGCTCTCCTTTCCCACGCGCGCGCTTCAGCACCTCGCGCAGCGACGGGCCGTCGACGTACTCCAGCGCCATGAAGACCGTCTGGTCGACGCGGTCCACCTCGTACACCTGCACGATGTTCGCGTGCGACAGCTGCGCGGCGATGCGCGCCTCGTCGAGGAACATGCCCACCGCCACCTCGTCGTCCGCCAGCTGTGGCAGCGGGCGCTTCAGCGCCACCTTCCGCTCGAAGCCGCCGGGCCCGAGGCGCCACGCGAGGTGCACCTCCGCCATGCCGCCCACGCCCAGCCGGCGCTCGATGCGGTAGCGCCCGAACTGCAGCCGCTCGCCCGTCGCGCGCTCCAGCAACAGGCCCAGCTGCGCCGCCACCGCCTCGAGGAAGGTGAGGTCGGCCTTCGTGAAGCCCAGGCCCGAGCGCTTGCGCGACACGCCCACGAAGCCCGCGAAGGCGCCGTGCGCGTGCAGCGGCGCCGCCATCGCCAGATCGAGGCCCCACAGCTCCGGCTGCGCCGCCGGCGGCAGCGTCACCTCGGACAACCCCGCCACGCCGCCCGGACCGTGCGACAGCGCCACCGCCAGCGCGCCTCCCCGCGACAGCTCGCTGGCCTGCGTGGTGGACGCGACGCCTTCGTGCCGCAGGCGCTGCAGCACCTCGCCGGTGTCCGACACGCGCCACAG
This sequence comes from Myxococcota bacterium, assembly GCA_040755835.1. GTDB lineage: Bacteria > Myxococcota > Myxococcia > Myxococcales > Myxococcaceae > JADLDB01. Next base: position 22,752 of record JBFMAB010000107.1, read on the forward strand.
CTCCGCGCGCTCCACCCCCAGCTGCATCGCCGTCTCGAGGCCCAGCCGCGACACCTCGTCGGGCGGCCGCGACTGCACCGCCACCGACAGCTTGTGCAGCAGGCCGGCCAGCGTGCCCGCGTCGGCCTGCCGGCGGAAGAAGAGCTCGTCGACCTTCCTCTTGAGGCGGCCGTACAGCGGCAGCGCCGCCGCGAAGCCGGCCGCGGTGATGACGACGGTGACGGTGGGCGAGCCGCCCAGCTGCGGGCCCAGCACCAGTGGCAGCCCGAACAGCACCGCGCCCGCCGCGGCGAACAGCACCGCCAGCGTGGCGCCGTAGCCCACCACCGCCGTCGTGAAGCGGTCGATGTCGAAGGCGTTGTGCTTCACCGACACCCACGCGGTGACGGCCACGAAGAAGATGATGGGCGCGCCGTTGAAAAACGGACTCCAGGGGGTGCGGCCGACGCCCATGTTCCGCCGCAGGACGTCCACCACCAGCGGCAGGAGCAGCCCCACCACCAGGCCGAGCGCGAGGGTGCGCGCGCGCGCGAGCGAGACCTGGTCGCCCTGGCTCCGCGCGCGGCGAAGCTGCCGGCCCATGAAGTACAGCCCCAGCGCCGCCGGCCACAGCGAGCCGAACACCTCCAGCAGCCCCAGCACCTTCGACCCGTCCGAGCCCCACCGGCTGGCCAACAGGAGGTTGGGCACCGACGCCACCAGCGGCGGCGTCCACGAGAGCGCCAGCCGCAGCCGCTGCCGCCCGGGCAGCTCCACCGGGAACAGCGTCATGAAGTGCGCGAGCAGCGCCGGGGCGATGCAGCTCGCGCCGCTCGACACCACCATCGTCACCGCCGTCTCGCGGGTGAAGGCGAGCAGCGCCAGGAGCAACAGCCCCAGCGTCTGCGTGAAGAGCATGAACAGCCAGCTGGTGCGCGAGCCGGGCAACAGCGCGAATAGCACCAGCCCGATGAGCAGGATGAGCGTCGACGTCACCCAGCGCACCACCACCGCCGCCGCGGACAGCCGCTCCAGCGGCGTGGCCAGCGCCTCGCGCTCGAAGCGCTGCTCGCCGCGCGCGAAGGTGAGCCGCAGCGGCCCGGGCTGCGCGGCGAGCCGCAGGTCCATCAGCGCCGGGCCGTCGGCCACGGGCTGGCCCTGCCAGGCCACCACCTCGTCGCCCCGCTCCACGCCCGGCCAGCGCTCGTCCAGCGCATCGACGACGCGCCCGGGGCGCAGCAGCAACCCCACGTCGGCCGAGGTGATGAGCGCCACCATGCCGCGGAACGACTGGATGACGGCCGCGGTGTCCAGCGCCACCAGGAGAAAGAAGAGCCCCACGCCCTTCGTCGCGAGCAGCCGACCGAGGATGGTGACGGTGCGGAGGTCCGACGTGGTGCGCTGCTTCGAATCAGTCCCCATGAGACTCCCTGGGTCGACACGCAACCTGGGAGCATAGCGCGGGCCCGCAGCGCCTACGTCGTGTACTCCGCGTTCACCTGCACGTACCGGTAACCGAGGTCGCTGGTCAGCACCACCGCGTGGCCGGGGCCGTCTTGAAGCTTGAGTTCGAGCTTCACGTCCTCGGCCGCCATGGCCTTCGACGCCGCAGCGCGGTCGAAGTCGGTGGGCTCGCCATTCTTGAAGACCTCGATGCCCTGCAGCACGCAGGTGAGCCCGCGCGGGTTGCGCAGCGCCTTCGAGTTCCCCACCTGGCTGGTGAAGCGGCCCCAGTTCGGGTCGTTGCCGTACAGCGCGGTGCGCACGAGCGCCGAGGTCGCGACGAGCCGCGCGATGTCCCGGGCGGCCTCGGTGGTGGCGGCGCCCGTCACCTCGATGGTGGTCACCTTCGTCGCGCCTTCGCCGTCGCGCGCGATGAGCCACGCGAGGCGGCGGGCGACGGGCTCCACCAGCCTCGCCCAGTCCGAAGGCGGCTTCACCTTCCGCGTCGACAGCAGCAGGAACGTGTCGTTGGTGCTGGTGTGCGAGTCCACGTGCACCGCGTTGAAGCTGCTGGCGGCGATGCCCGGCAGCGCGCGCTTGAGCTGCTCGCTGCGCAGGTCGAGGTCCGTCGCCAGGAAGGCCAACATGGTGGCCATGTTGGGCTCGATCATCCCCGCGCCCTTGCACACGCCGGCCACCACCGCGTCGCCGTGCCGCGCGCTCGCCTCTTTGGGGAAAGCGTCCGTCGTCATGATGGCCGACAGGAAGCGGCGGCCCGCTTCGGGCTCGCTGGACAGCTGCGCCAGCGCGTCGTCGATGCCGGCGCGCACCTTGTCCATCGGCAGCTTCACGCCGATGACGCCGGTGCTGCACACCAGCACCTGCTCCGGCGGACAGCCGAGGCCCTTCGCCACGCGCGCGGCCATCTCCTCCGCGTCCTTCTCACCCTGCGCGCCGGTGCAGGCGTTGGCGTTGCCGCTGTTGACGACGATGGCGCGCGCGAGGTGCCCCGAGCGGATGAGGTTCCTCTTCGACAGGTGTACCGGCGCCGCGGCGAACGCGTTCTGCGTGAAGAGGCCCGCCACGCTGAGCGGCGTGTCCGACGCCAGCAGGCCCACGTCGGGTTTCCCCGACGGCTTGATGCCCGCAGCCACGCCGGCGGCCTTCAGGCCCGGCACCTGCGTCAGCGTCAGCTCAGCAGGCGGAAACGTCGGCACCGGAGGGACGGGGATGCTCATGAGGGCGGCTCATAGCGAAAAGGCGGGGCGGGTGGGGCGACGACGCGTGTCGCAGCATGAATGCGCGGCGCCCACCTGCGTCATGGGGGCGTGCTCACGCTCCTCGCCGCGTCCCTCGTGCTGGCGCAGTCACCAAAGGTGCAGTGCCTCACCTCGAACGGCAACGCCGCCTGCGCGCGCACGCCGTGGGGGCGCTGCGTCACCACCAACGGCCGCGTGTTCTGCGGGGACCCGGCGCCCGAGGTGCTTTTTCTCCTCGACGAGCTGCCGCCTGTCGAGTGTGTCACCACCAACGGCACCGGCGCCTGCGGTTACGACTGCAAAACAGCCAACGGCAACGCCGCCTGCGCGCGCACGCCATGGGGGCGCTGCGTCACCACCAACGGCCGCGTGTTCTGCGGGGACCCGGCGCCCTGGGTGCTGCGCGCCGGCGACGTGCAGGCTGTCGAGTGCGTCACCATCAACGGCACCGGCGCCTGCGGTTACGACTGCAAAACAGCCAACGGCAACGCCGCCTGCGCGCGCACGCCGTGGGGGCGCTGCGTGACGGCGAACGGGAACATCACCTGCAGCGACTGAACGCGCGCAAGGCATGAACAGCGCGGGAGGCGTCGCGCCCGTCGTACGCTTCGCTGTATGCAGGCGCTTCGATGCCGGTCGCTGCCGCCATCGCCGCGAGCTTCGACCTGGCCTCCGCGTTGGTCGCTTTCGGCGCACCCGGCTCGCCCTTCTTCCAGAGCTCGACGCTGTGGTGTGTGTACGACTCGCTCGTCGGGCCATCGCTGGCACTCCTCGCGTGGCAGCGACTCGTCGACAGCCGCGACCGGACCGCGGTCGGTCTTGGCGTGGACGTGAGCGTCGTGACGCTGGCGGCGCTGCGCGCGCGGGCCCTGGTGCCCCTTGTCTCGGGCCACGCCCTCCTGTTCGTCTTCGCGCTCCTCACCAGCCGGCGCGACGAGGCGCGAGGCACGCACGCGGCCGCGCTGCTCGTCGGCGCGGGACGGCCGCGGCGGGGAGGCAGGCGAGGCGCACCGCGTCTTGCTAACGCCGGGGCGCGGAGCCGGCACGCGTCGACGGCTACCGCAGCAGCTTCACCAGTTCGCGCAGCGCCTCGGCGCGGGTGTCGGCGATGTGCGTGGCGGCCTCGGCCAGCGCCACCACGCTGGCGCGCGGCTGCTTCGAGAGGAACTCGCGTGCCGTCACCTGCCCCGCCCACCACTGCTGCGCCAGCTGGACGCCGGCCATCACCGACGCCTCGCCCTGCGCCGCGTAGAGGAAGTGCGCCAACGGCGACGGGCTGATGTCGAAGGACGACGGCGTCGCGCGGCCACCCTCGAGCAGCTTCAGCAGCATCGGGTCCACGCCCTCGGCGCGCGGCAGCCGCGCGATGAACTGCTCGATGCGCCGCACCGGCGGGCCGCCCGGCTCGGCGAGGCCACCCATGAAGAGGTCGAGCGGTACGTCCCCACCCGACTCCACCGACAGGGCCTCCACCAGCGCGGTGCTGTACAGCTTGCACCGCAGGTAGCGCACGGCCAGCGCCATGTTCCGCCGCGCCGCCGCGTCGCGCGCCGCGTGCACCTCCGGCGCCGGCTCGCCGCCCCAGGTGTGGAAGACGCGCTCCGGCGGCAGCTGCGCCAGGAAGCCCTCCATCTTCATCAGCGCGACGCGGTACTCGCGCACGCTGTACGTCGCCGGCGTGTGCAGAGACGGGTTCGTCTCGGGCAACAGCTTCCAGGTGTTGTCGAGGAAGAAAGCCGGGTCGGCCGCGGCGAAGTTGTGCACGTCGCGGTTGGCCAGGCGCACCGCGCGCCGCACCATCTCCACCACCTCGGCCTCCGGCACCCCCAGCCCGCGCAAGCGGCCCGCCAGCGCGTCGGCGTGCCCGCTGCGGAACGGAATGGTGCCCTCGATGCACGCGGCCAGCGCCAGGAGTTGGCTGCGCGACAGCACGCCTTCCAGCTCCTTGATGGCCACCAGCCCCGAAGCCAATTCGTTGAGGCCGGTGAGGGGCGTCAGCACCTCGTCGGCCTGGTGGCCGAACACCGCCAGCACGTCGGCGGCCGCCGGGTCCTTCGCCGCGTGCGGGAGAATGCGCCAGCCGGACTCCTCTTTGCGGATGAGCGGCTGCAACAGCGACGCGAAGTGCTCCGGCACGCCGAGGTCGACCTGCACGTACACCGTGTCGTGGTACAGCGCGCCGAGCGCCTCGATGGGGTCGGCGCCCTCCACCAACTCCAGCACGTGCTGGTGCGTGTGGAACTCGCGCGCCCGCGACGACAGGCACTGGTGCACGGCGATGCCCCAGCGCTCGACGAACAGCGGCGGCACGCCCAGCCCGAGCGCCTCCACGGCCCTCGAGAAGACCTCGATGATCCGATGGATTGGCGACCGGCCCACCGCCGCTGACATGGGCGCGGGAGTGTAAACCCGGCGGGGACGGCCGGCGAGCGCGAGCACCCGGTCGGCCGCGCTTTTTTGCCCCGGACGCCCACCTTGACTTCCGCCGCCGCGGCGGGTGGAAGGCCGCAGACATGAAGCTCGCCACTCTGAAGACGAATGGCCGCGACGGCGCGCTGCTGGTGGTCAAGCGCGACCTCTCGGCCTGGACGAAGGCGACGGACATCGCCCCCACGCTGCAGGCCGCGCTGGACGACTGGGCGACCGTCGAGCCGAAGCTGCGCGAGCGCGCCGCGGCGCTCGAGGCCGGCAACGCGCCCTCGGAGCCTTTCGACGCGACGAAGCTGCTCGCCCCGCTGCCCCGCGCCTACGAGTGGGTCGACGGCAGCGCGTACATCAACCACATCATCCTCGTGCGGAAGGCGCGCAAGGCCGCACCGCCGCCGGGCCTCGAGACGGATCCGCTGGTGTACCAGGGCGGCTCGGGCGACCTGCTGGCCCCGCGCGCGGACATCATCATCCGCGACGAGGCGTGGGGCTGCGACTTCGAGTCCGAGGTGGCGGTGGTGCTGGGCGACGTGCCCATGGGCACCACCAGCGCCGACGCCGCGAAGTACGTTCGGCTCCTGCTGGTGGCCAACGACGTCAGCCTGCGCAACCTCATCCCCGACGAGTTGGCCAAGGGCTTCGGCTTCTTCCAGTCCAAGCCGGCGACGGCCTTCGCGCCGGTCGCCTGCACGCCCGACGAGTTGGGGCCCGCGTGGAGGGACGGTCGCGTGCACCTGAAGCTGAAGACGTGGCTCAACGGCACGCAGGTGGGCGACACCGAGGCCGGCCCGGAGATGCACTTCAGCTTCTTCGACCTCGTGCAGCACGTGGCGAAGACGCGCAACTTCGTGGCCGGCACCATCCTCGGCTCGGGCACCGTGTCCAACGCCGACCGCGCGCGCGGCGTCAGCTGCCTCGCCGAGCGGCGGATGATTGAGACCATCGACGAGGGCGCGCCGAAGACGCCTTTCCTCAAGGACGGGGATCGCGTCGAAATCGAGATGCACCACCCCGACGGCACCAGCCTGTTCGGCCGCATCGACCAGAAGGTGCGGGTGGTGCGCTGACGAAGCACCCCGCAGCACCCGTGGTAGGGTCCTCGCGTGCTTTCACTCCGAAACCTCGCCGTCCTGGCCGCGCTCACGGCGGCCATCGTGCTCGCGGCCATCCTCCTCCGGCGGTCGTCCGCACCGACGGTCCCCGAAGCCCCCGCGATGACGGACGACGCCGTCATCGAGCTCGCAGGGCAGACGCTTCTCGCGGAGGCCCGGCAGGACGCGGTGCGGCGGTGCGCACCGCCCGACCCGCCGCCCACCGTCATTTTGCGCGTCCGGCTGCGCACCGAGGCGAATGCGCTCGAGATCAGCTCGGCGACGCCGCTGGCGGTCGACGGCGGCACACTGGACGGCCTGGGCCGGTGCGTGTCGACCGTCTACCTCGGGCGAAAGTACGTGGCCGCAAAGGGCCCGAAGTCGCTGCCCGACGGGCGCGAGTACGAGCTCGACGTGCGCGTCGTGGTTGGCTACCTGCACTTCGGCAACTGACTCACGGGGTAGCGGTGCGTCACCGGCCGCTGAGGTCGTCGTCGAGCACCCGGCGCTGCCCGTGTACGTCACCGACGCGAAGCTGCGGTGCAGGTGCGCGGGGAAGCCAACGAGGTCGTTGTTGGGGTCCTCGAACTGGAACTCGTCGAGGATCAGAAACGGGTCGAGCACCGGCAGCGCGCAGTAGCCGAGCGCCCGGTTCAGGTTCACGCCCGCGCCGTCCCGCGTCTCCTGCGGCGGGAAGCAGAGCGACACCTCGCGCACGTCGGCCGCGGGTGGCGCGGTGCGCGCACCGTCAGTCCTCGTACCAGCGCGGCGGGCGCGCCTTCATCGACTCGCTGCCCACCTCGTCACACCACGCGAGGTACTGCTTCTGCGGCGCGCCCTGCCACTCGAGCGCCTCGAGCGTCTCGTCGAGCGGCACGTCGAGGCGCAGCGTCGCCAGCGTGCGGTACAGCGTCGCCGCGTCGCGCTCGCGGGCCAGCGAGGCCGACAGCTTCTCGGCGCCGCGCGGCTTCGCCTTCCAGTCCCTCACCGACGCGGGGATGTCCTCGAGGTGCGGGTGCGCGGCCAGCACGTCGGCCGTCGACTTCTCGCCCCACCCTTCCAGCCCGGGAATGCCGTCGGCCGTGTCGCCCACCAGGGCGAGGAAGTCCGGCACGCTGCCGGGCCTCAGGTGCTTGTCGCGCCAGAGCGTCGCCTCGGTGATGAGCTTCTGCCGCACCCGGTCCACCTGGACGATGCGCTCCCCCGACAGCACCTGCCCCAGGTCCTTGTCCGGCGTGAGGATTCGCACCTGCTCGACGCGCGCGTCCTTCGCGAAGCGCACCGCCGCCGTCGCCAGCGCGTCGTCGGCCTCGAACTCGCCCATGCTCCACACCACCACGCCCAGGGCCGCGACGGCGCGCTCGACGTCGTCGAACTGCGCGCGCAGCTCCGGCGGCACGCCCGCGTCGGACTTGTAGCCGTGCAAGAGGCGATTGCGGAAGGAGACGATGGGGTTGTCGAAGGCGACCGCCAGGTGCGTCACGCGCTCGTCCGCGTCGTTGAGCAGGTTGATGAGCGACGACACCACGCCCACCGTCGCCTTCAAGTCCTTCCCCTTCGGCGAGGTGTGCGGCGGCCGCCTGGAGAAGTGCGCGCGGAACAACTCGTAGGTGCCGTCGACGAGGTGGACGCGCACGTCAGACGTCCCCGCAGAAGCGCGCGTAGGCCTCGCTCACCGCGCCCTCATCCTCCAGCTTCTCGATGCGTCGCTGAACGTCCTTGAGCTGGTTCGTCAGCTGCGCCTCGTCGCCCGCGCCCGAGTCCAACGACAGCTCGAGCGCCTCCCGCCACGGGTACAGCACGTCGAGCGGCTGCGCGGCCTGCTTCACCGCCTCGGGGGCCAGCGTCAACACGTCCCACGGCTCGCCCTTCTCGAGCGCCTCGTACACCGGGCGCAGCGCCGGGTCCGCGGGCAGCACCTCGATGAGCCCCTGGAAGACCGGGTCCTCGCGCAGGCCGTCGAAGTCGGGCTCGAAGCGCGCCAGCGTGCGCGCCGGCGTCAGCCCCGCGCCCAGCTCGATGGCCCTGCCCAGATGCTTGAGCGCGGTGGGCTTCTGGCCGACGCGCGCGGCGAGCCGCGCCACGAGGTAGTGCGTCTCGGGGTCCGTCGCGTCGAGCGCCAGCGCGCGCTTGAGCAGCCTGGACGCGCCCACGGCGTCGCCGCCCGCGCCCGCCCGGTCCTCCGCCATGAGCCGCAGCGCCGGCACGTGGTCGAGCTGCAGCACCTCGACGACGAACTTCGCCGCTGGCACGCCCAGCGTCGGGTTGTCGGCGAGCGCGTCGATGAGGTGGTTCGCCACCGTGTGCATCGCCCAGGTGAGCTGGTGCCTCTCTTCCTCGTCCGTCGCCGCCGCGTGGCGCGCGCGCAGGTGCTGGAAGGCGCTCTTCAAGGACGCCTGCGCCGCCGCCACCTGGTCGGTGACGTACTGCGCGAGGCCCAGCCAGCCGAGCGCGTGCGCGTCCTTCGCGTCTCTCGCCAGCGCCGCCTTCGCCGCCGCCTCCACGGCCCGCGGGTTGCCGTCGAACCAGGCCGCCTCCATCGGGTCGAGGCCGTCGTGATCGCCGTCCGTCACCATGGCGCCCGGCACCTTACGTCGGCGCGCGCGCCCACGGCAGCGCTTCTCGCGTGGCCGCCCCGCCACGCCGCAGGTCTCGAGGACACCGTGCTTGACGCAGTGCAAGACTGACAAGTCTGCGATTCTGTTCGGTTTGTGGCTTGGCGCGGGCTTTGTAGCGGTGTAGTGTGATGTCACTGGAAACCCGGGGCGGGCTCCAGGTCCACGGCGAGGCGCTCATGTTTGACTGGCTGCACACGCTGTTTTCGCGCGATCTGGCGATCGATCTCGGGACCGCGAACACGCTCATCTACGTGCGCGGCATGGGCATCGTCTCGAACGAGCCCTCGGTGGTCGCCGTGCAGCAGGACGCGCGGGGCGGGAAGAAGGTGCTGGCGGTCGGCAAGGAAGCGAAGGAGATGCTGGGCCGCACGCCGGGCAACATCGTCGCGATTCGCCCGATGAAGGACGGCGTCATCGCCGACTTCGAGATCACCGCGGCGATGCTGAAGTACTTCATCCAGCAGGCGCACCAGCGGAAGTTCAACGTGAAGCCGCGCATCGTCATCGGCATCCCCTCGGGCATCACCGAGGTGGAGCGCCGCGCCGTGCGCGAGGCGGCGGAGAACGCCGGCGCCCGCGAGGTGCACCTCATCGAGCAACCGATGGCGGCGGCGATCGGCGCGGGCCTGCCGGTCACCGAGCCGTCGGGCAACATGATCGTCGACATCGGCGGCGGCACCACCGACGTGGCGGTCATCTCGCTCGCCGGCATCGTCTACTCGAAGTCGGTGCGCATCGGCGGCGACAAGCTCGACGAGGCGATCATTCAGTACGTCAAGCGCAAGTACAACCTGCTCATCGGTGAGCGCACGGCCGAGCTCATCAAGATGGGCATCGGCACGGCGTACCCGACGGACGAGCAGATGAACATGGAGATCAAGGGCCGCGACCTGGTGGCCGGCGTGCCGCGCACGCTCTCCGTCACGTCCGACGAAATCCGCGACGCGCTCGCCGAGCCGGTCAACGGCATCGTCGAGGCGGTGAAGATGACGCTCGAGCGCACGCCGCCCGAATTGGCCGGCGACATCGCCGACCGCGGCATCGTGCTCGCGGGCGGCGGCGGCCTCTTGAAGAACCTCGACACCCTGCTGCGCGAAGAGACCGGCTTGCCCGTCTTCCTGGCCGAGGACCCGCTGTCGGCCGTCGTGATGGGCGCTGGCAAGGCGCTCGAGTCGCTCGACATGCTGAAGGCCGTGTCGACGCCCACCTGACGAAGCGCCCGGACGGAGTACGCTCTGGCGCATCGTGCGACTCCTCTTCTCCTCGTGCCTCCTGGCGGCGCTCGCCGCCGGCTGCAGCTGCTCGTCCCCGATGATGACGGAGGACTCGGGCTCTCCGCCGATGCCCGACGGCAACGACGTGCGCGGCGACTTCGTCGACCGCTACCTCGTCAACGACGGCGGCCTGGTGCTGGCGCCGCAGCAGCTCGCCACGCGCACGCTGAGCTTCTTCGTCGAGCAGGACGACGGCGGCTTCATCGGCCTCACGGGCGTGGGCGCCAACGACGGCACCTACTTCGTGACCGGGGTGCCCGAGGGCGCGCGCTACACCGTGCAGATCGGCGGCGTGCGGGTGAACACCGACGCGCGCGTGCTGCACCTGGGCAGCAACTCGCTCGGGCGGCCCGACGTCTTCCAGGCCGACCGCAACGAAGGCCTCGCGCTGACGCTCACCAACCTCGCGCCGTGGACCGGGGACGACGAGCTCCAGGTGTCCAGCTGGAACGCGGGCATGGGCTACTACTCCACCTCGACGAGGAGCCCGCCTTTCGCGGCGAACGCGCCCGACGCGGGCGACACGGCGCTCGACGGCAGCGTGCTGGACTTCGAAGGCGAGTCCGTCATCGAGGCGGCGCGCGGCGACGACCTCACCCTCGTTCAATTGTCGGGCACGCGGACCGACGGCGGCATCGTCGTGAGGACGGCGACGCGCGCGCTCACCGCGCAGACGACGCTGGCGCTGGGCACGCCGACGCCGCTCGCGGGAGACCTGGTGACGCTGCCGCTGGTGGACGCGGGCTACGTCCTGCGCGCCGGCGAGTTCCGCAAGCACGGCGCGACGGTGGGCCCGGGCGCGGCGCCGTACATGGTGCGGCTGCTCGTCGACGCGCACCCCGGCCGCTTCGGGCGCACCACGCACACCGGCGGCACGCCCGACCTCGCGGTGGTGGAGCTGCCGCCCGACGCCGGCGACACCGCCGTGGCGCTCGCGTACGGCAACCCCTTCCCCGCCACCTGGACGCCCTTCGTCACCGCGGGCGCGCTGTACGACGTGCAGTACAAGCTGCCGCTGCCGGACGGCGGCATGACGTTCGCGCGCTCGGAGCTGGGCTACGTGTCGGTGGCGCTCACGGCCGAGCTCGCCGCCGCCGGGCCCATCGAGCCGCTGGTGACGCCGCCGAGAGACCTGACGCTCGACGGGCGCACCGCGTCCATCGGCATGCTGGAGGACGTCTCGGTGACGCCGGAGGTCGGGTGGGCGAAGCCCGCGGTGGGGACCGTGTCGCGGGTGGAAATCGAAGCGGTGCGCCTCGAGCCGACGATGCAGGGCGTCACGAAGCGCACCGCCGTCGGCACGCTGCGCGTGGTGGGGGCGGTGAATCGCGTGCGGCTGCCGCCCGGTTTCCTCAACCCCGGCGAGACGTACTACCTGCGCGTGACGGCGCTCTCGCTGCCCGCGGAGTACGACGCGACGTGGCCGCTGCTGGACGTCGGCCCGCCCGCCGGCGCCGCCTCGGCGTCGACGTCGCCCTTCACCACGCGCGCGACGCCATGAAGCGCTTCCCGAAGGAGTTCGCCTCGATGCTCTCGCGCGAGGGCCGCGAGGTGCTCGAAGGCCGGCACCGGGCGCTCTCCGGCGTGCTGGCCCGGGGCCAGTCCCGCTTCGTCGGCGCCACGGGGCTCCTCGACGCGAAGAAGTCCGCCGAGGCGACCGCGCTGCTCGAGCGCGCGATGGGCGGCGCGCTCTCGGTGATGTCGAAGGCGATTCCGCGCGAGTCCACCTGGGGCATGAAGGAGGCGTACGCCGAGCTGCTCCCCAAGACGGTCCACGTGCGCACCGGCATGGTGGACACGGCGGGCTCGCCGGCGCGCGCGCGGGCGAAGGAAATTGGGCTCATCGACTTCCTCCGCAGCCCGTCGATGCACGCGTTCGCCGAGGCGCTGTCGGGCTACCCGCTGCGCCGGCAGTGGGGCCTGCAGGTGCTCTGCTACTGGCCCAGGGACTACTCGGGCCCGCACAACGACCACCACCCCGACGAGCCGCTGGGGAAGGACGGGTACACGGACCTGCACCTCACCTTCTCGACGAGCGGCGTAGCGCACCAGTACCTCGTGTACGAGCAGCGCGGGCACTTCGGCGAGATGCAGAACGTCGCCACCGTCGGCGGCGTCACCTGCTACCGGCTGCCCTTCTGGCACTACACGACGCCGCTGGTCGCGAAGCGCGGACGGGAAGCCGACGCGCGGCGGTGGGTGCTGCTGTCGACGTTCCTCGACCGCTGGGCGACATAGGTCCCAGAAGCAGCGTTTGCCGCACGTCACGCGAAGTTGGACAACGGGCGCGCGCGGTGGAAGCGTCGGCCCGTGACGCTCTCCGAGCTGTGCACCGCGTGCGGGCTGTGTTGCGACGGCTCGCTGTTCCGCTTCCTCCCCGTCGACGAGGCGGAGCGCGGGACGTACGAGCGGCTCGCGCTGCCGGTGGTGACGCAGTCGGGCCGCCCGGCGATGCCGCTGCCCTGCCGCCGGCTGCAGGGCCGCGCGTGCACCGTGTACGCGGAGCGGCCGGGCGGGTGCCGCGCGTACGTGTGCCGGCTGGGAGACGAGCTCTCGCGCGGCGCGGTGTCCGGTGAGCGCGCGCTGGCGGTGGTGCGGGAGGCGCAGCGGCGCATCGCGGCGCTCGAGGCCGCGTTCCCCGGCGACGGCCCGGTGGTGCAGCGCGCGACGACGGCGGCGATGAAGAGCGACCCGGCGCTTTCGGACGTGGCGTTCGAGCTCCTGTCGGAAGCGCGGACGTGGATTGACCAGGAGCTGCACTGGCCGGAGATGTGACCTGTTCCCGTTCACCCCGCAGCGCGTCGACCGTCGCTTTCTCCTGTACGTCGCGTGCATCGCGGCGAGCGGCGGGGGCGTGGTGTTCGAGCCCCCGGTGGATGACCCTCGCGCTGGCGCCCTTCGCGGGGCTGGCCCGCACGGACTGGAGGCATCCGGAGGCGAAGTGGATTGAAACCGGCCTGAAGAACCGGTGCGCGTGGATCGCCCCGCGCGAGGGAGACGTGGACCGAGCGCGGGAGCTGGTTCGCGGCTTCGACCGCCGAGGCTTCCCGCCCGCCTCCCTCGCCGAGCTGGACTTCACGGGCACGGCAGTCGGGCTCACGGCGGCGAAGCGGACGTCGCCGCCTCGTACCTCGGCCGAGCGCGAAGGCACCTCGCGCGTGCGTCCAGCCGGCGAAACCTGCTCTTCCTGACGGCCTGCGTCGCGGCGCTTCGCGGCGGCCTCGACACCGCCATCGCGAAGGGCCGCGAGGCCAGCGAGCACCCGTACCGCGGACCGGGCGGCGACGGGCTGCTCCTCTGGGGCCGACCTGCACGCGCAGCGCGGCGAAATGGACGACGCGAAGCGTGCGTGGGCTCTGGCGGTGGAGCGCGACCCGCGGAGCGAGTCGGCCCGCACCGCGCGGGCGCGCCTCGCGGGTCAGCCCCCAGGGAGCAGCGACTCGAGCAGCGCGCCCGCGAGCACGGAGCTGACACGCCACCCCGGCAGCAGGAACGCGCCGGTGTAGCCGAGGGCAAGCAGCCAGCCGGGCGCCGCGCGCGCGAAGTCATGCCGATTGCGTCAGCGCGGGCGGACCGTCACGCCGCGCGCGCCGTCGATCTCCACCACCACCGGCAGGAACTGCTCCAGCACCCGCGCGTGCGTGGTGAGGTGCTCCGTCACCTGCGCCGCGTTGAAGCGCGTCGTACGCCGCGCTCCCAGCCGACCGCACGCCGCGAGCGCCGCCGGGAAGAGCAGCTGGTCGCCGAGGTGCTCGTCGCAGCTGCCGCCGTGCTTCAGTTCGGCGAGGAAGCCGCGCGCCGCCTCCTGGCCCACGCGCTCGGCCGGCTTGCCGCGCTCGCCGAGCGCCGACGACGCGACCGGCAACCCGCCTTCGCCCAGCCCCACCACCAGCACCGACGAGCCGCGCGAGTGCTTCGCCTCCAGCCTCCGCGCCTCCACTTCGACGCGCAGGCCCGCCGCCGCCAACACCTCGCGCGCCGCGTCCGCCTGGCGGCTGGCCACGTGCACCGGCAGCCCGCCCGCGCACGACAGCACCAGCGCCTCCGTCACCTGCGCGGTCGGCCACGCGACGTCGCCCGCGTCGACCGCGCGCGGCGGCTCCACACGCGCCTGCAGCGCGCCGCCGCCCTGCGGGTAGAAGCCGGCGCTCTTCAGCCACACCTGCACGTCGAGGCCGTACGCAGCGAGCGCGCGCGCCCACCCGTGCGTGAGGTACTCGAAGGGCGGGCTCATCGAGACGTGCGTGCCGCCGCGCAGCGTCAGCGTGCCGCCGCCCGCGAGCGCCAGCGGGTACGTGAGACACTGGAGCAGGAGCGACGTCGCGCCCGCGGTGCCCACGTCCAACGAGAAGTCGCCGGCGCGCACCGGCCCGGGGTGGAACTCGACGGTGCGGCTGCCCAGCTCGCCGCCCTCGACGCGCGCGTGGCCCACCTCCGCCGCGCCGATGACGCACGCGAGGTGCTGGGCCTTGAGGCCCGGCGGCCGGCGCTTCGCGCGCACGTGCTCGAGCCGAAACGGAGTGCCGGTGATGAGGGACAGCGAGAGCGCCGAACGCAGGACCTGCCCGCCCCCTTCTCCCTCCCGTCCGTCCAACGTCACCATGCGCGGCTCCCCGACGGCCTCCCGCGGCCATTCTGACGCACCGCGAAAGGAACGCTCGCGAGACGGGCCTGCGTTCAACGGGTTACGAGGCGGAACTTCGCCGGAGATCGATTGTCCGGGTGGAGCGTTTCCATGTCCACATGCGCCCCCCGCGACGCCTCACCCCTGCCCTCCGCGCGCTGTTCCTCCTGGCGATGGCCGCCGGCTCGGCCGCCATCACCTGGAGCAGCCTCGTGTACTTCGACGCCGACGAGTACGCGCCCTTCGTGCTGGAGAAGCTGCCGCTCGCGCGCGAGGCGCTCTTCGTCTTCGCGCTGCAGGTGCACGTCGTCGCCGCGGCCTTCGCGCTGCCCGGCTGCCTGATGCTCGTCTCCACCACCGTGCTGCGCCGCGCGCCGCGCTTCCACCGGTGGCTGGGCCGCCTCGTCGGCGCGGCCGTCGTCTTCGCACTCGCGCCGTCGGGCTTCTACCTGTCGGCCTTCGCCAAGGGCGGCCTCGCGTCCACCCTGGGCTTCGTCGCCACCGGCGCCATCATGCTGCTGGGCATGGTGCAGGGCGTCCGCACCGCGCGCGCCCGCCGCTTCGCCGACCACCGCCGCTGGGTGTGGCACGTGCTGGCGCAGATGTCCGTGGCCGTCACCTCGCGCGCCATGCTGTTCGCCTTCGACGCGGCCGGCGCGGACGAGACGGTGGCGTACCTCGTCAGCCTCTGGCTGCCCGTCGCGGGCAGCGCGCTCGCCGTCGAAGTCTTCACCCGGAAGAACCCGCTGCACCTGCCCTGGAGGAACCATGCACCGCCTGCTGCTGCTCTCGACCCTGACCCTCGCCAGCCTGTCCTTCGCGGAGCCGCCGGCTGAGGTCGCGAAGGCGCAGGCGCTCATCGAGAAGGATTTCCTCAAGCCCCTCGCGGCGAAGGAGGAGCAGCGCAGCAGCTTCTCCCGCGCGCGCCTGCCGCCGCAGGAGCGCCGCGTGCGCATCACCGACGACGCGCCGAAGCAGGACGCGCAGGGCGGCGCCTTCTACACCTTCGCCATCGACGCGCGGCACGGCGTCGACTGGATGGACGAAGGCGAGAAGAACCCCTGGCTCGAGGCCACCATCACCGGCTGCGTGTACCCGGCGACCGGCGCCATCTTCGTGAAGAGCGGCGCGCAGCACCGGCCCGCGGCCTTCATGCTGGGCAAGAAGGTGAAGCCGGCCGAGGCGCAGGTGTGCACCGAGGCGAAGCCGACGCAGGTGGCCGGGGTGAGGTGAGTCAGGCGCGCGGCGGACGGGGAAGGAAGGCGCTCGTCCGCCGCACGGAGTCCTCGGAGCCGGGCCGCGTCTTCGTCGCCGACTCGAGCAGCGGGACGCCGAAGACGTGGTGGTGGGGCTTGTGAGGCGCCGGGGGCTCGCGACGCGGCCCGTTGACGCGCGCCGGCTGCCTGTCGCCCACAGCCTCGAAGGCGGGGCCCACCGCGAGGCCCGCGCTGGCCGCGCTGCGGGCCGCGCGCTTCGACGACGCGACGAAGCGGGAGCAGGCGTCCCTCGCCCGCAGCTGGGACAACGCCCGCGCCGCCGGCGTCCTGGCGCTCTCGACGTGGCGGTTGGCGACGCGCGACGCCTTCACCGGCGCGCAGAGGTACGGCGCGACGCGCTCCTCTCGCGGCCTCGCGACCTCGCCTTCCCGTCGAAGGGCGCGGACCCGCTCGAGGCGCGCAGCTCCGCGTGGAACGACGCGATGCCCGCCCAGCCTGCGCAGCGCGCGCCTCACGCGCACTCGGCAGGAGGTCGACCGCGGCGAGGACCGCTTCGGGGGCATGCGGTGCTGCCACACCTGGCTCAACGGAAAGTCCGCACGGGGGCGCGCGGTGTGGCAGCCTCGGCGGCGCCGTCAAGGTCGCCTCCTCGCCATCCGCCTGTCTCCCGCGAATACCGCCCCATGCCGAAGAAGCAACGAACGCAGGCCTCCGCCGAAAGCGTGCAGACGCTCATCGAGCGCGACCTGACCGCGCTGGCGAAGCAAGGCGCGCTGCCGTCGAGTCACGGCACGGAGCAGGCCGCCGCCGAACTGGCCACGCTGCTCACCCGCGGCGGCAAGGCGCCGCTGCTGGCCGGCGAGCCCGGCGTGGGGAAGACGGCCATCGTCCAGGAGCTCGCGCGCCGCATCGTCCACGGCAACGCGCCCGAAGGCCTCGAGGGCGCGCGCGTGCTCGAGGTGACGGCCGCGGGCCTCTTCGCGCGCACCAACACGCCGAAGGGTGCCGCCGAGCTGTTCGAGGAGTTGCTCGAGCACCTGGCCGCGGTGAACAACACCGTCGTCTTCGTGCGCGACGTGGGCCTCGTGCAGGGCAGCAGCCTGGTGCCCGTCCTCATCCGCGCGCTGCGCGCCCAGCGGCTGCGCTTCGTCTTCGAGACGGAGCTGGGCCGCGCGCATGAGCTGTTGCGCAGCGACGAAACGCTGGCCGAGCGGCTGCACCTGGTGGTGGTGCCGGAGCCGTCCAGCGAGCGCGCGCGGTGGATTCTCGGCCACGTCGCGGAGGACCTCGAAATCGAGCAGGGCCTGCCCATCGACGCGTCGGCCTGCGACATGGCGCTGCGGCTGTCCGTGAAGTTTCTGCTGGCGCAGCGGCTGCCGCGGAAGGCCATCGAGCTGTTGCGTGAGACGGTCACCGAGGCGGCCGGCGCGGCGCGCGAGCGCGTCACCGGCGAGGACGTGCTGGCGCGCTTCTGCAACGCCACGCGGCTGCCGCGCTTCATGGCCGACGACTCGCTGCCGCTCGACCTCGACGAGGTGAGCCGCTTCTTCGGCACGCGCTTGCTGGGCCAGGCCGACGCGCTGCAGGCGGTGCTGCGCAGCGTCGCGCTCCTCAAGGCGGGCCTCAACAACCCGAAGCGGCCGCTGGGCGTCTTCCTCTTCGCGGGGCCGACGGGCGTCGGCAAGACGCACCTCGCGAAGCTGCTCGCGGAGTACCTCTTCGGCTCGGCGGAGCGCCTCGTGCGGCTCAACATGGCCGACTACCCCGACTTCGGGGACGAGAACGTGCTGTTCGGGAACCCCTGGGCGCAGACGACCGCGGGCAAGCGCGGCGAGTTGACGCGGCTCCTCGACGGGCGCGTCTTCACGGTGCTGCTGCTGGACGAGTTCGAGAAGGCGCACGCGAAGTGCCACGACCGCTTCCTGCAGCTCTTCGACGAAGGGCAGTTCATCAACGCCGCGGGCGAGTCGGTGCCCTGCAACAACACGCTCATCGTCTGCACGTCGAACGTCGGCGCCGAGGTGTACCGCGAAGGCGTCATCGGCTTCTCGGCGGCGCGGCAGGTCGAGGAGCTGCTCGCCGAGGTGGAGCGCCGCATCGGCGCCACGTTCCGCACCGAGTTTCTGAATCGCTTCGACGCCATCTGCCACTTCCGCCCGCTGGGGAAGGTGGAGATCCGCCGCATCGCGCAGCGCGAGGTGGGCCGGGTGCTGGAGCGCGAGGGCATTCGCGCGCGGCAGCTCGACGTCGAGGTGGCGCCCGAGGTGGTGGAGCTGCTGGTGGAGCGCGGCTACTCGCCGACGCACGGCGCGAGATTCCTGCAGCGCGAAATCGAGAAGACGCTGACCGCGGCGCTGGCGGTGGAGATCGCCCGGCGCCCGCTGCCGGCGTCGACGCCGGTGAAGGTGGTGGCGCACAAAGGCCAGGTGCACGCCATCGCCGAGCCGAAGGTGTCGCGCGAGCGCGAAGCGACGGCGTCGGCGCAGCTGCCGGGCGCGGGCGCGCTGATGGCGCGGAAGAAGCTCGACCAGAAGAGCCTCTCGCTCGAGGCGGAGGCGCTCGTCGGGCGCGCGGCGGCGGTGGCGGCGGCGGCGAAGCGCGTGGACCTCGAGTCGCGGCGCCGCGAATTGCTCGGGCAGTCGCAGGCGCCGGGCTTCTGGGACGACGGCGACCGCGCGGCGGCGGTGTTGCGGGATTTCCGCGCGGTGGACGCACAGCTCGCCGAGCTCGACCGCCTGCGCGAGCTCTGTCAGGTCGCGCGGCGGCGCGCGCGCGAGGCGAAGGGCGAGCTCAAGCTGGCGGCGGCGGTGCGCGCGGTGGAGGAGGCGGCGCGCGAGGTGCGGCTCGCCGAGGCGCGCGTGGCGGCCGGCGGCGCGGAGGACGTCGACGACGCGTGGGTGGAGATCTGCGCGGCCGTCGACGGCGAGGCCGCCGACGCCTGGGTGCAGGAGCTGGTGAACATGTACCTCGGTTGGGCCGAGCGCCGCAGCTACGAGGCGAGGGTGGTGGCCGAAGGCGAGGAGCCGCGGCGCGCGGTGCTGCACCTCCACGGGCCGGGCGTGTTCGGCTTCCTGTCCGGCGAGCGCGGCATCCACCGGCGCATGGGCGACGACGGGCGCGTCGCGGCGTACCTGCGGCTGTCGCGGCCAAAGGCGGCGCCGCTCGAAGCGCGCGAAGGGCTGACGCTCACCGGCCGCGAACTGAAGCGCCGCGCGGGCCGCTTCGTGGAGAAGCTGGGCGCCGAGGTGGTGGCGCTCGACCAGCGCACCGGCCGCGACGTACGGCTGTTCGGCGCCGGCCCGGTGGCCGAGCTCGAGCCGCTCGCCGTCGCGGTGCTGGACGCGCAGGGCGAAGGCGGCGCCGAGGTGCGCCGCTACTTCGTCGACCGCAGCCCCCGCGTGGAAGACCCCCGCACCGGCGAAGCCACGCCCCGCGTGAAGGACGTGCTGCGCGGGGAAATCGACGTCTTCATCGCCGCGTGGATCAGCCGGCCGCCTGATGTCGATCAAGACGCGATACAGTAATAGCCCGGATTCACGCCCCTCTTTCGACAAACATTAGACAAACATTGAACAACCCTCGGCCGGTGGTTAGCCTCCACGGCAGCAGGAGGTCGCCATGTTCGAAGGGTTCGCGCACGTCTGGACGCCGGTGACGCTCTCGAAGCGGCTGAAGCGTGGCAAGCCGCTGCCGGTCGAGGTGGCGGGCGAGAAGCTGGTGCTGTTCCGCGACGCGGACGGCGGCGTGCGCGCGCTGGTGGATCGCTGCCCGCACCGCGGCGTGGCGCTGTCGCTGGGCGAGGTCACGAAGGACGGCTGCCTCGAGTGCCCGTTCCACGCGTGGAAGTTCGACGGCGACGGGAGGACGGTCGAGGTGCCGCTCAACCCGGACGCGAAGCGGGAGCGTCTCTTCGCCATCAGCTTCCCGGCGCGCGACGTGGGCGGGCTGTTGTGGGTGTACACCGCGCCGGTGAAGGAGGCGCCGCACGAGCCCGAGGTGCCCGATGGGCTGACGCAGCCGGGCCTCGCGCGCACCTACCTCGAGACGGATTGGAAGGTGCACTGGACGCGGGCGATGGAGAACATGCTGGACTCGCCGCACGTGCCCTTCCTGCACCGGAAGACCATCGGCCGCTTCGTGCGCCCGTACCTGAAGCCCGACTCGCGCATGGACATCACGTGGGAAGAGACGCCGTTTGGCGGGCGCACCCGCGCCATCATCGACGGGGACACCACGCGCGAAGCGGGGCACCTCGACTTCTACAAGCCGAACATCATGGTGCTGCACATTCCCATGCCGAACCAGGTGTTCCGCATGCACGCCATCTGCGTGCCGGTGTCGAAGGACGTGACGAAGCTCATCGTCGTCGGCGCGCGCAGCTTCGCGCGGCTGCCGCTGCTCAACCCGCTCTTCAACTGGTCGAACTGGCGCATCGTCCAGGAAGACAAGGCCGCGGTGGAGTCGTCGCAGCCGCCCGAGGTGCCGCAACCTTCCGAAGAGGTCTCGGTGCGCACCGACAAGGCCACGCTGCGCTTCCGCCGGTACTACTTCGAGACGCTCAAGCCGTCGGGAGCCCCCTCGCCGGTCCGGCTGCCCGAAGGCCCGCACCGCGCGGCGTAGCTCGCCGGGCCTACGCGTCGTCCGGGTCGGGAATGGACTCCTCGTCCTCCATCGGCGGCGCCGCGGACTGGCCGGCAGCGCGCGGCACCTCGCGCGGCGCGTCCTTCGGCACCACGTACCACTGCCGCCCCTGCTGCATCCGCGCGCAGAGGCCTTCCTTCTCCATCGCCTCGAGCAGGCGGTTGAAGCTGGAGAAGCCGTGGTCGCGCTCGTCGAAGTCGGGCTCCTTGCGGACGATGGTTTCCTTGATGAGCGACGGGTTGATGGGTCCGGTGGCGCGCGCGAGCAGCCCGTCGAGCACCTCGCGGGCGATGTCGGGAATCTCGCGGCGCTTCTCGGCCTTCTCGCCCACCTTCGCGCCCTCGCGCTTCTTCGTGGTGGGCCGCTCCTCGCGGCGCGACTGGCGCTCGGTCTTCAGGTAGATGAACTCGTCGCAGGCCTTCACGAACATCGGGCTCGTGGCTTCCTTCACCGCGAGGCCGATGACGAAGCGATCGTTCTCGCGCAGCTTGGACGCCAGCGGGCAGAAGTCGGAGTCGCCGGACGCGATGACGTAGGTGTCGATGTGCTCGCGCAGGTACGACAGCTCGAGCGCGTCGATGACGAGGCGCATGTCGGCGGCGTTCTTTCCGGCGCGCGTCGACGGCGGCACGTCCACCAGCTCGACGCCCAGCTCGTGGAGGTGCGCCTTCGCCTCGCGAAAGCGCGTCCAGTCGCAGTACGCGCGCCGGAAGATGACCTTCCCCTTCTCCAGCAGCCGGTCGAGGGACGGCTGCAGGTCGAAGCTCGCCGCCGTGATGCCGGTGTTGGTGACGAGATTCTCGAAGTCGATGAAAAGCGCGATGCGGCGGTCGGTGCGTTCGGTCACGCGTCGCTCATGGCACGTTTCTGCCCCGGGCTACAGCGCCGCGAGAGCCGGAGGCGGACCTCCGTCGGCTCACGGCGCCCAGGTGATGCGGCCGGGCGCGCCGTTCTTCCCGTTCTCGGTGTGGCAGGTGTTGCAGTCGCCGTCCATCTGCGGCGTGGCCATGGCCAGCGTCTTGCCGTTGGCGACGATGCGCGCCTTGTACGGCAGCGTGAAGCCGGCAGTGGTGCTCGAGGAGAAGAAGTTGCCGGCCGCGTTCACCGGCAGCGTCGCCTGCAGCACGTCGCGCGAGTCGAGGATTTCGATTTTCGCGTCCGCCGGCACGTTGGCGCTCTTGCAGCCGTTCACCTCTCGGCTCGACGCGTAGGCGGTGCCCATGAAGAAGAAGGCCTTGCCCGGCTCGGCCAGTCCGCCGGGGTTCTGGTTGTCGAAGTTGTTGCCCAGGTGGCAGCTGCGGCACGCCATGCCCGGGTTCATCTCGGGGCTTCCCCGGTTGCCCTGGTAGACGAGGCCGCTCGCGCACGCCGCGCCCGACGGCGCCGCCACGAAGCCGCCGCCGCCCGAAGACGCTCCACCGCAGCCCGCGAACAACGACAGCGCCACCACCGACGACCACGAAACGAAACGCATGGGACTCCTCTTCTTCGTGCCGCGCCGGCCACGGCGGCACCAGTGGTAAGCAGCATGACCCGCCGCGCGGCCGCCTGGCCACCCCAGGCTACAGGCCCAACTCGGCGCGCGTCGCGACGTACAGGCGCGGCGTTCCGGCGACGGCGAGGAACGCGTCGTCGGGGCTCCAGGCGAGGTCCTTCACCGGGCCGGCGGCGTTGGGCAGCGTCAGCGTCGCGACGTGCTGCGTGGCGCCGTTGGCGATGCGCACCACGTCCACCTTGCCGTCGGGCAGGCCGAGCGCCACCACGTCGCCCGCGTGCGAGCGCGCCGCCGAGACGATGCCGCCGCTGCCGCCCGCCGAGGCCGTCGGGAAGAAGGGAAATTGCAGGCCCCCGGGCCCCAGCAGCCAGCTCGCGTCCTTCGCGAGCGCCGCAGCGGCCCACGCCTCGCCCTGAAACCACCGCGCCATCAGCCGGCCGGTGGAGGCCTCGCGCAGCTCGCCCGGCGCGACGGCGACGAGGCTGCCGGAGGGCCCGAGCTGCAGGCGGTACGCCGCCTCGGTCGGAAGCGTCGGCTGCGTCAGCGCCGAAATCCGGGTGGCCTGACCCGTCGAGAGGTCCACCTTCGTCAGCTGCGTCTTCTCGTTGAGGTACAGCACCGAGCCGTCCTCGGAGAAGACGACGCCGTCCGCCTCCTCGAGGCCGACGTTCGCGATGGGCGCCATGCCGTCGACCTTCACCAACAGCCCGCGGCCGCCACCGCCGACGGCCAGCGTCGCGCCGTCGGGCGAGAAGGCCACCGCCACCGCGTTGCGCTGCGGCAGCTTGAGGGAGTCGACGAAGGTGCCGTCGCGCTGGAAGAGCCACACGCCGCCGTTGCCCGCGACGGCGACTCGCTGACCGTCGGGTGAAAAGGCGACGCCGTTGGGCGTGGGCTGCTGGCCCGGCGCGGGGCCCGGGTCATCGAGCGCCGTGACGGTGACAGTCGCGGTCCCCGTGTCGTTGGGGCAGCCGTCGCGGGTGATGGTCAGCACATAGGTGCCGGGGAAGGTGGGTGCGGTCAACCACACCGCGTTGCTGCCCGCGGGCTCGAGCGCACCCGCCTCGACGGAGGCCGATGCGGTGGCGGTGCCCTTCTCGCTGCGGATTTCGTAGTCGAAGGTGAGGCGATCGCCGGGCTTCATCATGGCCGTCGCCGGGTGGACGGTGATGGAGACGGTCGGGTCGTCGACGCACGGGTTGCCGGTGGGCTGATTCTTCCCGCCGAAGAGGCCGCAGCCGGTGGCGGCGAGCGCGGTGAGGAGGAGCGCGGCTCGGCTCATGGTCGCCTCGCAGGCGTGACGCCGGGCACCACGCGGTAGAGGTGGGTGTCGACGACGTAGATGCCGGGGTCGGTGTCCGTCGGCATGAAGAGGCTCGTCGGGCTGGCAAGTCCGGTCAGCACCGGGCGGAAGACGTTGTCGAGGTTCGCGTAGGCGGCCTCGAGCAGCTCGCCCTTCCAGTCGTCCAGCACGTACACCTTGCCGTTGCGGTACGCCCAGTCGGCGACGTGGCCCGGGTAGCTGACACAGCGCTCGGTGGGCAGCGTCATCGGGTCGCAGAAGACGTCGGCCTCTGCCAGGCTGCGTGACAGCCGGAGGATTTGCGTGGCCCCCACCGTCTCGAGGGTGACGGCGGCAGCGCCCACCGTGGGGGGAGCGCCGTGACGGCCCCAGTGCGACTCCGACGGCCATGGCGCCCACATCGCCGTCGGGCCGCCGAGCGGGTAGTCGCCTTCGGCGGTGCTGGTGCGGTACGTGCCGTCGGGCCACGTGTAGAGCCCGTGCGACTTAAGCATCTTCGCCTGCCCGCTGGTGCCGAGCTCGAGCAGGTTGTCGAACTTCGTGATGACGGTGGGCATCAGCGTCGTCGCGTCCAGCTCGCGCACGAACATCGGCGGGCCGACGCCGCGGTCCAGCACCGGCACCGGCTGGGTCAGCACCGCCACGTCGCCGGCGGGCGTGCGCGAAAGGCCGTTGATGGAGACGGCGTCGGTGAAGGAGAGACTGGCGCTCCACACCGCGCGCCCGGGCTCGGCGAGCGGCACCACCTGCTGCGTGCTGCCGGACACCATGCCGGGCCGGCCCTCGGCCCAGAAGGTGGCGGTGCCGGGCGCGTCGTCCTTCGCGGGCGTGGGCTGCTCGAGGGCGCCGGGGCCCGCCGACTCCGCGCAGACGACGCCGGAGAAGTCGAGCTGCGCGTCGAGCCGCGCGACGAGGCCGACGCGGCGCCCGTCGGCGAGGCCCCACACGCGGCCCTTCAACTCCACGCTGGTGGCGGTGCCGGCCGCGCCGAGGGACAGCGTGACGGGCTCGAAGGACGCGCCCCAGTCCATGGAGTGCATGAGGCGCGGCGTGTCGACGCCGGTGACGTACGTGATGGCCCAGATTTCTCCTTCCGCCGGGCCGACCGCGAACTCCGGGGTGAAGCCCGGCCGGCGCACCCAGGTGGCGCCGTCGTCGCGGGAAATCCACAGCGCGGGCGAGCCGCCGGCGATCTCCTCGGCCGCCACGACGCCGTCCTCGCCGACGAGACGCGCGCTGCGGAAGCGGTGCCAGGTGAGGCGCGACCACGTCCGGCCGCGGTCGCGCGTGCGGAACAGGCCCTGCTCCTTCTGGCTGACCTGCCACTCGCGGTCGCCGATGGCGCTGCGCCAGTCGTCGCCGCCGACGTCGAGGTACGCGTCGGGCTCGACGAGCCACGTCGCACCCCGGTCCGTCGAGTAGCGAACGAGCCCCGTCGGCGTCCACGCCACCCTCGTCGGCCCGATGTCCGCCTCCAGCGAGCCGAGCGGAAGGCCGGGGTCGGTGCTGTTCCGCCACAGCAGCGGCTGCCAGGTGGTGCCGCGGTCCGGGCTGGCGAACCACGTCACCTGATTGAAGACGGTCGGGTCGACGCGACCGATGGTGAGCATCACCGGGCCCGCCGTGATGAAAGCGTCGGACGCCTGCAGCGGCGCGCGCGTCCACCTGCGCCCCTCGTCGTCGCTACGCAGGATGACGTTGGCGCCGCCCGCGCGCCAGTGCTGCGGCGCGAGCGGGTCGACGGATTGGAACGACCCGCCCACCACCGGCCGGCAGACGACGTTCAACGTCTTCGGCGGAAGCTCGGTCCACGGCTCGTCGCGCACGTGCGGGACGCCGCCGTCTCCCGGAATGACGCCCCCGTCCTGCGGAGGCGTCGTCGTGCTGCCGCAGGCGGCCAGCAGCAGGCCGCACAGCCAACCCATCGTCGAAGAACGCACCGCGGGCGAATGTAGCGTTGGTCGGCAGCGACGCGAATGCCGGACACGTCGATTCCGCTCCCGCTGCATGGACCCGGCGACTCCGCGCCTACAGCTCGCAGCCGCTCGAGAAGCCCGTCGCGTCGAACTGCCGCGACAGGCCGCCCTGCAGCACCGTCCCGTCCGCCTGCGGCAGCCGCGCCAACACCTTCAGCGTGTGCACGCCGCTGCGCTTCGGGCTGCAGTACTCGAGCAGGTAGAAGCGGTTCGCCAGGCCGCTCACCCGCGTGGCGATGGCGCTAAAAGCCGCGTCGAGGCCCGCCGCATCGGCCACCGGCCAGTACCCGTCGCGGCCGTACGTCTCGAGCGCCGATTCGTCCACCTCGCCGCCGAGGCCCACGGTGAAGACGTGCGCCCGCGAGGCCCGCGACGCCTCCACCGCCGCGGCCGGCAGCACGCGCGCCGCCTGGTCCGTGCCGTCGGTGAAGAGCACCAGCGCCGCGTCGCGCCACGGCACGTCGGTCAGCCCGAGCCGCGCCTCGAGCGTCCCGAGCGCCGCCACCAGCGCGCCGTTCAGGTTGGTGGAGTCGTCCACACAGCGCCAACCCGCGCAGGTGCGGCGGTCCGCGTAGCGCGCGCAGTCGCTGCTCTGCCGGCACTCCGTCACGGACAGCGAGTCGAGCCCGGCGAGCAGCGTCGCCTCGTCGTTGGTGAAGTCCACCAGCGGCTGCGGCGCCTCGCGGCCGTCGAAGGTCATCACCGCGATGCGCTGCGACGCCTTGCCCGCCGCCAGCACCGTCGTCACGTACCTCTTCGCCGCTGCCTGCAGCGCGTCGAAGTCGCCGGAGCGCAGGAGGCTGCCCGAGAGGTCCAGCAGGAGGAGCGAGTCGAGGCGGAACTGCTCGCCCTTCGGCTGCACCCGCTGCTGCGACTCGTAGGCGCTCACCGCGCGCCCGTCCTCGGTCAGCGAGAAGTGCGACGCGTCGAGGCCCGACACCGGCTCGCCCCCACAGGTGTCCACCTGAAAAAGGAGCGACACGCGCGACGGCAGCGACGTCAAAAGGCCCGACCCGCCCGCCGGCTCCGTCACCGACAGGCACCGCGGCCCCGGCTCCTCAACCGCCTCCGGGCCACAGCCCACCGCGAGGACCGACAGCACGACACATGAGCCGACCAGCGCCTTCCGCATATAGACAAAGGTAACCTCGCCGCACGCGCGGGCAAATTTCCGGCCCGATTCCGCCGACGTGGCGCGGTCATCACAGATTACTGACCCGCGATTCAGAAATGAGTTGCGTAGCTGACCCGCCGGACAGTAACGATCGTCAACCGGAGGCTTCCCCGTGCCACGTCCCGCCGACCCCACCGCCCGCGCGGCGCTCGTCGCCGCCGCCCGCGCCGAGTTCGTGAAGAGCGGCATCCAGCGCGCGCGCATCGAGGACATCACCCACGCGTGCGGCCTGTCGAAGGGCGCCTTCTACCTGCACTTCGACTCGAAGGAGGCGCTGTTCCGCGAGCTGGTGCGCGAGGTGGAGGCCGAGTTCGAGAACGTGCGCGCGGAACGCGAGCGCACCGCCCGCGACTTCCTCGCCGCCCACGGCCCGGTGCGCCCGAAGGACCTGAAGCCGGGCTCGCCCTTCGGCCAGGCGCTGGCGGCGCTGCACACCGAGCAGGACCGCCGGCTGCTGGAGCTGCTCTGGCAGTGGCGCGACGTCACCGACGTCCTTTTGCGCGGCTGCCAGGGCACCGAGTTCGAAGGCGTCATCTGGTCGATGCTGGACCGCGAGGTCGAGCGCGTGCAGGGCGAGTGCGAGGCGCTCAAGGCCGCGCGCCTGATGCGCGACGACATCCCCGGTGAGGCGCTCGGCTTGATGATGGTGGGGACCTACCTCCTCGTCGCGCGGCGCCTGGCCAGGCTGAAGGCGAAGCCCGACTTCGACCCGTGGGTCGCCTCGCTGCAGAAGCTGCTGTCCGAAGGCACCGCGCCGCGCGCCGGCGCCGCCCGCCGCGTGTCTCCCAACAAGCGCCGCCCGCCCCTGTCCCCGTCGTCTTCCGGCCGCGCCCGCCCCCGCGCCGCGCGCGCCAGCCGCAGGAGTCTGTCGTGAACAAGCGCCTCGCCGTCGCCACGCTGTCCCTCGCCTTCGCCGCGCAGGCCGAAGGCCCCGTCGCCGCGTCCAAGGTGCGCCTCGTCGCCGCGCGCCCGGTGCAGTCCAGCGCCACCGAGGTGGTGACCGGCCAGCTCGGGCCCTCCAAGCTGCTGCCGCTGGGCTTCGAGGTCGGCGGCCGCCTCGCCACCTCGCGCGTCAACAAGGGTGACCAGGTGAAGACGGGCCAACTGCTCGGCAGCCTCGACACGGAAATCATCGACGCGCAGGTGGCGCAGGCCGAAGCGGCGCTCGCGGCGGCGGAGGCCGGCGCCGCGCTCGCGCTCGACGTCGCCGGCCGCAACGAGAAGCTCAAGGCCGAGGGCAGCGTCAGCGACGTGCAGTCGCGGCAGGCGGACACGCAGGCGAAGGCGGCGCAGGCGCAGGTGGCGCAGGCGAAGGCGGGGCTGGCGCAGGCGAAGGCCGGGCAGAAGCGCCACTACCTGCGCGCCCTGTTCCCCGGCACCGTCATCGACGCGCCGGACAACGTCGGCGGCATGGTGGGCCCGGGCACGCCCGTCTACGTCGTGATGCAGCTCGACCCGCTGGTGCTGAAGGCCACGCTGCCCGAGAAGGTGCGCGCGTCGCTGTCCGCGGGCCAGAAGGTGCGCGTCGAGGCGGTGGGCAGCGACGCGGCGACGGACGAGGCCGTCATCAAGGTGGTGCTGCCGTCGGCCGACCCACAGACGCGGCGCGTGCCCGTCGAGGTGCTGGTGCCCAACGGCGACGGCCGCTTCGTGGCGAACACCCTGGCCAGGTTGACGCTCCCGGTGGGCGGCGAGAAGAGCGCCGTCGTCATCCCCGCGACGGCCCTGGGCCTCATGGGCGGCGCGCACGTCTTCGTCGTCGACGGCGAGGGCACGCTCAAGCGCGTGAAGGTGACGGTGCTCGAGCGCACGCCCACGCAGGTGACGGTGGTGCCCGAGACGCCGGTGACGCAGGTGGTGGACTACGCCTCGGCGCTGGTCGAGGGCACGCAGGTCACGCAGCGCTAGCGCGAGAGACGCTTCGATGACCCTCTCGGACCTCTCCATCAAGCGGCCGGTCTTCACGACCATGATGAGCGTGCTGCTCGTCGTGCTGGGCCTCATCGGCCTCACGCGGCTCGGCACCGACCTCTTCCCCGACGTGTCCTTCCCCTTCGTCGCCGTCACCACCGTGTACCGCGGGGCGGGCCCGGGCGAAATCGAGTCCCAGGTGGTCAAGCCCATCGAGGACGCGGTCGCCGGCATCAGCGGCGTCGACTCCATCATGTCGTTCTCCCGCGAGAACGTGGGCGTCGTCTTCGTGCAGTTCAAGCTGACGGTGCCGCTCGACCGCGCCATCGACGACGTGCGCGACAAGGTGTCGACGGTCCAGGGTCGCCTGCCGAAGGACGCGGAGGTGCCGCGCGTCTCGCGCATCGACCTCGGCGCCTCGCCGGTGCTGACCTACGCGGTGAACGCCAGCCTGCCGTCGGCCGAGCTGAAGGAGCTCATCAAGGACCGGCTCGAGCCAACGCTGGCGCAGCTGGAAGGCGTGGCCGCGGTGCGCACGGTGGGCGGCGACACGCGGGAGATTCGCGTCGACGTCGACCTCGCGAAGGCCAAGGCCGCGGGCGTCGCGCCGGCGCAGATCGCCGAGCGCATCAGCATGGAGAACCTCGACGTGCCGGCGGGCCGCCTCGACCTGGGCCCCAACCAGCTCACCGTGCGCGCGCTGGGGCAGTTCAAGACGGTCGAGGAGCTGCGGAACCTCCCCGTCGTCCGCAACCCCGTCACCGGCACGCAGGTGCTGTTGTCCGAGGTGGCGACGGTGACCGACGGCGTGGCCGACCGCACCGCGGTGGCGCGCCTGAACGGCAAGGACGCCGTCATCGTCGAGGTGGTGAAGCAGCCCGGCTCCAACACCGTCGAGGTCGCCAGGCGCGTCAAGGCGCGCATGGCGACCATGGGCGAGGCGATGGGCCACGACTTCGGCGCGTCGGTGCTCATCGACTCGTCCCTCATCATCGAGGAGAACGCGAAGGAGGTCTGGGTGGCGCTGGTGTTCGGCGGCCTGATGGCCATCGCCATCATCCTGCTCTTCCTCCTCGACCTGCGCGGCACCTTCATCAGCTCGCTGGCGCTGCCCACGTCGGTCATCGGCACGTTCTTCGTGATGTACGTGCTGGGCTACACGCTCAACCAGATGACGCTCTTGTCGCTGTCGCTGGCGATCGGCCTGCTCATCGACGACGCGGTGGTGGTGCGCGAGGCCATCACCCATCGGCTCGAGCAGGGCGAGACGCCGAAGGAGGCCTCGTCGAACGGCACCCGCGACGTCTTCCTGGCGGTGCTCGCGACGACGCTGTCGCTGGTGGCCGTCTTCGTGCCCGTGGCCTTCATGCCCGGCATCGTCGGGCAGTTCTTCAAGCAGTTCGGCCTCACCATCTCTGCGGCCGTGCTCATCTCGATGTTCATCAGCTTCACGCTCGACCCGATGCTGTCGAGCCGGCTGTCGAAGCAGCGCAAGCCCGGTCACCACGAGCAGGAGAACATCGTGGCCTGGCGGCTGCGCACCCTCTTCGAGGCGAACGAGCGGCTGTACGGGCGCGTCCTCGGGTGGACGCTGAAGCACCGCTGGAAGACGGCGGGCATCACCCTGGCCGTCATCGTCGCGTCCTTCGCGGCCGCGAGCGGCCTGGGCAACGACTTCATCGCGCCGGAGGACCGCGGCCAGTTCCTCGGCGAGCTCAAGCTTCCCGAAGGCTCGAGCCTCGCCCAGTCCGAGGCGCGCGCGGCGGAAGCCGAGGCGCTCCTGCGCACGCTGCCCGACGTCACCGACGTGTACGCGCTCGTCGGCGCCGACCCGAACGGCTTCGGCGGCGACTCGAACATGGTTCGCTTGCGTGTGCTGACGAAGCCCCGGGCACAGCGCTCGATGGGACTCGCCGCGCTCAAGGACGCCGCGCGAGAGAAACTGTCCACGCTACCCGCGACGCAGGTGGCGCTCATCGACCCGCCGCCCATCGAGGGCGTGGGCGACTTCTTCCCGATGATGCTCTACGTGATGGGCCCGGACTTCGAGGTGCTGCGCGAGGAGTCGGAGCGCATCGCCGCGATGCTGCGCGGGCTGAAGAGCGAGGACGGCAAGGCGATGGCGTCGGATGTGCGCGTCATCGCGAACCCGCCGAAGCCCGAGCTGGCGGTGGAGATCGACCGCACCCGCGCGCAGGACACGGGGCTCACCAGCGCGATGCTGGGCATGCAGCTGCGCCTCGCGATGAACGGGCAGACGGTGGGCCAGCTGCGCGAAGGCAGCCGCGAGACGGACATCGTGGTGCGCCTGTCCGAGGCGGACCGCGCCAACCCCGAGGCGCTCGCGCAGCTGGACGTCTTCACGCCGGCCGGCGTTCGCACGGTGGCGAGCGTGGCGAACATCGAGGTGCGCGAGGCGCCGAGCGTCATCGAGCACTTCGACCGGCAGCGCCGCGTGACGGTCGTCGCGGCGCCGGGCCCGGGCGCGTCCCTGGGCGAGTTGGCCTCGCGGGTGCGCGCCGAGCTCGCGGCCAACCCGCTGCCGCCGGGCTACACACTCTTCTACGACGGGCAGATGAAGGTGCTGAACGAACAGAACGAGGCGTTCGCGCTCGTCTTCGTGCTGGCCTTCGTCTTCGTCTACATGGTGCTGGCGAGCCAGTTCGAGAGCTTCAAGCACCCGTTCACCATCATGGTGTCGGTGCCGCTCGCGCTGGTGGGCGCGCTGCTGGCGCTGGTGGTGACGGGCTTCTCCATCACCATGGGCGCGATGATTGGCCTCATCCTGCTGATGGGCCTCGTCACGAAGAACGCGATTCTGCTCGTGGACCAGGCGCTGCAGAACCTCCGCGCGGGCGACGACCTCGACACGGCGCTGCTGAAGGCCGGGCCGCGCCGGCTGCGGCCGATTCTCATGACGAGCGCGGCGATGGCCATCGGCATGGTGCCCACGGCGCTCGGCCGCGGGCAGGGCTTCGAGTTCCGCGCGCCGATGGCGCTGGCCGTCATCGGCGGCGTCATCACCAGCACCTTCCTCACGCTGCTGGTGGTGCCGCTCGTCTTCGCGGTGTTCGAGAAGCTGACGCCGCCGTCGCTGCGCATCGGGAAGCAGGACGGGGCGCCACCCGCCGCGCCGCCCTCGCAGGGCGGGCCCGCGCCCCACCGCGCCACCGACGCGAAACCGACCGCCCACGCCGCGCGAGAGCACCTCGCGTGAGGCGGAGCTCGCGCCTCGAGGAGCACACCATGCCGCTCAAGACGAATCACCTCGCCGCCGTGCTCGCCGCGCTCGCCGTGGCCGCGCCCGCGGCCGCCGAGCCGCCGGTGCCCGCGCCGGGCCCGACGCTGCCGCTCGACGCCGCCACCGACATGGACGCCGCCGCGCTGGCCGCGCGCCGCCCGGTGTTGCTCCGCGAGGCGCTGGAGCTCGCGGAGAAGAAGAACCCCGACCTGGCCGCCGCCCGCGCCACCGCCGCGCAGGTGGTCGCGAAGTCGTCGCTCGTCTACTCGTCCATCCTCCCGGAGCTGACGGTGAGCGCGTCGTACGTCTACACGACGGCGCCCGCGGTGTTCGACCAGTCGGGGCAGACGCAGCTGCTCACCGGCCTGACGCAGTACTCGAGCATCCCCGAGCCGATGAAGTCGCAGGCGCTCGCGGGCCTGGCGAACGCGCCGACGGTGACGGAGATTCAGGCGCGGCACTCCTTGTTCGGCTCGCTCGTGCTGCAGCAGGTGCTCTTCACGCCGCAGCTGTTCCTGCTGCCCGCCGCGGGCGAGGCGGAGCAGGCCGCCGTCTACGGCGCGCTCGAGGCGCGGGAGCAGATTCTCCTCGCGGTGGCAAAGGTGTACCTGGGCATCGAGGGACTGAGCGACATCGCCAGCGCAGCGAAGGAGGCCGAGGCCATCGCCCAGAAGCGCGAGCGCGACGCGTCGGCGCAGGTGCAGCTGGGAACGGCCACCGACATCGCGGTGCTGCGCGCGCAGCAGGAGCTGTCGCAGGCGCGCGCGACGCTGGCGAACCTGGCGGGCCAGCGGCTCTCGCTGCTCATGCTGCTCGAGACGATGGTGGGCGAGCCGGTGCGGCCGCTCGAGGGCCGGCCGACGCGGTACGAGGTGACGCCCGGCGACGAGGCGCAGAGGCCCTGGGAGAACACGTTCGCGGTGAAGGCGGCGTCGATGGCGCTGACGAGCCAGCAGCGCTTCAACACGTTCGACCGGCTGTCGTGGCTGCCGACGCTCGTCGCGCAGGGCAAGGGCACGTACAACTCGAACAAGGGCTTCGTGGATACGAACTGGATCTTCGAAGGCCTCCTCGCGGCGCAGTGGCAGCTGTACGACCGCGGCGTGCGCGACGTGAACCGCCGGGAGAATGACGCGAAGACGTTGGAGTACCGCGCGAAGCTGGACTCGGCGCGCGCGCGGGCGCGGGCCAACTGGTACTCGGCGCGGGCGAACCTCGTCACCGCGCAGGTGGCGCTCGAGCAGGCGGAGGCCACCGAGCGGCTCGCGGCGCGTGCGCAGAAGCAGGCGGAGTCCGCGTTCCAGGTGGGCTTCTCCACCGGCCTCGAGGTGTCGGAGATCGACAGCCGCCGCTTCCTCGCGGCCTCGGCCGCGGCGCAGGCCCGCGTGCAGCTGGAGCTGCGGAAGGTCGAGCTCGTGGCCGCCGAGGGTCGCCTCGCCGAGGTGCTGGGGCTCTCCTCGAAGCCCGCGGAGTGACGGCGCGCAGGCCGAGCTTGCTGGCCGGTCGGCCAACCGCGCTCGTCGCATTGGAGCACCGCGTACGGGACTCGGCGGGCGGCGGCGGCGGGGCTCTGGACGCAGGCAGCGGCCTCCCGGCATCAACGAGGCGACGGTGATGAGCGCCACCTACCCGTCGCGCCCACCGCTCTACCCGGCATGCGACTCGCACCGCGCCGCGCGGAAGCGCTCGCAGGAGACGGCGGACTCCAACTTCCTTCCCCACCACTCGCTCGACGGCCGGCGTCACCTGGCGCGACCCGGCGCGGGGCACCTCGCGCACCACCGGCGAAGGCGGCCGCACCGAAGACTGGGCGCCGGAGCCGTTACCTCTTCCCGGCCAGCCAGGCGCGCATCACGTCGATGGGCGTGATGATGCCGACCAACAATCCGCCCTGCAGCACCGGCAACGCGCCGAACTTCTTCTCGACGAAGAGCCGCAGCGCGTCCTCCACCTTCGCGTCCGGCGCGATGGTGGTGGGGGCCTTCACCATCACCCGCTCCACCGTGACGCTGTCGAGCTGCGCCTGCGTGTCCTCGCCCGTCGGGAAGAGCGGCGACGGCGCGGCGCGCCGGAGGTCCCGGTCCGTCACCAGCCCCGCGAGGTGGCCCTGCGCGTCCACGACCGGCAGGTGCCGAATGCGCTTCATCGCCATCAACTCCAGCGCGCTCTGCAGGCTCTCGCTCGCGGCGATGGTGATGGGACGTGACGTCATCATGTCGCGGACGAGCATCGGCTTCTCCGGGTGGCGTTCGCTGCGGGCAGTCAGGAGTGCATCACGTCTGGCGCCGCGCGCAACCCGTCCGGGCCGAGCACTCTCACAAACCGCTCATCTCCCGCACCACCGACGGCTGCATCGAGCGCGGCGTGACGCTCATTCCGTCCCTGCCACCGACCTCGGGAAGCACCGCGGACCTGGCTCGCGGCGCGGTGCGCGCCCGTGGCGTCCCCTACGCCCCGGCGCTCGCGAGGCTGGCGGAGGACGGCCTGGCGGCGACCATCGTCGCCTGACGCAGCGTTCAGCCTTGTGGCGTCGGCTTGGGCTGGTTCACGACGGGCCGCAGGTCGGGGTTCGAGGTGGAGGTGTCCTCGGCCTCGGCGCGAGCTTCGTCGCGGCGCGCGCGACGCGCGATGGCGCCGCGCAGCGTGTCGGCGAGGTCCTGTCCCGAGCGGAACGGCTTGGTGACATAGCCGTCGAGGTCCAGGTCCTTCATCGAGATGATTTCCGGCCACGCCGTCATCAGGACCGTGGCGATGCCCGGCTGGAGCCGCCGCGCCTCCTCCACCACCTGCAGGCCGTGCACGCCGGGCAGGTTCTTGTCGCACAGCAGGAGGTCGTAGCGGACGGCGGCGAGCGCGTGCAGCGCGTCTGCGCCGGAGGCGACAGCGTCCACGATGAAGCCGGCGTGTTCGAGGAAGTGCACGGTCAGCTTGAGGACATCGGCCTCATCTTCGACGACCAAGACGCAGGCACCAGGAGTTCGGACTCGGTCCATGACGGCCATGAGACCCAGAAAACACCCGGCAGGTCACGGCCACCATCCTCAAAATCGTGGTGCGCGGTTTCCGTCACCTGTAGGCGACGGGCGCACGCTATTTCCAGAACTCCCACCACCGCTTCGCAGGGGGCGCGGGGGCCGGCGCCTCGTCCTTCTTCGGCTCGACGGGCTTCGCGCCGGCGGCGGACTTCTGCTCGCGGAGCGCGACGCCCGACAGCGGCTTGGGGCCCTTGATGTCGAAGGCCGGCACCGACGCCTCGGCCAGCTTCGCGACCAGCGCCTCGTCGCGCTTCACGAAGGCGGTGTCGCGCGCGGCCTGCGGGGCCTGCGGCGCTTGCCCTTCGGGCGGACCGCCCCACTGGCCCCACAGCGGATTCTCGCAGGCGACCGGCCCGGTCCACGGGTGGCGAATCGCGTAGCGCGCCTGGAAGTTGTTGTACTCGGCGTCGCGGGCGCCCTGCGACAGGCCTTCGCCTTCGCGGTCGAACTCGCGCCCGCCCTCGATGGGCTTCGCCGCCTTGAAGACGAGGTCCTCACCCAGTGAGCTCTTGTCGTAGCGCGCGTGGAGCCGCGTCAGCACGAATTGGTACGCCGGGTTCCACTGCGCTTCCTCCGCGTTCTTCAGCTTCGGCAGGACGTCGCCGCCCAGCGTCTGCATGTCCTCCTCGGACAGGGGCGAGGTGGGGCACGGGTCGCACGACGACGCCTGCCACGCGTACTCGGTGATGACGGCGTTCGGGTGCTTCTTCAGCGTCCTGTCGAAGAGGCTCACGTAGAAGAAAGGGAACTCCGACCGCGCGCTGGGCACGAGGTCGATGTTGGTGGGGATGGTGACGTTCGGGTAGTTGGCCACCTCGTACCGCTGGTTGCGCGCCAGCACATGGACGATGAGGTCCTGCTTCTCCCTGGCGTTGATGAGTCCCAGCCGCACGGGCAACTCGAACTTCTCGCTGTCGTAGTGGAAGCGCAGCGGCGACAGCATCGCCATGCCGTCGGCGAAGGTGACCTTCGTCACGTCCACCTTCGCGACGAAGAACTTCATACCCTGCTGGATGTACGGGCGGAACAGCGGCTCGGCGCCGTCGGGAATTCTGTACTTGTTCAGCTTGAGCCAGGTGTCGAGGCCCAGCGCGTCCTTCGCGGACAGCACCACCACCTCGTACTCGCCCACGGCGAACTGGGCTTCGACCTTCACGCCGAGGTCGCCGATGCCGGCAGAGGCCATCGGCGGCGCCACGCCACCGGCCCTGGCCAGCGCTTCGTACTCGCGCTCGGATTCGAGGCGGGCCCGGCAGGGGTCCTCTTCCCAGTACTCGACGAGCCGCGGCGCCGCGAGCGTGTCGATGCGCGCGAACACCTCGCGCGGCAGCGTCTTCACGTTCTCCTTCTTCAGCACCACCGGCACCGGCACCACCATGGCGAAGTTCTCCGGCGGGCCCTGGTAGTTGTTCTGCATCGACAGCACGGTGCGCGTGCCGTCGCGCATCAGCACCACCTGCGTCGCGTTGTTGAACAACTGGGCGCCGCCGCCCGCCACGTAGAAGCCACAGAAGGCTTCCGCGGCGAACGCCAGCAACACCACGGCCACGGCCACGAGTCTCGTCGTCATGCGTGATTCCTCCCCGAGCGAGAGTCTCGCAAATGCACGCCTGCGCGCACGCACGAAAGCGCGCGCGGAGCCTTTGACTCCAGGCGAAAGCCACGCGTAAACCACAGCCCGATGTCGGCGCCGGGCGAGAGTGCGAACGAGCAACCCACGCTCGACTTGCAGCGACGGGTGCTGGTCGCCCTGGCCGACGACGCGGTGCGGACGGACCTCGTGACGCGCCTCATGCGCGACGGCTACGCGGTGCACGCGCAGGCCACCCTCGACGGACTGCACGAGCGGGTGCTCTCGTGGCGGCCCGAGCTGCTGGTGCTGGGCGAGACGTACCCGCGCGGCACCGGGCGGCAAGCGCTCTTGTCGTTGCGTGCGTCCGGGCGAACCTTCGCGGTGCCGGTGGTGGCGGTGCTGGAAGACGTGTCGGTGCCCAATGTGGTGCGCTGGCTGCGTGTGGGCTGCGTGGAAGTCTGGCGCCACCCGTGGACGCGAGACCCCGCCCCGCGCGTGAAGACGCTGCTGGACGAGTGCGCCGAGAGCCTCATCCAGACGGCGGGCCCGCGCACGCGTCTTTTGGCCTTCGCGCGACGCGCGGCGCTGGACGGCACCGTGGTGGTGTACCCGGACACACCATTCGAAGGCCGCGCCACCTTCAGCGCCGGCGAGCTGACGCAGGCGCGCCTGGGCCCGCTCGAGGGCGTGCCGGCCGTCGACCTGATGCTGGACCTCGACGAGGCCGACGTGAAGTGGTTCGACGGCACGTCGACGGACCCGGTGGCGCGACCGCCGGCACAGCCCGGCCCGCGCTCGACGGTGCTGGTGGTGGAGGACGAGGCCGACGCGCGCGCGCTGGTGTCGAAGCAGCTCACCCACGCGGGCTACCGGGTGGACACGGCGGTGGACGGCGCGCAGGGCCTGCGGAAGGCGCTCGCCACCTCGTACGACCTGGTGGTGGTGGACTTGAACCTCCCGCGGCTCGACGGCTGGGGCCTGTTGCGCCGCCTGCGCGACGACGTGGTGGCGCGCGAAGCGGCCGTCGTGGTGCTGTCCGCGCAGGACGACGTCGACACGCTGAAGGTCGCGCGCGCCGGCGCCCGCGCGTACCTGAAGAAGTCGGGCCGGGCGAAGGAGCTGCTCGCCGCGGCTTCGCTCCTCGCGGCACCTCGCGCCGCCGCGTTGACGAGCCTCCAACAGCACCGTGAGACGGCGGTGGAGCTGCGCGCGCTCGGCGGCGTGTGGCTCCTGCGCACGTTGGCCGAGCTGGACTGCGCGGGCCGCCTGGAGCTCGAGGACGCGCTGGGCCGGTACGAGCTGACCACGGCGCGCGGCCTCTTTCTGGGCGCGGTGGCCCAGACAGGCAGCCTGCGGGTGTCGGGCCCGGTGGCGCTCGAGGCGCTCATCACCAGCCGCGGCTCGGGGCGCTTCGTCTTCGAGGACGTGAAGGGCCCCGACACCGCGCCCTGGCTGTACGACGCGGTGGACGTGGTGTGCGACGGGCTGAGGAAGGACCACGCGCGGCTCATGGCGAACGCCATCGCCGACCCGGGCCGCCTCTATTTCAACGAGGAGCTCGCGCAGCTCTTCGCCCGCCACGCGAACGCCAGCGAGCTCAAGGTGCTGGACGCCGTGCGGCAGTCGCCGGCCAGCTTCGAGACGCTGGTGGCCAACGTCGGCCTCGACGCGGACGCGGTGACGTCCTCGCTCGCGGAGCTCCTGCGGCGGGGCGTGCTGTCCGTCGCGCCCTGACGGACGGCGTCAGCTGCGCGCGCGCCGCAGCTCGGCCGACAGCTCCGCGTTCAGCGCGGCGATGGGCTCGGCGGCCTTCAGCTTCGCCACCTGCTGTTCGAGTTCCAGCACGCGCCGCTGCAGCCGGCCCAGCTCGGCCTCGCTCGCGGGCGGCGCCGCGCGCGTCAGCATCCCGGAGCCCACCGGCGCCTCCACCAACGGCTTTGCCGCGAAGCGCAACGATTGGGGCGACCGGAACAGCGGGCCTCTGCGCGACGTTGATGCGCGCAGAGCCGAAACGCGCGACGCTGCCGCGCTCTCTCCATGACGTGCCAGGCTGGAGGTGCCATGCGAGCCACGCTGTGCGCCGTTGTCGTCCTCTTCTCCGCGGTGACGTCGGCCGCGCCCCCGAAGCCCGAGGAGGTGCCCGCCGCGCTGCGCGACTGGGGCCCGTGGGTGCTGCACGACGTGAAGGACGCGAATTGTCCCTTCCTCCACGGCAGCGACACGCGCGCCTGCGCGTGGCCGGGCCGCCTCGAGCTGAAGCTGGACGACGCCGGCGGGCGCTTCACGCAGTCCTTCAAGGTGTACCGCGAGGCGTGGCTGCCGCTGCCCGGCGAGGCGAAGCGCTGGCCGCAGGGCGTGCAGGTGGACGGCCGGCCCGCGGTGGTAGTGCCCGACACCCAGACGGGGCGCCCCGCGGTGCTGCTGGCCGCCGGCGAGCACACCGTCACCGGCGCCTTCTCCTGGGACGCGCTCCCCGAGGCGCTGGAGATTCCGCCCGACACCGGCCTCCTCGCGCTGGCCGTCAAGGGCGCGGCGGTGGCGCTGCCCAACCGCGACGGCGAGGGCCGCGTCTTCCTGCAGCGCGGCGCGACGCAGGCCGAGACGGACCGCGTCGAGTTGGACGTGCACCGCCGCGTCACCGACGACATCCCGCTCGTCCTCGCGACGCGCCTCACGCTGAAGGTGTCGGGGAAGAGCCGCGAGGTGCTGCTGGGCCGCGCCCTGCCCGACGGCTTCGTGCCGATGTCGCTGTCCTCGCCCCTGCCGGTGCGCGTCGAGCCCGACGGCAAGCTGCGCCTGCAGGTGCGGCCCGGCACGTGGGTGCTGCAGCTGGACGCGCGCCACGACGGCCCGGTGGCGTCGCTCAAGCGCCCGGCGCCCGACGGCACGTGGATGGAGGGCGACGAGGTGTGGGTGTTCGACGCGCGGCCGTCGCTGCGCCAGGTGCTGGTGGAGGGCGTGTCGGCCGTCGACCCGTCGCAGACGACGCTGCCCACGGAGTGGCGCGGCTTCCCTGCGTGGGCGATGGGCCCCGCCGACGAGATGAAGCTGACGGAGCGCCGCCGCGGCGACTCGGAGCCCGCGCCCGACGTCCTCAACCTCTCGCGCACGCTGTGGCTCGACTTCAACGGCGGCGGCTACACCGTGTCCGACCGCATCTCGGGCCAGCTGCACCGGAGCTGGCGGCTCGAGGTGCAGCCCGGCACCGAATTGGGCCGCGTCGTCGCCTCCGGCGCGGACCAGTCCATCACCCGGCTGGCGCCCGGCGCGAAGGCCGGCGTCGAGCTGCGCCAGGGCGCGCTGGCGCTCGAGGCCGACAGCCGCCTCGCCGGGCCCATCGGGCGCCTGTCCGCCGTCTCCTGGGACGCGGACTTCAACTCGGTGTCCACCACGCTGCAGCTGCCGCCCGGCTGGCGCCTCATCTCCGCGAGCGGCGCCGACGACGTGCCCGACACCTGGCTGCAGCAGTGGACGCTCTTCGACCTCTTCATCGTCCTCATCATCTCGGTGGCGACGGCGCGCCTCTTCGGCGTCGCGTGGGGCGTGCTGGCGCTGGTGGCGCTCGGCCTGTCCTGGCAGGAGCGCAACGTGCCGCAGTACGTGTGGCTGGTGGTGCTGGCGGCCGAAGGCCTCTTCCGCGTGCTGCCCGTCGGGCGCCTCAAGTCGCTGTTGCAGGTG
The DNA here is from genome assembly GCA_040755835.1 of Myxococcota bacterium. Classification (GTDB taxonomy): domain Bacteria; phylum Myxococcota; class Myxococcia; order Myxococcales; family Myxococcaceae; genus JADLDB01. The sequence continues at coordinate 62,711 of JBFMAB010000107.1, forward strand.
ACGCGCGTCGCCGCGTGGGGCGCGCTGGTGGTGCTGGCGGTGGCCTTCTCGGTGCAGCACGTGCGCGAAGGCATGTACCCGGCGCTGGCGCAGACGCGTTCGCTGGGCGGCGTGAAGTCGTACAGCGAGTACTCGACGGAGAATGCGATGCAGTACGCGCGCTCGTCGGGCGAGGGCTGGGCGAACAAAGACGGCCGCTTCGACGAGGACGAAGAGCAGGGCTACGGCGTGGGCAGCGGCGGACTCATGAACATGCCTTCGTCGGCGCCGCCGCCGCAGGTGCAGCAGAGAGTACCGCAGGGCCCCGCGAGCAAGTCGAAGCGCAGCTTCAACGTGCGCGACTACGACAAGAACGCGATGGTGCAGACGGGCCCCGGCCTGCCGCGCTGGGATTGGACGGCGGTGGAGGTGCGCTTCTCCGGCCCGGTGCAGCGCGACCAGGAATTGTCCTTCTTCCTCCTCGGGCCGACCGCGAACCTGGTGTTGGCCTTCCTGCGCGTGGCGCTGCTCGCGCTGCTGGGCCTGTGCGTCCTCGGCTTCCCCGGCAGCTTCTGGCCGCAGTCGCTGAAGGCGCTGGTGCGCACGGCGCCGAAGGCCGCGGCGGTGTTGCTTGCGCTGGCCGTGTCGCTGACGGCCTCCACGGCGCGCGCCGGCGGCCCCGGGGACGAGTGGCCTTCGCCCGCGCTCCTCGACCAGCTGCGCGCGCGGTTGCTGGAGAAGCCGGACTGCGCGCCGACGTGCGCGTCCAGCCCGCGCCTCCTGCTGGAGGCGTCGCCCACCACGCTGCGCATGCGCCTCGAGGTGCTGTCGGGCGCCGAGACGGCGGTGCCGCTGCCGGGCAGCGCGCAGCAGTGGGTGCCCGAGACGGTGCTGCTGGACGGGCGGCCCGCGGCGGGCCTGCGGCGTCAGCCCGACGGCTCGCTGTGGCTCGCGGTGCCGGCCGGCGCGCACCAGGTGCAGCTGGACGGGCCGTTGCCCTCGCGCGACGTGGTGCAGGTGGCGCTGCCGCTGCGCAGCTACCGCGTCGAGGCGAAGCTGGACGGCTGGACGCTGGACGGCCTGCACGAGGACGGCGTGGCCGACGACAACCTGCAGCTGTCGCGCAAGGCCACCAACGGCAAGGGCGAAGGGGCGTCGCTGCAGGTGGGCACGCTGCCGCCCTTCGTGCGCGTCGAGCGCACGCTGGTGCTGGGCCTCACGTGGACGGTGGAGACGCGCGTCGAGCGCGTGACGCCGACAGGCAGCGCGGTGGTGCTCGAAGTCCCGCTGCTGGCCGGCGAGTCGGTGACGTCGTCGGACGTGCGCGTGCAGGGCGGCAAGGCGCTCGTCAACATGGGCGCGTCCACCACCGAGGTGACGTGGAGCTCCGTGCTGGACACGAAGACGCCCTTCACGCTGACGGCGCCCGAAGGGCTGCCGTGGGTGGAGGTGTGGCGCCTCGACGTGTCGCCGGTGTGGCACGTGACGTTCGCGGGCATCCCCGTGGTGCACCAGCAGGACGCGTCGGGCGTGCGCCTGCCCGAGTGGCGCCCGTGGCCCGGCGAGACGGTGACGGTGGACATCACACGCCCCGAGGCGCTGCCCGGCCAGACGCTCACCATCGACCAGTCGCTGCTGCGCGTGTCCCCCGGCGCGCGCGCGACGGACGTCGTCTTCACCGCCAACTTCCGCACCTCTCGCGGCGGCCTGCACCCCTTCACGCTGCCCGACGGCGCGCAGCTGCAGGGCGTCACCATCAACGGGCAGTCGCAGCCCATCCGCCAGGAGGGCCGCACGGTGTCGATTCCGCTGGTGCCCGGCGGCCAGTCCGTCGAGTTGTCGTGGCGCGAGCCGACGGGCCTCACCACGTCGTGGCGCACGCCGACGGTGGACGTGGGCACGCCGACGGTGAACGCGGACATCGAAGTGGTGCTGCCGCAGGACCGCTGGGTGCTGCTGGTGCGCGGGCCCGGGCTGGGGCCGGCGGTGCTCTTCTGGAGCTTCCTCCTCGTGCTGCTGCTCGTGTCCATCGGGCTGGGCGGCTCGAGGTGGACGCCCTTGTCCACGCGGCAGTGGCTGCTTTTGGCGCTGGGGCTCTCGCAGGTGCCCATCCCCGCCATCGGCTTCGTCTTCGGCTGGCTGCTCCTCCTCGGCTGGCGCGAGCGGCAGGCGGAGCTGACGAGCGGCTGGTTCAACCTGCGGCAGCTGGCGCTCGTCGGCGTCACCGGCATCGCGCTCATCATCCTCGGGGCGAGCGTCTACGCAGGGCTCCTCGGGCTGCCGGAGATGCAGGTGCAGGGCAACGGCAGCACGGCGCTGCACCTGCGCTGGTTCCTCGACCGCACCGGGCCGACGTTCCCCACCGCGTGGGTCTTCTCGGTGCCGATGCTGGTGTACCGGGGCGCGATGCTGGCGTGGAGCCTGTGGATGGCGCTCGCGCTGCTCTCGTGGCTCAAGTGGGGCTGGAAGGCCTTCGCGCACGCCGGGCTGTGGAGGCACGCGCCGAGGGTGGAGCCGCCGCAGCAGCAGCCCGCCCCCCGGCCCGCCCCGCCGCCGGCGCAGCCGCCGCCCGCGCAGCCGTAGAGCTGTCGCTGGCGTCAGGAGGAAGGTGAGCGGCGACCGAGGTCGCGACGCCTAGACCTTCTGTCCTCGTCAATCGCCATGGTGTGACGTCAGTGCGGGTGGTGCCCGTGCCCCGCGTGCGGCGCGAGCCGCGGCAGCGAGCCATCGACGAAGCCGGCGACCGCGCGGTCCGGGTCCGTCTCCGACGTCACCACCGCCTCGACGCCCAGCCCCCTCAGCCGCGCCGCGAGCCCCTGCCCCATGCCGCCGGTGACGAGCGCCGCGATGCCGGCCAGGCCCGCCGGCGCCGCGTGGTGGCTCGCGTGGAACGTCTCCTTGAGCGGCACCTCGAGCAGCGCGCGGCCGCGCACCTCGCGCCCTTCCACCTCGTACACCCAGAAGCGCCGGCAGCGGCCCGCGTGGCCGGTGACGGTGCGCGTGTCCGCGCTGGTGACGGCGACCTTCATGACGGCCTCCAGTGCCTTCGAGAGCCAGGACGACCGCCGCTCGGTTCAGCGCCCGCTGCTCCGCAGCCACGCCCGAGCGCCGGAGTCCTGCGTGCGTCACGCGCGCGTCAGCGCCCGCCGCCCGGCCCTCGTCGAGCCCATCGTCCGCCTGCTGCGCGGCGGCCCAATGCGCCCGCCCGTCCTCGCCTCCTGCCTCCTGCTGCTGGCCTGCCCCGGCCCGGCGCTCGGCGTCGGCGCGTCACCGGCGGCGCGCTAACCCCAGAGTCCACCTGAGTCGGTCCGCCTCGCTCGTTCGCGACGCCCGGCTCGGCGTTGCTCCTCGCTCAGATACGTCCGGTATCCTCGCTCCTCGCGCCTTGATCCGGGCGCCGCGCCCGTCGCGATCCAGATCCTCCCTGGTGCACTCCGGGGTTAAGCCTCCTCCGCGCTCCCGCAGACGACGATGCGTCCGGGCGTCAGCGGCCTCGGGCTTTTCGGGCGAACCGGCGGCAGGTGCGAAGAGGAGGACGGAGCAGGCCGCGCGGGCGCAGGCTCGTCATCGGCGCCAGAATGCGGGCCGGGCTCTGCGGCAGGTGACGGCTCGCGGGGCGCTGCCGGCGGCTTCGTCGCGCGCTTCGGCGGAGGCGGAGGCGGAGGCGGCCTGGGCGGCCCGCCCTCCCTCGGCCGGACCTCCAGCTTCCTCGCGGGCGGCTCCGCGTGTCGCGCCGACGCCCGGTAGCGGTCGAGTTCTGCCGACAGCGCCAGCACCCGCGCACCGCGCGCGTCGGATTCGCGCAGGAGCCGCGCCTCGCGCTCGTGCGCCACCCGGAGCGCCTCGGTCAGCTCGTCCACCCGGCGGCGGAGCGCCTCGGCCTCGGCCCGCGCCTCGCGCAGCGCCGCCTGCACCTCCTCCAGCCGGTCACCCGGCGCGCGCGTGTCGTCCACCGTCACGGGATGAAGCTCTGGTGGTAGTTCGGGTCCTCCAGCTTCACCGCGTGCGTCGTGGCCTTGAGCGGCTGCATGCAGTCCAGCATCACCGCCAGCTCGTTCGTCTCCTTCGTGCCGATGGAGGCTTCGTACGCGCCGGGGTGCGGGCCGTGCGGAATGCCCGCCGGGTGGTAGCTCATCGAGCCCGGGCCCACCCCGCGCCGGCTGGTGAAGTTGCCGCGGCAGTAGAAGATGAATTCGTCCACGTCGACGGACGAGTGCGGGTACGGACACGGGATGGCCTCGGGGTGAAAGTCCACCGGCCGCGGCACGAAGCTGCAGATGAGCGCGCCCCGCGTCGCGAAGGTGCCGTGCCACGTGGGCGGCAGGTGCGTGAGGCCCACGCGCGGCTGGAAGTTCAGGATGTGGAAGGCCCACGGGTAGACGCTGCCGTCCCAGCCGACGACGTCCAGCGGCGACTCCTTCGTGGTGAAGCCGTGGAACTGCTCGCCGCGCTTCACCACCAGCTCGCGAAGCCCCTCGTCCTGCGGACCCACGAAGCGCACCGGCCGGAAGTCGCGGTGGCAGTACGGCGCGTCCATGCGCAGCTGGCCCACCTGGTTGCGCCACTGCCGCGGCAGGTGCACGCCGCCCTTGCACTCGAGCCACAGCCACCACTGCCTCACGTCCTTCTTCAACAGGAAGCGATGGAGGATGCCGCGCGGCACGAAGACGTAGTCCCCTTCGGAGAAGTCGAGATCCCCCAGCAGCGTGCGCAGCGTGCCGCCGCCCTCGTGCACGTAGAAGAGGTCGTCGCCGTCTCCGTTGGAGAAGTACGCCTCGTCGTCCGCGCCCGGCTTCAGCACGCCCAGCGTCACGTCGGCGTTGAAGAGGATCGGCACGCGCGCGTCCAGCGGGCCTTTCGCCGAGGCCGGCAGCTGCTGCGAGAGGAAGTGCCGCTTCGCCAGCGCGCCCGCGGGCGCCGCCTCGGGCGCACCCCAACCGTGCGTCGTCTTCGCCAGCGCCTGCCGGTGCGGCGCGTTCCGGTGGTACGTGATGGTGTACGGCGCGTCGAAGCCTTCCTGGGTGATGCACTGCTCGAAGTGCAGGTGCCCGGTGGCGTCTTTGAGCTGCAGGTGGTGCTTCTTCGGGAAGGTGCCGAAGGCGAGGCGTTCAATCATGCGAGGCTTCTAGCCGTTCGGGCGTGGACTTTCACGGAGCGACACGGGTCGCGGCGCGCGCGACGTCGGGGAGGAGCTGCTCCGCCGCGGCATCCGCGAGCGCACGGTGGCGGTGATGCAGAAGCCCTTCACGCCGGACGCGCTCGTCGGGCGCACGCGCTGCTGGGCGCGCCGGCGTGACGCGACTCAGTACGGCAGCCCGTACTTGTCCTTCGCGACGTACACGCTGAAGCGCTGCTCGCCCTCGGCGGTCTGCACCACCACCTCGGTGCGGCCCGTCTCGCGGCCGACGAAGATGACCTTGCGGCCGTGCTTCTTCACCTCGACGAGCGCCGGGTCCACCACCGTCACCTTCGACACCGGCGCCGGCATGGCCACCGTCGTGGTGTAGCCGACCGGGAAGGCCAGCTGCTTCGGCTGTGACGCCCAGGCGACGGGGGCGAGCACCAGGGCGGCGGCGACGGTCAGGGCGGTGAGCTTCATGGGCGCGGGTGGATCATCTTCTGTGCCAGTGAAAAATCCGTGCCGTCCCGGTCAGTTGGGAAACCGGGGCCCGTCGACGCCCTGCGCCCGCGCACTCCAGTGGTGCAGGCGCGCACCAAATCCCGGTAGAAGGCACGCTCCCCATGGCCGCGAAGAAAAAGAAGACTCCCGCGAAGAAGGCCGCGCCGAAGCGCGCGGCGACGTCGGCGAAGAAGCCGCTCACGAAGGCGAGCGGCACGAAGAAGGCGTCGCGCCCGGCGGCGAAGCCGAACAAGCGCGTGGTGCGCACCTCGAAGCGCCCGCCGGCGCGCCCGAAGCGCCCCGCGGGCCGGAAGAAGCCGGCCGTGACGGTGCCTGAGGCCCCGAAGGCGCTCGCGCTCGCGCGGGACATCGCGAAGGTGGCGCTCGAGAAGAAGGCGCTGGACGTGCTGATCATCGACACCCGCGCCCGCGCCTCGGCCGTCGGCTACGACTACGTGGTGCTGGCCACCGGCGAGTCCGACCGGCAGCTCGGCGCCATCGCCGACGCGCTCGACGAGGCGCTCAAGCCGCGGGGCCACCGGCCGTCCAGCGTCGAGCCCGCGCCCGACTGGGTGCTGGTGAACTACGACGACGTGGTGGTGCACCTCTTCACGCCCGACAAGCGCGGCGTCTACGACCTCGAGGGCCTGTGGAGCGACGCCCCACGCGTCCCCCTGGCCTGACGCGGCAAGGCGCCACTCCCGCGCCATGAAGCTGACGTTCCTCTCGGTGGGCAAGGACCGCTCGGGCCTCTTCGCGCCCGGCGTGGCCGAGTACGCCCGGCGCCTGTCCCACGTCGCGAAGGTGGCGCTCATCGAGTTGCACGAGTCGCGCGCGTCCGGGGTCAAGGGGAAGGAGGACGAGGGGGCGGCGCTGCTGTCGAAGCTCGGCCCACGCGACGTGCTGGTGGCGCTCGACGAGCGGGGGAAGGCCCTGTCCAGCGTCGACTTCGCGAAGTGGCTGGGCCAGCAGGTGGACCAGGGCCGCGACGTGGCCTTCGCGGTGGGCGGCGACGAAGGCTTGAGTGACGAGGTGCGACAGAAGGCGGGGCTGGTGCTGTCGCTGTCGGCGATGACGCTGCCGCACCGGCTGGCGCGGCTCGTGCTGCTCGAGCAGGTGTACCGCGCCTTCTCGATTCTGCGCGGCGAGCCGTACCACAAGTGACGAGGCGCGCCTTGCGCGGACGCGGCGAGTCGTGAGACGTGAAGCGCTTCACAGACGACTCGGGCGGGGTGTTCTTCGATGAGCAGCGGGCGGCGGACGACAAGCGGGTGGCCTCGGTCGTACCGGACGGCCTATTCTGCCTCCGCCTCCCCCATGCCGCTGCGCCTCGCCGAGCTCCAGGACCGATTCCGGGCCGCCGTGCTCGGCTTCGCCATCGGCGACGCGCTGGGTTTCCCGCTGCGCGGGCTGCCGCCCCCGGCGATGCTGCGCCAGCCCTTCCTCGGCGAGGACTTCGCGGCGCGGCCCCGCGGCGGCTTCCCCAAGGGCCAGTTCAGCGACGACACCCAGATGCTGCTGGCGGTGGCGGACGCGGTGGCGCGCGAACAGAAGGTGGACGGGCGCGCTGCGGCGCAGCACCTCATGTGGCTGTGGCAGGAAGGCACCATCCTCCAGCCGCCGCCGTCCGCTACGCAGGCCGCCGAGGCGCTGCTGGCCGGCACCCCGTGGATGAGCGCCGGCGCGCCGCTGGGCGTGTGCGACGCGTCCAGCCTCTCGCGCGGCGTGGTGGTGGGCCTGTGGAGCGAGCCGAGCCCGCCGCGCCTCGCGCACGACGCGCAGGTGCTGACGGTGGTGACGCACAAGGACCCGCTGTGCACCGCCGCGGTGGCCGCCTTCGGGCGCGCGATTCAGCTGGGCCTCGCCGGCGAGCCGCTGTCGCTGCAGGCGTACTGCGAGCAGTTGTCCCAGGCCGCGGCGCCCGCCTCGCCCGCGCTGGCCGACGAGCTGTACTTCCTGCCGCGCGCCTTCGCGTGGGAGCCCGAGCGCGCGCTGGCCGCGCTGCGCCGCGTGGGCGTGCCGCCGTCGCAGTACGACTTCGACAACGGGCTGCCGTCGCACGTGACGCCGGTGCTGCTGACGGCGCTGTACGCGGTGCTGAAGTGCCCGGCGGACTTCCGCGCGGCGCTGGGCCTGGTGCTGCGCTGCGGCGGCGAGGTGGACGTGGCGGCCGGCGTCGCCGGGGCCATCCTCGGCGCGCAGGCAGGCACCGACGCGATGCCCGCGCGCCTGAAGAAGAACGTCATGTACGCCGAGCACCTGGTGGACGCGGCGGACCAGCTGTTCGACGCGCGCCTGGCGAAGTCGCCCGCCTACGTGCAGGCCTCGGCGCTCGTGCGCCGCTGAATTCCAAAGCGACGGCTCCGTCGAGGCGTGGCACGCTCCCTGGCCGCCATGCACGTCCGCTCTCTCCTGTTCTCCCTGCCGCTGCTCGCCACCGCCTGCGCCCCCACCATCGTCGTGCGGTACGACGTGCCGGCGGCGGTGCACTTCGGCAACGCCGTGCAGAACGTGTACGTCGGCTACACGCTGGGCGACCCCGACGTGCTGACGGTGCTCGACCCGTTGTCGGCGCTGGTGCGCACCGCGGTGGCGCCCGACGTGGCGCAGCACCTCGAGCAGCAGCTCGTCAACGCGAGGCGCTTCAACGTGACGCTGGGCTGCCAGCCGCCGTGCCCACAGGCGGACACGCGCTTCGAGGTGGAGATGGACACCAGCAGCGTGCACCGCGGCGAGGTGGAGACGGAGTCCAGCTCGGGCACCGAGACGACGGCCAGCGCCGGCGTGAAGGTGCGCGTGCTGAACCGGGACGGCTCGTCGCGCTACGAGGCCACGTACACCGGCCGTGCCAGCGCAGGCGTGCCGAGGGCCGGCAGGGCGCAGCCCGACGACGTGCAGCTGGTGCGCAGCGCGGCCTTCAACGCGGTGGACCAGTTCATCGCGGACCTCGAGCCCAGCGTCGGCCAGGTGTCCTTCGCGCTGGAAGACGACGGCCCGCTGGAGCCCGGCGTCGCGCTGGCGATGGACGGTGACCTCGACGGCGCGTGGGCGTCCTTTCAGCAGGTGATTCAGCAGGACCCGGGCAACGCGGCGGCGCTGTACGACCTCGGCGTGGTGATGACGGCGAAGGGCGAGTTGGAGCTGGCGCGCGACGCCTTCGCCGCCGCCGCGCGGCTGGACCCGCAGTACGCGGACGAGGTGCGGGGCGCCGAGCGGCGCCTGGGCACCCGCGAGGCGATGCGCGCGCAGAACGCGCAGTGAGCGTCAGTTCGGCAGCTTGACCTGCGCGGCGTCCACCTTCAGCACGAGCTGGAGCAGCTGCGCCGCGACCTGCCGCGCCTGCTTCACCTGCTCGGCGTCGCCGCGCTCCTTGCCCTCGGTGTAGATGGCGAGCGGCAGCCCGGTGAAGCCGATGAGCAGCTCGTACAGCTGCTGCTTGTCCTTCGCCGAGGCCTTCGCGAACTCGGGCGTCTCGTCGAGCGACTGGTTGATGGCGCGGAACAGCGCCTGGCTCGTCTCGTCGCTCGGCTCCGGGGCGTCGGTGGCGATGGTGAGGTTGCCGATGATGAAGAAGGCGAAGGCGCCCGCGACGTTGTTCTTCCACGCCTGCGTCTCGGGCTGGCTCTCGAAGGCCTCCTTCGTGGCGGCGGCCAGCTGGGCGATGGCCGCCTTCTCGTCGGGCGTTGAGCCGATGGCGTCGCCCAGCTGCTTCGGGACGGAGGACTTGCCGGGCTTGAAGACGCCCAGATTCTTCGCGGGTGGCGGCGGCGGCGCCACCTCGAGGCCCGCGGGCGCGGTGGACTTCTTGCCCTGCTTCGCCTCGCGCTCGGCCTTCTCCACCGCGGCGAGACCGAACTTCTGAATCATCGCCTGGCGCATCATCGCGCGCTGAATGTTCTGCTGCGTGGAGGTGTAGATGTTCTGGGTGGCCATCGCGAGGCCGAACGAGCCGTACACGGTGCCGTAGCCGGTGTTCCACCCGCCGGCGTTCGAGTTCCACGTCTGGGCGAAGGCGGGCACGGCGACGAGCAGGGCGAGGGCGCGGAGCAGGTTCATGCGCCAGGGTTGTAGCCGAGACGCCGGGGCGCCGCCTCATCGGGCGCGCTCAGCGCTTCCGGGCCGGCTTGTTCGCCGGCATCTTCGCCGGGCTCGTCGTCGACGTCTTCCGAAGCGGCGCCAGCGCCCTGGCGAAGCACACGGTGTTCCCGCCGCGCCGCTTGGCCGTGTACATCGCCCGGTCCGCCGCCGCGACGATGGCGTCCACGGTGCGCCCGTGGGCGGGCACCAGGGCGACGCCCACGCTGGCGGTGACGCGCAGCTCGAGGCCTTCGATGCGGTACGGCTCCGCCACCGCGGCGATGATGGCCTGCGCCACCCGCTTCGGCACGTTGGTGTTGGCGGGCTCGCGCAACAGCACGATGAACTCGTCACCACCGAAGCGCGCCACGAGGTCCGTCTGGCGCACGCAGCGCTCGAGGCGCCGCGCCACCGCGCACAACAGCTCGTCGCCCACGCCGTGGCCGTGCAGGTCGTTCACCGGCTTGAAGCCGTCGAGGTCGAGGAAGAAGACGGCGGCGGGCTGGAGCGCTCCCGGCTGCACCACCTTCTTCAGCGCCGAGAGGAAGGCCGCGCGGTTCGTCAGTTGCGTCAGCATGTCGTGCGTCGCCTGGAAGCGAATCGTCGCCTCGGCGGCGCGGCGCTCCGTCATGTCGCTGACCAGCGCGACGAAGCCCGTCACGTGGTTGGCCGCGCTGTCCTGCACGCCCGACAGCGTCATCCACACGGGGAAGGTCTCGCCCGTCTTGTGCCGGCAGGTGCCTTCGCCGGACCAGCGCGTGGAGTGGTCGAGCAGCGCCCACAGGTGCCGCCGCGAGTGGCCGTCGGGGCGCACCAGCATCGCCGGCGTTCGGCCCACCACCTCCTCGAGCGCGTAGCCGGTGAGCGAGAGGAAGGCCGGGTTGGCCGTGGTGACGCGCCCGTCCACGTCCGCGAGGAGGATGCCCTCTGCGGCGCTGCGCACGACGGCGTCCGCCAGCCGCAGGTTGCGCTCGGCCTCGAGGCGCGCGGTGATGTCGCGGTCGACGCCGCGGTACCCCTTGAAGAGGCCGTGCGCGTCGAAGATGGGCACGCCGCTCGTCTCCAGCACCACCGCGCGGCCGTCCTTGTGCCGGTTGGTGTTGACCAGCCCGCTGAAGGAGCGCCGGTCCTCCACGACGCGGGCGAACAGCGCGCCCACGCGCCTGGCCTCGGCCGGCGGCATGAAGTCGAACGGCGTCTTCCCCAGCACCTCGTCGGGCGTGTAGCCGAGCAGCGTGGCGATGCGCGGGCCCACCCAGGTGTAGACGCCGCGCTCGTCCACCTCCCACAACCAGTCGGAGGTGTTCTCGGCCAGCTCCCTGTAGTGCTGCAGCTCGCGCTCGAGGTGCGCGAGGCGCTCAGCGCTGGCGTGGCGGCCCCGACTCACCCCTTCAGCATCACGCCGCGCCGGGCGAAAACGGAACGGAATTCGGCTCACCGCGCGGCCTCGGCGTTCCGGCGCGACGGGAAGCCCATTGCGCACCGCCGCCAGACGGGGAGACTCGCGCTTTCCGATGACGGCGGGCGACGTGCTGGGCGCGGCGGTGCTGGCGGTGGTGGTGGCCGCGCTGGCCTCCATCGTATGGGCGACGCTGCGCCTCGGCATCTCCCCCATGCCCACCTCGCGCCGGGTGCGCCGCGCGGTGCTGGCGCTGCTGCCCGCCGAGGTGACGGGCGAGGTGCACGAGCTGGGCGCCGGCTGGGGCGGCCTCGCGCTGGCGCTGGCGGACGCGTGCCCCGACGCGCGCGTCGTCGCCTGGGAGGCGTCGTGGGTGCCGTGGCTCGTGTTCCGCCTGCGCCTCACCCTGCGCCCGCGCACCAACCTCGAGCTCCGGCGCGGCGACTTCTTCGAGGCGGACCTGCGCACCGCGCGGCTGGTCGTCTGCTACCTGTGGACCGGCGCGATGACGCGCCTCTCCGGGAAGTTCGAGGCCGAGCTGCCCGACGGCGCCGTCGTGGTGAGCCACACCTTCGGCCTGCGCGGGTGGACGGCAGAGGAGACGCAGACGGTGGAGGACGTCTACCGCACGCCGGTGTACCGCTACGTGGTGCGGCGAAGCTGACGCCTCAAGCGCCGCTGCCGACCGCGCCCAGCTCCTCGGCGGCGGTGTCGCGCGACGCGCCCACCCAGTCGCGGTCGGGCCCGACGTCCTCGTACACCACCGGCTTGCCGTCGAAGGTGACGCGCTTGCCCGGGTAGATGAAGGCCTTGAACAGGTAGACGAGCAGCGACTTCTGCTCGAGGCGCTTGTCGATGGTGGGGGCCACCTCCTCGGCGTGCGCCTGCGGCGTGAGGCTCCAGTGCAGGCCCGGCCGCATGTGGTGGATGCCATGGAAGCCGTTGTTCAGCGTGAAGAAGTTGAACACCTTCCCCACGAAGTTCCGCGAGTGGTTCACGGGGTGCGTCTCGTCGGTGCCGTCGTGCTGAAGGAAGTTGACGGTGGTGATGCCCCACACCGCGAAGAGGTGCGGCACGATGACGAAGAGCAGCGCCTTGCGCCAGTCGATGAGGAGCAGCGCCGCCTTCACCCCCCACACCGCGACGATTTCGATGAGGAGTTGCCGGTTCCACGCCGGGAGGCGCTCCGCCATCAGCTTCTTGTAGCGGTAGTTGCCGGCGGTGACGCCCGGGCCGACGTGAAAGAAGAAGAGGAGGAGGTTGAGCAGGTTCCAGCGGTAATTCACCTTCGACGTCCGCATCACGTCTTCCCGCTGCTGCATGAACTTGTGGTGCGAGAGGTTGTGGCCCGGCACGTACTCGCTCACCGGAAAGCCGTAGGAGAGGCTCAGCCACACCTGAAACACCTGGTTCATCCACCGCCGGGTGAAGACGGGGCAGTGCACCGTGTTGTGCGCGATGACGGCGCAAATCCACGAGCTGATCATGGTCACGGGGACCCAGGCCCACAGGAGCGGGCCGTGCGGGTCGAGCACCCAGCCTCCGATGCTCAAGGCCGCGAACACGCACATGAAAAACAAGGTCCGCCAATCGGCGCGGTAACGAAGCATGGCGAGCGCCTTTTGACCCAGCCGAAAGCTCCAGTAAAGCCCCGGTCCGGAGGGGTACCGGATGACGCCTGATCTGCATCAACCGCTCGAAGGCACCGCGGCGTGGGCCCGCCTGCCGCTGGCGCTGGGCGCGGTGCTGGTGCCGGTGCTCGCGGCGACGTTCTTCACCACACCCGAAGGGAAGCTCAACTGGCTGATGGAGACGGGCCCGGGCCTCGCGGGGATGGTGGCGCTCGTCGTCACCTACCGCCGCTTCCCCTTCACGCGGCTCGTCTACGTGGGCGTCTTCGTCCACGTCCTCATCCTCGTGTACGGCGGCTTCTACACGTACGCGAAGGCGCCGCTCGGCGAGTGGATGAAGGCGGCGTTCGGCTTCGAGCGGAACAACTACGACAAGATTGGCCACTTCGCGTTCGGCTTCTTCCCGCTCTTCATCCTGCGCGAGGTGCTGTTGCGCGTGACGGCGCTCACGAAGGGCGGCTGGCTCAACTTCATCCTCGTCAACGTCATCCTCGGGTGGGCCGCGCTGTACGAATTCATCGAGTGGTGGAGCGCCGTACTGATGGACCCGCAAGGCGGCGACACGTTCCTCGGTACCCAGGGCTACGTCTGGGACGCGCAGAGCGACATGCTGTTCGCCGGCATCGGCGCGTGCGTCGCGCTGTACGCCTTCGGGTGGCTGCACGACCGCGCGCTCGCGAAGCTGTTCGCCTCGGTGCCGGCGCGCGGCGCGGTGGGCGCTACGGCCCGGTGACGGTGATGGGCACGTCCGTCGAGTCGTTGCCGCGCGTGTAGCGCAGGGCGCCCCTGCCGGGCTTCTTGCCGCGCAGCCACAGCGTGGACTCACGGATGGTGACGTCGCTGCCGTCCTTCCACTCGTCGCGCTTCACGGCGGGGTTCCAGTACGCGTCGACGACACCGCCCTCCACCAGCAGCTCGACGGGCGAGGCCTCGTCGACGCGCAGCTCCACCACGTCGCCCACCTTCATCCCGATGGCGGGGGTTTCGTGCAAGAGCGGCGCGACGTAGCCCGTGGGCGGCTCCCAGGCGCGGCGCACGCCGGCGGCCACCTCTTCCTCGTACGCGTCGCGGGTGATGACTTCCTGCGGCGCGTCCGGCGAGCGCTTCGTCACGTCGGCCGCGAAGACGCGGCGGTACTCCCCGCGGTCGACGGGCTTGAAGCCCGCGCAGGAGGAGACGGCCGCCGCCGCTGCCAGGAGGACCAGTCCGTGCCGGGAGTGCATTCGCGGGAGCATAGTGCGCCCGGGCGCGCCACTCACAGGCTGCCTTCCCCCTGCGGCTGCGGGGCGGCGTGCGAGGACTCGGCGGGCATCGTCGCCTCCTTCGCGGCCTCCTCGGCGGTGCCGCCGGCGGCCTCCACCGAGGTCTTCGCCTTCACGATGGGCTCGGCCTCGCCCTCACTGCCCGGGCGGCCCGCGTACGGCACCAGGTCGTGGTCGAAGGCGCTGAAGGCGTCGCCCACCTTCTTCGGCGTCGTCGCGCGGAGCCGCGCCCGCACGCGGGCGATGGAGTCCTGCACCACCGACGGGCTGGGGTGCGTCTTCAACGCCTCCACCCACAGCTCGATGGCGCGCTCCGGGTCGCCGGCGTCGGCCTTGAGGCGGCCCAGCTCGAAGAGCGCGTGCGCCTTCAGCCTGGAGTCGGGGAAGCGCTCGATGACGTCGGCGAAGGCGCGCTGCGCCTCGGCCTTGCGGCCGTCCATCATCGACAGCGCCTGCGCGCGCAGGAAGAGCGCGTCGGCGACGAAGGCGCTGGCAGCGAACTTCTCGGCCAGCTTGCCGGCCTCGAGCTGGCACTGCTCGTAGTCCTGCAGCTCGAAGTACATTTCCGCCACCTGGTAGGTGAGCTCGGCGGAGGTGGGCGGGTTGCGCGCCAGCGCGGCGGTCAACTCGGCGATGGCGCCGCGCAAGTCGCGGAAGTGGTGGCGGAGCAGCTCCGCGAGGTGCACGCGGCCCTCGAGCGTCTCCGGCGCCTCGGGGCACACGGTGATGAGCTCGCGGTACACCTCCACCGCGCGCCGCTCGTCGCCCAGCTCGAAGGCGTAGACGTCGGCCGCGCCGCGGAGCGCCCGCGCCCGGTACACGGCGGCCTCGGGCGAGGTGTCGCGCTCGAGCGCGTCGAGGGCCTTCTTGAAGTCGGCCAGCGCGTCCTGCGGGCGGTGCTCGTAGAGCGCGGTGCGCGCGCGCTCCAGGTACGCCGGCGCGTCCTGCTTCTTGCAGCCCGTCAGCGCGAGGAGCGCCGCCGCGGCGAGCACCCACTTCATGGACAGGCCTCCGGGACGAAGCGCACGCAGCGGCGGTCGACGCAGTCGACGCAGTCGCGCAAGCGGTCCTCGGTGCTGCCACACAGCAGGGTGGCCGACGGGCGCATGCAGTCGGACGAGGTGACGCACACCGCGGCGCCGCCGTCGGGCGTCAGCTGGGGCACCTCCACCGGACATGGCCGGTTGCAGGCCGCGGCGCCGAGCGCGAGGAGGACGAGGAGAGCCCGCATGGTCGTCGGGCCGCGTAGCACGAAACGCCGCGAATCCGCACGCCGGGGGCAGCGGCTTTCTTCTTCTTGCGGGGCGAGCGCTGGCTGACGATGACGACGCCGCCGCGCTGCTCGCCGCCGGGGGAGAGGCAGCCGCAGGCGCCCGACTGGAGGAGCGACGCCGTGGCCTCGAAGGCGCCCTGGCCGCGCAGGGACACGGACTCCTTCGCGTCGCCCACCTCGCAGCGTTGAGGAAGTCGGCGGGGGCGGGGTGGCCACGGCGAGGACCGGGAGGACAGCGCATGGCCGGGACTTCGTGCCTCCGGGACGCTTCGGTCGAGGCGGGCGGCGTTGCACGTCACCTCGGACGCCGCCTCCGGGCGCCGGCGGTGCGCACGGTGCCCGACGGCTTCGCCGCCGCCGCTCCTCGAGGCGAGCCGTACCGCCCTACCGCTCTTGTTGGGGCCGCCGCCGCTGCAGGAGCGCCGTCGCGCTCTGCACATCCGTGTACGTCAGCTGCCCGGTCGCGCCGGAGCTCAGCTCCGCGGCGTTCGCCTCATCGGTGTCGATGAGCATCTCGAGCTTGTACCTGGGGCTCACGCGCACCAGGACGTCACCGAACACGAGGTCGCGCGGGCCGCCGGTAATCGCCACCTCCACCTCGTCACCGTCCACCACGCCGTAGGCCGCCGCGTCCTCCGGCGTCATGTGGATGTGCCGCTTCGCGCAGATGAGCCCCTCCTTCAGGTGCACGGTCCCCGCCGGCCCCTCCAGCGTGATGGGCGCGCTGCCTTCGGTGTTCCCCGAGTCGCGGATGGGCGCGTCCACGCCCAGGGTGAACTCGTCCGTGCGCGACACCTCTACCTGGCAGGCCTTCCGCAGCGGTCCCAGCACGCGCACGCCATCAATCCGGTTCCGCGGGCCGATGACGTTCACCTTCTGCTCGCTGGCGAACTGCCCCGGCTGGCTGATGTCGCGCAGCTTCGTCAGCGTCGCGCCCTTGCCGAACAGCGCCTCCAGCGCCGCCTGGTCGAGGTGAACGTGCCGCGCGCTGATGGCGATGGGGATGGGCCCCGGGTTCTTCACGGCCGATGCCTGCCGCACCACCGCCGCCGCCTGCTGCGCGATGGACAGCTCCTCGTCCGTCTTCACCACCAGCGCGGCCACCCGCGACACCTCGCCCGACACCCGCGCCACCGGCGCCTCGCCCGACACCTTCGCGTCCGCGTTCGCGTCGTCGTCGAACACCAGCCCGAGGAACTCGAGCCGCTGGAGGATGCGCCGTCGCATCGCCTTCGCGTTCTCCCCGATGCCGCCCGTCAGCACGACCGCGTCCACGCCGCCCATCACCGCCGCGTACGCGCCGATGTACTTCCGCACCCGGTGCGCGAACACCGCGATGGCCAGGCGGCAGCGGTCGTCACCGGCCTCCGCGCGCGCCTCGATGTCGCGCAGGTCGTTCCCCACGCCCGACAGGCCCGCGAGCCCGCTCTTCTTGTTGAGCAGCGTGTCCAGTGAGTCCACGTCGAACTCGCCCGAGCGCAACAGCGCCAGCAGCACGCCCGCGTCCACGTCGCCGGCCCGCGTGCCCATCACCAACCCTTCCAGCGGCGTCAGGCCCATCGACGTCTCCGTCGAGTGCCCGTACTCCACGGCGCATGCGCTCGCGCCGTTGCCCAGGTGCAACGTCACCAGCCGCAGCTGGTCGAGCGGCCGCCCGAGGTGCTTCGCCGCCAGGTTCGCCACGTAGGCGTGCGACGTGCCGTGAAAGCCGTAGCGCCGCACGCCGTGCTTCTCCGCCACCTGCGCGTCCAGCGCGTACGTCCTCGCGCGCCGCGGCAGCCGCGCGTGGAACGCCGTGTCGAACACCGCCACCTGCGGCACCTGGGGCAGCGCCGCCCGCGCCGCGCGCACCCCCGCGAGGTTCGCCGGGTTGTGCAAGGGCGCCAGCGGCACGCACGCCTCGATGGCCTGCTCCACCGCGTCGTCGATGCGCACCGCGTCCACGAAGCGCTCGCCGCCATGCACGACGCGGTGCCCCACCGCCGCCAGCGTGAAGCCCTTCACCGCTTCGAGCACCTGCGCGAGCGCCTGCTCGTACGTCACGCCCTGCCCCACCCGCTCCACCACGCCCTTCACCGGCACCGTGCGGCTGTCCGGGTCGATGACCTGGTACTTCACGCTCGAAGAGCCTGAGTTGATGACGAGGACGTACATGGCGGCCGGCAGGAAAGAGGCTTCCGCGCCGCGAGTCCACTCAAAGAAAGAGCCGGACTTCAGCGCGCCGCGGTCGCCACCGGCGCCGGCGCATGGAAGTACCGCGGGTCCACCGGCTGCCGGTCGAGCTCCAGCTGGTAGTGCACGTGCGGGCCCGTGCTGCGCCCGGTGTTCCCCGACATGGCGATGAAGTCGCCCGCGTTGACGCGCTGGCCTTCCTCCACCAGCACGCGGGCGTTGTGCAGGTACGCCGTCGTCACGCCGCGCCCGTGGTCGATGATGACGAAGCGGCCATTCACCTTCGTCTCGCCCGCGCGCAGCACCACGCCCGCGCCCGTCGCCGCCACCAGGGTGCCGATGGGCGCCGAGAGGTCGACTCCGGTGTGCAGCTGCTCCTTCCCGAGGATGGGGTGAATCCGCAGGCCGAAGGGCGACGTCTGCGGCGTGTCCTCCGGCACCGGCCAGCCCAGGGAGAAGGCCGTCGCCAGCTGCAGCGCGAGGCCCGCGGGCTCGAGCGCCCCCCGCTCCTTCGGGCCCAGGTGCCGCGCCATCGACTCCAGCGGCGCCTCCGCCCCCGCCGCCGCCAGCGCCCGCTGCGCCGCCGGCTTCCCGGCGAACACCACCAGCGCCGCGGCGTCGTCCGTCTCCACCTCCTCGCGCACGCGGTCCACCAGGGCCGCCATCCGCTCCGCGCCGTCCAACGCGCCGAGGCGGTAGCCCTGCGCGAGCGCCTCCGCCACCTGCCGCGACGCAGGCGACTGCGCGCTCCACGCGAGCCACACGCCCTTCGCCAGCGGCGTGCCCACCGCGGGCGCGCTGAAGCGCGCCGCGAGGGGCCACGGCTTCCACGGCCCGGGGTCGAGGTCCGCGCCTTCGCCGGACCACGTCGCCCACTCGCTGTCGGGGCCGGTCGCCCGGGACGACGGCGCCGCGCCCTTCGTCGCCGGATTCTCCGCGGAGGCCGGCGCCTTCGCCGCCGCGGCCTTCGCCGCCACCGGCGTCACGCCCTGCCGGCGCTCCAGCTCCGCCACCCACTGCGCCTCGTCGACGTCCGGCACCACCGCGCCCTGCTCGACGCTGAAGGCCAGGTGCCGGCAGTCGCCCGTCGCGGGCGTCAGCTGCTCCAACGTCACCTCCAGCGCCGCGCCCTTCGGCAGCGCCGACGTCACGCCCAGCGCCTCGTTCACCCAGCGCCCTTCCAGCACCAGGTCCTTCCCCGCGACGACGAAGGGCCGCGCACGGTCCACCCGCCCCGCCACCGACAGCTTCGCGTGACCGATGAGCGTCGCCGTCGTGTCCACCCGCACCTTGAGGTACTCGCCCCAGCGCGCTCCCAGCGCGGTGCGTCGAATGCGCACCGTCGCGCACGATGGGTCGCCTGGCTCCGTCGTCGTCACGCCCGGCGAGTTGATCAGCTGCGCCCGGCTGGCTCCGCAACCGCCCGACACGACGAAGAGCAGCGGCAGCAACGCGCGGCGCACGCCCACCCGACGGCGCCGCGGCCGTTTGATTCACCGGTCGCCGGCGCCGCGAATGGCGCGAGCTTTCCTCGCCGCGTGTCGCTACGGTGGGCGCCCATGAAGCTCGGTGTCAAAATCGCCCTCGGCGTCGCCGGCGCCTTCGCCGTCCTGCAGCTGGTGCCCGTCGAGCGGACCAACCCGCCCGTCACGGCGGAAATCAAGGCGCCGGACGACGTGAAGGCCATCCTCAAGCGGGCGTGCTGGGACTGCCACTCCAACGAGACGGTGTGGCCCTGGTACTCGCGCGTGGCGCCGGTGTCCTTCCTCGTGCGGCACGACGTCGTCGACGGCCGCAAACACCTCAACTTCTCCGAGTGGGGCACGTACAAGCCCGAGCGGAAGGAGAAGAAGCAGAAGGAGTGCGGCGAAGAGGTGTCCGAGGGCGAGATGCCCCTGGCCATCTACGTGCCGCTGCACCCGGAGGCGAAGCTGAGCCAGGCCGACAAGCAGGCCATCGAGGACTGGGCGAAGGGGCCGGTCAGCGAGTAGCCGTTCATGGCTTCACCCGCTCGCCGCGGCGGTCGCGCGCACGCCCGTCGTCTGAGCCGCTCACCGTCACCTCGCCGACGACGTACCCGTTCGGCTGCAGCGCCACGCTGGTGGCTTCGTCAGCGCCGGAGTCGCGCACCACCACCAGCCCGCTCTGCTCCCTCTGGCCAGGGGCGCGGCGTCGTCAGCGCGCGGCGGCGACGGGCGGCTTGACGCCCAGCCACGGCCCCAGCGCGCTCCGGTACACCACCAGCCGGAAGGTCGCGAAGGCGAACGCGAAGGTGACGGCCACCACCGCGAGGTACTTCGGCACCGCCGGCCACGGCGTCGTCGCCAGCGCCACCTGCAGCGCCAGCACCACCGGGAAGTGCACCAGGTACACCCAGTACGAGGACTCCACGAGGAAGCGCAGCGTCGGCCGCGTCGCCGGCGGCACGCGGAACGCGAGGCCGAGGCAGCCCAGCGTCACCGCGGCCGGCACCACGCCGGCGAGGAAGTGCCCGAGCGGCTCCCACTGGAGGTGCCGCGTGTGGACGAAGAAGGCGAGGCCGAAGCCGGCCACCGCCATCCACGCGCCGCGGCGCGCCAGCGCGTCCACCGCCTCACGCGCGGGCCACAGGAGCCAGCCGAGCAGGAAGAAGAGCCCGTAGTGGAGGAACGAGTGCGGCTCGGGGAGGAAGGACGCCGCTGGCCGCAGCTCCTCAAAGCGCATCAGCGCCAGGCCCAGCGGCACGCCCAGCACCAGCAGCACCTCGGGCACGCGCAGCACCTTCGCGAGGCCGCGCGAAGCTGACCGCCCTTCGAGGCCCACGCCCGTCGCCGCCCACGCCGCGAGGCAGTAGAGGAAGAGGTACTCGAGAAACCACAGGTGCATCGGCAGCACGCGGAAGCCGTCCTGCGCGGCGAAGTCCGGCGACATCACGCCCGCGGTCCGAGACCAGTGCCGCGTCGCCACGTCGGCAAAGACGGTGACGGGCAGCGCCGCGAGGAACGGCACCACCAACCGCCGCGAGCGGTCGACGAGGAAGCCGCGCTCGCCGCGGCGCTCCAACACGAGGTGCGCGAAGAAGCCGGACAGCGCGAAGAAGAGCTGCATGCGGAAGCTGTGCAGCACGCCCACCACCGTCACGAAGACGCTGGACGACGAGACGTCGGTGACGAAGTACCACCGGCCGATGTCGGGCACGTACGAGTAGGCCGCGTGGTAGCAGACGCCCAGCAGCATCGCCGCGGCGCGCACCACGTCGAGGCCGTCGTAGCGGCGAAGGGGCACTGTGGGCGAGGCGATCGACACGGAACGCGATAGCCAAGCCGCGCGAGCGCCGCGCGTCAACGACACCGGCGCCCCGCCAGGCGCTTCCGCCTCGCGCGCCGCACCGCACCGTTCGCCATGGCAGCCCCGTGCATCGCCGGTCCCGCCCCGCAGTCCGGGCGGCGCCCCCAGGGCCCCGCGGCGCCAACCGGCTGGAACCCCGGCGTCTGGGCGCCTGCGGCCCTGCCGCGATGCGGCTCGCCGGTGTCGAGCTGCACCGGGGGCCACCGCCCCATGAATCCTTCCGGCGCACTGCGCGTTGATGTCGCCATGCGAACGCTCCTCGCCCTCCTCGTCCTCGCCGCGGCGCTGTCGCCGGCCGCGGCCGCTGCCTGTGACTGCGTGGTCGCGGAGCCCGAACCGGCGCAGGCCTTTGCGGCCGCCGCCGTCGTCGTGGACGGCGTCGTCATCCGCTCGTCCGGGGGCCGCTTCGTCATCGAGGTGAACCGGACCTTCAAGGGTACGCCCGCTCCCCGCGTCACCGTGCACACCGAGGCCTCGGACTGCGGCTACCGCTTCGCTCCGGGTGAGCGCGTGGTGGTGTACGCGCCGCGGGTCGGCGGGCGACTCGAGGTGGCGCAGTGCCGGGCGGGCGCGCGAGTGCGGTGGGGCACCGCCGCCGTAGACGCGGAAGTGAAGGCGCTTTTGGCCCTGGGAGACGGCGGCCGCTGATCAGCGGTCCACCTCGCCCGCCACCCATCGCGCGGTGCCGAGGGCCTCGTCCAGCGCGTCCTCGAGGCGCGCCAGCTCGGGCGGCGCCCCGGAGTCGCCGTGCGCGTGGCGCACCATGCGTCCCTTGTACGCGATGATGACGAGCGGCATGTCGGCGGTGTCGATGTTCTCGTAGCGCCCGGCGAGACCGTTGAACCGCGCCGCCTCGAACAGCTCCGACACCTTCGCCAACTGCGTCGCGTCCAGCCGCCCGCGCGCCTCGCCCACCACCGCCACGTTGCGCACGCCGCGGAAGCGCACCTCGCCGCTCGGGTACACCTCCACCTGGTACTCGGGGCACCGGCCCAGACACGGGCCGCGGAAGAGCGCGGCCAGCGGCGCCTCCGCGGGCGCGGTCGCCCCTTCCGACGAGGCGCCGGCGGCCACACCCGTCTCGACGACGTCAGGGCGCGGCGCGGTGGCGCAGGCGGCGAGGAACGACAGGGCGGCGGTCAGGACGGGGCGCTTCATGGGGCCTCAGTGTCCTCCACGGAGGGTTCGGCAGGTCAATGAAAACGCGGACCTTTGAAGAAGCCATGGTACGGTGCCCGCGCCTTGGCCACCGACGACCTCACGCTCGTCCAGCGCGTCCGCACCGGCGATCAGCGCGCCTTCAAGCTGCTGGTCGAGCGCTACCAGCGGAAGGTCTACGCGGTCGCCGTCGGTATGCTGAAGGACCGGGAGGAGGCCCGCGACGTCGCGCAGGAGGCCTTCGTCAAGGTCTACAAGTACCTCGACCACTTCAAGGGCGACGCCAGCTTCTACACGTGGCTGTACCGCATCACCGTCAACATCTGCATCGACGTGCTGCGCCGGAAGGGCTCGGCAAAGGGCGACGACCACGTCGAGTTCGACGAGAGCGTGAAGTTCGACACCTCGGAAGCGAACATCGGTGCGTTGGGCACCCGCCTGGGCACCAACCCGCAGAAGTCGGCGCTGCGGAGGGAGCTGGCGGATCGCATCACCGCGGCCATCCAGCAGATCCCCGAGGCCCACCGGCAAATCCTCCTCCTGCGCGAGGTCGAAGGGATGAGCTACGAGGAACTCGCCCGCACGCTGAACATCCCCAAGGGCACGGTGATGTCCCGGCTCTTCCACGCGCGACTCAAGATGCAGAAAATCCTCGGCGAATACCTGGAGTTGGACGAGGCGAAGGCCGGGGTGGGGTCGGAGTAATGTCCTGCCGAATAAGGACGAAGCGCGTGCGTCGGCACGACGTGAGGTCGCCATGAAGAACCCCGCTCGCGAAAAGTTCCTTCCGCTGTTGTCGCCCTACGTGGACGGCGAGCTGTCGCCCGAGGAGCGACAACAGGTCGAACAGCACCTCGCCCACAACGAGGACTCGGCGGCGCAGGTCGCCGACTTCCGCGCCGGCGACGCGCTGATGCGCCACGCCCTGGAGATGCAGGGCGACGACGTCGACTGGAAGGCCTTCACCGACGGCGTGATGAGCCAGCTCACGCCCGAGAAGCTGCCGCTCTTCACGCGTCTCAAGCTGACGCTCAGCGAGATGTTCACGTACCAGCGCGGGCCGCTCATCGCCGGCATGGTGGGCGCGGCCGCGGCCATCGCCGTCGCGGTGCCGGTGGCCCTGAAGCTGGGCGCGGGCCTGCCCGCCGGCTACGGCGCGGAGCGCGTCGAGGTGCAGACGGTGTCCATCGACTCCAACGCCGAGGTGCGCCCGGTGGTGATGGAGACGGATGACGGCGACGCGGTCATCTGGGTCGTCGAGTCCAACGCCGGCGACAAGACGGACGGCGGAAAGAAGAAGAAGAAGGACGACAAGAGCGGCGAAGAGGAGCTGAACCAGGAGCCCGAGAAGCGCCAGGGGGACCTGTG
The DNA here is from genome assembly GCA_040755835.1 of Myxococcota bacterium. Lineage (GTDB taxonomy): Bacteria > Myxococcota > Myxococcia > Myxococcales > Myxococcaceae > JADLDB01. The sequence goes on from JBFMAB010000107.1 coordinate 85,977, forward strand.
ACGCAGACCGCCCGGGCGCTCGCCGTCGCCGCGGCCGCGCTGCTGGCGCTCCCCGCGCTGGCGGACGACACGAAGGTGCCGGTGCAGGCCGACGTCGTCTACGCGTCGACCGCGCCGGGGAAGGTGGAGGCGTCGCTGCTGCCGATGCAGGCGACGCTGGCGGGCCGCGTGAAGTACACGACGCTCAAGTCGCTGTCGACGAAGCGCCTGGAGCTGGGCACCAACAAGCCCGCGCAGGTGGCGCTGCCCAACCAGAAAGTGGCCGAGGTGGCGCTCGAGTCGCTGAAGGACGACGTGGCCACGGTGCGGGTGAAGCTGCCGCCCGCCGAGACGACGTACAAGCTGGGCCGCGGCAAGTCGCTGTACCTGCAGGGTGGCGCGCACGACGGCGGCGAGCTGTGGCTCGTCTTGTCCATGCCGAAGTGACGACCCTTCGCGGCGCCGGGCTCGGGTAGGCTCACTCGCCCATGCTGTCGCTCCTCCTCAGCGCGGTGTTGGCGTCGGTGGATGGCGGCGTGGGCCTGTCGGTGGAGTTCGCGCCCGGCGCCTTCGACGGCCTGGAGACCGGCCCGCCGGCCGTGGCGCCCGCGCCGGTACCTTCACCCGCACGGAGGCCTGCACCGGCACCGACGCCTGCACCGACGCCTGCACCGACGCCTGCACCGACGCCTGCACCGGCGCCGGCACCGACGCCTGCACCGACGCCTGCACCGACGCCTGCACCGACGCCGGCACCGGCACCGGCGCCGGCCGCGGCGACGACGGTGAGGCCGAAGCCCGCGGTCGAGGCCGACGTCCCGGAGGAGGTTCACGCGGCGGAGGCCGTAGACGCGGGCGTCGAGGAGGAAGAGGAGCCGCCGTCGAAAGTGACGGTCCGCGGCGCTGCGGAGGCGTCGGTGGAGCTGCTGCCGTCCGGCTTTGCGGAGAACGGGCTGGACGGCTTCGCGACGCTGCGGCCGGTGCTGGGCTTCGCGGTGGACGACGACTTCGCCATCGAGCTGGGGCCGACGTTCCGGCTCCGGGTGGTGGACACCGCGCCCGGCAACCGCGCGTCGGACATCGGCGGGGTGCTGCGGCGGGCGGACTGGGACGAGGCCGCGGACTTCATGCAGATCATCCAGTCGTTGCGCATCGCGCCCGACTCGAGCCCGTTCTACGTGCGCGCCGGCGCGATGCGAAAGAAGACGTTGGGGCTGGGGCACCTCGTCAACCGCTACTCGAGCCAGGAGAACGCGGACTACCACCCGGCGTCGGTGGGCGCGCTGCTGGTGCTGGGGCCGGTGCGCAGCGAGTTCTTCGCGAGCGACTTCCTGTTCGGGCGCATCCTCTCGGGGGACGTGTCGGTGGATCTCGGCGCGCTCTTCTCGTCGAAGGCGGAGTCGAAGGACCGCTACCTCGTGTCGCTCGAGGTGGCGCACGACAGCGCGAAGTCGGGCCTCCCGTTCCGCCCGGACGCGACGGTGCCGGCGCTGGCGCTGAACCCGGCGACGCTCTTGCACCTCGACGGCTCGGCGGTGCTGCTGCGCAACGCGACGCTGCGCCTCATGGTGCTCCTGGGCCTGGGCGCGCGCGTGACGACGGGCGCGCCGCTGGGCTTCGTGGTGGGCGGCGCGATGGACGCGACGGTGAAGGAGCTCGGCATCTCGGTGAAGCTGGAGGCGCGCAAGCAGGCCGGCGGCTTCCGCCAGGGCTACTTCGGGCCGAACTACGAGCTGTCGCGCTACGCGGACATCGGCTTCACGGGCACGCCCCAGGCCGACGCGGTGCTGCCGGACGGCTTCTCGTTCTACGGCGAGTTCAAGCTGGGCATCGGCACCGCGGTCAGCGTCGACGTGGCGGCGGAGTACTTCACGTACGGGCGCACGGACCTCGACACGACGGCGAACTTCACACTGCTGGACTCGTGGCTGGTGGCGCAGGCGCGCTTCACGGCGGTGGGCATGGGCCAGTCGGGCCGGTACCACGCGACCGGCGGGCTGCGCGCGCGGCTGTTCAAGTCCTTCTACGTGGTGGCGAACGGCGGCACGGTCTTCTTCCCGCAGGTGGACGGGACGCTGATCCGCGGCGTGACGGCGTCGGCGGGCGTGGGCGTCGACTTCGAGCGATGACGAGGGCGGCGGTGGCGGTCGCGGCGAAGGTCCGCTTCTTCCACCCTGCCCGGTGTGCCGCGCGCCCGAGGCGTCCGCGGTGGTCGCCCGAATATCGGACGTGTAGGTGTTCCACCGCACGCCGTCGATCCAAAGGGTTGTGGGCTCCCGCGACTCGATGTCTCGGCAGGTGACACTTTTCCCAGAAACCGGGGATGCGGTCGGCCGACAATGCGGGCATGTCGAGCTACCGGATTCGTTGGGGAGACACGCTGTCGGGCATCGCGGCGCGGCACGGGACGAGCGTCTCGGCGCTGATGCGGGCGAACCCGCAGATCAAGAACGCCAACCTCATCTACGCGGGGAAGACGCTCATCATCCCCGGTGGGCGCGACGAGTTCGTGCGCTCGCGGCCGCCCAGCCGGAACGCGCCGGGTCGGAATACGCCGAGGGCGCCGCCGCGCGAGCCGTCGGGTCCGTCCGCGCCGTCGGCGCCGGGCGGCTCGAGCCGGGCGTTCGACATCGCGAAGAGCTACCTGGGGTGGAACGCGCGGGACCTGAAGGTGTCGGGGAACGCGGTCGGCCGGGCGATGCACGACTGGGTGCCGAACAACGTCAACTGCGCCAACTTCGTGTCGGGCGTGCTGCAGGCGGCGGGGCAAATCACGGCGTCGCAGCACCACAACGCGGTGACGGGGTTGATGGCGAACCTCGATCGCGATCCGCACTTCAAGCGCGTGTCCCTGTCGCAGGCGCGGCCCGGCGACGTGGTGTCGATGAAGACGCCGGGCGGGCACCACGTGGTGCTGTTCGCGGGCTGGAAGAACGGGCGGCCGCTGTTCATCGGGTCGAACAACGTGAACGCCGACGGGAGCCAGCGGGTGACGTACTCGCAGATGCGCTACCCCATCCTGGCGATCCACCAGTACCGCGGCTGAAGGCGCGCGCGCGTTTCGCTAAGAGGGGCTCGTGGCCAACCCGCCCGCGCCCCCGCCCCCGTTCCGGCTGTTCTCGAGTGACAACGCGCGGCGCCTGCGCGTCCGCAACGCGCGCCCGCCGGGGCTGGGCGACCTGTACCACCTGCTGTTGCGGACTTCGTGGACGCGGCTGTTCCTCTTGTCGGGGGCAGCGTTCCTCGCGTTGAACGCGGCGTTCGGGTTGGCGTACTGGCTGCTGGGCGGCGTGGCGAACGCGGAGCCGGGCAGCTACGTCGACCACTTCTTCTTCAGCGTCGATACGTTCGCGACCATCGGCTACGGGTACATGTACCCGGCGTCGCGCGAGGCGCACTGGCTGGTGACGCTCGAGGCGATCGTCAGCCTGTTCAGCAACGCGGTGGTGACGGGGCTGGCGTTCGCGAAGTTCGCGCGGCCGCGGGCGCGCATCCTCTGGGCGGCGAAGGCGGTCATCAGCGATCGCGAGGGCGTGCCGACGTTGATGTTCCGGGTGGCGAACGAGCGACGCAACCACGTGGTGGAGGCGACGATGCGGGCGGCCATCCTCAAGGCGGAGGTGACGAAGGAAGGCGAGTCCATCCGCCGGGTGGTGGACCTGCCGCTGGTGCGCGCGAGCACGCCGGCCTTCATCCTCACGTGGACGGTGATGCACCACATCACGAAGGACTCGCCGCTGTACGGGGTGGACGCGGAACGGCTCGAGGCGATGCAGGCGGAAATCGTGCTGACGTTGACGGGCCTCGACGAGACGCTGGGGCAGACGATCCACAGCCGAACGTCTTTTCTGCCCAACGAAGTCGTCTACGCCGCGCGGTTCGCGGACGTGATTTCGATGACGCCGGAGGGGCGCCTGCTGGACTATGGGAAGTTCCACGAAACGGCGCCGGCGACGCTGACGAAGGCGGCGATGGGCTTGTGATGGGGTGGTGGGTTGGCGCGGTGGGCACGCCGAGCGGCCTACCCAAGCACCCGCTGCAACGTCGCTACCGCGTCCTCCAGCCGCCACGGCTTCACCAGCACCGCGTCGACGCCCAGCCGGCGCAGCTCCTCCGAATCCAGGCTGCCCGCCAGGCCCGAGCTCACGATGACCGGCACCGTCGGGCGCACCGCGCGAACGCTCTTCGTGAACTCCTCGCCGCTCATCTGCGGCATCGAGAGGTCCGTCAGCACCGCGTCGTAGCCGGCCGGCGTCGCGCGAAAGGCCTCCAGCGCGTCGCGCGGGTCGTCGAACACCGACGTGCGGTAACCCAACGTCTCCAGCAGCCGCGCGCTCACCCGCGCCATGCCCGGGTGGTCGTCCACCAACATCAGGTGCTGGCCCGCGCCCGGCCGGTTCACCGCGTCCTCCAGCTGCGGCAGGTAGACGTGGAACACGCTGCCCTGCTCCACCTGGCTCTCCACCAACACCGCCCCGTCGTGGCCCGACACGATGCTCTGCACCACCGCCAGCCCCAGGCCCGTGCCTTGCCCGTCCGCTCGCCGGCTGAAGAACGGCTCGAAGATGCGGCGGCGCGTCGCCTCGTCCATGCCCCGGCCCGTGTCCACCACCGACAGGCGCACCCAACGCCCGGCCTGCAGCGGCGGGTGCCGGCTCGCGAAGGCATAGTCCACGTCCACCACGTCGAGCCGCATCGTCAGCGTGCCGCCGTCGGGCATCGCCGCCAACGCGTTCGTCCCCAGGTTCGTCAGCACCTGGTGCAGCTGGCCCGCGTCGCCCAGCACCTTCACCGGCCGCATCGGCAGCTCCGCGCGGAACGTCACCTTCGGCGCCGTGGGCTCGAGCAGCTTCAACGTCTCCCGCACCAACGGCGCCACGTCCAACGGCCGGCGCTCCACCGGCCGCCGCCGCCCGAACATGAGCAGCTGCTGCGCCAGCTCGCGGCCCCGCGCCGTCGCCTGCAGAATCGACTGAGACACCTCCTCTGGCTTGCCCTCCATCTCCTGTAGCCGCTGCGCGTGCGCAGCCACCACCGTCAGCAGGTTGTTGAAGTCGTGCGCGACGTGCGACGCGACGCGCGCCAACGCCTCGCTCTTCTGCGCTTCCGCCACCTGCCCCTCGAGCTGTCGCTGGAGCGCCTCGGCTTCGCGCTGCTGCGTGACGTCGCGCGCGATGACCGCCAGCCGCTGCACCCGGCCCTGCTCGTCCAACAGCGGCACGATGGCCGTGTTGAACCAGCGCAGCCCCGCCGGCACTTCCAGGCTGTGCTCCCAGGTGACCGGCGCCCGCGAGCGGATGCACTGTGCGAAGCGCTCGTTCAGCGACTGCGCCGACGACGAGCCCAGCACCTCCTGCGCCGGCCGGCCGATGATGGCGTCGCGCCGGAGGCCCGTGACCGCCTCCGTCGCCGCGTTGATGTCCTCGCAGAACACCGTGCCGTCGAGCGCGAGGCGGTAGAGCGCGATGCAGTCGTTGCTGAACTGGAAGATGTCCCGGAAACGGCGCTCGGACTGCAAGAGCGCCGCCTCGACGCGGCTGCGCTGCGCCGCCTCCAGCGCCAGCGACACCAGGTCCGCCAACGCGCCGGCGAAGGCCTCCTCCGCCGCCGTCCAGTCCCGGCGCGGGCCGACGTGTTCAAGACACAGCGTCCCCACCACCTCGCCGCGCAGCCGCACCACCACGTCCAGCGTCGAGGTGATGCCCTCGGGCTCGAAGTAGCTGGCCACGAAGGCCCGCGTCGCCTCGTGCGAGCGCGCGTCCGCGATGGCCAGCAGGCGCTCCCGCGAGAGCGCCTCGAGGTACGCGCGGTGCCCGATGAACGGCAGCCGCACGCCCGACTGGTGCTCCCCGGTGCGCGCGTCGAAGAGGTCCGTCATCACCAGGTTGGCGCGCGCCTCGTCGTACAGCCACACCCCACAGCGCGTAACCGGCAGCCCGCGCACACCCGCCTCGGTCAGCTCCCGGAGCGCGCCCTCCAACTCGTCGCCGCGGAATCGGGGACTCCGCGTCAAGGCGACCAGCTCGGCGGTGGCCTCACGCAGCCGGCGCTCGGCGGCGGCCTGTTCGTCACGGCGCGCGCGGTCCCGCTCGAGCCGCACCAGCGCCGCCGCAAGCCCGGAGAGCTGCGGGCGGAACACCCAGTCGTCCGCGCCGTCCTCCAGCCAGCGAATGACCTCCGCCTCGCGCTCGAGGTCCGCCAGGGTCAGCAGCGGCACCGTCCCCAGACCCGCCCCCGCCAGCAACGCCACCCAGTCGCGCGCCGAGCCCGCGCCCGCGTCGAGGTCCACCAGCACGCAGCACGGTGGCGACGACGGGGTCAGCTGCGCGCGCGCCTCCTCGAGGCCGCTGGCGCGCCGCACCTCCATCGGCCGTCCACCCCGGGCGAGCGCGGCCCGGAGCGCCCCGGCGTCGTCGTCAGCGCCTCCGATGAGCAGCAGGTGCTCGGCCATCACCTCTCCCCCGAGGCAGCGTAGGCAGCCCAGGTGGGCAAGTGCCATAGCACGCTGCCGTCGACGACGCCGTGAAGACGCGCGACGAGGCCGGGCGGCCGGTCGCCCCCCGCCCCCGGCCTCCTCCTGCGACGTGTCGAAGGTGGCCCCGCCCGACAGCGAGACGGGCCGGATGAACGAGTCGGCTGGGTGACGGTGACGGGCCAGGCCGCGGGCACCTGCCCTTCGACGTCACCTGGACGCAGGTGAACGGCGGCCAGAGCCTGACGAAGTCCTTCTCGGTGCCCATCGGCACCCGACGGCCGCCGTCAGGGCCCCAGCGCCTCGTTGAGCCGCGCCGCGTCGGGCGAGCCCGCCAGCTTCGTCGCGACCGCCGACAGCAGCTGCCGGCGGGAGGCGTCGCGCTTCTCGTCGGCCAGCGCGCGCGCGAGGTCCAGCACCGCCGCCACGCCGTTGTCGCCGCTGGTGGCCGCGGCCAGACGGTAGCTGGCGCCGGGCAGCACCTCGCCCGCGGGCACCACGCGCAGCCGCCGCACGCCGTCGGCGCCGGGTTTCAATTCGATGACGGCCGGCGCGCCCTGCACCATCACGCCCGGCGGCGACGCCGTCGCCCGCGCTGCCGCGGCGCGCTTCGCGCCCCAGGCGTCCCACGCCGAGCCTTCCACCACCCACAGCGCGCCGCGCTCGGGCGGCAGCACCGCCACCACCACCGCGTCGCCGGGTGCGGGCGGCGCCTCCACGCGGAACCAGTCCGCCGCCGAGACCGGCGCGTCTGGACGCATCGAGGACAGCGCGTCCACGTCGTCGACGCGCGCGCCCGCGAAGGCCTCCACGGCCTTCGTCATCGGCAGCGCCTGCGCGGTCGACGGCGTGTCGTTGGGCTCGACCTCCAGCACGCCCGGCGGCATCGCGTCGACGCGCAGCGTGTATGGGACCAGCGCCTTCTCGCGGCTCGGCCGGTTCGGCTCGGTGGCGAACGGCTTCTCCTCGACGCGCAGGAACAGCTCGCCTTCCGACACCTGCAGCGCGTCCACGCGCTCGCTGCCGCCGAGGCCGACGTCGTCGAGGAAGAGGCGGCGCCGCAGCTTCTCCCCGTCGGCCGTCTTCTCCAGTTGCAGCACCTCGAGGGTGAGGTTGAGGTCCGGCACGCCCTCCAGCGTCACCCGCACCGGGCCAAAGGACACGTGCGTCAGGTACATGTCGCGGTCGTTGGCGTTGGCGGCGGCCGCGCCGATGGCGCCCTTCACGTCGGCGCCGAGCGGCACCGCGGTGGCCTCGGCGGGCAGGTCGTTCGGCTCGACCTCCTCGGTGCGAGGGCCGGCGACGGCGTGCTGCCGGAAGAAGTGCCAGCCCAGCCCCACGGCGGCCACCACCACCGCCAACGCGATGATGGGGGTGATGATGCGCTGCAGCCTCAGCCTGCGCTCGAAGCGGTCGAAGTCCTCGCGCTTGAGCATCTTGTCGGCGAGCTCGGTCGGCATCGGCGTGTAGTCGTTCGCCTGGCCTCCGAGCTGCCGGCGCAGCGCCTCGAGCGCCGCGCGCATCTGCTCGGCGTCGCGGTAGCGGTCCGCCGGGTCCTTCGCGAGCGCCTTGCGCACCACCGCCTCGAAGGCCGGCGACACCTGCGCCTGCGGCGCGACGTCGGCGATGCGCGGCACCGGCGCGCCGGTGTGCTGGGTGACGATGGCGATGGGCGTGGGCCCTTCATAGAGCTGCCGTCCGGTGACGAGCTCGAACAACATCGCGCCCAGGCTGTAGAGGTCGCTCCGGGCGTCCAGCGCGTCGCCGCGAATCTGCTCGGGCGACATGTACGCGGGCGTTCCGACGAAGTCGCCGGTGGTGGACTTGCGGCCCTCGGCTTCCTGCAGCTTGGCGATGCCGAAGTCGAGCAGCTTCACCTGGTCGTCGCCGGACTTGCGGCGGCGGACCAGCATCACGTTCGCGGGCTTCAGGTCCCGGTGGACGACGCCCAGCTCGTGCGCTTCCTGCAGCGAGGCGAGCAGCTGGATGCCGATGGACACCGCCTTGTCTTCGCTCATCGGCCCGTGGGCCTTGAGGTGCCAGGCGAGGTCCTTCCCCGGAACGTACTCCATGGTGATGAAGAGGCCGCCGTCCTCCAGCTCGCCGGAGTCGAACACCTGCACCGTGTTGGGGTGCGAGAGCCGCGCGACGACGCGCGCCTCCTGGAGGAAGCGGGCCTTGATGCCCTTGTCGAGCGCGTGGTCGGGCCGCAGCAGCTTGAGCGCGGCGATCTTCCCCATGCGCGCGTGCTCGACCTTGAAGACCGAGCCCATGCCGCCTTCGCCCAGCTTCTCGAGCAGCTTGTAGCGGCCGTCGATGAGCGTCTCGCGCAAGGGGCCGTCGAGCGTGTCCGAGTTGCCGCCCAGCCCGCGCAGGTCGCTGCCGCACGCGGGGCAGAAGTTCGGCTCGCCGTCGAGCACCTTCGCGCAGTGCGGGCAGACGAGCGTGGCGGTCGGCGTCGCGAGGTTCCGCGCGCGGACGGTGTCGTTCTGGCTGCCCATGCGTCGAGCGCCGAAGGCTACACCACGTGGGTGAGGTGGGCACTTCCGTGACGCGGATCAGCCGAGCCCCAGGCCCGCGCAGAACCCGGCGAAGGCGAGGCTCGCCACGAGCGCCCCCCAGGCCTTCAGCGACGGCCGGCCCGTCGAGCGCGCGGCGCTGGCGCTCGCGAGAAGGGCGCCGGTGGGCAGCACGACGAAGACGGCGCCGGCCAGCACCTTCACCACGGCGCCCACCGCCTGGGACACGACGGGCGGCGTCCTCCGCGCCCGCGCGTCTTCAGGCCCCGTGATGGCGCCGAAGACCCCGGGCCTTCCGGCACTTAACCCGCGAGGCGCGCGAGCGCGCCCACCCCGAGCCCCAGCGTTCCGCCGGCCATCACGTCGAGCGGGTAGTGCGCGCCGAGGTACACCCGCGAGAAGCCCACCAGCGCCGCGAAGCCGGCCGCCAGCACGCCCAGCCAATTCCCCTGCCCGGCCCACGCGACGGCCAGCGCCACGGTCGCCGCGGTGTGTCCCGACGGGAACGAGAACGCGTCGGGGTTCGCCACCAGCGCCTGGAAGCCGGCGATGCCCGTGTTCGGCCGCCGCCGCCGGAGCAGCCGCTTGAGCCCCTGCGCCGCCACCGCCGCGCTGCCCGCGCCGAGCGCCAGCAGCCACGCGAGGTGCCGCGTGTACGCGTGGCCGGTCGCCAGCAGCACGAGGCCGACGAAGGTGAGGCTCTGCACGTCGCCCAGGTGCGTCACCGCGCGCAGCGCCTTCGTCAGCAGCGGGCGGTGCCACCGGTGCACGCGCAAGAGGAGCGCCTCGTCCCACGCCAGCAGTTGCTCGAAGGTCTTCACGGTGCAGAAGAGACCTGAGCAACGCGACAGCGCGGTGCAGCGCTCGCAACGTGTTGGTGCGAAGTCGGTGACGGCTCGGTGACGGGCACGCCGATTGGTGCTTGGTTCCCCTTGCCCGCCACCAGCCCGGCGGGCGAGGACCCAGACGATGCTCCGAATCCGCCTGTCCCCCGTGCGGCTGCTCCTGCTGGTAGCCGTCGTCGCCGGCACCGCCGCGTGGCGCCACGCCCACTCCACCGCCAGCGCGCCGGCCGCGCCCGAGGCCACCACGGCGGTGCCCGTCGACCTCCAGGCGCTGATGCGCCAGGTGCACTTCGCGTGGCGCGGCGGCGACGGCGCCTGGCACGCGGGCCACGCGTCGTGGAGCGCGGAGCTCGACAGCGACACGCTGCGCTTCACCCCGAAGGCCGGCCAACCGGGTGCGCCCTTCGAGCTCGGGCGCGCGCGGCTGCGCCGAGGCGCCGTCACCCTGGGCGGGGGCACCGCGCAGGTCGCGTCCACGGAAACAGGAGGCTTGCGCGTCCAGCACGACGACTACGCCGAGACGCTCGCGGGCGCCGAGCCGGGCATCGAGCAGGCGTGGCACTTCGCGCGTGCGCCGCGGGGCGACGGCGACCTCCTGGTGCAGGTGCCGGTCCGCGCGGGCCGCTTCCTCGGCGAGACGGGCAGCGGCCTGCACTTCACCGCGGGCGCGCTGGCCGTCAGCTACGGCCACGGCACCTGGGTGGACGCCGACGGCCGCCGCACGCCCGTGCCGGCGCGCTTCGTCGACGGCGTCATCGCGCTCACGGTGCCCCGCGAGCTCCTCGAGGCCTCGACGTTCCCCGCGGTGCTCGACCCGGTCATCGGCCCGGAGCTGTCCGTCGGAGCCCCGGTCCTCTCCCCGGTGTGGACGCAGGCCAGTCCGCCCGACGTGGCGTCGGACGGCTCCAACTTCCTCGTCGTCTGGCAGGACCGGCGCGACGGGTTGTCGGACGACATCTACGGCGCGCGCGTCACCGGCGCCGGCCTGGTGATGGACACCGCGGGCATCGCCATCTCCACCGCGGACGGCGCCCAGGTGGCGCCGCGCGTCGCGTGGGACGGCGCCAACTTCGTGGTGGTGTGGCAGGACGGGCGCGGCGCGACGCAGGACATTTACGCGGCGCGGGTGTCGACGGGCGGCGTCGTGCGCGACCCGGCCGGCATCGTGGTGTCCGCGGCGAGCGGCGACCAGCGGCGCCCGGACATCGCCGGCACCGGCACCAGCAGCTTCGTCGCGTGGGAGGACACCCGCAACGGGCCGAACAACGACGACGTCTACGGCGCGCGCCTCAACGCGTCGGCGGGCGTGCAGGACGCGCTCGGTATCGGCGTCGCGACGGCGGCTGGCGACCAGCACGCGCCCGCCGTGGCGTGGGACGGCACCAACGTCCTCGTCGCGTGGGAAGACACGCGCAATGGCACCAACGACGTCTACGCCGGCCGCATCAGCCCGGCGGGCACGCCCCTCGATTCGTCGGGCCTCGCGGTCTCGGCGGGCGCCGGCGAGCAGACGCAGCCGTCGGCCACCTTCACCGGCACGCACTTCGTCGTCGCCTGGCGCGACGAGCGCGGCGCGAGCCCCGACATCTACGCGTGCCGCGTCAGCACCGCCGGCGTCGCGCTCGACACGCCGTCGGGCCTGGTGGTGACGACCGCGGCGGGCGTGCAGACGAGCCCCACGACGGCGCGGGCCGGCACCAACGCCATCGTGGCGTACCGCGACGCGGTGGACGGCAACCTGAAGGGCGTGCGCATCAACGGCATGGGGAACGTCCTCGACGGCACGCCGGTGACGCTGGCCGCCGTCGCCAGCAACGCCGCGGGCGGTGGCACGCCGTCGCTCGCCTACTCGAGCACCAACGGCCTGCTGACATGGGACGAGCAGGGAAGCTTCGGCGACGTGCAGCGCGCGCGCCCGCTGACGCCTTCGCTGATGGGGCCGGGCGCGGCCTTCACCGTGTCGATGGCGCCCAACGCGCAGCGCGCGCCGGCCATCGCCTGGGGAGACACGGGGGCGCTGTTGGTGTGGGCGGACTTCCGCGGCGGCGTGGACTTCGACGTGTACGGCGCGCGGCTCGACCGCACCGGCGCGGTGCTGGACGCCACGGGCATCGCCGTCGCGACGGGGGCCTCCCGGCAGGACGAGCCCGACGTCGCGTGGAACGGCACGGACTACCTCGTCGTGTGGGAGCACGGCGACGCGACGGGCGCCGACCTCCAGGCCGCGCGCGTCAGCGCCGCCGGCGCGGTCGTGGACACGACGCCCATCGACGTCAGCAGCGCGGTGGGTGCGCAGCGCGACCCCGCGGTGGCGGCCGTGGGCACCGACTTCCTCGTCGCGTGGACCGACGGGCGCGCGAGCGCGTCGGCGCCGGACGTCTTCGCGGCGCGGGTGAGCGGCGCGGGCGTGGTGCAGGACGCCACGGGCATCCCGGTGTCGGCGGCGGCCGGCGCGCAGACGAACCCCGCCGTGGTGTTCGACGGGACGGACGCGCTGGTGGCGTGGAGCGACACCCGCGGGACGGACGCGGACATCTACGCGGCGCGCGTGTCGACGACGGGCGCGGTGCTGGACACGGCGGGCGTCACACTGTCGGACGCCATGGGCGCGCAGACGCGGCCGGTGCTGACGCGCCTCGGCACGCAGGTGCTCGCGGCGTGGTGCGACGCGCGCGGCACGCCGGGGCAGGTGTACGGCACGCGCGTGGCGGCGGGCGCAGCGCTGGACGCGGCGGGCCTCTTGCTGGGCCGCACCGGCGCCGCGCCGTGCGAGGTGGCCGCGGCCTGGGACGGGACGAACGCGCTGTTGGCGTGGACGACGGGCGTCGACGCGGCCAGCGTCGACCTCGAAGGCATGCGCGTCGACACCGCTGGACAGCCGGTCGACATGCAGGCGCTGCCCCTCGCGGTCTCGCCTGCCGCGGACACGCACCCGGCCATCGCGTGCGAGGGCGCGAAGCAATGCTTCGTGGTGTGGCAGCGCTTCGACGCGGCGCCGGCCGTGCAGACGGTGCGGCTCGCCGCGCGCGCCGTCACGCGCGGGGCGCCGCCCTCGGCCACGATGAAGACGGTGAGCCTCGACGAGGACGTGCCCACCACCATCACCCTGGCGGGCACCGACCCCGACGGCGACGCGCTGACGTTCACGGTGGTCGGCATGCCCGCGCACGGCACGGTGACGGGCACGCCGCCGGACGTCACCTACACGCCGATGGCCGACTACCATGGGCCGGACAGCTTCACCTTCAAGGCCAGCGACGGCCTGCTCGAGTCCGCGACGGCGACGGTGGTGCTGACGGTGTCGCCGGTGAATGACGCGCCGACGGCGCTCGCGCAAAACCTCGTGCTGCAGCAGGACGTGCCCGTCGCCGTCACCCTGCGGGGCGCCGACGTCGACGGCGACGCGCTCACCTTCGCGGTGGCGACGCAGCCGATGCGCGGCGCGCTCTCGGGCACCGGCGCGATGCTGCTGTACACGCCCGCCGCCGGCTATTCGGGGTCGGACGCGTTCACCTTCACCGCGAGCGACGGCACAGCCACGTCCGCGCCGGCGACCGTGTCCATCACCGTGCTGCCCGTCGCGACGGGCGGAGGCAGCGGTGGCGGTGCGGGCGGTGGCACCGGCGGCGGTGGGGGCTCGATGGACGCCGGCGTGGGCGGCGGCACCGGCGGGGGCACCGGCGGCGGCTGTGGATGCAGCGGCGGCGCTGGGTGGCTGTCGGTGCTGAGCGCCGCGGCGTGGCTGGGCCTGCGACGCCGGCGGCGATGACCGGCGTGTCGACCGGCCGCGCGTCTCTCCGTCACCAGGTGTGTGCTGGTGAGGGGGTGCCGCGCTCTCGGAGGACGCGCGGGCGCTCGGCGCTCACTCCCCCGGGTGCTGGCGTCGCGCCGCTGACACGCCAGGCACCGCCCGGAGGCGACCCGCGCTCCCGGGGTCGCGACGCACGCCGAGGACGCAGCGCACGGAGACAACACCCCACGCGCAGCGATGGCGCCGGGCACCCCTCAGGGCTCGACCCATGGGCACATGGCGACGGTGCAGCGCCCGATGAGGACTGCAGCGGAGCGGGAGCGCAGCGCGCCCCCGCTCCACGTCCCGCTCAGGCCTCGGTCTTCTTCTCGCCGCGGCCGAGCAGCCCCTTGAGCGACAGCCGGCGCGGCTTCGCCTCGGCGCGCTTCGGCACGACGACGGTCAGCACGCCGTGCTTGAGCTCGGCCTCGGCGTGGTCGACGTCGGCGCCGTCGGGCAGCGAGAAGGTGCGCGAGAAGGCGCCCCACGCGCGCTCGGCGGTGTACCAGGCGTCACCCTCTTCGGTGTGCTCCGTCTGGCGCTGGCCGGAGATGGTGACGCGGTTCGCGGAGACGGACACGTCGAGGTCCTTCTCCTCGAGCCCGGGGATGTCGGCCTTGAAGATGAAGGCGTCCTTCGTCTCACGGACGTCGAAGGCGGGCGCGAACGCAGCGCCGCGCGGCATCGAGCGGCCGAGCTCCGCGAACGGGTCCCAGCGGAGCATTTGCTGCATCAGGTCGAACGGGTCCCACGACTGCCGCGCCAGGGCGGAAGGGGCCTCGGTGTTGGAAGTGCGACGAATCAGCGACATCACGAGTCTCCTTTCGTTGTGCGAGTGGTGGTCGACGGCCTCGCCGTCGCGCCAGAAACCTGTGCATGGCGCAAAAGGTGTCAAGGCCGCTGGCGCGGGAAGAAACCGCCCGGCTTGACGGTTCGGAGCGCTGCATTACCAGCATTTCCGACCGACACCCCATGTCCCCCCGTCCATCGAGTGTGTTGATTCTCGACGACGCCGACGTGCCGCCGGTCATCCAGGCGGGTGATGGAGTCGTCGTTCATCGCGCCCACGGCATCCTCCAGGCCGGGGCGCTCCTCGCCAACGAGCGCCCGAATTGGTTGGTGGTGAACCCGAAGTGCGCGTGGCACCGCCGCGTCCTCGCGGTCATTCCGCGCGAGGCGCGACCCGCCGTCATCGGCGTGGGAGACGCGTGGGGCGACGACATCGACGCGCGCTGGCTGCCGTCCAGTCCGCTGGCGGCCGTGCTGGAGCGCGCTCGCCAGGAGAGGCTGCGACGCGCCACACCGCCGGAGTACGCCACCGCCGCCTGAGGTGGGGTCGGCGTACGCGGGACGCGGGTTTCTGGTGCGGCGACATCGACGGCGTCGTCGGCGAACGCGCGAGCGCGGACGTCCCGGGCGAGACGGCGCTGGCGCCGTGGCGCGCGGACGGGGCGGCCCCGGCCCGTGACGTGCGTCGGCCCCGACGCACCGCATGGACACGACAGCGCCGCGCGCGCGACGGTGGCGCTCTGCTGCGTTGCCTCCGCCTGGTGCTCGTGCTGTTCCCTCTCGGCGCGAGAAGCCCGCGACACCCGAGGCCGGACCGCCACCGCTCGGCGGTTCGCCGGCGGCTTCCCGAGCGCCGGCGGCAGCAGCCGAGGTGGTGGCGGCTCGACGGACGTGGGCGGGCTGGGCGGCGCGGGCGGCCTTCACGCACTGCTCCGGGCTGCCCGGAGGCCGGTACGGGCGCTGCGGGCCCGGCCCCTGACGTCACGCCGCGCGGCGTGCCTGTGCCGAGACGAGGGCTTCGGCGCACAGGTGCGCGAGCGCCATGATGGCGATCTGCGGATTCACGCCGGTGTTGGCGGGGAAGACGCTCGAGTCTGCGACGTAGAGGCCCGCTGCGTCCCGGTGCTGGAAGTCGAGGCCCACGACGCTGGTCGCCGCCTCGCTGCCCATGCGCGCGGTGCCGAACAGGTGCGTCATCGACATCGGGTACGCGCGCGCGTCGAGCGGCCCGTCGGCTTCGATGGCGGCGGCCTCCTCGGGCGTGCGCACGACGTGCGGCAGGCCGGGCACCTCGAGGTACGCCGCCCGCGCGCCCGCGGCGAGGAAGAGGTCTGCCAGCACGCGCGTCGCGCGCCGTGCCTTCTTCACGTCGGCGGGCGTCAGCGTGTAGCGGACCAGCGCGCGGCCGCCGACGTGGCGCACCGTGCCGCGGGCCTCGGCCTTCAGCGCCGCGCCCCACGCCGCGAAGTGCGGGAGCCGCTCGAGGTTCGCGGCGAAGGCCCGCCCCAGGCCGGGCACGCGGCTCGCGAGCAGCGACACGTCGAAGCCGAGCGCCTCAATCTTGATGCCCTCGTGGCGCAGGCCCGTCACCTCGTGGCCCTGCGTCGCGCCGAGGTGGTTGTTCACCACCTCGTCGAAGAGGCCCGTCACCGACACGCCGGGGTGCGCCATCAACCCATCGCCCACCGGGCCGCGCGTGAGGCCGCTGCGGAGGAGCAGCACCGGCGTCTGGATGGCCGAGGCCGCGAGCACCACCGCGCGCCGTGCCGTCACGCGGACCTCGCCGCCTCCTGCGGCGCGACCGACGACGCCCACCGCGCGCCCGCCGCGCACGACGACGCGCTCCACCGTGACGCCGGCCAGCACGCGCGCGCCGGCCTGCGCCGCGTCGAAGAGGAAGGTGCGGTCGACGGACAGCTTGGCGCCCTGCGCGCAGCCCTGGAGGCAGCGGCCCGCGCCGACGCAGCCCGTCACGTTGCGGCGAATCGGCCGGTGCTCGAGGCCGAGCGCCTCGGCGCCCTTCGCCAGCAACAGATTCTTCGGGCCGGCCACCGCCGCGTCCGTCGGCTGCACGCCGAGGCGGGCCTCCACCATCGCCTCCGCGGCCGCGATGGCCTCGTACGGCAACGCGTCGCCGAGGCGCGCGTCCGTCTTCACCCAGCTCTCCCACGCGTCGCGCGGCAGGCGCCAGCTGATGGCGCCGTTCACCACCGACGTGCCGCCGACGGCGCGGCCCTGGAGGAACGGGATGACGCTGGGCCCAAAGGCCACCGACGTGCCCATGTCGCGGTACAGCCGCGCCATCGCCAGCAGCCCGCTCTCGGTGAAGTCGGCGGGCTTCGCCTCGTGGCCTTCCTCCAGCACCACGACGCCGGCGCCTGCGAGCGCGCAGGCCCGCGCGACCGCCGAGCCGGCCGGGCCGCTGCCCACGATGACGATGTCGGCGGTGGCGTCGAGGCGCGCGCGCACCTCGCGCCCGTCGGTGTGGACGAGGGGCTTCACGGCGCACCTCCCGGAGACGGCGAGGACTCGGCCTGCGCCGTAGCCGGCGACAGCGCCGCGCCGGGCGCGCCGAGGCGCCTCCGCACGCCCTCGTCCTCGAAGAGCGCGAAGCACGCCATCACCTTCAGCGTCGCCAGCAGCTGCCGCACGCTGACGCGCGGGTCCTCGCCGAGGCGCTCGACGTACGCGCGCCGCGCCTCTTCAGAGAGGGCGAAGAGGGGCCGCCGGAACCCGGGCAGCGTCAGCGGCAGGAAGGTGAGCGCGTACACCGTCGCGCGCAGGCCCGGGCCGAAGTATGGCGGCGTCGCGGTGCCCAGCGCGCGCCAGAAGGTGTCGCGGTCCAACTCGGCCATCCGCGGAAGGCCAGCGCCGGCGCCCAGCAGCGCATCGAAGAGCAGCTCCGCCCAGCGGCGCTCGAAGCCGAGCAGCGCGGGTGGGCCCTGCAACCACGGCGGCCGCGCCACCGCGTCCGGCACGAAGTCCAGCGGGTGGTCGCGCTCGAGGAGGAAGTAGGTGGGCGTCTCCACGCACAGCGGGCCCAGCGTCAGGTACGTGACGCCGAGCAGCAGGTCCGGGTTGCCGCGCTCGACGGCCACCAGCGGGTCCTTCGCGAAGCGGATGGTGTCGTAGAGCGGATTCTTCGCGCGCCCGTAGTCGATGATGAGGCCGCGGTCGAAGCCGCGCGGCGCGGGGACGCCGCCGGGGCGGATGACCTCGTAGTGCCACGTCGTCACCGGCACGCCGCGGCGGCGCTTCGGCCGGCTGGGCGCGTCGACGCCGTCCTGCTCGAGGCGCACGTTCCAGCCGAGCAGCCGGCCGGTGGTGGGCTCCCGGTAGAAGGTCTTCTGGAAGGTCTTCCACGTCAGCCGCTCGACGAGGCGCGGCAGCCCCAGGCTCGTCCCGCGGTAGGCCCAGCCCGCGAGCGCGTCCGGGTCGACCGGGTGCCCTTCGATGATGCGACGCCGCAGCTCCGACGGCCTCGCGTTCCTCAGCGTGTCGACGAGGCTCATCGCGCCCCCCGCTTCTTCGCCGCCTTCGTCGGCGCCTTCTTGGCGCTCTTCGGCGCCAGCAGCGCGAGCGCCGCGGCGTCCACCTGCTCGAGCGCCTCGCGCACCGCGGTGCGCGCCCGGCCCGCGTCGCGCGCGCGCAAGAGCGCCACCGTCAGCGCGTAGCCGGCCAGCGAGCGCTCGCGGTCGGCGATGAGCGCGCGCGACAGCTTCGGGTGCGCCTCGTACACCGGCGCGAGCGCGTTGAAGAGGAGCAGCGTGGCGAAGGACTCGGACGCCCGCAGCACCTCGCGCGCGAACTCGACGTCGCGCTTCGCGTAGGCGGCGTCGTCCGTCTCGGCGAGCTGCAACGCCGCCAGGCGCTCCAGCGCGTCGATGCGCTCGTCGGAGGCGCGCTCGCAGGCCAGCGCCACGGCCTCGGCCGCCACCGCGCGGCGCAGCTCGAGGAAGCTGCGTAGCACCTCCGGCCGCTTCCCGAGGTCCATGTGCGCCAGCAGGCCCAGCGTCCCGTGCTCGCCCACGTCCAGCACCCGCACGCCGTCACCCTGCCGCGCGCGCACCAGCCCCTCGGCCTCCAGCCGCGCCAGCGCCGCGCGCAGCGTCAGGCGGCTCACGCCCAGCGCCGCCGCCAGCGAGCGCTCCGGCGGCAGGTGCTCTCCCGGGGGGAACGCCGACGAGAGAATGTCGCGGCGCAGACGTTCGACGACGGCGTCCACGGGGCGGGCGACACGGGGCAGCGGGGCGGGTTGGCTCATTGGTTTAACCACTAAACCCATTATCCCGGACGCCGGCAAGCCCCCTCCCGGCGAAAGCCCGCGACGCGCCCTCGCCTCAGGGGTCGATGAAGGTGCCCAGCACCAGCCACCGGCGGGCGGTCGGCTGCTTCGCCTGCAGCGGCGTCGTGTAGTGCCAGAAGGGCAGGCGGTACGCGGTGATGGTGCCGGACGCGGCGAGGTCGAATACCTCGGTGAGGTGGCGCTCGCGCTCGTAGACGAGGAGCTGCTGCACGACGCCGCGCGTGCAGAAGGTGAGGTGCATGTCGATGTAGCCGTCGCGCACCGAGGGCTCCGTCGGGTGGTTGTCGGTGTGCGGCCCGACGTAGTCGCCCGGGCGGTAGCAGAGCACCTGCAGATGCTCCGGCCCGCGCAGCGGCCGGCCGGCGAGCACGTGCACGAAGGCGCGGTAGCTCTCCGAGTTCATCAGCTGGTACAGCCCGCAGTCCTGCGCGCGCTCGAGCGCCTGCGGCGTGAGCGGCGAGGTCAGCATGCGGCACACCTTCGGCAGCATCTCCATGCCGGTAGCCACCGACGAGAAGGCGTTGGGCAGCTCGCGCACCAGGTCGACCATCACGTCGCCGAAGGCCTTCGCCAGCACCGCCGCGCCGTCGTGCACCCAGCGCGAGTGGATGAGGCCGGTCGCCGTGTAGAAGGGCCCGCGCGACAGCACGCCCCTTGCCTTCGCGTCCTTTCCGTGCAGCACACGGCGGCCGGCGGCAGACAACAGCCCTTCGAACTCGTCGGGGAAGCGCTGCGTCTTGAGCGTCGGCATGCGCGCGTGAGCATCGCAGGCGCGCGCAACGGGCACCACCTCGCCGCGCGTCTCAGCGGTCGAGCGCGGCCTCGAGCACCTGCTCCGCGGCGATGGCCGTGCCCGCGTGCGCGGCGTCGAGGCGGTAGGTGAAGACGCCGTTCTCCAGCGCGAGATTGGCCTTCTCGCGCGACTGCACCGCCTTCCGGTACGCGGGCTTGCTGCACGCCATCTTCACGCCGGGCGGCATGCCCGGGCACACCTGGTCGAGGACCTCACGCTGGTGGCCGGGCAGAACACCGAGGCGCTCAGTCCTTTCCAGGGCGCACCTCGACGAGGGACTTCTTCTCGTGGTCGCTCGCGAGGCGAATGCCCCTCACCACCGCGTGCACCAGGCGCCCGGCGCCCCAGTCGACGGTGCCGCCCCTGGTGCCGGCCTCCTCGTTCGGCGGCACCTTCTCGAGTTTCACGTCGACCTCCGTTTTCCCCAGCGTGAAGACGATGCGCGCGTCGGTGCCGAGGCCCTCGCCCTGGCTGAAGACCTTCGCTTCCAGCTCGTCCTCGAAGGGCACCTTCACGACGAGCGGCTTCGCGCGCCACACCGCCTGCGGGGACGGGTCGTCGTCGCCGCCCTTCGGCTTCGGCGGGCGGAAGGGCTTCGCGCCCTCGCCGAGCGCCACCGTGAGGAGGCCCAGCCCGTCGAAGCACTCGATGACGCCCTCGACCTGCACCGGCAGTACCTTCTTCTTCTTGTCGAACTTCCCCAGCGTGACGCCGGTGCCGTGGTGGAACACCGCGACGAAGGTGGCCTTGCGCATCGCCTCGGCCAGCTCGGGCTTCAGCTGCGCGTTGCGCTCCTGCTCGCTGCCCTCGCCGGGCGTCGATGGGAAGAGCGCCCACAAGCCGTCGGGGCACTTCCTGCCGGTGCCAATCTTCACGAAGTCGGGGCTGTCCCACTCGGGGCCCAGCTGGGCGGCGCTCACCTTCGGCGCCTCGGCCTTGCGGCGCTCCTCGGCCTCCTTCTCGAACCTCTTCTTCTCTTCGTCGCGGCGCTTCTGCGCCTCCTTCATCTTCTGCGACTGGTCCGTGCAGCCGCCGGCGAGCGACAGGACGAGCAGCGCAAGGAGTGGCGTTCCCCACCGACGCATGTGGCCTCCCCGGAAAGCGGCGCACGCGAGCGTAGCAGGGTGCTCAGAAGCGCCTCGAGACGGTCGACTGGCCGTACCGAGGCGTGATCTGGTGCTGGCCATGCGTGGAACGAACGACGGACAGGGCTCGATGCTGGTGCTGATGTCGCCGGACTCCCTCTTGCCGAAGGACCATCCAGCGCGTGAGGTGAAGCGGCTGGCTGACGAGTGCCTCCGCGAGCTTTCGCCCGTGTTCGACAAGTTGTACGCGCGCACGTCGCGCTCGCGGAGAAACACGGGCTGATGAGCAGCGAGCACTTCTCCGTCGACGGCACGCTGATTCAGGCCTGGGCCTCGATGAAGTCCTTCCGGCCGAAGACGGAGAAGGACGACAGCCACCTCCACCTCACGCCGGCGCCGCGGCGCCTGGGAGAGGGACACGAAGGCGTGTAACCTCGGCGGCCGCGTGGAATTCGCGGGCGACCCAGACGGCATCGCGGCCCTGAAGGCGTTGTACGCGCGCGACAAGTCGTACGTGAAGTTCCTCATCGGCGAGGCGCGCTCGAACACCGACTCCACCGCGCGCTTCACCGCGGAGGACGGCCGAAAGTGGGCCGTGGTGTTCGAGCCGCGCTCGGGCAACCTCACGGTGAAGCCCGGGCCGGCCACCCGCTGAGCTGCTACCGGCGCCAGCCGCCGAGGCGATCCAGCCTGGGCTCGTCGCGTCTCCACCGGGCCTTCACGGCGCCGCCGATGACGCCCACGGTGCTGCTGAACGGGCTCAGCGTGTTGGAGGAGCCCCTGGCCCACCAGCCGCGGCACGGCTGGCCGTTGGTCGGGTCCCCGGCGCGGCGGCGCCACGGGAGGCGCAGGTGCGCGAGGCCACGCCGCCCTGGGCGCAGACGACAGGAAGCACCGCATCTCACGAGACGGGCGCGAGGTTCCCGGTGGCGTGGCGGTAGAAGCAGGCCATCGCCGCCGCCGAGGTGACGTGCCACAGCGCGTGCACCTGCAGCCAGGAGTCCGGCCAGCAGAGCGGAGCGCCTTCGATGGCGGAGCCGTACCAGAGCGCGACGCCGCCGACGAAGACGGCGAGGCCCGCGCGGAAGAAGCGGTGCGAGCGCGTGCGGCCCGTGCGCGAGAGCCACACCTCGGTGAAGAGCACCGAGAGAAACAGGAGGAAGACGAAGAGCATCACCGCGTTCGAGGAGAGGACGCCGGTGAGGTAGCCGGCGGCGATGAGCACGAGCCACAGGGTGACGGCGCCGCGCGGCGCGAGGCGCCCGAGCCGCAGGAGGTTGGTGGCGAGCAGCAGGCCCGAGGTGGTGAACATGCTCATCGCGTCCAGCGCCGCGCCCCACTCGGTGAGGGACGCGTGGAAGGCCATGGAGCCGAGGCCCTGCGAGACGAGCATCAACGGGAAGAGCCAGCCGAGGAGGTCGAGAGAGGTGTTCGGCGTGGTGCGCCCGCGGCGCTCGCGGCCCGCCCGCGCGGCCACCCACAGCGCGACGGCGAGCGGGACGAGGTTGCTCCAGGTGTTGATGGGCTGGCGGAAGGCGCCAGGGGAGGTGGCCTCGCAGTAGCAGAGGGCGTCGGCGCAGTTGAAGGGCGCGCCGGGGAAGCCGAGGGACGCGCCGTGGGTGAGCGCGCCGAGGCCCGCGAGCGAGGCGGCCAGGGTGACGAGGAGCTCGGGGGAGGGCCAGCGGCGCATGTGTCGCGCGGTGAGAGCCGGGGACCAGCGCCGACGATGCCGGGAGGCGCTGGGCGCGCGCGTCCGGTGAGGCGGCCGTGCTCGCCGCCCGCAGCCCCTCGGCGCGGCGCGATGATCCGCACCCGGGACTCGCTCGCCGCGAGGGGGCGCTCGAAAGTGGGACGGGATTCCCATCCCAAAACAACCAAATCACACCCAATCAAAACAGACAGTTGCGCAGCTCGGAGGCCTCATACGCGGGATGGGATTCCCGTCCCACTTTGGGCGCCCCCCTTGTCGGCGGCGCGACCGTGCGGAGCTGCCGTTCGCGGTCGAGGGGCTGATCGCCGTTCGCCCGCACGCGCGACACGAGCCCGCCCGCTTACCTCGAGGCTCACCGCCTCAACGCATACACATACGGCCCCGACCCCGGCGGCAGCGGCGGCCCCGGCGGCGGCCGAAGCCGCACGAAGCGCGGGTCCGTATCGAGCAGCGCCCGCGCCGGCGGATACCCGCAGATGACGTACTGTGCCCCAAAGCGCTCCTGCACCAGCTCCTTCAAGTCGCCCACCTGGCCCTGCAACAACCCACGCCGCAGCTGGTGCCGCACCGGGTCCTTCAGCGCGAGGAACGTCGGGTCCAACACGTCCACGAAGCGTACGTCCGGCCGCAAGTCCAGCATCACCGCGCCCTCGGTGAAGCTGCAGTTCAGCACCTTCTGCCCCGCCGCCTCCGCCGGCAGCGCGGCCACCGCGTCCTCGATGCGCCGCGTGTACCCGTCGAGCGCGTCCGGCTGCGCGAACTGCACCGCCACCGGCACCTGCAGCAGCACCGCCACCACCAACGCGCCAACGCTCCACCTCACGGCCACCAGCGGCAACACCGACGCCGCCGCCACCAACGAGAAGGGCACCGAGTACTCCGCCGCGCGCCCGCTCCGCACAGCACCCAGAAGCCCAGCGCCAACGCCACCACCGCGAAGCGCAGCCGCGCACCCGGCGCCGCGCGCCCCCGCACCGCCAGCACCATCGCCACCCCCGCGAGCGCCAACGGCACCGTGTACCGCGTCACCAGCGTCTTCACGTCCAACGGCAACAGCTCCACGCCCAGCGTGTCGCTCGACGGCAGCGCGGTCGCGATGGTCAGCGTCATCCACGTGACGCGCAGCGTGTCCGGGAAGTACGGGTTCAGCACCGTCCCCACCGCCAGCCCGACGAGCGCCGCCGCCGCCACCGGCCAGCGCGCGCGCGCGTCCACCACCAGGAAGACGCCCAGCACCGCGAGCGGCACGTACGCCGCGTGGTAGCCCAGCGCGAAGACGAGCCCCGCTCCCGCGCCCAGCACCTCGGGCCAACCAGGCCGCGACGCTGGCGCCTCCTTCCCCAGCAGCGCGCGCACCAGCAACAGCACCGCCGCGATGGCGAAGAGGTGCGGCCGCAACAAGGCCAGCCGGTAGATGAACGGCGGCGACGCCACGAAGGCCGCCACCAGCACCGCCGACGGCCCAGGCCCCGCGAAGCGCCGCGCCGCCGCGTACAACAGACCCACGACGAGCAGCGCCAGGCCCATCGCCACGGCCTCGACGCCGCGCCGCTCACCGAGCCGCCAGCCCGCCGCCGTCAGCACGTGGAAGAGGTACTCCTTGTCGACGAAGGACTCCGCCCAGCCGATGTCCTCGACCTGCGGAATGACGGTGAGGCGCCCGCGCTGCGCGGCGTCGCGGCTCACCGCGAAGTGGAAGTGCCGGTCCGCGTCCGCCAGCGCGCGCTCGTGCATCAACCGGAGGCCGCCCAGCGACAGGACGGCGAGCGCGACCAGCGCCACCACGTCCTGCGCCCTCGTCGAGGCCAGCCCGCGCACGGCCCCCACTCAACCGCAGACTCACGCCGGCCGCGAACAAAAGGGCCACCGACTGACCGCCGACGCCCGGAGGCGAGTGTGCTAGGCGCTCGGCCTCGATGAGCCCCGCGCACGCACCGCTGGTGTCCCTGGTGATGCCCGTCTTCAACGAGGTGCACACGCTGGCGGAAATCATCCGCCGCGTCGTCGCGGTCGACTTCCCCAAGGAGCTCGTCCTCGTCGACGATGGCAGCACCGACGGCAGCCGCGAGTTCCTCGAGGAGGTCGCGAAGCGGGGCATCGACGCCATCCCCGGCGCCGAGCCGCAGAACGAGTGCCGCTTCACCGTGCTCCTCCAGGTGAGGAACCAGGGCAAGGGCGCCGCGCTGCGCCGCGGCTTCCGCGCCGCGAAGGGCGACATCGTCGTCGTTCAGGACGCCGACCTCGAATACGACCCGAAGGACCTCCCGCGCCTCATCGCCCCCATCGTCCAGGGCAACGCCGACGTGGTGTACGGCAGCCGCTTCACCGGCGAGACGCGCCGCGTCCTCTACTACTGGCACGCCGTCGTGAACTGGGGCCTCACCACGCTGTCCAACATGACGAGCGGCCTCAACCTCACGGACATGGAGACCTGCTACAAGGCCTTCCGCCGCGAGGTCCTCGACGGCCTCACGCTCGAGGAGGACCGCTTCGGCATCGAGCCTGAGCTGACCGCGAAGGTCGGCCGCGCGAACCTGCGCGTGTACGAGGTGCCGATCAGCTACTTCGGCCGCACCTACGAGGAAGGGAAGAAGATCGGCTGGAAGGACGGCGTGCGCGCGCTCTACGCCATCGCGAAGTACGGCCTGCTGAAACGTTGAAACGGCCGGGGGGCTCAGCGCACCTGGCCGTCGCCCTCGACGACGTACTTCTGACTGGTCAGCTCGCGCAGCCCCATCGGCCCGAAGGCGTGCAGCCGGCTCGTGGAGATACCCACCTCCGCGCCCAGCCCCAGTTCGCCGCCGTCATTGAAGCGCGTGGACGCGTTCACCATCACCGCCGACGCGCACACCTCGCGCGTGAAGCGCTGCGCCGCCGCCGCATCCCTCGTCACGATGGCCTCGGTGTGCTCGCTGCCGTAGCGCGCGATGTGCCCGAGCGCCGCGTCCAGCCCGCCCACCACCTTCACCGCCAGGATGAGGTCGAGGAACTCGCGCCCGTAGTCCTCCGGCTTCGCCGGCGTCACCTTCACGCCCGCCGCCTCGAGCACCTCGCGCGACTCGTCGCAGGCGCGCAGCTCGACGCCCTTCGACGCGAGCGCCTTCCCCGCGCGCGGCAGGAAGTCCGCCGCCACCTCCCGGTCCACCAGCAGGCACTCCGCCGCGTTGCACACGCCCGGCCGCGACGTCTTCGCGTTCACGATGATGCGCTCGGCCATCTCCAGGTCCGCCGCCCCGTGGACGTACACGTGGCACACGCCCTGGTAGTGCTTCACCACCGGCACCCGCGCGTTCTCCACCACGAAGCGGATGAGCCCCTCACCGCCGCGCGGGATGCAGAGGTCGACGAGCCCTTCGAGCTTGAGCAACTCCAGCATCGACTCGCGGTCCGTCGTTGGCACGAGCTGCACCACCTCGCCCGGCAGCCCGGCCGCCGCCACCCCGCCGGCAAGCGCCCTTGCGATGGCCTGGTTCGTAGCGAAGGAGTCGCTGCCGCCGCGCAGGATGACCGCGTTCCCGCTCTTCAGACACAGCGCGGCCGCGTCGCTCGTCACGTTCGGCCGCGACTCGTAGATCATCAGCACCACGCCCAGCGGCAGCCGCACCTTCTTCACGTGGAGCCCGTTGGGCCGCTCCCAGCGCTCCGTCACCTCGCCCACCGGGTCCGCCAGCGCGCACACCGCCTCAACCGCCTTCGCCATCGCCTCCACGCGCGGCCCGTCCAGCGTGAGCCGGTCGATGAAGGCCGCATTCTTCCCCGCCGCCTTCGCCGCCGCGACGTCGCCCGCGTTCACCCGCACGATGTCCGCGCTCGCCGCCCGCAGCGCCGCCGCCATCGCCCGCAGCGCGTCGTCCTTCTGCGCGGTGCTGGTGCTGCCCAACACCCGCGCCGCCCGCTTGCCGGCCTCCGCCAGCGCCTTGATGTCGCTCACGCCGCCAACCTACGGCGCTCGCGCGGCCCGCACCACCGCCTTCCGCGCCCGCCCGGGCACCGTCCACGCGCGTGGGCGCGCCACGACGCTGCCGCTGGCCTCCACCCGGCCGTCGGTGGCCATGGCGCACTGCACCGCGCGCCTCGACGGGCCGCTGGCCGGCGGGCGGCGGCGCTTCGCCGCACCGGCGGACGCGGCGAGGCAGGCGAGGACGACGCCGGCGACCACGCGACGATGGCGGCGCTGGCTGCAGAGTGGCGCGCGTCGGCCGCCGCTCACGGTCCCGGAGGCGCCGTCACCACCTCGTAGCCGCCGCGCACGCGCCGGAGGCCGTTGGGCGCCTCGGTCGCCTCGAACACCGTCGTCACCGCCCCGGCGGTGGTGGCCTTCAGCACCTTTGCGCCGCCACAGCAGCTCGCGAAGAACTCGAAGGCGCCGTCGCCCGTCCACGCGCCGTCGGAGTGCACGCTGGCCGTCTCGCCCGCCGCCCGCACCACCACGGGCTTCACCTTGCCTGTCAGGTAGCCCGCCAGCTCCGCCGTCTTCACCAGGTGGTACGGGCCGTAGTGGTCGGTGAGGAGCGCGACCCACTCGCAGTCGGGCGAGAAAATGTCGAAGCGCCAGTCGCTGAAAAAGAGCTGCCCCGTGGGCGCGAAGCCCTTCGAGCTGCCGTCGGCGAAACGGAACGCGAGCGACTCCACGCCGTACGACTTCGGCGGCGGCGGGTTGGCCGGCAGCGCCTCCGCGTTGCCCGAGAAGACGGCCGTCACCGCGCCGCAGGCGACCGCGTGGTACGCGCCGTCCACCGCCACCTCGGCGGGGGCCAGCCTGGGCGCGGGCGCAGGCGGGGCCGGCGGCGCCTCCTTCTTGCAGGCGCTGAGGGACAGCAGCAGGGCGAGGGCGAGACCGCGGCGCATGGCGACGTCACAGCACGAGCGCGTGCGCACTTCCAGCGCCGCGGCTATGACGGGCCGCGTGACGAGCGACCGCGAGGCGATGTTCCTGGAGATGGTGCGCGAATTCCCCGACTCGCCGATGGGCCACTTCTCGTTGGGCCGGCTGTACCTCGACGAGAAGCGCTGGGCCGACAGCGTGAAGGCGCTGCGCGAGGCGGTGCGGCTCGACGGGACGTACGCGGCGGCCTTCGTGGCGCTGGGCGACGCGTACGCGGGGCTGGGCGACAAGGCGCAGGCCAAGGCGCAGTGGCAGAAGGCGCTTTCGACGCCGCTGGGCCAGCGCGACATGAGCCTCCAGGCGGACCTCGAGCAGCGCATTCGCGACATCGACGACTTCTGACTGAGGCGGCGCGGGGCGCGAGGCTCAACCCGGGTGCCGCGGCGTTTCGTCGTGCGCGACGCGCGCGTCTTCGGCGGCCCGGCCGTGCCGTGGGCTGGCGCGCGCGTGCGCGGAGACGGCGGCGCGGCGCTGCCCAGCGGCGCCGCCGACGCCCGCCTTCCTCACGCGGTGCCCCAGGAGCGCGGGTCGGCCCCCGAGGGGATTGAGCCGTCACGCGAGCGGCGCTCGCCACGGGGGAGCGGCGACGTCAGGGCACCTCGTCGGCGCCCACGTCCGGGGCGGTCGCCGCGGGCGTGGGCCGCGCGTCCCCGTCGATGTCGGCGGTGGGCGCGCCCGCGGGCGTCCCCGCCTGACGAGCAGGTGACATGCCGCCGATGTGCAGGTTCCCGACGGCGAGGTTGAGGAACGCCGGGTCCGCCGAGAGGTTGCTGGCCGCCGTCGTGTCCATGAGGCCGTTGATGGCCGCCGCGGTGGTGAGCGTGGTGAGGCCTTCGTTCCGGTAGAGCGGTGAGTTCAAGCTGGGCGTGTCGACGAAGAAGAGGTTGTTCGACAGCTCCGCCGGGTCCGCGCCCGTCGACGTCTCCTGGAAGGCGAACAGTGTCGCCGACATGCCCGTGGCGGGGCCCGCGTAGATGATGTTGTTGCGCCAGGTGCCCGCCTGCAGCGCGCTGGTGCCGCCGGGCGTCGGGCTCAGCTGCACGCCGACGCTGGTGCCGTTGAGGGCGATGGCGGAGGACGGCGGCGACGCGACGATGGTGTTGGAATGGAAACTCGGCGACGGCACGGAGTTGTCACCCGAGCGCCGCGTCAGCGTGTGCCTGACGCCCACCGCATTGAAGCACGGCCCGCCCTCGATGAAGTTGTTCACCACCGACGAGGCCGAGCCCACCACCTCGACGCCGGTGACGCTGGCGCCCGCCGGGCAGAAGGTGCCGTTGCCGCCGAAGCCGATGCGGTTGCGGAAGACGTTGGGCGAGCTGTTGCTCAACAGCAGGTGCGTCAGCTGCGCCCCTGTCGACGCCGTCATCGTGTTCTGCCCCACCTCGTTGCACGAGCCCCGGCACGCGGCGCCGGCCCCCGCGCAGGTGCCTTCGCAGGCGAGCGCGATGCTGCGCGCCGTGGACACGAAGCCGCCGTACAGCGCGCTGTCGACGACGTTGCACGCGCTGTCCGCGCCCGCCGCCGTGCGCAGGCCGCGGAAGCTGCACAGCACGGCCGTCGTCGTCTCCGCGCCCGTCCCCGTGGCCGGGTTGCCGCTCGCGCCGGTGAAGGTGGACGTCTGGACGAAGCGCACCGGGCACCCGTCGAGCGCGGCGGCGCCCACCGCGAGGCTGCCGGCGCCGCCCACCACGCCGCCCGTCGCCGTCGTCTGCCGTACCGCCGGCGGCGTCGTGCCCACGCCCGCGCCGCCGCACGCGTCGAAGACGAGGCCCCAGGCGGTAGTGGACACCAGCGTCGCGCCGCTGCTGACGCGCGGGCAGCCGACGGCGGTCGACTGCTGCACCACGGTGCCGGCGGCCGCGCCCTGCGAGAGGAAGCCGAAGCAGGTGGGTGACGAGCCGCCGCTGAAGCCCGAGTTGGTGAAGGTGCTGCCGGGCGACTCCGACAGACGGGCGCCGTGCGACACCGTCGATGCCTGACCGGCGGTGAAGTCGACGAAGTCCGCTTCCACCCGCGCGAAGGTCGCGGCGAGGGCCGCGCTGCTGGTCAGGCCCGCGCCTGAGGTGACGGTGCTGCGCGTCGTCATGGTGCCTTCGAAGCGCGGGTTGGCGAGCGCGGTGTTGGTGCCGGTCACCTCGATGCCGATGTTCTCCTGCGGTTGCGTCACGACCGTCATCGCGGGCAGCACGGCGAAGTCGCGCAGAAGCGGCGCCGACGAGGTGATGGTGATGGCCGCGACCTTCGTGCCGCTCACGCCGGCCTGGCGCACGGCGAGGCCTTCAAAGACGGTGGCGCGCGTGAGGCCCGCGGGGAACTTCAGCCCCGTGGCCTGCGTGTCGATGAGCGTGCCGCGCGCGGCGGTGCGCTGCCAGCCCAGCGTCGGGCCGACGGGCATGACGGCCCAGCGGCCCTGCACCGAGACGCCCTCGACCATGGTGATGTCCTCGGAGTAGCTCATCGCCGTGCCCATGTACGTGGTGGCGACGAAGACGGTCGACTTGCCAGCGGCCACGGCATTCAGAATGCCCTGACGAATGGTGGCGACCGGGTTGGCCTGCGTACCGGGGTTGGTGTCGGCCGCGCCGGGACAGCCCGCGCAGACGTAGGTGTCGAGCAGCGAGCCACCGCCACCGCCCGTGCCACCGCCCGTGCCGCCGCCCGTGCCGCCGCCCGTGCCGCCGCCCGTGCCGCCGCCCGTGCCGCCGCCCGTGCCGCCGCCCGTGCCGCCACCCGTGCCGCCACCCGTCCCCGCGTC
>JBFMAB010000108.1:0-39080 GCA_040755835.1 Myxococcota bacterium
CACCACAGCGATTGGCGACCTACACATCGGCACCGCAGCGGCAGCATGCCCGAGCATGGCCACCGCTGCCGAGCCCTGTTTCATCCCTCCATGGTGCGCCAAGAGGCGCGTGACGACGTCAGTCCTGGCCAGAAAGGTGTCAACCGCAGTGAACAGTGCGAGAACGTCCGACACCGTGTACGGAAATCGCATGGTTCCCGTCAAGGAGGGGCCCCCTCTCACCTTCGTCGTCCAGGCCGGCGGGAAGGGCACGCGGCTGGGGGGCGTCGCCAAAGGGCTGATTCAACTTGACGGCGAGCGACTCATCGAACGGCTGCTCCGGCTGGGAGCGGAGTGGCCGTGCTGGGTGGTGGCCAACGAGCCCGGCTTCTACGCGGACCTCGACGTGCCCGTGGTGGCGGACGTGGTGCCCGGCCGGGGCGCGCCCGGCGGTGTGGTGACGTCCCTCGCGGTGGCGGCCACCGAGTGGGTGTTGAACGTGGCCTGCGACATGCCCTTCGTGACGCGGGCCGCCATCGACCGGCTGCTCGCGGCGACGGGCCCGGACGTGGACGTCGTGTGCTTCCAGCGGGGCGGGCGGCTCGAGCCTTTGCTGGCGCTCTACCGGCGTTCGCTGCGCGACGGGTGGGCGGCGCGGCTGGACGAGCACCCGTCGCTGCAGGCGCTGCTGCGCGCGGCGCGGCACCGGGCGCTTGTCCCGGACGAGCCGCGCGTGCTGGACAGCCTCAACACGCCTGACGAGCTCGCGCGCGCCGGCGCGTCACTCCGCTGAAAGATTCGGAGACGGCGGGGGCTTTTGCTACGGTGAGCGGCACGTTCCCATGGTCAAGACGTTCGAGAAGGCCGTCACCGGCTTCAACCACAACATCAAGCACAAGGGGAAGGTGTACCACGTCCAGACGGAAGACTCGGGCGTGTCGAACCCCCACATCATCACGCACCTGTTCGTGGGCGGGAACATCCTCGCGACGAAGAAGTCGTCCTACGCGGACATCGTGAAGAGCGAGAACCTGCAGGAGCTCGTGCGCGAGCTGATGGAGGAGCAGCACAAGGAGATGCTGCGGAACCTGGTGAACGGCGTGTACGACAACGTCGATCGCGGCGCGACGTCGTACCAGCCCGGGCAGCTCGCGCCCGACGCGTCGAAGCCGCTGCCCGCGCGGCCCTCGCAGCCGCAGCCGTTGCCGCTGACCAACGTCGCGCCGCCCGCCGTGGCGCTCCCGCCTGAGGTGCTGGCCGCGCGCCAGCTGACCGAGACGCCCAGGGAGAACAACGTCGGCGTCGAGACGCTCTTCGGCGAGGACTTGATCAGCGAAAAGAGCCTCGACGAGGTCATCCTGAGCTACCTCGCCGGCGACGGCAGCTGATCCGGCTTCGTCCCCGCGCGGGCGTGCGGTATCTGCGGTGCCCATGACCGCGGCCTCCGGCACCGATCTCCTCTGCATCAACACGCTGCGCACCCTCGCCATCGACGTGATCCAGAAGGCGGACTCGGGGCACCCCGGGCTGCCGCTGGGCGCCGCGCCGATGGCCTTCGTCCTGTGGGACCGGCACCTGAAGCACTGCCCGACCGACCCCACGTGGGTCGACCGCGATCGCTTCGTCTTGTCGGCCGGCCACGGCTCGATGCTGCTGTACGGGCTCCTCCACCTCACGGGCTACGCCCTGTCGAAAGACGAGGTGCTGAACTTCCGCCAGTGGGGCTCGAAGACGCCGGGCCACCCGGAGTACGGCCTCACCCCGGGCGTCGAGGCCACCACCGGGCCGCTGGGCCAGGGTCACGCCAACGCCGTGGGCATGGCGATCGCCGAGCGCGCGCTGGCCGCCCGCTTCAACAAGCCGGGGCACGTGCTGTTCGATCACTTCACGTACGCGCTCATCGGCGACGGCGACGTGATGGAGGGCGTTGCGCAGGAGGCCGCGTCGCTCGCCGGGCACCTCAAGCTGGGAAAGCTGATCTGCCTGTACGACTCCAACGACGTGACGCTCGATGGACCCGCGTCGTTGTCGTTCACCGAGGACGTGGCCAGGCGCTACGAGGCGTACGGCTGGCAGGTGCTGACGGTGAAGGACGGCAACAGCGATCTCGGCGCCATCGACGCGGCGATCGCCGCCGCGAAGGCCGAGACGGGCCGCCCGTCGCTCATCGTGGTGAAGACGACGATCGGCTTCGGCTCGCCGAACAAGGCGGGCAAGTCCTCGGCGCACGGCAGCCCGCTGGGCGACGAGGAGATCGCGCTCACCAAGAAGGCGCTCGGCTGGACGCACGAGGAGAAGTACTTCATCCCCGACGAGGCGCTGACGCACTTCCGCAAGGCGGTGAAGCGCGGTGAGGCGGCGCGCGACGCGTGGCGCGAGAAGCTGAAGGCGTACGCCGGCGCCTACCCGGCCGAGGCGAAGGAGCTCGAGCGCTGTCTGTCGGGCGAGCTGCCTGTCGATCTCGCGGCCGCGCTGCCGACGTTCGCCGCGGGCACCAGCGTGGAGACGCGCACCGCGGCGGGCCAGGCGCTCAACGCGCTGGCGAAGAAGCTGCCGGAGCTCATCGGCGGCGACGCGGACCTCGGCGGCTCGACGAAGACGGTGCTGAAGGACGGGGGCAGCTTCGACGGGCAGACCGGCCGGGGCCGCAACATCCACTTCGGGGTGCGCGAGCACGCGATGGCGGCGATCGCCAACGGCATGGCGTACCACGGCGGCGTCCGGCCCTTCACCGCCACGTTCTTCTGCTTCCTCGACTACATGCGGCCGGCGGTGCGGCTGGCGGCGATGAACCACCTGCCCGTCGTGCACGTGTGGACGCACGACTCCATCGGCCTCGGCGAGGACGGCCCCACGCACCAGCCGGTCGAGCACCTGATGAGCGCGCGCTGCATGCCGAACCTGTGCGTGGTGCGCCCGGCGGACGCCGCCGAGGCCGCGGAGGCGTGGCGCTTCGCGCTCGAGCGCAAGCACGGCCCGACGGGCCTCGTGCTGTCGCGCCAGAAGCTGCCGGTGTTCGATCGCGCGAAGCTGGGCGCGGCGACGGGCCTGCACCGGGGCGCCTACGTGCTGGCGGACGCGAGCGGCGGCGCGCCGAAGGCGATCGTCATCGCCACCGGCTCCGAGGTGCAGCTGGCGCTCGCGGCGAAGGAGCAGCTCGACGCGCAGGGCGTGCCGACGCGCGTGGTGTCGATGCCGTGCATGGAGACCTTCCGCGCGCAGGACGCGGCGTACCGCGAGGCGGTGCTGCCGAAGGCGGTGAAGGCGCGCGTATCCATCGAGGCCGGCGTCACCTTCGGCTGGCAGGAGTGGGTCGGCGACGCGGGCGTGGCGATCGGCGTCGACACGTTCGGCGCGTCGGCCCCGGACAAGGTGCTCTACGAGCAGTACGGGCTCACCGTGGGCGCCGTGGTCGACGCGGTGAAGCGCGTCGTCGGAAAGTAACGTTTCCGTCACGACACCCGTACACTCGCTCCCGTGGGCGAGCAGCGCGGTTCCGTCAGCATCTGGTGGTGGGCGTTCGGCTACTTCGCCGCGTACGCGCCCTACAGCGCGCTCACCAAGGCGCTGAGCGACGGCAAGCTGGGCGTCAGCGTGCCGGGGAACGCCATTCTCCCCGTCAGCACCGCGTCGTCGCTTTTGGTGATGCTGCTGTTTCTCTGGAGGACCGGCTGGTGGCGCAGCGCCACCAAGCGCGCCGTGTTCGGCCGGCAGATTCCCACGCCGACGCGGTGGACGGCGCTGTCGGGGCTGTGCGGCGCGATGATCCTCACCACCACGACGCTGGCGTACACCATCGACGGCGTGAGCATCGTCTTCGTGATGCTGCTCATGCGCGGCGGCATGTTGATCCTGGCGCCGATCGTCGATGCGATCTCCGGCCGCCGGGTGCGCTGGTTCTCCTGGGTGGCCCTCGGGCTGACGCTGGCCTCGCTGGTGGTGGCGATCCTGGGGCGCCACGGCGACCTGCGGCTGCCGTTCTACGCCGTGCTGGACATCACCACGTACCTCGCGGCGTACTTCGTGCGGCTGCGCTTCATGTCGAAGCTGGCGAAGAGCGACTCCGTCGAGGTGACGCGGCGCTACTTCGTCGAGGAGCAGCTGGTGTCCACGCCTGCTGCGCTGCTGGGCCTGGTGCTGCTCGCGCTCTTCGGCGTCGAGGACATCCGCACCGGCTTCACCGAGTTGCCGTTCTCCGGCCAGTGGCCGTGGGCCGTGGTCATCGGCGTGCTGTCGCAGGGAACCGGCATCTTCGGGGCGCTGGTGCTGCTCGACCAGTCGGAGAACTCCTTCTCGGTGCCGGTGAACCGCGCGTCCAGCGTGCTGGCGGGCGTGCTCGCCACGACGGCGCTCTGGCTGCTCGGCATGGGTCGCGCGCTCGAGTGGCAGGAGGCCGCCGGCGCCGGCCTCGTCATCTCCGCCATCGTGGTGTTGAGCGTGCCCGGTCTGCTGAAGAAGAAGGCCCCCGCCGCAGGCTGATCGCTTTCGGCGCCGCCGGCACCTTTTGGTGCACGTTGATCGCGCCAGGCGTTGAACTTTGCTAGCAGTCCGGGCGTAGAGGGGTGTGCCGGTCGGGAAGACTCCGCGACCGCCTGTGTTGAGGAGAGCCATGCGGAACATCTGGATTTCCCTGGTGGTAGGCACGGCCCTGGCGGCGAGCGCGGCGGTCACGCCGTCGGCGGCGGCCAAGGCGGCGTTCGACAAGGGCGAGAAGGCGCTCGAGGCCCAGAAGTACGACGAGGCGATCGCCCACTACCAGGCGGCGCTCCAGGCCACGCCCGGCTACGCCGCGGCGATGAACGGCCTGGGCAGCGCACTGTTCAAGCAGAAGAAGCAGGACGAGGCGATCGCCCAGTTCAAGGCGGCGACCGAGGCGGACCCGGGCTTCAAGCTGGCGTGGTTCAACCTGGGCTACGCGACGCGCAAGACGCAGGACTTCGCGACGGCGGCGACGGCGTACGAGAAGTACACCGCGCTCGATCCGAACGACCCCGACGGCTTCTACGGGCTGGCGGAGTCCTACAAGTCGCTCGGGCAGAATGACAAGGCGATCGCCGCGTACGAGTCGTACCTGGCGAAGGAGAAGCGGCCCAGCGAGCAGAAGTGGATCGACCGCGCGAAGGAGTCCATTGCCCAGCTGAAGGCCGCGCAACCGGTCGCACCCCCGGCCGCGGTGGCGGCGCCCGCAACCACGGCGGCCGCGACTGCCGAAGCGGCGGCGCCGACGGGCTCGCTCGGCGCGCAGGCCGCGCAGAAGACGGCGGAAGGCGACAAGCTGTGGGCCGAGAAGAAGTACCGCGAGGCGTCCTTCGCATACCAGGACGCGGTGAACGCGGATCCCAACAACGTCGAGGCGCTCTTCAAGCTGGGCAACGCCTACGCCGTGCTGGGGTACTACTCGCAGGCGATCGATCGCTGGACGAAGGTGCAGCAGCTGTCGCCGGACCCGGCCGTGAAGAAGAGCGCCGCCGACAACATCGCCCGCGCGCAGCAGAAGATGGCGCAGGCCGGCGGCGCCAGCCCGCAGGAAGCGAACAAGCCGCCCGGCTCGGGACCGGTGGCCGACTCCACGCGCACGCAGGCGAGGCAGCACTACGAGACCGGCGTGCAGCTGATCGGCCAGCGGCGCTACGGCGAGGCGCTCAACTCGCTCAACGAGTGCCTCAAGCTCGAGCCCGCGCTGACCGTCGGCTACATCGCCCGCGGCTCGACGCTGATCGGCCTCCGCCGCTTCGCGGAGGCGGCCGTCGACTACCAATATGCGCTGCGGCTCGACCCGACGCTGTCCAGCCCGCTGTACGGCCTGGCGGAGGCGTACCGCGGGATGAACCGCATCGAAGACGCGCGAAACTACTACCAGCGCTACGTCGCCTCGACCGCGCCGGACGTGCGGCCCGAGCTGCAGAGCGACGCGCGCAACAAGCTCACCCAGCTGCGCTGACGAGAGCCTCATGAACACCGACATCAAGGCCATCACCGAGGCGGTGCAGAAGGAGTCCGCCTTCGTCGAGCCGCTCTTCCTCGAGACGTCGAAGGTCATCGTCGGGCAGAAGCCGATGCTGGAGCGGGTGCTGATCGGCCTGCTCTGCAACGGTCACGTGCTGCTCGAGGGCGTGCCGGGCCTCGCCAAGACGCTGACGGTGCGCACGTTCGCGGACGCGTTCGCCGCGGCGTTCCAGCGCATCCAGTTCACGCCGGACCTGCTGCCCGCCGATCTCATCGGCACGGTCATCTACAACCAGCAGACGGCCAGCTTCGCGGTGCGCAAGGGGCCGATCTTCGCGAACGTGATCCTCGCGGACGAGATCAACCGCGCGCCGGCGAAGGTGCAGTCGGCCTTGCTCGAGGCGATGCAGGAGCGGCAGGTCACCATCGGCAACAACACCTTCCCGCTGCCGTCGCCGTTCATCGTGCTCGCCACGCAGAATCCGATCGAGCAGGAAGGCACCTACCCCCTGCCCGAGGCGCAGGTCGACCGCTTCATGCTGAAGGTGAAGGTTGGCTACCCGACGCGCGAGGAGGAGAAGGAGATCCTGAACCGCATGGCGGGCGACTCGCTGCCGAAGGCGAACAAGGTCATCTCGCCCGAGCACATCGCCAACGCGCGCGCGGCGCTGCACCGCATCTACGTCGACGAGAAGGTGAAGGACTACATTCTCAACATCGTGTTCGCGACGCGCGAGCCGCTCAAGTACGGGCTCAAGGATCTGCCCGACTTCATCCAGTACGGCGCCAGCCCGCGCGCGACCATCGCGCTCACCCAGGCGGCGCGCGCGCACGCCTTCCTGCGGCACCGCGGGTTCGTGACGCCGGAGGACGTGAAGGCGGTCGGCCTCGACGTGCTGCGGCACCGCGTGGCGCTCACCTACGAAGCGGAAGCCGAAGAGCTCACGCCCGAGCGGATCATCCAGCGCGTCTTCGAGCGCGTGGAAGTGCCGTAGCCGGAGAGCCGCCCGCGTGCTGCCGCGCGACCTCATCAAGCGCATCCGCAAGCTGGAGATCGCCACCCGCAAAGTGGTGTCCAGCGTGCTGTCGGGGCAGTACCACTCGGTCTTCAAGGGCCGGGGCATGGCCTTCTCCGAGGTGCGGCAGTACCAGCCGGGCGACGAGGTGCGCACCATCGACTGGAACGTCACGGCGCGCATGAACGACGCGTACGTGAAGGTCTTCACGGAGGAACGCGAGCTGACGGTGATGCTGCTGGTCGACGTGTCGGCGTCGGGCACCTTCGGCTCGGGCGAGCGCAGCAAGGCGGAGATCGCCGCCGAGGTGGCCGCGCAGATCGCCTTCTCGGCGATCGCCAACAACGATCGCGTCGGGCTGATCCTCTTCTCGGACCGCGTGGAGAAGGTGGTGCCGCCGCGCAAAGGCCGCTCGCACGTGCTGCGGCTCATCACCGACATCCTCACCACGAAGCCCGTGGGGCACGGCACCGATCTCGGCGCGGGGCTCACGTACCTCGAGCACGTCGCGAAGCGGAAGACGGTGGCCTTTCTGGTGTCGGACTTCCTGGCGAAGGACTTCGAGAAGCCGCTGCGCATCGTCGCGCGCAAGCACGACCTGGTGCCGGTGGTGGTGATGGATCCGTTCGAGGAGAAGTTCCCCGCGCTGGGCATCGTCGACCTCGAGGATCCGGAGACCGGCGAGCGCTTCACGGTGGACACGTCGGACCCGCGCATCCGCGGGCGTTTCATGCGCTTCATGGCCGCGCGCCGCGAAGAGCGGAACCGGCTGTTCAAGAAGCTGCAGCTCGACTCGGTGGAGCTGCGCGCCGACGGCGACTACGCGCAGGCGCTGCAGAAGTTCTTCCGGCTGCGCGCGCGGCGCATGGCCGCGTGAGGCTCACGCGCCTTCCGGCAGAACGAACCGCACGTCGTAGGCGATCGACTCCGGGCCCACCGCCACCGACAGCAGCGTCGCCTCGACGTGCCCGGCCTTCAGGAAGGCCACCAGCCCCGCGCCCAGCGAGTGCCCGACGATGGCGGTGGCCCAGGGGAACTCGGTGAGCCGCGCCTCGAGGAGGTCGCCCTTGAGCGTGAAGTGCATCTTCCCGCGCGAGTAGAACTGCCCGAAGGCGCGCTCGGTGGAGGCGAGCGCCGTCTTGAGATCCTCGAGGCGAGGGAACGAGCGGAACGTGTTGTTCACGTTGCGCGTGGCGAGGTCGCGGCCCACTTCCTGTGCGCCCTCCAGCTTCTTGCGGTGCCGGTGGTCGACGAGCCAGTGGATCG
Organism: Myxococcota bacterium; assembly: GCA_040755835.1. Classification (GTDB taxonomy): domain Bacteria; phylum Myxococcota; class Myxococcia; order Myxococcales; family Myxococcaceae; genus JADLDB01. Next base: position 8,208 of record JBFMAB010000108.1, read on the forward strand.
CCCCGAGGTGCAGCGCGGCGGGCACCCAGCCGACGGGCAGCACCGCCTTCACGTCGAACAGCGCGGCGTGCTGCGGGAAGGCGGCCTTCAGCTCGTCGACGGTGCGGTCGCCGTGGCGCTCGCGCACGTACGTCAGCAGGTTCAGCCAGGCGAAGCCCTTCACCTGCAGGTCGGCGCTCATGGCTGCCTCATAGCCCCGCCGCGGGCCGGGCGGAACCGCGGCTCACCCGTGCACGGCCTGGCCGCACTTCCGCATCCACGCGGCTTCGCCGGTGGACAGCGGCCCGCTCTCGACGGCCGCGATAGTTTCGTTCAGCTGCGCCTCGCTCGCGGGCCCGGTGAGCACCACGTCGACGTGTGGGCTGGTGAGGCAGAAGCGGCAGCAGTCGCCGGCCGTCATCGCGGCGCCGTCCCAGCCGCGGGGCTTCTCGAGCAGCTTGCGCCAGGAGGTCGCGGTGGACGCCACGACGGCTGCTTCGGACGGCGGCGGAGCGCTGGACGACGCGGGAACGCCCGACGCGGGGGGCGCCGATGGCGGCTGGCTGCGGCTCGCGCTCCTTCGGCAGGCGAACGGCCTGGCTGTTCCCGCGCTTGAAGACCCTGGCTGTCGCCATGAGACGAAAAGTGCAGACGCTCGACGCGGCCGGCACCACGCGCCTATCCCCGCTTCGGCGGCAGCGGGATCAGCATCGACACGCGCTTCTGGTGCTCGGCGTAGTGCGGGCGCCGCGCCAGCGAGCGCTTCTCAGCCATGGGGATCGACGCGCCGACGAAGAGCGCCACCATCGCCACCGCGCCGACGCCGGTCCACAGCGGCGCGCCGCCGGCGAGCCCGAAGAGGAAGAGGCCCACCCAGAAGCTCAACTCCCCGAAGTAGTTCGGGTGCCGCGACCACGACCACAGGCCGACGTTGCAGATGTCGCCGGCCTCGCGCTTCGCGCGGCGGAAGTTGCGCAGCTGCTCGTCCGCCACCGTCTCGATGACGATCGCCCCCGCCGTCACCACCGCCGCCACCACGTCCAGCGCGTTGAACGGCGCGGCGCCGGTCTGGAGCGCGCCGAGCAACGGGAGGATGCCGAGGAACACCATCACCGTCGGGAAGAAGTGCAGCGCCCAGAAGCTGACCAGCCAGTACGCCTTGCCCGTCTTCTGGCGGAAGTCGGCGTAGCGCCAGTCTTCGTGCTTGAGGCCCGCCCAGCCGCGCGCCCAGTTGAACGTCAGCCTCGCGCCGTAGGCAAAGGTGAGCGCCAGCACGAGCACCTGACGGAGGTCGAAGCGGGCGCCACCCGGCTCCAGCACCAGCCACAGTGCGATGAGCGGCGGCGCGACGCTCCAGTACGGATCGTACACGCTGGTGTTGTCGAAGGCGCGCGAGAAGACGAACACCGTCACCGTCGCCGCGGTGTCCGCCGCCGCCAGCGCCAGCAGCGGGTGCAGCTCCCGCAGCAGCTTCAGCACGGTCGACGCGACCAGGACGGCGATGACGTAGGCGATGCCGACGACGGCGAAGCCGGCCAGGGAGCGCTGCTCGACGACGGGCATGTTCATGCGGGCGCCCACCGTAACGGCGACCTCGCGGAAACGCACGCCTTCGCTACAGTGGCTCCCGTGGACGCGGCCCTGGAGCTGGTGCACGTGACGAAGCGCTTCGGCGCCCTCACCGCCGTGGACGACGTGTCCTTCCGGCTCGAGCGCGGCGGCTTCCCGGGTCGCTCGAGAAGAAGAGCGTCCCGCTCGTCCTCACCACGCACATCCTCGAGGTGGTGGAGGCGCTGTGCCCGCTGAGCGCCATCATCGACGGCGGCAAGCTGAAGGGCTTCGGGCCGCTCGACGAGCTGAAGAGGCCGGAGCAGGGGGTCGAAGCGCTCTTCCTCGAGCTGCTCGAGGCGCACCTGCGCACGGCCTTCAACGCGGGCCTGCGCAACGCCGGCCTGGCCGTCACCGCGCTCGCGCTCACCGTCTCGAGCCTCCTGCTGCTCGGGCTGCTCGTGCCGCTGTGCGGAGCGGCGGCGATCGCGGGCGCGAAGCTCGCCACCGAGCCACGCGTCTTCGCCCCGGTCTGCGGCGCCGTCTTCGCCTTCTTTCCGCTCCTCGGCGGCGTCACCTCGCTGATGACGGGGGACGGGCAGGAGCTCGACCTCGACAAGCTGGAGCCGTACCCGGTGCCGCCCGCGGCGCTCTTCGCCGCCGAGCTGTTCGCGTCCTTCGTCAACCCGGTGATGGCGCTCGCCGCGGGGCTGCAGACGTCGTTCGCCCTCGGCGCGCTCGTGGGTGGCGGGGCGCGCGCGTGGCCGGTGCTGGTGGCGCTGGCGACGGGCCTTCTGCTGCAGGGCGGCGCGCGGGCGCAGACCGCGCGGGGTGCGGTCGCGGCGCGAGCGGCTCGTCGAGAGCCTGAGCTGATCGGCGACGCAGCTTGCGTTGTCCGCGGGGCGCCGCTACGCCTTCGCTCGTGTCCGCCGAAGCGACGCCCTACTGGGTCCTCATCTCCGTGTTGTCGTCCAGCTTCCCGCTCGAGCAGGGGCTCGCGCTGGCGCTGCACCGCGTGGCCTTCGAGCTCTACGAGGCGAACGACTCGGCCGGCATCGTCGACTACCAGCTCGCGCACGGGCAGGTGAAGAACCTGCGCCAGGAGGCGGCGATCGGCAGCATCTGCGGCCCGGTCTTCGAGGCCGAGCTGGAAACCGAGCGCGGCGCCGGGCTGGTCCGCTTCATGCTGACACGACAAGGGTTGGAGCTGATGGGTGGCAAGGCTGGCGGCGGCGCGCCGCCGTACTTGAACTGAACCCCGGAGACGGGCCTTGGGCTCCCACCGCCGCGCGCTCGCCTGTTCCCCCACGCGCGCACCCGCGCCAAGGTATTCCCCATGAGCCACCTGACCGTCCTGCTGCTCGAGAACATCCACCCTGTCGCCGAGGCGCACCTCGTGGAGCGCGGTTTCACCGTGAAGCGCGTCGCCGGCGCCCTGCAGGGGCCCGAGCTCGCGAGGCACCTCGAAGGCGTGCACCTGCTGGGCATTCGCTCGAAGACGAACGTGACGAAGGAGGTGCTGGACGCGCCGCAGGCGAAGGACCTGATGGCGATCGGGGCCTTCTGCATCGGCACCAACCAGATCGCGCTGGAGCACGCGGCGAAGAAGGGCGTGGCGGTGTTCAACGCGCCGTTCTCGAACACCCGCAGCGTGGCCGAGTTGGTGCTGGCCGAGGTGGTGATGCTGTCGCGGCAGCTCGGCGACCGCGTCATGGAGATGCACCAGGGCGTGTGGCGGAAGAGCGCCACTGGCTCGAACGAGGTGCGCGGCAAGACGCTGGGCGTCGTGGGCTACGGCCACATCGGGACGCAGGTGGGCATCCTCGCCGAGTTCTTCGGCATGAAGGTCGTCTTCTACGACATCGCCGCGAAGCTGCCGCTCGGCAACAACCAGCCGGCGCCAGCGCTGGAGTCGCTGCTCGCGCAGGCCGACTTCGTGACGCTGCACGTGCCCGAGACGCCGCAGACGAAAGGGATGATCGGCGCTGCGCAGCTCGCTGCGATGAAGAAAGGCGCCTGCCTCATCAACGCCAGCCGCGGCACGGTGGTGGACATCGACGCGCTGGCCGACGCCATCAAGCGCGAGCACGTGCGCGGCGCGGCGATCGACGTGTACCCCGAGGAGCCCGAGTCGAACGACGCGAAGGGCTTCAAGACGCCGCTCCAGGGCCTTCCCAACGTCATCCTCACGCCGCACATCGGCGGCTCGACGCTCGAGGCGCAGGAGAATATCGGCCGCGAGGTGTCGGGCACGCTGTCGCGCTTCGCCAGCCAGGGCTCCACCGCGGGCTCGGTGAACATGCCGCATGTCGAACTCGCGGCGACGCCGGGGACCTGGCGCCTGGCGCACGTGCACCAGAACGTGCCGGGCGTGCTGCGTGACGTGAACCGCGTGGTGGGCGACGTGGGCGCCAACATCCACGCGCAGCTCCTGTCCACCAACGCCGACATCGGCTACCTGTTGATGGATCTCGACGCCAACCTCACGGAGCAGGTGGTGGACGGCTTGAAGAAGCTGCCCACCACCATCCAGGCGCGCGTCGTCCCCGGCGACTGAGCGGCTCGGCGAGGCGCGCCGGGGTGCGGGTCAACGGCCTGCCCGTGACGCCCGCCCAGGGCATTCCCGTCGACCGCCACCGGGCGCCTGTCACCCGGCGTCGGGGCGCGGCAGCAGCGACGTGCCTGCTTGCAGGTCCGCCAGCGCGGCGTCGCGCAGCGCCTGCACCGCGGTGACGAGATCCTTCGCCTCGAGCGCGCGGGCCGCCCTCGCGTACGCGGCCGCGGCCGCGTCCAGGGACTCGGCGGTGGTGGCCAGCTCGCTCCGCTCGGGGAAGAGCGCGGCCAGCGCCTGCGCGTCGTCGCGCCGCACCACGGCCGCGGTGCGCACGCCGGCGAGCAACTCCGGCGTCACCACCGAGTCGCCGTGGCGCTCGATGGCCCTGGCGACGTCGCGTACCGCCTGCGCGCCCGTGGACGGCCCGGCGCCGGCGGTGCCGATGAGCGCCCGGCCGTTCGCCTCGAGGAGCGCCGCGGGCGAGGGCGGGGGCGCGGCCGACGGCTCGAGCACCAGCAACTGGTACGTCCACGGGTAGTGGTACGCGAGCGCTTGCGCCTCAACGGCCATGAGGAAGCGCTCGAGCCCCACGGTGAGGCCTCGCTCCCCCGCGGGCTTCTCGCCGGGCACACACCGCTTCGGGTCGTCGCAGACTGGCTCGTAGTACTCGAAGCCCTGCGCGTCGTAGCCGACCAGGACGACGCTGTGCGCCAGGAAGCCGCGCTCGCCCAGGAGCGACGCGCGGTCGACCGCCACCCGCACCGCGCGGCCCCTGGCGAGCTGCGTGCGCACCGCGCGCAGGAAGGCCTCGCGGTCGTCGGTGGTGAGGTAGCGGCGCGTGAAGCCCAGGAGCGGTGCCGCCCGCTCGAGGCCGGGCTCCGGGTCCTGCCCGGGGAAGAAACCCGTCTTGCCGGGGATGCCGATCGCCCCCCATGTGCTGCCCATGAAGAAGTCGATCGCGGGGCGTGGGGCCGGACGGCCCTGCTGGGCGGCCAGCATGCGCAGGCTGATGGACGGGCCCAGCGCCACCGTCTCGCTGAGCCACGGCACGTCGGTGAGGCGGTGCGCGGCCGGCGGCTCGCCCAGGTCCTTTCCGGTGAGCGGCTCCGGCGCGTAGGTGCTCGCGTAGTACGCGTGGACGACCTCTCGCATCGCGTAGAGGTAGCCGCCGATGAGCGCGGCCGTCAGCGCGCCACCGCCGGCGAGCAGCAGGGCTTTCCAGGGGAACGGGCGGCGGGCCATGGCGGCGTTGAAGTCGACTCGGGCGCGCCGCGCAACCGCTTCAGCGCCGCCGCTTCTTCTTCGGCTTCACCTCGCGCAGCTCGACGACGAGGCGGCCTTCCTGCTCGTCGGGCGCGTCGTCGAGCAGCGTCAGCCACACCTGCTTCGCGCCGGTGAAGCGCCACGGCTCGCCGACGGCCACCACCACCAGCCCGCCGGTGGGGTGGCCCGCGACCACGCGCATCACCTCGGCGCCGGACTTTCGCACGCGCGCGGGCGGCGTGCCCTGGCGCACCGTCAGCTCGTAGGTGCCGGACGGATCCAGCCCCGTCACCGTCACGCGGCCCTCGGCCGGGAAGGCGAGGGTGCCCGGCACCTGGTGCGTCGCGCCGCGCTTCTCGTTGCCCGCCCGCAGGGTGAGCGGCCGCGGCCTCACGTCGTCCTTCCCCTCGGCGCCCAGCACGCTGGCCGGCAGGTGGAAGGCGAACAGCTGCGTCACGCCCTTCATCTGCAGCGGCTGCGCGGTGAAGGCGCCGGGCTGCGCGCCCGCCTCGTTCACCACGTAGAAGCCCCAGCCCTCGGTCGGCCCCTTCCCCAGCGTCACGCGGTACGTCTTCGTGGGGTCGAGCTTCAGCGCCAGGGCGCCGGACTGCGAGAGATCGAGCCGGTGCTTCGCGGCGTCGAGCTCGAAGCGCGGGGCGGGCCACTTCACCGTGTCGGGCACCGGCGCGGGCGGCGGCGCCTCGGCCGCGCCGGCGTCCGCGGCCTCGGTGGTGCCGGCGTCCACCGCGGGCTCGGGTGGCGCCTCGACCGGCGGCGGCGGTACGGCCTCCAGCTTCGCGTCGACGACGAGGTGCTGCCCGCGCTGCAGCGGAACGTCGTTGGCCCACGGCCTGAAGCCGTCCTTCGTCAGCTCCAGCTTGTACGTGCGGGCGCCCTCGAGGTCCTCCAGCACGGCCGGCGCGGTGCGCCCGGTGTCCTTTCCGTCGATGGCGATGCGCGCGCCCGGCGGCGTGGAGGTGACGTCCAACGTCCCCTTGCGCAGCCGCACGCCGAGCGAGACGCCGGCGAAGCCCACCGCCGCCGCGGCGATCACCAGCACCACCGCGCGCAGCGCGCCCCGGCCCTTCGCCCGGGGCACGCGATCAAACGTGGGCGCGCGCGGAAACTTCGGCGCGCCGGCGATGTCCCCGACGTCCACCATCTCGGTGGCGGCCTCGGCGTCGGCCTGGTCGGACTTCGGCGTCTTCCACGTCTGGACCTTCTCGACGAAGGAGCGCGCCAGCTGCACCGGCCGGCCCTCGGCGACCAGCTCCTCCTCGAAGAGCAGCTGCAGGAACTGCCCCAGCTCGCCGGGTGTGAAGTCCGGGTGCGACGACGCCAGGTAGCGCGACAGCTCCTGCTGGAACGCCTCGGCCGACTGGAAGCGATCGCTCTTCTCGAGCGCCATCGCCTTGAGGACGATCCGCTCGAGCTCGGCCGGCACGCGCGGGTTCAGCTCGCGGGGCCGGGGAAATTGCCCTCGGACGATCTTCGACAGCACGTCCATCATGCGGCCCTGGAAGGGCAGTTGGCCGGTGAGCATCTCGTACAGCACGATGCCCGCGGCGAAGACGTCGGTGCGCGCGTCGAGCTCCTTCGCGCGCGCCTGCTCGGGCGCGAAGTAGGCGTACTTGCCCTTCACCGCATTCGCGGCCGTCTCTTCGACGCCGGCGTTACGCGCCCTGGCGATGCCGAAGTCGACGACCTTGATCTGCCCTTCGTAGCTGACGAGGACGTTCTGCGGGCTGACGTCGCGGTGGACGATGTGCAGCGGCGCGCCGTGCTCGTCGAGCCGGGTGTGCGCGTAGTGCAGGCCCTTGAGCATCTCGATCGCGACGAAGGCGGCGATCGCCGGCGGCAGCGTCTCGATGCCGAAGGTGCGCGCGCGCTTGAGCACCTTGGACAGCGGCTGGCCGTCGACCAGCTCCATCGCCAGGAAGTAGTCGCCGTCGATGTCGCCGAAGTCGAAGACCTGCGCGATGTTGCCGTGGGACAGGCCCATCGCGATCCGCGCCTCGTTGGTGAACATGGCGATGAAGCCGCGGTTCGCCGCGTAGTGCGGGAGGATCTTCTTGATGACGACCTGCTTGGTGACGCCGGGCGCGGGCGCGTAGCGGGCCTTGAAGATCTCGGCCATGCCGCCGGCCGCGATGCGGTCGAGCAGCTCGTACTTGCCGAAGGGAGTGGGGGACGGCGTCGACAACGTTCGAGTCCTTCGAGGGCGCGAGACGCTAACATGACGGGTGTGCGGTCATTCATCGTGATTGTGGGTCTGTGGGCCGGGGCGGCGCAGGCGGCCCCGCTGGTGCTCCTGTTCCCGGCGGTGGGCGCGCCGGGCGGCGTGACGTTGTCCGGGCGGGTGCTCAAGCACGCGCCGTCGGGCGGCTCGTCCACCGCGTCGCGCAACCTGCGCTGGCTCACCTCGAGCAACTGGGAAGGCGCAAAGGTGGAGGTCCGCTACGCCGGGCGCTCCGCCACCGTCACCTCGGGCCACGACGGCCACTTCGAGGTGACGCTGGCGCCCGGCGAGGGCAAGGGCTTCGAGCCCGGCCTGTCGACCGCCGAGGCGCACGTCGGCGGCGCGGAGACGGGCCGCGCCACCGTGGACATCCTCGCGGCCGACGCGCCCTTCTTCGTGGTGTCGGACTTCGACGACACGCTGGCCGTCACCAACGTCGCGAGCGGCGGGGCGATCGAAGCGGGGCTGTTTCGCGACGCCACCACCCAGCCCGTCGTCGAAGGCATGGCCGACTTCTACGGCTGCCTGCGCGCAGACAAGCCCGCGCGCCCGGTGTTCGCGCTCGTGAGCGGCAGCCCCGTGCAGTACGTCGGGCGCATCACCCAGTTCCTCCTGCGGCACGGCTTTCCCCCCTTCGGTCTGTACCTGCGCGACTTCGGGCCGAAGACGCTGTCCGGGTACAAGCAGCCCGTCATCCGCGCGCTCCTCGAGTCGCTGCCGCAGCCCGTGGTGCTGGTGGGCGACTCGGGCGAGAAGGATCCCGAGGTGTACGCACAGATCCGCGAGGAGTTCCCCGACCGCGTGAAGGCCATCTACATCCGCGAGGCGGGTGGGCCGCAGGACGCGGCGCGCTTCAGGGGCATGACGCACTTCACGCACCCGCGCGAGGCGGCGTTCGACGCCGCGGCGAAGGGGCTGGCCGACGCGGCGTGCGTGCGCGCCGCCTTCCCGGAGCCCGGCGGGGGAACCCCGAAGCCCGCCTGGTCGTCTGACTCGACGCCCGACGGGAAGGGGAGCGCCCAGTGAGAAGCAGCTACCTCCTCGCCGCCGCGCTCGCCTTCGCCGCGCTGGGCTGCGCCGAGAAGAAGGCGCCGCCGGCGCGCGCCACGCCGCAGCCGCTGGCGCCGCTCGAGCCCGTGCGCCCCGACGCGGGCGAGCAGGCGGAGGTGGAAGACGATCCGCTCTTCAAGGTGGTGCCGCTCGCGCCCGTGGGGCCGAGGCCGCCCGATGGTGCGACGGTGGTGATGCTCGACGGCGAGCGCGCGCTGGTCGACGGCAAGCCGGTCGCCGACGTCACGAGGCTCGAGGCCCCGCTGCTCCTGGTGCCGGTGGGCGACACGTACCTCGTGCAGGTCGCGCCCACGCTCGCGGCGCTCGACGACGCGGGCCTCGAGACCTGGCTCAAGCACCCGGACCGGGAGATTGCCTTTCCGGTGACGCTGCGCGACGAGGCCGCCTTCCAGAAGTGGCTCGAGGAGCCGGTGCCCGGGAAGCTGCGCGTCATCCACCGGGCCGACGGCTTCGAGCTGCAGACGAACATGGGCAAGCTGCACGGCGGCGATCCCAACGGCCCGACGGTGCCGCTGCGCGGCGGGCAGATGGACCTGTCCACGTTGCAGAAGGGCTACCGGACGCTGCAGGCCCGCTTCACCAGCGCGCCGGACTACTGCGTGATGCCGTCGTTCGGCATGGAGCTCGCGCAGACGGCCCGCGCGCTGGCGGCGAACTACCTCGACGATGACGACGCCTTTTTCCCCGGCACCTGCCTCGTCTACCCGAGGCCGCCGAAGGACGCCGGTCATTGACCCGCGTCAGCGCGTTCGTCCTTCGCTCTTGCTGCGGGGCTCGAAAGGACTAGTGTGCGCGCCATCCCAATTTCGGGAGGGAGGGTGTTCGAACCTATGAAGAAGATCGTGGCAGTGGCCGCGTTGGCGGCGACCCTGGTGGGCTGTGCGCACGGGCAGGACGTGAAGGCGAACGCGAACGCGGGCTTCGCGCCCGAGGCGATGCGCCTGTGGAGCCGGCCGCAGGAGTTCGGCTACACGCTGGGCGAGCGGCTGCAGGGGGAGGCGTCCTACAACTGCGTGCTGATGTTCATCTGCTGGGGGGCGGAGGGTGGTGGCGACATCTTCGGGTCGATTTCCAACGCCATCGGTGCACTCTCGCCCTTCCGCTTTGGTGGTGCTTCCGTCAAGGAGGCCGACCCCCTCGTCAACGCGGCGGCAGCCAACGCGGTTCTGTCGGCCCCGACGGAGACGGACGGCATCTACGTGCTGAACCACGAGACGGACAGCTTCAACATCTTCCTCTACTCGCGCAGGTCGGCGCGCGTCATCGGCAAGGCCATGCGCCTGCACCCGATCGGCGAGGTCAGCCAGGAGCGCGCGGACAAGGAGCGCTTCCTCCGTGCGATGTCGGGCGGCGGCTCGGTCATTCAGATGCCGTCGTCGTTCGGCGAGGTCCGCTGACCACGCGCGCTGCCGGTTGACGGTGGCGTGAAGCAGGCCCCTGGCCTCACCTCCCCTCGCGGAAGGGCGGCGCCGGGGGCTTCGTCTTTCTCGGGGACGCGCTGGTCAGATGCCCGCGGGCCCCACACAGACGGGCGTCGCGCTGTCCTTGGCGTTGTTGCAGACGTAGGCGTCGCGGCAGTCGGCCTGGCGGGTGCACGACTTCATGCAGCCGGGCTGGTTGCCGGCGATCGCGTCCTTCACGCAGATGGTGCCGGCCGGGCAGAGCGCGCCGCCCACCTCGCACGCGAGGCTGCACATGCCGCCGGGCGTGTAGTCCTTCTTCACGCACACGCCCGGGCCGCAGTCCGCGTCCGCCGTGCACGCGTCGCCGATGGTGGGCCCGCACGCCCCCGGGGCCAGGGCGAGGCAGGCGAGCGACAGCAGGCGAAGGCGCGGATTCAATTTCATGGCCCCCCGACTATGGTGCAGTCGGCCTTCGAGCCAAAGTTTGGTGTCTTCACGCATCGGAGTGACGTCGATGAGCCACGCGCGCGGTGGGAGTTTCCTGGTGAACCCGGTCGGCTCGGTGGAGGTGATGGCGCCCGAGTCCTTCACCGACGAGCAGCGCGCGCTGTACGAGACGGCGATGCGCTTCTCCCGCGAGGAGGTGCTGCCGAGGGCCGAGCGCATCGAACACAAGGACTTCGCGCTTTTGCGCGAGCTGATCCGCAGGGCCGGCGAGCTGGGGCTGCTGGGCGTCGACGTCCCCGAGGCGTACGGCGGCTCGGCGCTCGACAAGACGACCAGCCTCCTGGTGACGGAGGCGAAGAGCCTGCTCGGCAGCTGGTCGGTGACGTTCGGCGCGCAGACGGGCATCGGCACGCTGCCGATCGTCTACTTCGGCACCGAGGCGCAGAAGGCGAAGTACCTGCCCAAGCTGGCGAGCGGCGAGTGGATTTCGGCATACGCGCTCACCGAGGCGGGCTCGGGCAGCGACGCGCTGGGCGCGAAGACGCGCGCGGTGAGAAGCGCCGACGGCAAGCACTGGGTGCTCAACGGCTCGAAGCAGTACATCACCAACGCCGGCTTTGCCGACGTCTTCATCGTGTTCGCGAAGGTGGACGGCCACCTCTTCACGGCCTTCATCGTCGAGCGCGGCACACCGGGCCTCACCATCGGTCCCGAGGAGCGGAAGATGGGCATTCGCGGCAGCTCGACCTGCCCGCTCATCTTCGAGGACGCGAAGGTGCCCGTGGAGAACCTGCTCGGGGAAATCGGCCGCGGGCACAAGATCGCCTTCAACATCCTGAACGTCGGGCGCTTGAAGTTGGGCGCGGGCGTGGCCGGCGGCATGAAGCTGCACCTCGCCGGCGCGGTGGCCTACGCGAGCGAGCGCAAGCAGTTCGGCACGCCGCTCGTCCGCTTCGGACTTTCCCGCGAGAAGCTCGCCCGCATGCTCGCCGACACGTACGCGGTGGAGTCCATGGCGTACCGCACCTCGGGCCACATCGACGCGCTCATCGCCCAGGGCGCCGAGACGCTCGCGGCGATCGAGGAGTTCGCCATCGAAGCGTCGATCCTCAAGGTGATGGGCTCGGAGCTCGCGAGCCGCCTCATCGACGACGCGGTGCAGCTGCACGGCGGCTACGGCTACATCGAGGAGTACCCGGTCGAGCGCGCGTACCGCGACATCCGCATCAACCGGATCTTCGAAGGCACCAACGAGATCAACCGCATGCTGGTGACGGGCATGCTGCTCAAGCGCGCGATGAAGGGCGCGCTGGGGCTCTTCGACGGGGGCGAGCCGAAGGTGGCGGCGGGCGACGCGCCGGCGGAGCACCTCAAGCAGCTGGCGCTCCTCTGCCTCAAGGTGGCGGTCGAGGCATACGGCCCGGCGATCGAGGAGCACCAGGTGGTGTTGGCGGCGATCGCCGACATCGTGATGGACGCGTACGCGCTCGACTCGATGGAGTCGCGCAACCGGCAGCTCGCGAAGAGGACGCGGCTCGAGCCGTGGCGCACCGCCGCGGTCGAGCTGTACACCAACGCCGCGCACGAGCGCGCGCTGTCGGCCGCCCGCCGCGCCCTCTGCGCGTGCGCGAAGGGTGACGCGCTCGCCGCGCACCTGAAGGCCGCGCAGGCGCTGCAGGTCTTCCTGCCCGTCGATCCCGAGGCGACGAACGAGGTGCTCGCCGCGGCCGTCGAGCTGGCGCGCGGGTACCCGTCGCTGCGCTGAACGGAGCCTTTGGGCGGCGGGGAATCGGCTCACGCTGCGCGCTGGCCTCGAGCGGGCCTTTCGCGCCGGCGCGCCCTTCCGGCAACATCCGCCCCATGCTGCTCCCGCTGGTCCTCGCCGCCGCTCCCGTCGTCCTCCCCGCGCCCACCGCGGCGTCCTTTCCCGAGAGCCTCGCCGCCGCCTGCACCGTGTGGCCGGGCGCCGCGGCGAGCCCCGCTCCGCCACTGGCGACGGGGCCGCTCCGCGACGACGGCGCGGTGCGCGTCTGCAAGGCGGTGCCGGCGGCCGACGGGGCGCGGCCCGGCCTGGTGGTGGACGGACCCGGCGATCGCCACGTCGAGTGGGACGCCACCGCGCTGAGCGGCGACCTCGACGACTTCCAGGTGCTGCTCGTCGATCTCGACGGCGACGGCCGCGACGAGCTGGTGGTGGCCAACCGCGCAGCGGAGGCGGTCGGCGTCGCGGTGCGGCTGTGGGAGCTCGCCATCGTCGACGGCGCGGGCGACGGCGTCACCCACGCGCTGGTCCACGACTGGGGCCCCGACGCGGTGGACGATCGGGGCCGGCTGCTCCTCACCGAGTGGGACTGGCGCGATCCCGAGCGCGCCGGCCTCGTCCTCATCGGCCGCGAGTACACGTGGAAGGGCGGCCGGCTGTGGCCGACGAAGGCGCCGGTGCTGAAGCGCCGCCTCGACGCCCAGCTGGAGGCGGAGCGGGCGAGCGCCGCGGGGCTCTACCTGACGCCGCGGCGGACGCTCGCGCACGAGTCCGTCACGCGCGGCGCCGACACGCCCGGCAAGGCGACGGCGAAGGCGAAGGTGCTGGGCGTCAGCCTCGAGGAGCCCTTCCTCGGCCTGCACCTGCAGCGCGCCGACGGCTCGCTCGAGACGCTGTCGGCGCTGCCCGACGCGAAGCCGCTGTTGCGCCTGGGCGACGCGCGCGCGGCGCGCCTGTTCCCCATGGGCTACGCGCCCGCCGAGGCCGAGGCCTGGCTTCTGGGCCGCACCGTCCGCGTGGTGCTCGACGGCGCCGCCGCGGCCGGGCCCGTGTGGGTCGACTGACGCCGCGTCAGAACGGCCGTTGTGCCAGCGCCTCGGCGCCGAAGGTGAGCCGGGCGATCCACGGCGGAGCGGGCAGGGCGCGCAGGTTGAGCAGGTCGTCGAGCAGCCGCTCGTTCTCCGGCGGCAGGTGCGAGAAGGCGACGCCGAGGCGCAGCGGCGCCGCGTCGACCTTCGTCGTCTGTGTCCACACGACCTCGCCGGCCACCACCAGCGGGCCGGTGGACAGCTTCATCCTCATGAGGAACGGCACGCCGGGCCGCACGTGCTTCGGCATCGTCTCGCCGTCGACGTCCACGCCGAGGCCGCCCTTGCTGATGTCGCGCAGCCGGAAGATGGCGGAGTCCTGCCGGTCCTCCACGGCGCGCACGTGGAGCGGGATGCGCGGGTGCCTGCGCTTGGCGTCCGAACGCGCGGCGCCGACGATGGACTCGAGGACGCTCTCGATGCCCCGCCGCGACTTCGGCGGCTCGTAGCGGATGTGCAGCACGAAGCGGCCGGGCGCGCTCTCGGTCACCGACATCACCGTGCCGCACACCTCGACGGGCTCGCGCACGCCCTGGCTGTGCAGCTCGAACACGAAGCCCGTGCCCACCGGCAGCGACTTCTTCGACTCGATCCGCACGCCGCCCCGGCCAACACTCTTGGTGAGCTCGGCCAACAGCGCCTCCGGGCTCTTGTAGCCCACGCGCAGTCGCACCTGCTTGGCGCTGGCTCCCGTCCCCACCACGCGGCCTTCCTAGCAGCCTTTTCCGGGCGGTTCCGCAGCGCATTTCACCTACATCGGAATCTCGTCCGATCGCCGCGCGCCGCCCCGGCGTTTCTTGACCCCCCTGGATTCCGGCCCTATTTTTCCGCCCGGTGGTAAGGAGTGGGAAGAAGCGGATCATTTTCCCTCGTTGCGGTGGCGTTGGGCAACGAGCGGCGGCAGCGGCAGCGGCGCGGAACGAAAGTGGAGCGACGGCGTGTTCCGGGGCGTCTTCGAGCACCAGATCGACGCGAAGGGGCGAACCAGCTTCCCGGTGAAGCTGCGGGAGACGCTCGTCGGCCAGTACGACGACCGGCTCATCGTCACGACCGCGCTCGACAGCTGCCTCCACGCGTACCCGGTGCGAGAGTGGGAGCAGCTCGAGGCGGCGCTCGGCCGGCGCAACCCCATGGAGCCGGGCGTGAAGTCGCTGTTGCGGCTCTACGTGGCGAGCGCCCAGGAGCTGCAACTCGACAAGCTGGGGCGGGTGCTGATCCCCCCGTCGCTGCGCGCGCACGCCCACCTCGAGAAGGACGTCGTGTGGGCGGGGATGGTGAAGGTGATCGAGCTCTGGTCGAAGGACGGCTGGCAGAAGGCGCAGGAAGAGGCGCGCACCGAGGCGGACTCGGCCGACGTGATGCGGGTGCTGGCCGAGCTGCGGGCGGGTTGACGCGGTCTCGTACGCAACGAAGGAGAGGGGACGAACGTGAGCGAGCTGGTGGAACCCGGGGTGGTCGAACAGGCGCGGCGCGCTACAGCAACGTCGCGCGTCATGACGATGGTCCTCGAGGGCGAGATCGGCCTCGACGAGATGGCCGACGTCACGGCGATGGTGTTCCGCCTGCACAAGAGCGGCGTCACCCGCGTGGTGATGGACTTCAGCGAGGTGTCGCACTTCGACTACCGCGGCGTGCGGCCGCTCATGCGCCACGCCGACGCCTTCCGTGAGCGCGGCGGCGACATTCGCCTGTCGGGCCTCTCGCCGTACCTGCACGCGATCTTCCGCAGCGCGGGCGCCCACGAGGCCTTCGACTACTTTGCCGACGCCTCCGACGCGCGCAGGAGCTTCGAGCGCGCCGTGCTGACCCAGGGCGGGTGAGGCCATCGCTTTCGTCCACCAGACCGTCCTCCTCGAGGAGGCGGTGGACCTGTTGAACCCCTCGGAGGGGCGCGTGATCGTCGACGGGACACTGGGCGGTGGAGGCCACTCGGAGGCGCTGCTCGAGCGCGGCGCCACCGTGGTGGGCATCGACCGTGATCCGTCGGCGCTCGACGCCGCGCGCGCCCGCCTCGAGCGCTTTGGCGATCGCTTCCGCGCGGTGCAGGGCGCCTTCGGCGACGTGGCGACGCTCGTGGACGGGCCGGTCGACGGGCTGTTGCTCGACCTCGGCGTCTCCAGCCCGCAGCTCGACACCGCGCACCGCGGCTTCTCGTTCCAGCAGGACGGGCCGCTCGACATGCGCATGGCCGCCAGCGGAGAGAGCGCCGCCCAGCTGATCGAGCGGGTGAGCGAGCGCGAGCTGGCCGACCTGATCTACGAGCTGGGCGAGGAGCGCTTCTCCCGACCCATCGCCCGGGAGCTCAAGGCGCGGCTACCGAAGACGACGAAAGAGGCGGTGGAGGCGGTGAAGGCCGCGGTGCCGCGGAAGGCCTGGCCGAAGGACATTCACGTCGCGACGCGCACCTTCCAGGCGCTGCGGCTCGCCGTGAACGACGAGCTCGGGCAGCTCGACCAGGCGCTCGCCGCGCTGCCGACGCTGCTCAGGCCCGGCGGGCGGGCCGCGATCATCAGCTTCCACTCGCTCGAGGACCGCAAGGTGAAGCAGGCCTTCCGCGCCCTGTGCGGCGAGGCGCCCGACGAACTGCCGCGCGGGCTGCCGGTGATCCGCGAGGTGAAGGCGGACTTCACGTCGCTCACGAAGAAGCCGATCACGGCCGGCGAGGCCGAGCTGTCGAACAACCCCCGGGCTCGCAGCGCCCGGCTGCGCGGCGTGGAGAAGAAGTCATGAGTGTGGTGATCGAGGCGCGGAACAAGGGTGGCGTGTCGCTGTCGGTGATCCTCCTGGAGATCCTCCCGGCGGCGCTGGCGGTGCTGTTGCTGGCCGGCGTCGGCGTCGTCCACGTCACGTCCCGGGTGATGGTGGTGAAGATGGGCTACGAGCTGTCGCGCCTCGACGCGGCGGGCGCCGCGCTCACCCGCGAGAACGACCAGCTCCGGCTCGAGCTCGCCACGCTCAAGCGCCCGGCGCGCCTCGAGACGATCGCGAAGGACCAGCTCGGCCTGGTGCCCCCCTCCCCGGGCACGGTGACGCACCTGAAGAAGTGACCATGCGCGACCTGAAGAACATGCAGGCGGTGGAAGGGCCTTCGTCGGGCATGCGGGCGCGCGTGCTGGTGCTGGCCGGCGTCTTCCTCGTGCTCCTCGCCGTGGTCTTCGGCCGCGCGGTGCACCTGCAGGTGCACCAGCAGGAGAAGCTCAAAGCCTTCGCCGAAGATCAGTACGTGCGGGCGATGGAGATCCCCGCGCGGCGCGGCGACATCTTCGACCGCCGCGGCACGCCGCTCGCGCAATCGGTGGAGGTGGACTCCGTGTGGGTCGACCCGTCATTGATCGACGACCACCAGGCCGCGGCCCGCGCGCTGGGCGCGGCGCTGGGCGTCGACTGGCGGGAGCTGACCGGGAAGCTGGACAAGGGCCGGCGCTTCGCGTGGGTGAAGCGCCAGGTGTCCCCGGCCGAGGTGGCGAAGGTGAAGGCGCTGGGCCTTCACGGCGTGGGCTTCGCGCGCGAGCCGCGGCGCTTCTACCCGCAGCGCGAGCTGGCGGCGCACGTCATCGGCCTGGTCGGCACCGACGGGCACGGCCTCGATGGGCTGGAGCGCTCCTTCGAGGACGAGCTGTCGGGCGAGCGGGTGACGCGCGAAGGCTTCCGCGACGCCAGGGGCCGCAAGCTGCTCACCAACGGCGTCGAGGACCCGCAGGCCCGGCAGGGCGCGAGCCTCACGCTGACCATCGACCGGCAGCTCCAGTACGTCACCGAGAAGGCGCTGGAGAAGGCCGTCGTCGAGGCGAAGGCGGCGTCGGGCATGGCGGTGGTGTTGGACCCCCGCACCGGCGAGCTGCTGGCGCTGGCGAACGCGCCGCGCTTCAACCCGAACTCGCCGAAGGACGCGCGGCCCGAGGCGATCCGCAACCGAGCCGCGACCGACACCTTCGAGCCCGGCTCCACCTTCAAGGCCTTCGTGGTCGCCACCGCGCTCGACGAGAAGGTGATCACCGAGGACACCGAGTTCGACTGCGAGAAGGGCCGCTGGGCGATGGGCCGCCACGTCGTGCACGACACGCACCCGTACGCCTGGCTCAAGCCCCGCGGCATCCTGCAGGTGTCGTCCAACATCTGCGCCGCGAAGGTGGCGCAGAAGCTGGGCCGCGAGCGCCTGGCGGCGGCGTACCAGCGCTTCGGTTTCGGCGAGAAGGTGGGGCTCGGGCTGCCGGGCGAGGGGCGAGGCTCCCTGCCGTTCCCGAAGGCGGAGATCGCGCTGGCCACGCAGGCCTTCGGTCAGGGCCTCACCGCGACCGCGGTGCAGCTCGCCGCCGCCTACGGCGCGCTGGCGAACGGCGGCGTGCTGATGAAGCCGTACCTCGTGTCGAAGGTCGTCGATCCCGACGGCGTGGTGCTGCTGGAGAACGGGCCGACCGCGGTGCGCCGCGTGGTGGGCGAGAAGGCCGCGAAGCAGGTGGTGTCGATGTTGGAGTCCGTCGTCGAGCCCGGCGGCACCGCGACCCGGGCACGCCTCGACGAGTACCGCGTGGCGGGCAAGACGGGCACCGCGCAGAAGGCCGACCCGCTGGCCGGCGGCTACTCGGACAAGCGCATCGCCAGCTTCATCGGCCTGGTGCCCGCGGAGGCGCCGCGCGCCGTCATCCTCGTGGTGATCGACGAGCCGCAGACGGACGTCTACGGCGGCCTCGTCGCCGCGCCCGCCTTCAGGGAAATCGCCCAGCAGGCCATGCCGCTGCTCGGCGTGCCGCCGTCGCGCCCGGGCGCCGTGGCTGCCGCCGCGCCGGTGCCCGCGAAGCCGGTGAAGTCGGCGGTGGTCGCCGCCATCGAGCGCCTCGACGAGATGGACGCCGTCACCGAGACCGTCGCCGAGGGCACCGTGCGGGTGCCGGATCTCCGGGGGCAGAGCGGGCGCGCCGCGGTCAGCGCGCTGCTCGGCGCGGCCCTCGAGCCACACCTGACCGGCACCGGCCGGGTGGTGGCGCAGCGGCCCGCCGCTGGAAGCCTCGTCGACAAAGGCACCCGCATCTCCCTGGAGTTGGCAAGCCGCTTGCCCTGAGCCACCCCCTGATGGCCGTGCAGCCGCGGCCAGGAAGACACGATCGATGAAGCTGACGGAGCTGCTCGCGGGTGTGGGAACGGAACCGGTTGCCTCCTCGAAGGCGAAGGTGGACGTGACGAGCGTCACCGCCGACTCGCGCGAGGTGACGCCGGGCGCGCTGTTCGTCGCCGTGCCGGGCACGAAGGCCGACGGGGTACAGTTCGCGCGCGACGCGGTCCAGGCGGGCGCGGTGGCGATCGTCGCCGAGAAGCCGGTGGGCGCCGTGCAGGTGCCCGTCTTCGTGGTGCCCAGCGCGCGCAAGGCGCTGGCGCTCATCGCCGGCAACTTCTACGGCAACCCGGCGCGCGAACTGGTGCTGCTGGGCGTCACCGGCACCAACGGCAAGACGACCACCGCCTGGCTGGTGGAGAGCATCTGCCTGGCCGGCATGTCGCAGGTCGGCCTGTTCGGCACCATCGCCGTGCGCTGGCCCGGTGAGAGCCACCCGCCCACGCACACCACGCCCGACGCGGTGCAGCTGCACCGCACCTTCCGCGCGATGGTGGACGCCGGCGTGGACACGGTGGTGATGGAGGTGTCGAGCCACGCGCTGTCGCAGGACCGCGTGCACGGGCTCAGCTTCCGCGCGGCGGGCTTCACCAACCTCTCGCGCGATCACCTCGACTACCACAAGGACATGGAGGCCTACTTTCAGGCCAAGCGGCGCCTGTTCACCGAGAACCTCTCGCCGGGCGGACTGGCGGTGGTGAACGGGGACGACACGTACACCAACCGCATCTACAACGAGATGCGCCAGCTCAAGCGCCAGGCGTGGAAGTTTTCGCGCGCGGGCAACGGCGAGCTGTCGGCGTCGAACGTCGAGCTGACGGCCCACGGGATCAAGGCCACGCTGAAGACGCCGGCTGGCGACATTCCGGTGAAGAGCGCGCTGGTCGGCGCGCACAACCTCGACAACATCCTCCTGGCTGCGGGCATCGCCCTGGCGGCGGGTGCCTCGCGCCGGGACGTGCAGGACGGCATCGAGCGCGTCGCGCGCGTGCCGGGGCGCATGGAGCGGGTGACGGGCAGGGGCATCACCGCGCTGGTGGACTACGCGCACACCGACGAGGCGCTGCAGAAGGCGGTGGAGTCGGCGCGCGGCATCACCAGGGGGCGGCTGATCGTCGTATTCGGCTGCGGCGGAGAGCGCGACGCGGGCAAGCGCCCGCTGATGGGCGAGGCCGCCGCGAACGCGGACCTGCCGATCGTCACCTCCGACAACCCGCGCGGTGAGGACCCCGACGACATCATCTCGGAGATCGTGCCGGGCCTCGAGAAGGCGGGGCTGAGGCGCATGAGTCCCGCGAAGGCGCGCTCCGGCGAGAAGGGCTACCTGGTGGAGGCCGACCGCGCGGCGGCGATCGCGTTGGGGATCTCGCTCGCGAAGGAAGGCGACACCGTGCTCATCGCCGGCAAGGGCCACGAGGCGTACCAGGAGCAGGGCGGTGTGAAGCGGCCGTTCGACGATCTCGAGGAGGCCCGCAAGGCGCTCGGCTGAGAGGAAGCCATGGCGATTCGGTTGTCGGATCAGCAGGTGGTGCAGGCGACGGGCGGTACGCGGACCCGGATCGGCCCGCGCGCGTCCTACGACGCGGTGTGCACCGACAGCCGGAACATCGAGCCCGGGTGCCTCTTCGTCGCGCTCGAGGGCGAGAAGTTCGACGCGCACGAGTTCCTCCAGCAGGCGGTGGAAGCCGGGGCGGCGGGCGTGGTGGTGAAGCGGGGTAAGCGGCTCAAGCTGGCTGAGCCGAATTGCGCCATCTACGAGGTGGCCGACACGCTCCACGCGCTCGGCGCCATCGCCCGGTTCCACCGGCAGCGCTTCAAGATCCCCGTCGGCGCGGTCACCGGGAGCAACGGCAAGACGACCACCAAGGAGCTGATCGCCGCGATCCTCTCGACGCGCGGGCCGGTGCTGAAGACGCACGGAAACCTGAACAACGAGGTGGGCGTGCCGCTCACGCTGTTCGGCCTCGAGCCGCGGCACGTCGCCGCCATCGTCGAGATGGGCATGAACCACCCCGGGGAGATCGCCCGGCTCACCGACATCGCCCGGCCCGACGCCGGCCTCATCACCGTGGTGCAGCCGGCGCACCTCGAGGGCTGCGGCAGCATCGATGGCGTGGCGAAGGCCAAGGGGGAACTGTTCCACGGCCTCGGCCCGCACGCGACGGCGGTGGTGAACCTGGACGACGCGCGCGTCGCCGGGCAGGCGAAGAACCTGGCGGCGCGGACGTTGACCTTCGGCCGCTCGAAGGACGCGGAGGTCCGCCTCGCGCTCGTCGAGCCGCACGGGCGCGACGGCCTGTCGATTCGCATCGCGCACCAGGGCCGCGAGTACCCGATCGCGCTGCGCCTGGTGGGCGATCACAACGCGCTCAACGCGACCGGCGCCTTCGCGCTGGCGCTGGCGCTGGGCTACTCCGCCGAGGAGTGCGTGCGGGGGCTCGAGTCGGCGCAGGCGCACGCGCGGCGGCTGGAGATCGTCGACGCGCCGAACGGCGTGACGGTGGTGGACGACTGCTACAACGCCAACCCCGCCTCGATGACCGCGGCGCTGGGCACGCTGGCGCAGCTCGCCGTGGAGGGGCGCGGGGTGGCGGTGTTGGGCGACATGCTCGAGCTGGGCGCCTCCGAGGCCGACGAGCACCGCCGCATGGGCGTCACCGCGTCGGACAAGGCCGCGCTGGTGGCCTTCTTCGGTCCGCGCATGAAGGCCGCACACGAGGAGGCGGCGAAGAAGCTGGGCGATCGCGCCGCGCACTTCGAGGACGTCGCCGCGCTGGTGGCGTGGCTCGAGCCGCAGCTGGTCCAGGGTGACGTGGTGCTGGTGAAGGCGAGCCGCGGCATGCGCCTCGAGCGCGTCGTCGAGGCGCTGACCGGCCGCGCAGGGCAGGGAGGCCACTGACCCATGCTCTACCTGCTCTACGAGTGGCTGAAGGACGGCGACGCGGCGAAGTACCTCAACTTCCTGCGCTACCCGACCTTCCGCATCATCGCGGGCGGCGTGTCGTCGCTGGTCATCGGCATGCTGATCGGCCCGCGCTTCATCGAGCGGCTCCGGGTGATGCAGCACGGGCAGTCGAACGTGCGCGAGGACACGCCGGAGTCGCACCAGAAGAAGAAGGGCACCCCGACCCTGGGCGGCAGCCTGATCCTCCTCGCCATCTTCCTCGGCACGCTCCTGTTCGCGGATCTCACCAGCCGCGTGGTGTGGGCCGCGTTGCTCATGACGGCGGGCTACGGCTTCACCGGCTTCCTCGACGACTGGCTCAAGCTGTCGAAGAAGAACTCCAGGGGCCTCGCCGGCCGCTACAAGATCGTCCTGCAGACCGGCTTCTTCCTGCTGACCGTCTTCGGGGTCATGTGCGAGTGGACGGGTGGGACGCCGCACCTGCTCATTTCCACCAGGCTGACGGTGCCGTTCGTGCCCGCGCACCACCTGAACCCCGACCTCGGCTGGTTCTACGTGGCGTTCGCGTGGATCGTCGTCGTCGGCACGTCGAACGCGGTCAACCTGACCGACGGCCTCGACGGGCTGGCGATCGCCCCGACGATGATCGCATCGCTCGTCTTCGTGGTGCTCTGCTACGCGGTGGGCACCAGCGTCGCGATCGCCGACTGGGAGACGGTCGACGGCGTGCGCACGCTGGTCGCGGTGCCGGTGAACGAGTACCTCGGCATCCAGCGGGTGGAAGGGGGCGCCGAGCTCGCCGTCTTCTGCGCGTCCATCGTCGGCGCCGGCATCAGCTTCCTCTGGTTCAATGCCTACCCGGCGAGCGTCTTCATGGGCGACGTCGGCAGCCTCGCGCTCGGCGGCGCGCTGGGCACCGTCGCGGTGCTGTCGAAGAACGAGCTGGTGAGCGCGATCATCCACGGCGTCTTCCTCGCGGAGATCCTGTCCGTGATGATCCAGGTGGTGAGCTTCAAGCTCACCGGCAAGCGCGTCTTCAAGATGGCGCCGCTCCACCACCACTTCGAGAAGGCCGGCATGAGCGAGACGAAGATCGTCGTCCGCTTCTGGATCGTCTCCATCCTGCTGGGCGGCATCGCGCTCGCCTCGCTGAAGCTGAGGTAGGCACGTGTTCGACGGGAAGACGTTCGTCGTGGTCGGGCTGGGCAAGAGCGGCGTGGGCGCCGCGAAGGTGCTGCTCAACCGCGGCGCGAAGGTGATCGCGCTCGACGAGAAGCCCGACGCGACGCCGCCGTTCGGGCACCCCAACCTGACCGTGAAGGCGGGCCCGTTCCCGCCGCGCTTCTGGGAAGGGGCCGAGGCCGTGGTGGTGAGCCCCGGCGTGCCGCTGGCGCGGCCGGAGCTCGTCGCGGCGAAGGCCGCCGGCGCGACGCTGTACGGGGAGATCGAGCTCGCGTGGCGCTGCCTGCCGAAGGGCGCCGGGCCGATCCTCGGCGTCACCGGCACCAACGGAAAGAGCACCACCACCGCGTTGCTCGGCGAGCTGGTGAAGCAGCACGCGCCCAACACCTTCGTCGGCGGGAACCTCGGCACGGCGTTCACGCTGGCCTACGAGGACCCTCAGCGGCCGCCGTACGACTTCCACGTGGTGGAGCTGTCGTCGTTTCAGCTCGAGGGCCTCGTCGACGCGCAGGTGAAGGGCGCGGCGATCTTGAACCTGCAGCCCGATCACCTCGACCGCTACGAGAGCCAGGAGGACTACGGGCTGGCGAAGGCGCGCATCTTCGACGAGCAGCCCAGCGACGGCTTCGCGGTGGTGAACGCGGACGATCCGCAGGTGGTCGAGCTCTCGCGGCGCGCGCACGTGCCCGTGTACGCCTTCACGCTCGACGCGCGGCGCACCAGCGCGGGCTTCCGGGGCATGGCGGTGGGCAGCAGCTCGAAGTTCGTCCTCACGTTCGGGGGCGGCGACGCCTTCGTGCTGCGGAACCGGGCGCTGCGCGGCGCACACAACGTGCAGAACGCGATGGCGGCGGCGATGCTGGCGCGGCTCGCGGGCGTCCCCGCCGAGGCGATTCAGCGGGGCCTCGACACCTTCCCCGGCCTGCCGCACCGGCTCGAGTACGTCCGCGAGGTGGACGGCGTCGAGTACGTCAACGACTCCAAGGCCACCAACGTGGACAGCGCGCTGGTGGCGCTGCGCGCCTTCTCCGGAAACGTGTGGCTGATCGCCGGCGGGAAGGGGAAGGGCGCGCCGTACGCTCCGCTGGTGCAGGCCGCGCGCGGCGTGGTGAAGGGCGTCTTCACCATCGGCCAGGACGCGCCGGCGTTGGCCGAGGCGTTCGCGGGCGTCTGTCCGGTGCAGCCCTGCGGGACGCTGGACGTGGCGGTGAAGGAGGCGCGCCAGCGCGCCGCCCGCGGCGACGTCGTGCTGCTGTCGCCGGCCTGCGCCTCGTACGACCAGTTTCAGCACTTCGAGCATCGCGGCGACACCTTCAAGGACCTGGTGAGGGCACTGTGACCGACGGACGAAAGACCTTGTCGTACGACCCGCTGCTTCTCTTCGCGGTGCTGTCGCTCGTCGGCTTCGGGCTGGTGATGGTGTACTCGGCGAGCGCGATCACCGCGCAGGACAAGCTGGGCGACAGCTTCTACTTCCTCGAGCGCCAGGCGGTGGCGGCGGGGCTGGGGCTGGTGGCGATGGCGGTGGCGATGAAGCTGGGCTACCGGCGCATGGCGCGGCTCGCGTACCCGCTGCTGGTGCTGTCGATCATCCTGCTGGTGCTGGTGCTGATCCCCGGGCTGGGCACGAAGGTGGGCGGCGCGAAGCGCTGGCTGCGCATGCCGGGCATCTCGCTGCAGCCGGCGGAGGTCGTGAAGCTGGCGTGGGTCATCTACCTCTCGTACTCGCTCGCGAAGAAGCGCGAGAAGGTGCAGAGCTTCTCGGTGGGCTTCGTGCCGCACCTCGGCGTGGCGGCGCTGCTGGTGGTGCTGTGCATGTTGGAGCCCGACTTCGGCAGCTCCGTGGCGCTCATCTTCCTCATGTTCGTCATGCTGTTCGCGGCGGGGGCGAAGCTGACGTACCTGGTCGGGCTGGTGCTGGTGGCGATCCCCTTCGCGTGGACCGCCATCACGTCGTCCGCGTACCGCATGACGCGCATCACCGCTTTCCTGGACCCGTGGGCGAACCGCAGGGGGAGCGGCTACCAGGTGGCCGAGTCGCTCATGTCGATCGGCTCGGGCGGCATCACCGGCCTCGGCCTCGGCGACGGGCGGCAGAAGCTCTTCTTCCTGCCCGAGGCGCACACCGACTTCATCGTGTCGATCATCGGCGAGGAGCTCGGGCTGCTCGGCATCGCGGCGCTCATCACGCTGTACGGGGTCATCATCTGGCGGGGCGTGCGCGCGTCGCTGCACGCGACGGAGGCCTTCGGCACGTACCTCGGCCTCGGAATCACCTCGCTCGTCGCCTTTCAGGCGATCACCAACATGTGCGTGGCCATGGGGCTCGTCCCCACGAAGGGCCTCACGCTGCCCTTCATCAGCTACGGCGGCAGCTCGCTCGTCGTGCTGATGGGCGCCGCGGGTCTGCTGTTGTCGATCAGCGCGAGCGCGGAAGGCGGAAAGAAGCGGGCGCGGGTGATGAGGGCGTCGCCGGCGTCGCTCTCTCCGGGAGTCGGGGCCACCGCGTGAGAGTCCTGATCGCCGGCGGTGGCACCGGTGGCCACCTCTTCCCGGGCATCGCGCTCGCGGAGGAGGTGGTGACGCGCCACCCGAAGAACGACGTCGTCTTCGTCGGCACCGATCGCGGCCTCGAGGCGCGCGTGGTGCCGGCGAACGGCTTCGTCTTCGAGCCGATCAGGTCGCGCGGGCTGAAGGGCATGGGCCCGGTGAAGCTCCTGCTCGGGCTGCTGACGCTGCCGCTCAGCTTTTTCGAGTCGTGGCGGATCCTCCGGAAGTACCGGCCCGACGTGGTGGTCGGCGTCGGCGGCTACTCGTCGGGCCCGGTGGTGATGGCGGCGTGGCTCATGCGGATCCCCACCGCGCTGCAGGAACAGAACGCGCTGCCCGGCCTCACCAACAAGGTGCTGGGGAAGTTCGTCGACGCGGCGTTCGTCAGCTTCGACGAGGCGAGGCCCTTCTTCCCTGGAAAACGAACGCACGTGCTCGGCAACCCGATCCGCCGTGGGCTGCTCGAGAACTTCCTCCGGTCGCGCAAGCCGCACGACAAGTTCACACTGCTCATCTTCGGAGGATCGCTCGGCGCGCGCGGCCTCAACATGCGCGTCATCGACGCCCTCGGCGCGCTGGGGCCCATCAAGGACCAGCTGAACATCATCCACCAGACGGGGAAGAGCGACCTCGAGACGGTGAAGCAGGGCTACGCCGACAGGGGCGTCACCGCCGACATCCGCGAGTTCATCGACGACATGTCCGCGGCGTACCTCGGCGCCGACCTCGTCATCTGCCGCGCGGGCGCCACCACGCTGGCCGAGCTGACGGTCTGCAAGAAGCCGTCGATCCTCGTGCCGTTCCCGCACGCGACGGACGATCACCAGGCCGTCAACGCGAAGGCGCTGGTGGACGCGGGCGCGGCGATCATGTTCCGCGAGGAAGAGCTGACCGGGGAGAAGCTCGCCGCGACGATCAAGGATCTCAAGGATCACCCCGACAAGCTGAAGAAGATGGAGAAGGCCGCGGGCCTGCTGGGCCGCCCCGAGGCCGCGCGGGAGATCGCCGACGTGCTGCAGCAGCTGTGCCTCGCGAAGTGGGGCGCGCTGACCGGCCAGAAGCGAGAAGGCGAGCCGCTCCGCGCGAAGCCGGAAGAGAAGAAGGAGAAGACGCCGTGAACATCGCTCCGGGCCCGCAGGGCAGCCGCTTCAAGACGCGCCACGCCGCGCGCGTGCACTTCGTCGGCATCGGCGGGATCGGCATGTCCGGCATCGCCGAGGTGCTGGTGAACCTCGGCTACCAGGTGTCGGGCTCGGACCTCAAGGCCTCGGACGTGACGAAGCGGCTTGAGTCGATCGGCGCGCGCGTCGCGACCGGTCACCGCGAGGAGAACCTGGCCGACGTGGACGTCGTCGTCATCTCGTCGGCGGTGAAGAAGGACAACCCCGAGGTGGTGGCGGCGAAGCGGAAGAAGATCCCCGTCATCCCCCGCGCGGAGATGCTCGCGGAGCTCATGCGGCTCAAGTACGCGGTGGCGCTCGCGGGTAGCCACGGCAAGACGACCACCACGTCGATGGTCGCGACGGTGCTGAACGCCGCCGGCCTCGACCCGACCGCGGTGGTGGGCGGGAAGGTGAATGTCCTCGGCTCGAACGCGAAGCTGGGCAAGAGCGAGCTGATGGTCGTCGAGGCCGACGAGTCCGACGGCAGCTTCCTGCGCCTGCACCCGTCGATCGCCGTCGTCACCAACATCGATCCGGAGCACCTGGATCACTACCAGACGCTCGACGCGCTGAAGGGCGCCTTCGTGGAGTTCTGCAACCGCGTGCCGTTCTACGGGCTGAACGTGCTGTGCCTCGATCACCCGAACGTGCAGGCGCTGCTGCCGTTCATCGAGAAGCGCTTCGTCACCTACGGCAGCTCCCACGCGGCGGACTACCGGCTCGAGGGCGTGACCCTGGACGGCTACTCGACGCGCTTCCGTGCCTTCCGCCGCGACGACGATCTGGGCGAGTTCACCGTGCGCATGGTGGGCGCCCACAACGCGATGAACGCGCTCGCGGTGATCGCCGTGGCCGAGGAGCTGCACGTGCCGCTCGGCGTGGTTCGCACCGCGCTCGCGGAGTTCGGCGGCGTGCAGCGACGCTTCACGGTGAGGGGCGAGGCGAAGGGCATCACCGTCGTCGACGACTACGGCCACCACCCGGCTGAGGTGAAGGCCACCCTGGCTGGCGCGCGGAAGGCCTTCGGCCGCCGGCTCGTCGTCGCGTTCCAACCGCACCGGTACACCCGCACGCGCGATCTGTTCGAGGACTTCTGCAGCGCGTTCAACGATGCCGACGTGCTGCTCCTCACCGGCATCTACGCCGCCGGCGAGGAGCCGATCGAGGGCGTGTCGTCGGAGAAGCTGGCCGAGGCGGTGCGCGCGCACGGCCACCCCGACGTGACGCACGTGGCGAAGCGCGGCGATCTGGTGGCGGCGCTGCTGCCCCGGCTGCAGCCGGGCGACATCGTGCTGACGCTGGGCGCGGGAGACATCACCAACACGGGGCCCGAGCTCCTCTCGGCCCTGGGCGTCGACGCATGATCCCCCTCCCGCCCTCGCTGACGCCGTCCGAGGCGAAGCGGAATGAGCCGCTCGCGCCGTGGACGAGTGTGCGCGTGGGCGGCGCGGCGGAGGTCCTCATCCGTCCGGCGACCGTGGACGCGCTGGTGGCCACCCTGCGCTTCGCGCGCGAGACGAACACCCCACTCACCGTCCTCGGCGGCGGCGCGAACACGCTCGTCGGCGACCTCGGCGTGCCCGGCTTCACGCTGAAGCTCAACAGCGACTACTTCCCCGAGGACGTCCAGCTCGGCTCCGACGGCGGCACGTTGACGCTGAACGCCGGCTCGGCGATCGCGCGCATCGTCACGCTGATGAAGCAGCACGCGCTGGTGGGCGCGGAGTTCCTCGCAGGCATCCCCGGCACGCTGGGCGGGGCGACCGCGATGAACGCGGGCACCAGGCACGGCGAGGCGATGGCGGTGATCGAAGCCGTCGAGCTCGCGACGCCTGACGGCCTCGGCTGGGTGACGGGGCTCAGCTACCGCTACCGTCACACCGACCTCCCCGCCGGCGCCGTCGTCACGCGCGTGCGCTTCCGCCTCCGCAAGGGCGACGTCGCCGAGTCGCAGGCGAAGATGGAGGCCGATCTCTCGTACCGGAGGCGCACGCAGCCGCTCAGCCAGCCGAACTTCGGCTCGGTCTTCACCAACCCGCCGGGCCACTTCGCCGGCGCGCTCATCGAGCAGGTCCAGCTGAAAGGCCACCGCATCGGCAACGCGCAGATCTCCACGCTGCACGCCAACTGGATCGTCAACCTCGGCGGCGCCACCGCGGCGGACATCACCGGCCTGATGGCGCTGGCGCAGCAGCGCGTGCGCGAGGCCACGGGCGTCGAGCTCGTCCCCGAGGTGAAGCGGGTGGGGAGGTTCGCCCCATGATCCCCGGCCGCTACAGCGACATTCCAGTAGCCAGAAATTTGCCCGTGCCCCGGTACGGCCTGACGATGAAGGGGTCGCGGCAGTCGTCGTGACGATCCACGCCATGCTCTTCCGCCCGAAGAAAAACCGCCGCCGCGTCGACGTGGCGAAGAGGACCGGCGAGCTGAAGGCCGCGGCGAAGACGCACGGCCCGGTGGTGCTCCAGGCGCTGCTTTCGACCGCGGCGACCGTCGCGCTCGCGTGGGGCGCGTGGGAAGGCTGGTGCTGGGCGACGACGACGCCGCGCTTCGCGCTGACCGAGGTCCGCTACTCCGGCACCGGCCAGGCCACCGAGGGCGAGCTCACCCGCCTCGGCGGCCTCACCCCGGGCGTCAACCTGTTCGCGCTTGACGTGGGCGCCGTGGAGCGTGCGCTCTCGAGCCACCCGTGGGTGAAGTCCGTCAGGGTCAGCCGGCGGCTCCCGTCGCGCCTCGAGGTCGTCGTCGAGGAGCACGAGCCGGTGGCGCTGCTCGCGCTGGGCGACCTGTACCTCGTCGACGCCGACGCGGTGCCGTTCAAGCGGGTCGCGGCGGGGGACGCGCTCGATCTGCCGCTGGTGACGGGCATCGACCGGGAGCGCTTCGTGGCCGATCGCCAGGCCGCGCTCGGGGAGCTCGGCCGGGCGGTCGACGCGGCGGTCGTCTACGCGCGGTCGCCGGCGGCGAAGGGCCACGCGCTCTCCGAGGTGAACGTGGCGGGCGGCGAGGTGACGGTGGTGACGGTGGACGGTGAAGAGATTCGATTCGGTGACGGCGTGCTGGCAGAGAAGCTGGCGCGGCTCGAGCGCGTCCGCGCGGCGCTCTCGGACAAGGGCTTGACGGCGGCGGTGATCCGCCTCGACGACCGCGTGCGCCCGTCCCGCGTGACTGTGCAGCTCTCCGCCCCGGGCCCCGAGAGGGGCACGGGCGCGGCTCAATGACGGCTCTCCGAGAGGGGAGCGGGAGGCAACACCATGGCAAGCAAGAAGGGCGGCGAGATCCTCGTCGGGTTGGACATCGGCACGACGAAGATCTGCGCGATCGTCGGTGAGCTCACCGACGAGGGCATCGACATCATCGGCATCGGTTCGCACCCGTCGAAGGGCCTGCGCAAGGGCGTGGTCGTCAACATCGAGACGACGGTGCAGAGCATTCAGCGGGCGATCGACGAGGCCGAGGCCATGGCCGGCACCGAGATCACCCACGTGTACACCGGCATCGCCGGCGGCCACATCAAGAGCTTCGGCGGCCGCGGCGTGGTCGCGCTGAAGGACCGCGAGGTGAAGGAGGCCGACGTCGCCCGCGTCATCGAGCAGGCGAAGACGGTCAACATCCCCGTGGATCGCGAGGTGATCCACGTCCTCCCACAGGAGTTCATCGTCGACGACCAGTCGGGCATTCGCGAGCCGCTGGGCATGACGGGGGCGCGCCTCGAGGCGAAGGTGCACATCGTCACCGGCGCGGTCGCCAGCGCGCAGAACATCATCAAGTGCGCGAACCGGGCCGGCCTCAACGTCGCCGACATCGTGCTGCAGCCGCTCGCGTCCAGCGAGGCGGTGCTGACCGAGGAAGAGAAGGAGCTGGGCGTGTGCCTCGTCGACATCGGCGGCGGCACCACCGACATCGCGATCTTCCAGAACGGCAGCATCGTGCACACCGCGGTCATCGCGCTCGGCGGTCACAACCTGACCAACGACATCGCGGTGGGCCTGCGAACGCCGACCGAGCACGCCGAGCGCATCAAGCAGAAGCACGGCTGCGCGCTGACCAACATGGTGGACAAGGGCGAGATGATCGAAGTGCCCTCGGTGGGCGGCCGCGAGCCGCGCGTGATGGGGCGGCAGATCCTCACGGAGATCCTCGAGCCGCGCGTGGAGGAGATCTTCCAGCTCGTGCACCACGAGGTGGAGCGCAACGGCTTCTCGGAGCTGCTCACCTCGGGCGTCGTCATCACCGGCGGCTCGACGCTGCTGCCGGGCATGACCGAGCTCGCCGAGGAGATCATGGGCGTGCCCGTGCGCCGCGGCGTGCCGCGCGGCATCGGCGGGTTGGTCGACGTGGTGAAGAGCCCCGTCTACGCGACCGGCGTGGGCCTCGTCGTCTACGGCGCCCGCCACCAGGACCGCAGCATGTTCCGCATTCGCGAAGAGAACGTCTTCAAGAAGGTCAAGCGGCGCATGGGAGAGTGGCTGCAGGAGGTCTTCTAGCAGGTTGCTGAAAAACGCCTCGAGACGATCGACTGGCCGTACCGAGGCGTGATCTGGTGCTGGCCATGCGTGGAACGAACGACGGACAGGGCTCGATGCTGGTGCTGATGTCGCCGGACTCC
>JBFMAB010000109.1:0-11109 GCA_040755835.1 Myxococcota bacterium
GCCCGCCTCGCCGCCGAGGCCGCGAAGAACCCGGGCGGCGCGCAGCCCGAGGGCCAGGGCGCCACGCGCCGCGTCATCCGCGGCGGCGAGACGCCGCCGCCCGCCACGTCGGTCGCCGCCACCACGCCGCCTCCGACGGCGCCTTCGCCCGCCACCACGCCGTCGCCGGGCGCCGCGCCCACGCAGGCCACCGCCACCTCCGCCGGGGCGTACCTCGGCGCGAAGGCGTCCGCCGGCGGCCTCCTGCCCGCGCGCTCGCTGGACGAGGCGAAGGCCGACCCGCGCTTCCGCGAGGGCGCGCTCGTCGAGGACGCGAAGGTGAAGGTCGTCTCCGTCGCCGAGAAGTTCCCGTACTACGGCATCGCCAACAACGGCTGCACCCCGGGCCGCAGCTACGTCATGTCGGAGCTGCTCGCGCCGTTCGACGGTCTGCCCGCGGGCGTGCCCATCGTCCTGCGCATCGAGGACCCGACGCTGGGGCCCGCGCGCGCGGGCTCGTCGCTCGCCTTCTCGGGCCTGCGCCGCGCCGGCAAGGCGCCCGACGGCACCTTCGTCTACTGCGGCCGCGGCACCGCCTTTCCGGTGCGCCGCTGAGCAGCACCCTGCGGAGGCGCGCGCGGCCCGCCTGAACGAGGCTGGCGCGGGGCGGGCCAATTCCGTAAGAACCCGGTCGTGTTCAACATCGGCTCCGGCGAGCTGGCGCTCATTGCCGTCGTGGCGCTCCTGGTGCTGGGGCCCAGGCGGCTTCCGGAGCTCGCCCGCGGCATCGGCAAGTTCATGCGCGAGTTCCGTCGCCAGACGGACGAGGTGCGCGGCGTCGTCGAGCGCGAGTTCTACAAGATGGACCAGGAGCTCCCGAAGGCCGACGAGTTGAAGCTGACGCCGCGCCAGGACACCGTGTCACACCAGCCCGTCCACCAGGCGCTGGTGGTCGACCCCGGCCATGCGCCCGACGGCACGCTGCTCCCCGACGCCGCGCCCGGCGCCGCCGACGCGCTCCCCGCCGGTGAGGCGATGACCTCGCAGGTGACGAAGGGCATGGCCCCCAGCGAGCCCGTCACGGCGGGGCACACCGCGCCGGTGGGCCCGCCGCAGGGCGAGAAGAGCTGACGCCGCGAACGCCATGGCCGAGGCAGAGCACCCCGACGACGTGAAGATGAGCCTGATGGAGCACCTCGGGGAGCTCCGCACGCGGCTCTTGCGCGTCACCGTCGCGGTGCTGGTGCTGGGCCTGGGCTCGCTCATCTTCGCGCGGGAGATCTACGGGCTGCTCATGCGCCCGGTGCTGCTCGCGCTGCCGCCCGATGCGGCCTCGCTCATCTACACGTCGGCGATCGAAGAGATCAACGTGCTGATGAAGATCGGCCTCTACGCCGGCGTGTTCCTCTCCACGCCGGTGCTCCTGTGGCAGCTCTGGGGCTTCGTCGCGCCGGGCCTCTACGAGCACGAGCGGAAGCTGGCGGGGCCCTTCATCGTCTTCGGGACGCTCGCGTTCCTCGCCGGCGCGCTGTTCTGCTACTTCCTGCTGCTCCCGCAGATGTTCCAGTTCCTCCTCCAGAAGGAGGACGCGTCGGCCATCCGGCAGCGGCTCGACACCTCGCGGCTGCGCGAGGAGGACGCGCTGCGCTACCTGCGGCTCGGCCAGCCCGAGTTCGCCGGCGCCCAGGCGCGGGTGGCGATCGGCGAGCTCGAGGCGCCCGGCGAGGGCGAGACGCGCGAGGGCACGCTGGGCGTCGCCATCGTCCCCAGGCGCAGCGTCGACGCCGCGCAGCGCCTCGCGGGCCTGGGCAAGCTCATCGACTCGGTGCGGGTGGGCCTGCCCGCCGACGGTCTGGCGGCGCTCATGCCGGTGATGGAGAAGCGCGTCGCCGCGGTGAAGGCCTTCGGCGAAGGCGACTTCGACCAGGTCGCCGCGCGGTGCGACGAGGCCGCGAAGCTGCTCGGCGCCGTCGTCCCCTCGCACACCGGCGACCTCGAGGCTGTGTGGCAGCTCGAGCGGCTCATCTCCATCGGTCAGGCGCGCACCGAGTCGCTCAACTGGACGCGGCCCATGCTGTCGATGAGCGAGCAGCTCACGCTGGTGCTGATCCTCGAGCTGGCCTTCGGCGTCATCTTCGAGCTGCCGCTGGTGATGATGGTGCTCGGCATGGTGGGGCTGGTGTCGTCGAAGTTCCTCTTCAGGTACCAGCGCCACGCCTTCGTGGTGTGCCTCATCGTCGCGGCGATCATCACGCCCACCGGCGACGCCGTGAATTTGGCGCTCATGGCCGGCCCGATGCTGCTCTGCTACGAGCTCGGCGTGCTGCTCGTGTGGCTCGTCGAGCGCCGGCGCACGAAGCAGGGCGGCGACGTCGACGCGCTCGCCCGGCGCTGACGACGCTTCGGCTGCCGGCGGCGGGACGCGCCGCCACGAGAATTCGATTTCGGCTCCGGTGGCGCAATGGCCCCCGGGCCGTCGCGTATGTCGGGCACGGCGGGCGGGGTGGTCAGGCCGTCGATGACCCCACCGTCCCGCGGGGACACGAATTCGACGGGACCACGAACGTGGGGGACGCGCGCGGCCATGGTGGCCGGCCTTTTCGCCACGGGAGTGCCCGGAAGAGGAGACGACGTCATGTTCACCAACATGCGCAAGAACCCTGGACTCGCGGGCCTGCTCGCGGTCGCCCTCGTCATCGCGGGTTACATGGCTGGCGCGGCTCTCGCGGTGAAGACGTACGTCGAGGCGGGCGGCCCGCCCGCGGCCGCAGGCGCGCAGTGCCAGGTCGTCTGCGCTCCCGTCGCGCAGACCGATCCGAATGGCTGAGGCGCGGCGTTCCGCCAAAAAAAAAACGCTCGCGAGAGGAAATAGCGTGGCGCCGGGCGCGTTCTGTCCGACGCAGCGGGCTCTGGGCGGCGGCGACAGGAAAACTCCCAGGACTTCCAGGCTCCCTCGAGTGCGGGGAATGGGTCCCCGCCACTGGAACGAATTGCGCCGGTCGGCGCCGCCCAGGGTCGCTGTCTTTCTTTGCTGCTCCGAGGCCTCGGGGAGCGGGCCGCTCAGGTTTTTTTCGCCTGCGGGCCGAGGCCAGCCTTCTTCCGCGCCTCGAGCAGCTTCGCCACGTCGGACGGCGGCAGCGGCGGCACGGGCCCGAGCGCGCGCGCGGCCGAGAGGATGCGCGCGTAGTGCTCCACCAGCTCCATGCGCAAGAAGGCCTGCTCGAGATCGACGCCCAGCGTCAGCGCGCCGTTGCCCTGCAGCAGCATCGCGTCGAACTGCGCGGCGGCGGCCTCCACGAGGCTGACGGCCTCGCTGGTGCGCGGCATGGCCCGCGGCAGCGTGGGGATCCGATCGCCCAGCGACACGACGACCTCCGCCATCGCCACCGGCGCCAGCTCCTGCCCGACGAGGCCCCAGGCCGTCGCGTGGGGCGGGTGCGCGTGCAGCACCACGTCCACCTCGGGGCGCGCGCGGAACGCGGCGAGGTGCAGCTCGAGCTCGCTGAAAGGCTTGCGGCGGCCTTCGAGCACCTTCCCGTCGAGGTCCACCACCAGCAGCATCCCCTCGTCGACGTCGGCCTTCGACACCGCGGTCGGCGTGATGAGCAGCCGGTCCCCGGTGAGCCGCACCGAGAGGTTGCCGTCGTGGTTGGCGACCCAGCCCATCTGGTGGAGCCGGCGGCTCGTGGCGGCGAGGTCGGCCCTCACCTTCGGCAGCGGAGGCACGGGCATGGCGCCTACGCACCTCCCACGTCGACCCGGTCCACCACGCCCATCACGAGCGAGCGAATCGGCGCCTGCTTGTCACCGAGCACCTGCCGCGTCCCGGTGCCCTCGTTGAGCACCAGCACCAGGTCGCCCTTGCCGGCGCTCGAGCTGTGGTCGATGGCGAGGAAGCTCTTGCCCAGAGGCTCGAGCCGCTCGTCGACCGGCTGCACGACGAGGATCTTCCGCGCGTGGAACGAGGGGTGCTTCTCGGTGGCCACCACGGTGCCCAGCACGCGGCAGAGGTTCATACGTCCACCTCGTCGACGATGCCGACGATGGCGCTGTCGACCGGGACGAACCACGGGTCGCAGGCGAGCGCGGCCTCGCGGCTTCCTTCGAGGAACACCAGCGTGCCCGGGCTGGCCGACGCGCGGTCCACCGCGACCTCCGGCGGGCCGGCGGGCTTCTTCTGGTGGTCGAGCGGCTGCACGACGAGGAAGCGTGCGCCTTCCAGCCCGCTCACCCGCCGCGTGCACACCACGGTGCCGATGACCTGTCCCAGGTACATGTGGAGGCGGAGAATCGGCAAAAGCCGGGCGCGATGCAACGACAAGTCGGGGACGTCAGGGCGACAGCGCCACGCCGACCTTGAAGGGCAGCTCGACCTGCGTCTCGCCGTCGGACGCCGGGAAGACGATGCGGCGCGCCGCGCCCATCATGCATTGGGCCCAGTCGGAGCCCTCGTGCTTCCTGGGCTCGATGGCGGCGCTCTTCACCGCGCCCGACGCGCCGACGCTCAGCACCACGGTGATGTTGCCGACCGCGAGGTTCGGGTTGCGGTGCAGCGCGGTGTCGATGCAGAGCTGGAAGGCCTTCGACTTGTCGGCCACCACCTTGGCCACCGCCTCCGGCGAGAGGCCCGCGCTGTTCACCGTCGCGCCGGCGGCTTCCTGGTCGCTCTTGCGCACCTTCGGGCCCACCGTCTTCTTGTCGTCGTCCTGGTAGAAGGCCGCGAGCGACGGGTCCTGCGGCCTGGGCTGCGGCGGCGGCTCCTCCGGAGCGCCCGCCTGCGCCTGCTGCTGCTTCTTCGCGGCGGCCGCGGCGAGCGCCTCCTTCTTCCGCCGCTCCGCCTCGGCCTGCTTTCTCTTCGCCTCGCCGGTGAGCAGGTCCTTGAGGCCGCTCATGCCGCCGGTGGAGAAGAAGGGCTCCTGGGTGACGGTGCCGTCGTCGTTGGTGCGCGCGACGGTCGGCAGCTCGACGATGTGGAAGCTCTGGAGCAGGAAGACGAGCCCCACCGGCACGCCGGCGAAGAGCGCGACGAAGAGGGCGATCTTCCACGGCGGGTTGCGCTTGTTGACGCCGGCCTGAGCGATGAAGAAGCGCGTCGCTTCGCCGATGGGCGGGGCCTGCACGTCGTCGCCCGCGGACAGCTGCGCGAAGGGGTCGAGCTGGCCCGACGGGGACGGCTCCTGGCCGTCGCTGGCCTCGTGCTCCTGCGACGGGGCGGGCGTCTCGCCGGTGCCGCCGAGATCGCCGAACAAGTCGTTGAGCGGCGCGTCGACCTTCGCCTTTGCCTTCGTGCGCGGCTCGGGCTCGGGCTGCGGCTCCGGCTGCGCCGCCGGCGTCTCGAGGGGCTCGATGACAGACGGACGCGCGCGGGCGCCGGAGTGGCTGCCGGTCGCCGGGCGGCGAGGCGCGACTTCGGGCGAGGGCACCTCGTTGGCGGTGGCGACGTCACGCTGCACCGCCGAGGCCGAGGCGCGCGGGGCGGGCCGCCGGGCTTCGGGCGCCGGCTGCGTGGGCCCGGTGGCCGTGGCGCCGACGGACACGCCGGCGAAGAGGGGGCTGAGCTCGGGCACGTCGCTCGCGCGCTTCCAGTCGCCCATGCCGGGCTTCCACAGGTACGTGCGGAGCGTCACCTCGCCGGCGGTGACTTTTTCGGACAGCGCCCGGACGTCCAGCGGGCCGGTCTGCTTCCCCTGGATCATCGCGTACCAGGTGGCGGCGGTGTCCAGGGCCGGCATGGCGCGCGTTTGTTCGTCGGCCCAGGGGCTGGCGGTCGGGGGAGACGAGGGCGACGAGGCGGCGCGGGACGGGCGGGACGCGACGGCGGCCTGCGGCGAGGGCGCCGCGGCGGCAGACGCAGCGCTTGAAACGGCCACCGAGATGAGGCTCTGGCACTGCTTGCAGCGGATCTTGACCGAGGTCTTTCCGGCGACCTTGTCGTCGGAGATCACGTACTTCTTGCCGCAGTTGTTGCAGGAGACGTTCACGCGCGAGGCCCGGCCCGCGGGAAGCCTAACCTCTCGGCCGTTGACTTGGAAACGTTGCGACACTACGAAGCCGCGCCTCGTTCCAGCCGTTTCCCGTCCAGGACAGAGACCTCCGCGAGAAGGAAGGCCATGCCCGCGAAAGACCTCGGCACCAAGCACGTTTGCTTCAAGTGCGGCACCAAGTTCTACGACTTGAAGAAGCCCGATCCGGTCTGCCCGAAGTGCGGAGCCGATCAACGCGAGGCGCAGGCCGCCAAGCCGGCCGAGAGCCGCCGGAGCCGGCTGTCCGCGGTGCCGAAGATTCTCGCGCCGGTCGAGCCCGCCGAGGTCGTCGGCGACGAGGACGAGGTCGACGAGATCGAGGACGATGCCGAGGACCTCGCCGGCGAGGACGAGGACGTCTGACGGCTGGCCCGCGCGCCGGCTCGCTCAGGGGGGCGGCGTCGAAGTCGCCTGCAGCGCGCGGATCGCCGCGCGCACCTTGTCCCACGTCTTGCGGCTGAGTCCCTGGACGCCGCGGGGGCGCGTCTCGCGGGCCGGTTGCGTGGGCGTGGGCTTCGGGTGGCCGGTGGCGTGGCGGGTGTGACGCATGGCTTTGGTCCCCGGGCGCATCTGAGCAACCTCCTTGCCAGCGCGTGGCCTGCGTTCAACGCACGACGTTTCCGGCGGATTTCCGGAACGGTCGGCCGTGAGGTGGGGCGGCGCGGGGAGCGGGCTCTGACACGCGTGTCGCAAGGGCCCCATCTCTGCCGTGGATCAACCGGGGGCTTTCCGGTAGAAGCCGCGCGGCTTCACCGAACCCGGAGGAAGGTTTGCGGGACACATTGCTGGCTCTCGCGGCGCTGCAGAAGGTCGACCTCGACATCGCGGCGCTGAAGAAGAACGCGGATTCGTACCCGCGGGAGATCGCCGACCTGGAGAAGCAGCTCGCCCAGGCGAGAGCGGCGGTCGACGCCGAGCGCACCAAGCTGGACGACCTCGAGAAGCAGAAGCTGAACCTCGAGCACACCATCGCCGAAGACCGGGACAAGGTGCGCAAGTGGGAAGGACGGCTCACCGAGCAGCGCTCCACCCGCGAGTACTCGGCCCTGGCCCGGGAGATCGACATCGCCAAGAAGGGCCAGCAGACGATGGCCGAAGAGCTCGTCGAACTGGGCAAGCAGGCGACGATTCAGCGCGAGGTGGTCAAGCAGAAGGAAGCGGACTTCCTCGGCAAGGCGAAGGACCTCAACGAACAGATCAGCCAGATCCAGGCGAAGCTGAAGGAGGTCGAGGCGCAGATTGCGGGCATCGACGCCGAGCGCGAGAAGGCGGCGAAGAACGTCGAGAGCGGGCTGTTGCGTCGCTACGACGCGATCCGCAAGAAGCGCCTGCCGGCGGTGGTGCCGGTGATCGCCCCGGGCACGTGCACGGGCTGCCGCATGAACATCCGCCCGCAGCTGTACAACCAGCTCGTCGCCTCGCGCGGCATCGACGTGTGCCCGTCGTGCTCGCGCATGCTGTACGCGGCGGAGGCGCTGGAAGAGGCCACCCCGAAGTGACCGCATGAGCGGCAAGTCGCCCAGGGCCCTCACTGGAAAGAAACTCCAGCTGGCGGTGCTGCGCTTCATCGCGCACGAGGAGCCCTTGCTGGCGACGTTGGGGGCCTTTCCGCAGCTCGATCGCACGCGGCTCAAGCGCATTCTCGAGCGCGCGGCGGACCTGGTGGAGACGGGCGGCGAGCAGGCGCCAGCGGTGCAGGCGCCGGTGCTGTCGCGCGTGCGCGTCTATTCGGACGGCGCGGCGCGGGGGAACCCGGGGCTCGCGGGCGCGGGCGCGGTGCTGGTGGAGCCGTCGGGCCAGGTGGTGGACCGGCTGGGGAAGTTCCTCGGGCGGCAGACGAACAACTACGCCGAGTACATGGGGCTGCTTCTGGGCCTTCGGCGCGCGAAGGAGCTGGGGGTGGCGGAGGTGGAGCTGTTCGCCGACTCCGAGCTCATGCTGCGGCAGCTGGGCGGGCGCTACCAGGTGAAGAGCCCGAGCCTCAAGCCGCTGTACCAGGAGGCCTTGCGCCTCTTGAAGGACTTCGAGCGCGTGAAGTTCGTGCACGTGCCGCGCGAGATGAACCGCGCCGCCGA
The DNA here is from genome assembly GCA_040755835.1 of Myxococcota bacterium. Taxonomy (GTDB): domain Bacteria; phylum Myxococcota; class Myxococcia; order Myxococcales; family Myxococcaceae; genus JADLDB01. Next base: position 8,078 of record JBFMAB010000109.1, read on the forward strand.
CGAGATGTCGAACCGCGCCATCGACGAGCGGATGTAGCGTTCCCCTCCCGCGCAGGGGCGCCGAGTCAGGTGCAGCCGCCGGGGCCGTGTGCTACCTGCAGAAGTGCTGGAGCAGCCCGGGTGAACGCCGGCCACCGCAGGACGGGGTGGCGGGAGGAAAGTCCGGGCACCGGAGGGCAGGGTGCTGGCTAACGGCCAGTCGGCGTGAGCTGCAGGACAGTGCCACAGAGAACAGACCGCCCGCGAAAGCGGGTAAGGGTGAAACGGTGCGGTAAGAGCGCACCGCGCTCCTGGTGACAGGAGCGGCACGGCAAACCCCACCCGGTGCAAGAGCCAATAGGGGAGCGCCCGTCCGCGAGGAAGGGCATGGGTCGCCCGCCCACGTCTCCCGGGTACGCTCGCTGGAGGGTGCCGGCAACGGCACCCCTGGATGAATGTTCACCCTCCGGGGAAACCCGGGGACAGAACCCGGCTTACAGGGCTGCTCCAGCGTTTTTTCTGACCGCACGCGCTCCGGGGACCCGACAGGCCAGGAGCCGACCGCGGCCCCGGGCGCACGGCCGGCGGGCGCCCCGGTCCTCTCGCGCCTCGAGAGCGCCGCCGCCCACGGGAGTGACCGCGTCTCGGACAGGGCCTCGGTGCTCCACCGGCCCATGCGACCTTTACATTCTCCCTCGTATGGAATACGCCGAAAGGCGGCTGGCTCGCGTGTTGCCTCCGAGCGAGCCTCGGCCATGCGATCGATCACTCTTCTGACCGCGCTCTTCCTGACGACGGCGGGCTGCCAGTGTGGCGGCAACTCGCTCATCCGCTCGTACGAGGGCGACGATCCGGCGAACCGGGACGCCGGCGTGTCGGGCGGCGGCGCGGGAGGCGGTGGGGGCGCGGCGGCCACCGGCGGTGGTACGGGCGGTGGCGCGAGCGCGGTGGGCGGGGGTGGTGGCGCGACGGGCGGCGGTGGTGGTTTCACGGGCCCCGGCTGGTGCGCGTCGGATTGTGACTGTCCGTCGGGCCAGCGCTGCGTCGCCACCACGGGCGAGCTGACGACGAACGAGTGCCAGCCGGGCGCCGGCACCTGCAACGTCCCGTGCCCCATGGCCTGCGGCGCGGGCACGCAGTGCCTCAACGGCGCGTGCACGACGGTGCCGTGCCTCGGCACCAACTGCACCTCCTCCTTCGCGACGAGCGTGCAGGGCCGGTACCTCACCTATTACGAGCTCGACATCCACGAGTTCGCGGACAAGGCGACGGACATCGCGAAGCTGCTCGACGTGCTGCGCGCGGCGCTGTCGGGCCAGGGCGCGACCTGCGCGAACCAGACAACGCCCGAAGGGCAACTCCTGTGCATCGTGGTGTCCCTCATCGCCTCCAACATCCAGGCGCCGCCGTGGGTGGGGCAGCTCATCGGCGTCTTGGCGGACGCGTTCCGCTTCGGCAACTCGCCCGTCCGCGCGCGGGGCGTGATGAACCTCGCCGAGCAGGGGACGCAGCTCTACGCCTCGGAGACGTGGAGCGAGCTGTGGCTCAACTACAACGGCCAGCAGCTCGACGTGATGAACAGCCCGACGCTGGGGCAGAACGGCCGCATCACGGTGACGGTGCGCGCCTACGGCGGCGTCCGCTCGGCGACCGAGGTCATCCTCGGGCCGCGGGAGATCGAGTTCGACGTGAACAAGCTGCTGGTGAACCTGATCAACGTGGCCATCACCGCGGCGTCGAACAACCAGGCGCACGACGTGGGCGAGCTGCTGGACCTGGTCCTCTGCAGCAACATCCCGGTGACGAACCCCAACTACCTGGTGTGCACGTCGGCGGCGCAGTCGCTGGCGTCGAACTTCGAGCTCGAATCGGGCCTCGGGGGGATCCGCTTCACGCAGCAGCGCGCGACCATCTACGATCTCGACAACAACGGCATCGCCGACGCGCTGGGGCTGCCGGGCGCGCGGGGCAGCGTGGCGGGCTCGATGACGAACGGCTTCGTGAGCGGCGCGCTCGGGCCGTTCCCGGCGAGCAACTGGTACGGAACGAAGTAGAGCCCTCGTGCCTGCACACGGCGCTTGCGTGAGGCGGGCGGGGCGGTACAAGCGCACGCCCATGCGACGCGTCCTCTTCACGGCGGGCCTGGCCCTGGCGGCGATCGGCTGCATCATCGAGGCTCCGACGAAGGAGGGCACGCAGGCGACCGCCCCGCGCCCGCCTCCGGCCCCCCCGGTGGAGGTCAAGAGCGGGGCGAACTTCGCGGACCAGGTCGAGCTGGTGTCGGCGGTCATCGCGCCGTCGCGCGCGGTGCCGGGCGACAGCGTGCGCGTGTCGTTGAACTACAAGGTGCTGGGGAAGATCGACCGCGACTACATGATCTTCGTGCACGTGGAGGACGTGGACGGCCGCGTCGATCGGCTGAACGTCGACCACGCGCCGCGCGCGAAGCCGACCACCGCGTGGCAGCCGGGGGAACTGGTGCGCGACGACTTCGAGATCCCCGTCCCGCCGCAGATGAACGTGCGCGGGCTGAACCTCATCCTGGGCTTCTGGGATCCGCGAACCGACGAGCGCATGCCGCTCAAGAACAAGGAGCAGGTGCGCAACGACGGGAACAACCGCGTCTTCGTCGCGACCATCCCCATGGCGCCGGCGCAGTAGGCCGCAGGAGGAGGCGACTTGCCCGCCTGCGCGGTTTCCCTCCTGCCGCCTTTCCGCTACACGCGCGGCCCATGAAGACACTCCTGGCGCAGGTGCCGGTGCCTCCGGTGCAGGACGTTCAGTCGGGCGACGGAGGCCTGGTGGGCACGGTGACGACCATCGTGCTGGTGGTGGCCTTCGTGGTGTTGATGGCGCTGGCGCTGCGCAAGGCGTTCAAGCGCCGCGGCGAGTCGAAGCTGCCGCCGCCGCCGGCGCGGCTCCCCGGTGAGACGCCGCTGACGACGCTCCCCGAGAAGGTGGAGCCGCCGAAGGTGACGCTGCCGCCGTCGGAGCTCGAGGCGGCGAAGCGGGCCGAGGCCGAGGCGAAGAAGCGCGAGGCCGAGGCGACGCAG
>JBFMAB010000110.1:0-10791 GCA_040755835.1 Myxococcota bacterium
GCCGCCCGTGCCCGCGCCGCCGCCCGTGCCCGCGCCGCCGCCCGTGCCCGCGCCGCCGCCCGTGCCCGCGCCGCCGCCCGTGCCCGCGCCGCCGCCGGTGCCGGTCCCCGAGCAGAAGCCGTTGACGCACGCCGTGCCGCCCGGACACACCGAGCAGAGCAAACCGGAGCTGCCGCACGCGGTCGGCTGGTTGCCCGCCTGGCAAACGCCGGCGCCGTCGCAGCAGCCGGTGGCGCAAGTCGACGTGGAGCAGGGCGGCGTGCTGCTGCCACACGCGGGGGCGAGCGCAGCGAAGAAGCCGAGGGCCAGTCCGGCCCCCAGCCAGCGCATCGAGACGGCCGGTGACATGGTTCGCATGCCCTCTACGCGGGGACGACGGTGAAACAGGCTCACACCACCAGGCACCTCCGGGCTGTCGCGGGTGACGGGTACCCACCGCTGACGCCGGGAAGCCTACGGCAGCGGTACGGAGAGCGGTAGACGCGCCTCAGTCCGCTGACTCGCCGGGCAGGCGTCGCTCGGGCAACTCCTGGCCGGGCTCGAGCCCCGCGTAGGCCACCGCCGCCTCGACGAGGCCTTCGACGTCGCGCTGGGGGTGCAGGTGGGTGCGCGTGTACGTCGAGCGCCTCTTGCCTTCGAGCTCGACGGCGCAGCCCGAGTCACACAGCTTGAGGCACTTCACGCCTTCCACCGCGAACACCGGCTTCAAGTTCCGCTCGCGGCGCAGCGCCTTCACCGCCTGGTACAGCGCCTCGCCGGCCTCGTCGTCCGAAGTCGTCTCGCAGCGCCGGCAGATGAAGAGGGTCGGGCGGCTCACGGGTGACGGAGGAACGCCGGAAAACGCGACGGGCCGCGTCCTCGCGAAGAGGAGCGGCCCGCTCGCCGACGAGTCAGCTCGGCTTAGAGCTCGCCGGCGGCCTGCAGCTCGGCCACCACGGCGTCGATGCCGCGCTTGTTGATGATCCGCAGGCCATGGGCCGAGACGCGGAGGGTCACCCACTTGCGCTGGCTGGCCACCCAAAAGCGGTGCTTCTGGAGGTTCGGCAGCGAACGGGTCTTGGACTTGTTGTTCGCGTGGCTGACGTTGTGGCCAACCAGCGGGCGCTTTCCGGTCACCTGGCAGACGCGGCTCATGATGGTCTCCTTGTCACCAGCTCGCCTTGACGACGCCGGTCAGCTCGCCCTTGAGGGCCTTCTCGCGGAACTGCATGCGGGACAGGCCGAACTTCCGCAGGTTGCCACGGGGGCGGCCGGTCACGGCGCAGCGCAGGGTCACGCGCACGGGGTTGGAGTCCCGCGGCAGCTTGCCGAGCTTCAGCTGGGCGGCGGCGCGGTCCTCAGCCGAGGTGGCCGGGTTCTTGATGATCGCCTTCAGCTCCTTGCGGCGGGCCGAGTACTTGGCCACCAGAGCCTTGCGGCGGTTGTTCTTGTTCACGGAAGAAGTCTTCGCCATGTCTCTTGAGTCCTGCGAGAGGGAGGGGCCCTTTACACACACTTGCCGGGGTCGATCAAGTTGCCCGTGGATCATTTGCAATCCGGGCTCCCTTGGGCCATATGGGCGGCCCTTTTCGCAGCCAACCTGACGAATTTCGAGGAGTCACCGATGGGCACGTTCAAGTCGTTCATGGAGTCGAAGGGCCTCACCGGCAAGCAGCTCGCGATCACCAGCAAGCGCATCGAGTCGCTCGACGCGGAGAACCGGGAGCTGCTGCACAAGCGGGCGCTGAAGCGCGCGGACAAGGAGCAGGCGTCGAAGAAGTACGAAGAGCTGGGCCTCAAGAAGCCGAACGCGGCGGGCCGTGGCGTCACGGAGGTCCAGATCGCGGCCGCGATGGCCGACAAGGCCGTGTCCCGCAAGGTGCGTAGCAAGATTCTGCGCGCGGTGAACACCATCCTCGTGAAGAAGGGCGAGCCCGCCGCCGACATGAAGGCGCTCTTCGAGGGCACCAAGGCCCGCGTCGGCGCGAAGCCGGCCACGAAGAAGTAGGCGCGTGACCGCCTCGCCGGGACGTGTTTCTCCGGCGGGCCGTGCCGAACCGGGTTAGACGGCAGGCGCCGCATGTCCACCGCCGCCGCGCCGCCCGTTCTTGAGCTGACCCGGCAGGAGAAGGTGCTGACCCTGGCCGGCATGCTGCTGGCCATGTTCCTCGCCGCGCTCGACCAGACCGTGGTCGCGACGGCGGGGCCGGACATTCAGAGGTCGCTGGGCATCGAGCCCTCGCTCTACACGTGGATCACCACGGCGTACCTGGTGGCGTCCACGGTGCTGGTGCCGGTGTACGGCAAGCTGTCGGACACCTACGGGCGCCGGCGCATCGTCGTCATCGGTGTCCTCATCTTCCTCGCCGGCAGCGTGGCGTGCGGGCTGTCGAGGACGACGGCGCAGCTCATCCTCTTCCGCGCGCTGCAGGGCGTGGGCTCGGCCAGCATCTTCACGTCGGCCTTCGCGGTGGTGGCGGATCTCTTCAGCCCGCGGGAGCGCGGCAGGTACTCGGGCATCTTCGGCGCTGTCTTCGGCGTGTCGTCGCTGGTGGGCCCACTGCTTGGAGGCCTCATCACCGACACCGTGGGCTGGCACTGGGTCTTCTTCATCAACGTCCCGCTCGGCGCCGTCGCGCTCACCTTCATCGCGCTGCGCATGCCGGCGCTGAAGCCGCGCGAGCGGAGGGGCGCGGTCGACGTGCCGGGCGCGCTGCTTCTGGGGCTCGGCGCGGTGCCGCTGCTGGTCGCGCTGTCGATGGGGCGGCCCACGGTGCGGCCGGGCGAGACGGGTTTCGAGTGGCTGTCGGCGCCGGAGCTCCTGCTCTTCGGTGTCGCGCTGGTGGGCGTGGTGGCCTTCGTCGCGTGGGAGCGGCGCGCGAAGGAGCCGCTGATGGACTTCCGGCTCTTCGAGAGCCCGATGGTGACGTGGGGCAGCCTCGCGGTCTTCGTGCTGGGCGGCGCGTTCCTGACGCCGATGGTCTTCCTGCCGCTCTTCATGGTGAACGTGGTGGGCGTGAGCGCGACGGCGTCGGGCCTCACCATCAGCCCGCTGGTGCTGGGCGTGGTGGCGGGCAACGTGCTGTCGGGCCAGCTGGTGTCGCGTTTCGGCCGCTACAAGGGCCTCATGCTGGGGACGCTGGTGCTGCTGTCGGCCGCGTTCTCGGTGATGGCGCTCACGCTGACGCCCGCGTCCACGCAGGGCGAGGTGACGGCGAAGATGGTGCTTTTGGGGCTCGGCCTGGGGCCGACCATTCCGCTGTACACCATCGCCATTCAGAACGCGGTGCCGTTGCAGCAGCTGGGCGTCGCCACGTCGATGGTGACGTTCTTCCGGCAGATGGGCTCGACGGTGAGCCTCGCGCTGGTGGGCTCGCTGTTCGGCACCACGCTGAGCCACGAGCTGGACGCGCGCATGGCCGAGGCGACGAAGGGCCTGCCGCCGGCGATGGTGGAGCGCTTCCGCGGCGGCCCGCAGGGCGCGGTGGCGGAGGGCGGCCCCGCGCATGGCCACTTCGACGCCGGGGCGGTGAAGGCCAGGCTGGGCGCGCAGCTCGACGGCGCGAGGGCCGTGGCGAAGCGCGCGCTGGCGGGCGACGCCATCGCCGCGGCGCTGGTGGCGCAGTCGCCGTTGGCCGACGAGCGGCTCAAGGCGGCGGTGGCGGCCGGCGGCGTGAAGGCGCAGGTGGCGCAGGTCTTCGAGGCGCTGCGCGTACGCGTCGCGCAGGCCGCGCAGTCCCCCGAGGCGTGGACGGCGCTGCAGGCGGCGGGCGACCTGCCGCCCGAGGTGCAGGCGGCCGTGGCGCAGGTGCCGGGCGCCGCGATGGGCCAGGCGGAATCTCGCGCAGAGGCGCTGCGGCGGCTGAACGCCGGACTCGACGCGGCCGAAGCGGCGGCCGCGGAGCGCGCGCTGGCGCAGGCGGTGGCGCAGGTGGACCAGGCGGTGGACGCGGGCAAGGCGCAGGCCTCGGCGGCGGTGGACGCGGTGGGCGCAGCGGTGAAGGCCGCGTTCACCGAGGCGATTCGCCTGGTCTTCTTCGTCGCGCTCGCGCTGGCCGCGCTGTCCTTCCTGCTGACGCTGAAGCTGCCGCAGCTGCCGCTTCGCGGCGCCGCGGGCCCGCCGGTGCCGCTCGCCGAATAGGCGAAAGGGCTTCGGCCGCGCGTCGAGAGTCTGGCGGGGGGCGGCGCGCCGCGAGCCCAGGTGACGGACTCGGCGGCTTCAGGGGAAGCAGCTGTAGGTCCCTCCCGCTGCCGTCGCACAGGTGGGGAGCGAGCCCGAGCAGGCCGGGAGGCACTGCTGCGACTGCAGCTCGTACCGCACGCACACGTCGCAGTAGCAGTTGCTCTGGTTGCCAAAGGAGGACACGAGCGTCTGGCAGACGCCGTTCGCCTGGCCCGTTCGCACCTTGCAGTTGTCGTAGAAGACGTTACCGGCGAAACACGTGAAGAGGACTTCGCGATCGGCGAACCCGGTCGGCGCCGCGGACTGCGGCACGCAGAAGCCCTCGAGTCCCAGTCCGGGCAGAGACGAGCCGGGCGTTCCACAGGTGCAGCTTCCGGAGTTGCCGCCGCTGCCGTCGGGCGTGCAGGCGCCGGGCGCGCAGTCCCACGCCTGCAATCCGTGGCGTTGGTCGGGAACGAGCCAGTATCGGCCAGCGACGCAGTATCCGTTCAGTGGAAAACCTTGTGCCGGACCGACGACACTCCCCAGCGCGACGCAGCCGGCGAACTGCGGATCCGGCCAGTAGCCCGGGTCGCATTCGCAGGTGCTCTGGTTCGCGGCGCACGTGGCGTGGGCGGGGCAAGCACCGCAGCTCCCTCCGCAGCCATCGTCACCGCACACCTTGCCCCCGCAGCGTGGCGTGCAGCCGCACTGGCCCGGCACGCCCGCGCCTCCGCACGTCAGTGGCGGGACGCACTGCCCACACGAAACCGTGCGCGTGACGCCGCAGTTGTCGGTGGCGGTGAGGCTGTCACAAGCGCGCTGGAGCCGTTGACAGAACGCCGCGTCGGACTCGGGCAGGCACAGGCAGGAACCGTTGACACACTGCTGGTCGGCGCCGCAGGCGCCACACACCCCGCCGCAGCCGTCGGGTCCACACTGGCGATTCGCACACATCGGCTGGCACGCGCTGGTGCCTCCACCGCCGCCCCCCGAACTCGCGCCGCCACCCCCGCCGCCCGCGCCTCCGCCCCCGGCCCCGCCGCCGCCAGCCCCGGCCCCGCCGCTGCCTCCGCTGCCGCCTCCGCTGCCGGAGTCGCCACCGCCACCGCAGGCGGACAACGTCAAAAAGACTGTCAGCAGCCACACGACGCTTTTGTTCATTCCACCCTCCCTTCGCGAGAAGCTACACGACTCCGGTCCGCCTGGAACGGTCGCTTCGCGCGGCGGGAAACGCTCGCGGAGACTACTGTCCGACGCGCTGCAGCTCGTCGAAGCCCGGCAGGCTGGACAGGTCCGGCACCACGACGATCTCGATGCGGCGGTTCGCCGCGCGATTTTCAGGCGTGTCGTTGGGCTTCGTCGGTCGGCTGTCGCCGAAGCTGGCCGCGCTGATGCGGTCCGGCGGCATGCCTGCGTCCACCATCGCGTGCAGCACGGTGAGCGCGCGCGCCGACGCCAGCTCCCAGTTCGACTTGTACGCGCCCTTCATCGGGATGTTGTCGGTGTGCCCTTCGACCTGGAACTTGCGGCCCTCGATGGAGGTGAGCAGCCCCGTCACCTCGGCGATGGCGGCTTTGCCGTCCCTGGACAGGCTGGCGGAGCCCGACGCGAAGAGGATGTCGGTGGCGAGCTCGACGACCATACGGCCCTCGCGCATCGTCACCTTCAGCTTGCCGGCGTCGATGAGCGTCTTGAACTTGTCGAGCAGCGCCTTGAACTCGGCGACCCGCGCCTCGGACTCGGCCTTGCGGCGCTTCAGCTCCTCCAGCATGCCCTCGAGCGCGTTCTTGTCGCTCTGCGTCTTGCCGTACGCGGCCTCGAGCTCGGCCTGCTTCGCGGTGAGCTGGTGCACCTGCTCGGACAGCATCTTCGAGGTCGCCTCCTCCGCCCTCAGCGCCGCCTCGAGGTCCTGCACCCTCTTGTCGCGATCGGAGATGACCTGGTTTCGATCCGCGAGCATCGCGTCGTAGGTGCCCTGGGTGACACAGCCGGACAGCACCACCGCCATCAAGAGGGGAGTCGTGCGCATGGCGCGGAGAATGGCTCCACGCAGTGTCCGGCACAACCCTCAAGGAGCGTCACCGGCCGCCGTCGAGGAGCCGCTGCATCCACTTCTCCACTCCGACGCCGTCGCCGCTGTAGTTGTCGATCAACTCGTCGATGGACGCGCCGGGCCCGCGGGCCAGGCGCTGCGCCTGCAGCGGGTCGCAGGGCGACTGGGCCAGCAGCCAGTCGAGGTGTTCTCGTGCGGCGGGCACGACGTTCCGCAGCGCCGCGGTGGAGCCGATGGCCTCGGTGAGGCCGACGCAGCGCATGGGCAGGCACGCGAGCGCCTTCTCGCGCACCGCGCGCTTCACCACGGGAAAGAGGAAGTACATGCCGGCGAAGGCGACGCCTCGGAGCTGCTGCACCTCGTCGGCCGACGGGAGGGCCATCGGTGGCTGCAGCCCCGCGTCTTCGTAGAAGCCGCGCTCGATGTTGAAGAAGGCCGCGCGGATCATCTCGCCGATGAGCGTGCCGGACGACGCGATGAGATCGCCGAGGTGGTGGATTTCGAGGCTGGCCTGCGAAAGGTCGCCTTCGTCACGAGCCTTGACGAGCCGCAGCCTCACCCAGTTCTGCATCGTGACGTAGTTCGGCAGCGGCGCGGTGAAGTGGTCGATTGTGTCGACGTTGCTGAGCGGTCCCTGCGCCGACAGCGACCAGTGGTCGAACTGGGCGATCTCCTGCATCCACGAGAAGTCGAGGCCGGCGTAGTCCGAGGGGCCGAAGCGGCGCCACGCGAGCGGCGGGTCCTTCATGCGCGCGGTGAGCGAGTCGGGCAGGTGCAACAGGCCGTAGCGATGGTCTTCCCAGTCGGCTCGGCCGGCCATGTAGACGGCGGCGTCGCGATGGCGCGTCCTCGGCTCGAAGTTGATGAGCTTGGCGACGCGTCGCGCCTGGTCGCAGAAGGCGTCGACGTGCTTCTCGGCGGCGGCGGCGTTGGTGCGCAGCCACGCCTGGACGATTTCCATGTCTACCGCGTCGACGATCGACGCGTCGAGCGACTCGGGCTTCGGGGCTCCTCCGCCGGCGCCGGGCAAGTCCGGCCGGGCTCCGAGGCTGGGGGGCGCGGGAGGCTCGTCGTCGGGCGGCAGCGCGCGAGCGGGTCCGGGGCGGCGCGTCGGCGCCGAGGCGCCCGGGGCGATGGTGGCCGGAGGAGGCGGGTCGGTGGAGGCGACGGCCGTTTCGTCCGCCCTCAGCCACCACGCGACGAGGCCGGCGACCGCGAGGGCGAGGAGGGCGACGAGCGGGCGGCCGCGCATGGACGCACCAGGACCTTGGGCCAGTTCGAGCGGCCCCGCATGCCGCCCGGAAATTCAGTTGCGCAAGACGGGCATGGCGTGCCTCTTTTGCGCAAGTGGATTGGGCCGACGACGCCGGGGGACGGAGCGAAACCATGTTCAGCTGACGGTGGACCTCGCGCGGACGCGCCCCCACAATGCGCCGCCATGCACGCGTCGCTGTCGAAGCCCGGCTACCGGGTGGTGGTGAAGGAGCTGGGGGAGACGCCGCTCGACGCACTGGAGCAGCACCTGTCGCTCGAGCCGATGGCCACGCCGGACGTGAAGGCGCTGAAGTCCCACGAGGTCCTCGTCGCGGTGAAGAGCGCGGCGGTGGGCTGGGTCGACCTCCTCATGACGAGCGGCCAGTACCAGCACGTGCCGAAGCCACCGTACACGCCCGGCCTCGAGTACGCGGGCGAGGTGGCGGCGGTGGGCGCGGACGTGAAGGACTTCGCCGAGGGCGACCGCGTGCTGGTGGACGGCTTCGTGGCCGGCCCGCGTTCGCTGGGCGCCTACCAGGGCGCGGGTGGCTTCGCGACGTGGGCCATCGTCCCGCGGGAAGCGGTCAAGCGAATCCCCGGCGCGCTGTCCTTCGACCAGGCGGCGGGCCTGCTCGGCAGCTACGAGACGGCGATTCACTGCCTGGTGACGCGCGGCAAGTTGCAGGCGGGCGAGACGGTCCTCATTCACGGCGCGTCCGGCGCGACGGGGCTGGCGGCGGTACACGTGGCGAAGCTGCTCGGGGCGACCGTCATCGCCACGGGCCGCAGCGACGAGAAGCTGGCGGCGGTGAAGGCGCAGGGCGCGGACCACGTGCTGAACACGAAGGCGCCGGAGGGCGAGTCGGGCGTCCGGCGTTTCCGCGATGACGTCAAGGCGCTCACCGGTGGCGAAGGCGTCGACGTCGTCTACGACGGCGTGGGCGGCGACCTCTCGGTGGAGAGCCTCAAGTGCGTGAAGTTCGGCGCGCGCTTTCTCATCGTCGGCTGGGCCGGCACGCCGTTCGTCGCGAAGGGGAAAGGCGGCCGCGGCGCGCCCAACGCAAACCAGCTGCCCACCAACCTCATCATGATGAAGGGCCTCGACGTGCTGGGCTGCCCGACGGTCATCTCGACGGTGGTGAACCCCGCGCTGCGGCCGCCGCGGCAGGCGCTCTTGTGGCAGTGGGTCGAGTCGGGGCAGCTGAGGCCGCACGTGTCGCACGCGTTCGCGCTGGCCGACGTGAAGGAGGCGCTGCGCGCGAAGTGGCGCGGCGACGTCCTCGGCGGGGCCGTGCTGCACCCCTGAAGACGCTGTGCCACGTCCCCGCCTTCCGGCGGCCGGCGCACCCTCGCACCGCGCCGTGGCTCTCAAGCGACGTGTTCCCTGCGCGGGCCCCTCCGTCCGCGCTTCCCGCACGGAGCGCCAGGTGCAGTTCCTCATCCGCCTCTACGATCGTCTGCAGGCGGCCTTCGACAGCCCGCGGCACCGCCGCATCCTGTCGATGGGGCTGGTGGTGGCCTTCGTCGTCGCGCTGGCGGGCATCGAGCTGGCCCGCCTGGGGGTCCTGGGCGAGCGTCTCGCCGCGGCGCTGCCGCGCAACCACTTCCACGCCATCGAGCTCGCCTTCTACCTGCTGCTTGCCTACGAGGTGACGAGCCTCACGTTCGCCATCGCGCGCTCGGTGTCGACGGCGGCGGGAAAGCAGTTCGAGATCTTCTCGCTCATCCTGCTGCGCCGCAGCTTTGAGGCCTTCGCCGGCCTCGACGAGCCGATCCGCTGGCCGCAGGCGGCCGAGGCCGTCTGGCACATGCTCTCGGACGCGGTGGGCGGCCTCTTGCTCTTCGTCGGCCTCGGTTTCTACTATTCGCTGCAGAAGCATCGCCCGTTGTCCGATGACGCGGACGACCGCGCGCGCTTCATCTCGGCGAAGAAGATCATCGCGCTGCTCCTCATCGGCACGCTCGTCGTGCTGGCCGCGCGCTCGGGCTGGGGCCTCGTCACCGAGCTGCACCCGACCAGCTTCTTCGAGGCCTTCTACACGGTGCTCATCTTCGCGGACGTGCTGGTGGTGCTCATCTCCATCCGCTACTCGACGAGCTACCACGCCGTCTTCCGCAACTCGGGCCTCGCGGTCGCCACCGTGCTGCTGCGCCTCGCGCTCTCCTCGCCGCCGCCGTGGACGTCGGCGCTGGGCCTCGCCGCCATCGTCTTTGCCATCGGCCTCACCGCGGCGTACGAGCGCTTCATGCCGGTGCTCAAGCGCGCGGGTGGTGAGGCCGCGACGTAGACGCGGTCGTCAGGCCTCGACGCTTGCGAGCCGCGCGCCACCCGGCCTTCGCCCAGCACCACGCCGGCAATCTTCAGCGGAACTCACGCGGCCACGGCTGATCGCCGCGTCGCAAGGAACCCGGCCGGCGGTGGGCCCCGGGTGGTGAGCTCCTGCGCGACAGTCTCGACACTTTGCGCGTGAAGCCAGACGTCACGCACCCTTGCGAACCCGGATCGCGCACGTAGCCCGCACTGCAGGCGCCCGGAAGCAGCCGTTTGGCGTGAAAACGGAAGAGACTTTCGCCCAGGTGCCACCGACCCTGGGCCCTCGCTGGAGTCCTTTGCGGATCAGCGTCGTCGCCGCGGATCACCCGCCGCGCGCCGTCCTGTTGTCGTCGCTGCGCAGTGCCTCAACCGTGCCGTCGCAGCAGCCGCGTCGCACGGCGAGGAGCGCGAGCGCCAGGCTGCCCGGCTCCACGCGCAGCCGCAGTCCGGCGTGGCTCCCACCGCCAGCTGCGCGGCGTTGCCGGTGCTGGAGTCGCACCACGCCAAGAGGCGGAAGGCCTCGTCGGTGCCCGGCGTCGGGTAGGAGCGGAAGCGCAGCGAGCCGCCCATCGCCACCGTCACGCCGTCGAGGTCCGCCGCGTAGAAGTCGCGCGTCGCCGGCGTCAGCCCCTGCAGCTCGAGCACGTGCTGGGTGCCGGGCGCTGCGTCCACCACCGAGGCAGTGAGGGCTCGCGGCGCGGTGCGGTGGCGCACGCGCGCGACGGCCGGCGCGTCAGTGCGAAAGGCGATGGTGATGCCGGTGGGCCCGGCGAGCTGCAGGTACGGCCCGCGCGTCAGCGAGGCGGCGGACGCGGCGGAGGCGGCGAGCAACACGACGACGGCCAGCGGACGGAGGCGCATTCTCGCGTTGTGGCCCGGCCGTCGCCGTCGGGGCAGGCCCGCGTCAGGTGAAACAGGCGGGAGCTTACGCAAGCGTCGGGACGGGCACGTCGTAGCCGAGGCTGCGGAGGCGACGAACGAGGCCCCGGGCGAGGCGTTCGCGGTCGCGGCCGTCGAAGTGGTGTG
>JBFMAB010000111.1:0-28471 GCA_040755835.1 Myxococcota bacterium
CGGCACAAACAGCCAGCCCTGGTCTCGCTGCGGCTCCTTCGTGCGGACCCTCGGACTCACGTCGTCATGATCGAGCGCGATCAGTCGAAGTTGCGGACGGCCTGATTTTTCGACTGCTCTTCAGTCCCAGCGGAGGGTTCCCATGGCCGAACGAGGGAACGCGTGGCGTGGCGAGGTGTGGATCCCCGTCGCCTACCTGGTGATGGGTGCCGGGTGGATTGCGGTCAGCGGGGCGCTGGGGGCCCGGCTGGCAGGCGACCTGGTTGGCCTGCAGCGCATCGAGCAGGTGAAGGGCTGGGCGTTCATCCTCGCGACGACCGCGCTGCTGCACCTCTTGTTGCGTGGTCACAGCCGCCGGCTGGAGACGGAACGCGCCCGCTACCGACGACTGGCAGAAGAGACGCTCACGGGCCTCGTGGTCGCCGTGGACGGGCACATCGTCTGGGCGAACGACGCGGCCCAGCTCCTCCTGCAAGGCCCGACGACGCGCCAGCCGCTGGAGGGCCGCGCGCTGGCCGACTTCACGCCGGCCGGCGCCCGGACGGACCTCCAGCGGACGGTGGACGCCCTTCTCGCGGGGGCCCCGGTCGAGCGCTTCTCCAGACATGGGCTTCGACGTCCCGACGGCGTACCGATGGACGTCGACATCGGCTTGACGCGAACGCTGTGGAACGGCGCGCCGGCGGTGCACCTGACGCTCCACGACGTCACGGCCCTCAACCAGTTGACGTGCGCCTTTCGCCTGCTGGCGGCCGGCAGCCGCGCCGCGCTGCGGACCGACGACGAAGCCGGACTGCATGAGGGCGTGTGCCGAGCCGTCGTGGAGTCCGGCGGTTTCCTCCTCGCCTGGATTGGCCTCGTCGACGGCGAGCGGCTGAACGTGGTGGGCAGCTCGAGCGTCGAGCCGAAGCTGCTGGAGGCCCTGCGCCCCTTGATGCAGGACTCCCCTTCGGAGTCGACGCCCACGGCGAAAGCGCGCCGCGAGCGGGCGACGGTCGTCGTCCATGACGTCGCCACGGCCGACGACTTCCCAGCCTGGCGAGCCGCCGTCGAACGGCACGGGGTGAAGGCGGCCATCGCGCTGCCCCTGACGTCGGGCGGCGAGACGCTGGGCGTCCTGGCCGCCGCGAGCGGAGCGCCGGCCCGCTTCACTGCCGAGACCGTGCAAGTCTTCGAGCGGCTCGCCGACGAGGTGTCCTTCGGGCTCACCAGGCTGAGGCTCGCCGCCCGTGCCCGGGAGGCCGAGGACGCGCTGCGAAAGCGGGAACGGGAGGCGCGTGCCGCCGCCGCCCTGCTGCGAGCCACCTACGAAGCCATCACCGACGCGCTCGTCGTCTACGACGATTCAGGCACCGTCGTGGCGGCCAACGAGGCGGCCCGGGTGGGCCTCGGTGCCGACCCCACCGGTTGGAGCGCCGACGCGGTGGCCGCGCGCGTCGGACTGGCAGCCGCGCCGCTCGCCGTGAGGCAGGCGCTCGCCGGCGCCTCCACCGTCGACGCCGAGCTGGTCCTGCCCGCGCTGCCGGAGCTCTCCTTCCGCTTTTCGGCCTTCCCCGTGCGGGACGGCGACGGCCAGGTCACCGGCGCGGTGACGCTTCTGCGCGACGACACCGAGCGCGTGCGCCAGGCCGCGGCGTTGCGCGCGCTCGCCACCCGCTTCGACCGCGCCCGCGCGACGCACGAAGCACACCTCGCGCGGGAGCTGCACGACGACCTCGGCCAGTCGCTGACGGCGCTCAAACTCCAGCTCGCGACCCTCGAGGCGCAGGTGGACGCACCAGACGCGCCGGCGCGGGCACTCCTCGACCCCCTCGTCGAGACGTCCGCGCTCGTCGACGAGATGCTCGTGCGCCTCAAGCGCATCGTCGCCGGCCTCCGCCCCCACCTCCTCGAGCAGCTGGGGCTGCCGGCCGCGCTGCGCGCGGAGGCGCGGGGCTTCGCGGCTCGCACGGGCCTGGCCTGCGACCTCTCTATCAACGACGCCCTGGCGCCCGACCCCGAGACGTCGGCCGCGCTCTTTCGCATCGCCCAGGAAGCGCTCACCAACGTGGCGCGCCACGCGACCGCCACGCGCGTCGTCGTCACCCTCGACGCCGCCGACGGGGCGCTGCGCCTCGTCGTGCGCGACGACGGGCGGGGCTTCAGGCCCGAAGAGGTGTCGCTCTCGCTGGGCCTGTTCGGCATGCGGGAGCGCGCCGCGGCACTGGGAGGCCAGCTCCGCGTCGACAGCGCGCCGGGCGCCGGCGCCACCGTGACGGCCTGGGTCCCCTGGCCACCCCCCTCCCGTGGAGGCGATGACGATGCGCGTGCTGCTGGTCGATGATCACCCGATGGTTCGCCGGGGCATCGCGGGCGTGCTGCGCGACGGCCTGCCGGCGACGCGCCTCGGCGAAGCCGATTCGGCAGACGAGGCGCTGGCGCGCGTGGCGGAAGAGGACTGGGACGTGGTGCTGCTGGACATCACCCTGGGCGAGCAGAGCGGCCTCGACGTGCTCGAGCGGATACACCGCGAGCGGCCCCGCCTGCCGGTCCTCATCGTGACGGCACACCCCGAGGAAGAGTTCGCCGTCCGCTGCCTCCGCCTGGGCGCCGCCGGCTACCTCGAGAAGGACTGCACGCCGGCCGAGCTCCTGGCCGCGGTCCGCAAGGTGATGGCCGGCGGCCGCTTCGTGTCGGCATCACTCGCCGAGCGCCTCGCGTCGTTGCTCGGCGGCGACCTCGCCGGGGCACCACACGAAGCGCTGTCGTCGCGGGAGCTGCAGGTGCTGCGCCTGGTCGCCAGGGGCCGCAGCGCCAAGCAGGTGGCCGACGAGCTGGGGCTCTCCGAGAAGACGGTTTCCACCTACCGCGCGCGCATCGCGACGAAGCTGGGTGTCTCGAGCGCCGTGGATCTCACCCGCTACGCCCTCGCCCACAAGCTGGTCGACTGAACGCGGCCCATCGCCGGCCTCGCTCGCTGTTCGCCGCGCGGTGAACGCGGTGTCGGTCGTCCACGGCCCTGCCCCCCGGGGTCGACGCGCTTGCGGGCGCGTCCCCGGGCCCGGCAGCGCGAAGACGCATGAAGCGTCGCGACGGGTGACGCAGGCAGGACGTCCACCGCCCGAGACAGATGGGGAGACGCCCCGCCGTGACGCGGCGTCGGCGGACCACTGTCCTCCCGGCGGTGTCAACGCGCTTGCCGTCGCCCGTCCGCGCCACCGCTGTCACCGCCTGGTGACACCGAATCCCCGAGCGGTTTCGACCGGCTGCGCCGCGGTGCGATGACTCTTCTCCGAAGACGCCAGCGCCGCCTGCTGGCCCCGGGATTGATCACCCTCGAGCCGCCATGACCTCCACGACCCTCCGAGTCCTCCCCCTGCTGCTCCTCGCCGCGGCCTGTGGCGTCGGGGCGCCGTCCGCGCCCAGCGAGGCGGCGCCGCCCGCGCGCGGCACCTCGGCGCTCGAGCAGGCCTTCGCCGACGCGGCCCGCGAGTACCAGGTGCCCGTCAGCGTGCTGAAGGGCATCGCATGGACCGAAACGCGCATCTCCACGCGTGCGGGCCTCGAGTCGGGCAACGGCGGCAAGGGCCTCATGCAGCTTTCGCGGCGCGGCGACTGGGACACCCTGGGCGACGCGGCGCGCCTCACCGGCGTCACCGAAGGCCGGCTCGCGGTCGACCCGAAGGCCAGCATCCTGGGCGCCGCCGCCGTGCTGCGCGAGTTGTTCGACCGGCAGCAGCGCGGCGACACCTCGCTCAACCCGTACGAGCCCGGCGACTGGTTCGGCGCCGTCTCGCTGTACCCGGGGTTCGAGTCGGCCATGGGCGCGGCCGACTACGCCGCCGACGTCTTCCTCGCGCTCGAGGCGGGCTTCGAGGCGCCGCAGCCCGACGGCCTCGTCGTGCAGCCGCCGCTGGCCACCGCGTGGCGCCGGCACGCGCCGGAGGTCACCTCGCGCCGCGACGGCGTGAAGGAGTACCCGGGCGCAGCGCAGTGGGTCGCCTCGCCGAACTACACCTCGGGCCGCTCGACGTACGAGTTCATCGTCATCCACACCGCGCAGGGCAGCTACGCCGGTACGGTGTCCTGGTGCTCGAACCCGTCGTCGAAGGTGTCGGCGCACTACGTGGTGCGCAGCTCCGACGGCGCCATCACGCAGATGGTCGAGCACCGGAACACCGCGTGGCACGCGCAGTGTTACAACTCGCGCTCCATCGGCATCGAACACGAGGGCTACGTCGCCGACCCGGGCCGCTGGTACACCGACGCGATGTACACCGAGTCGGCCAAGCTGACCCGGTGGATCGCCGACCGCCACGGCATCGCCAAGAATCGCACGCACATCATCGGCCATGCGGAGGTCGCGCCCGGCTGCAACACCAACCGGCACACCGACCCGGGCAGCGGCTGGAACTGGACGAAGTACATGCAGCTCGTCACCAACACCACGCCCACCACCTCCACGGGTGTGCTCATCGGCGTCATCTACACCGGCGGCAACTCGGCGAACCGCGTGCCCGGCGCCACCGTGACGGTGAGCGGCCAGACGGTGACGAGCGACGCGAACGGCGTGTACCAGTTCACCCTCGCCCCCGGCACCTACACCGCGACCGTCACCAAGCCGGGCTATGGCTCGGCGACGACGACCAGGACGGTGACGGCGGGCGCGCAGGTGTGGGGCTCCATGGAGATCAACCCCACGCAGGCCACCGGCACGCTGCGCGGTACGGTGTTCGTCCACAACGCGGCCGACCCGGCGGACATGAGCCAGCGCGTCACCGGCGCGGTGGTGACGGTGAACGGCCAGGCGCAGACGACGGCCGCCGACGGCAACTGGCTCTTCACGCTGGCGCCCGGCACCTACACGGTGTCGGTGACGAAGCCGGGCTTCGCGTCGAACCAGGTGACGCGGACGGTGGTGGCGGGCGCGACCGTCTGGGGCTCCGTGGGCCTCACCTCGACGCAGGCCGCCGACACGCAGGCGCCGCAGGTGGCGATCAGCTTCCCGTCGAACGAGGCCACGCTGGACGTCGGCATGGTCGAGCTCAAGGGCACCGCGTCGGATGACCGCGGCGCGGTGGCGAGCGTGCAGGTGTCGCTCAACGGCGGCGCGGCGGTGGACGTGCCCGTGACGAGCGGCGCGTTCAAGGTGGACATGCTGCTCGCGCCGGGCAGCAACACGGTGGTGGTGACCGCGAAGGACGCGGCCGGCAACACCGGGCGCGCGCAGGCCCGGGCCACCTTCCTCGCCGGCGTGGCGGGCGTGGTGGCGACCGGCGAGGCGGCGAGCCCCGTCGAGGGCGCGGTGGTGACGCTGCGTGAGGCGAGCTCCGGCACCGAGGTGGCATCGGCCACCACCGACGCGCAGGGCCGCTACTACGTGGGCGTGATGACGGTGCCGGCGGACTACCTGTTGGTGGTGAAGGCGGCGGGCTACCTCACCGCGAGCGAGACGCTCACCGTGCCCGTGGACCAGCAGCTCGCGCACGACGTGGCGCTCACCCCCGGCGAGGACGCGCCTGGGGAGTTGGGCGTGGCCTTCGTGGAGCCGATGGACGGCGCCACCATCACCACCGATACGGTGACGGTGTATGGCACGGTGCGGGGGTTCGAGGTCGCGAGCGTCAGCGTCAACGGCGTGCAGGGCGAGTTGCTGGGCGCGGGGGGCTTCGCCGCCACCGTGCCGCTGGCCGAAGGCGCCAACGCGCTGGAGGCCATCGCCACCGGCATCACCGGCGAACGCGTCTCCGCGCGCATCACCGTCACCCGCAAGCTGGCCGGCACCGCGCCGCCGAGACAGCACGTCGCGCCCGAGATGGTGAAGGGCGGCTGCGCGGCGCTGCCGGGCCTCGAGCTCTTCGCGCTGCTGGGGCTCGTTCCCCTGGCGCGCCGCCTGTCGTCGCGCCGGTGAATCGCGTCGGGCACCTCGGCCGACGGCCTGGACCCGAGGTCGTCCTCGACCTGCGCCCCCGCGTGCTGGAGCGCGGTGCGCACCTGGCTCTCGAAGCCAAAGCGCGGCCCCAGCGGCCCCGCGTCGGGCAACGCGCACACGTAGTGCATCGAGCGGTCCCCGAAGCTGCCCGCGCCGGTGAAGCGCTGCGTGTCGGTGGAGTGGTGGAGGTCGACGGCGAAGCTCGCCTCGATGAGGCGCGCCACCTCGTCCACCACGTCCTCGAAGTACGTGGCCACCCGCAGGCCGACGAGGTCCGTCACGTCCCACAGGGCGCGGCAGGTACGGTCGGGCCGCGCCGGCTTCCGCGCGAGGCTCTCGCGCGTCTTCACGCGGCTCGCGACGAAGTGCACCGGCACGGCCGCCTCGCGCAGCCTCGCTTCGAGCTCGCCCCCGAGGCGCGCGGCCGTCTCCTCCAGCGCGCGCCGGTGGGCGTCGAAGGCCTCGGGGAGCGGAGCGTGAGACATGGCGGACCGTCAGACGCGCTTTTTCCCGGGTGCGTCCAGGGCGCTCCGGGCCGCGTGTGCGGCCCACCCACCTGCCGCCCACCGGCGCACTGATCTTCTGCCGTAGGCCCGCCCCGGGCGGGTAACCTCGGGCCGGGTGGCCGGGGACTTTCAGCTTCGCTTCGACAGCGCCGCGGACTTCCAGCGCGCGTGGGAGGAGTCGCTCTACCGCGGCGAGACCTTCGTGCCGACGAAGCAGTCGCCGCTGCTGGGCTCGAGCGTGCTGGTGAAGCTGACGGCCGCGGACCTCGGCGAGGTGACGCTCGAGGCCGAGGTCGTCAGCCTCGAGTTGGACGCGAACGGCGTGCCGGGCATGCGCGTCATCTTCGGCGACAGCGGCCGCGAGGCCCTGCGGCAGCTCGCCGCGAAGCTGCCCGCACACCTCGAGGACACGCGCCGCCGCGTGCCGCTCGTCGACGACACGGGCGTCATCGGCCCGCCGCCCGGCGCCAGCGAGGCGGCGACGGTGCGCGAGGCCGTCACCCACTTCACCGCGGGCCAGGTCATCGGCGGCCGCTTCCAGGTGGAGAGCCTCATCGGCGAGGGCGGCATGGGTGAGGTGTACCGGGCGGTGCACGTCTACCTGAAGCGCCCCGTCGCGCTGAAGACGCTGCAGAGGAAGCTCCTGTCGGACCAGGAGGCGTGGACGCGCTTCCAGCGCGAGGCGGAGCTGGTCTCGAAGCTGGAGAGCCAGCACGTCGTGCGGGTCTTCGACTTCGGCCGCCTCGACGACGGGCAGCCCTTCATCTGCATGGAATTCGTCGAGGGCGAGGGCCTCGACGCTGTGCTGGACCGCGGGCCGCTCGAGCCCGAGGAGGCCGTCACGCTGCTCGAGCAGGTGGCCGAGGGGCTCTCGGAGGCGCACGCGCTGGGCATCGTCCACCGCGACTTGAAGCCGCCCAACATCATGCTGGGCAAGCGGCGCGACGGCCGGGTGCTGGCCAAGATTCTCGACTTCGGCATCGCGCGCATCGCGAGCGGCCAGAAGCTGGAGCGCCTCACCGCGACCGGCATGGTGGTGGGCACGCCGGCGTACCTCGCGCCCGAGCAGGCGATGGGCAACGAAATCGACGCCCGCACCGACATCTACGCGCTCGGCTGCGTGGCGTACGAGATGCTCACCGGGCGCCCGCCGTTCAAGGCCGACGCCATCGGCCAGCTGCTGCTCATGCACATCAACGAGCGGCCGCGCCCGCTCGAGGCCTTCCGGCCACAGCTGGCCAGGCTGCCCGGCCTGTCCGACGCGGTGCTGCGCGCGCTGGAAAAGGACCCGGCGCGGCGCTGGCAGCACGTGGAAGACTTCACGAGGGCGCTGCGCGACGGACTGACGGGGACGCGGCGCGGCGCGGCCCACCCCGCGGCGCCAGACGAGGCGGGCACCGACCAGTTCCCCGTCGAGAACCTGCCCGTCATCACCGCGCCCACGCACCCCACCACGCCGACGCCGCAGGCGGAGCCGAACGCGACGATGGCTGGCGGCCCTCCGCCGCCGCGCGCCTCCACGCCGCCGCCGCGCGCCTCCACGCCGCCGCCGCGCGCCTCCACGCCGTCGCGGCGCTCCTCGGCCCCGCTGCCGCCGCGCGCCACGCCGCTGCCGCCGTCGGTGGTGTCCTACGGGCAGCTCGAGCGCTCCGACGCGCTGGGCGGGCGCCTGGGCCGCCTCGGCGAGACGCTGGCCAATCTGTCCTTCGCGCTGTCGCCCGAGCGCGTGGCGGCGATGGAGAAGGCGCGCGCCGCGGTGCCCGAGGCATCCACCATCGGTTGGGTGTTGGTGGCGGAGCCGATGCGCACCACGCACACGCACCCGGCCTACGCCGCGCTGCTGCAGCTCGCGGTGGACGTGGCCATCGACTGGGGCGGCGCGCTCGACAGGGTGGACGAGAAGCACTTCACCTTCCTCTTCGTGGGCTCGGGCTCGCAGGGCCGCGCGGTGCTGGCGGCTCAGGAGCTCCGCGAGCGGGTGGAGGTCATCCTCGACGGCGCGCCCGCCGATGCGCCCGTCTTCCGCGTCGCCCTGAGCGGCGGCCGCATGACGCCACCGGCCGATGCGCCGCTCGAGGGCGAGGTGGTGAAGGCCGCGAGCGACCTCGCCGCCAGGGCGGGCCCCGGCCAGGTGCTGCTGCCGTCGTCCTTCGCGAGCGCGGTGAGCGACCTCGTGGAGACGCAGCCCGTCGCGCCCGACGTGGTGGCCCTCGTCGACCGCCGGCCCTTCCCGCTGCGGCCGGTGCCGGTGGTGGGCCGCGAGCTGACGGTGGCGGCGGTGTCGGAGAGGCTGGCCACCTTTCAGGACGGCGCGGCGCCGCCGCTGGTGGTGGTGGGGCCGCGGCTGTCGGGGCGCACCACCATCGCGCAGGAAGCCGCCAACCGCGCGCGCGCCGCCGGCTTCGTCGTGGGCCTGTGCCAGGGCACCAGCAGCCTCGCCGGGGTGCCCTTCAGCGCGCTGGCCGACGTGGTGTGCCAGCTGTGCGGCGTGCTGCCCACCCAGCGCTTCACCGCGCTGGCGCCGGTGCTCGAGCGCCTGCCGCTGACGCCGGGCGAGCGCGAGGCGGTGCTGCTGCTGACGCAGGTGAAGACACCACTCACGCCCTTCACGCCCCGGCAGGCGGTGCACGTGCTGCGGCGCGTGCTGGAGGCCGGCGCGCAGGGCCGCAAGCAGGTGCTCATCTTCGACGGCCTCGACGGCGCCGACGACGCGAGCGCCGAGGCGGTGCGCGAGCTGTGTCTGTGGAAGAGCCCGCGCGAGCTGGTGCTCGTCTTCAGCTCGCCGGAGCAAACGGACCAGTGGTTCAGCGACGTGCCGCAGGCGCCGCTGCCGCCGCTGTCGTCGGCGGAGGTGGCGCGGTGGCTCGCGGCCTTCCTCGGGCACGCGCCACAGCGCGAGCTGCAGGTGGGCATCGAGGCGCGCGCACGCGGGCTGCCGGGGCTGCTGGTGGACTGGACGCTGCTGGCCGCCGAGCGGGGCCTCTTGCGGCCGCGCGGCAACGGGCTGGCGCTCGAGGGCGTGTTGCCGGCGCTGGAGCCGGAGCAGCTGCCGGGCGATCGCCTGCGCGCGGTGGGCACGCGCGTGGCGCGGCTGGTGGAGGCGACCGCGGCGCTGGGCGAGGCCGCGGACACCGCGACGCTGGCGCGCGTGCTGCCGGGCGTGACGGCGGCTACCTGGCAGCGCCTGCAGGCCACGCGTCTGGTGAAGAGCGCGGGCGGGCAGCGCGTGCAGCTGGCCAGCCCGGCGCTGGAGGACGCGGCGCGCGGCGGGCCGGTGGCGCGGCGGCCGGCGCTCATGCAGCGCGTCGCGGCGGCGGTGGGCGAGACGGTGAAGCGCGCGCCGATGGAGTGGCTGCGCGTGGCGCGGCTGGTGGCGACGGGCGACCCGGCGCGCGCGGCGCAGGCGTGGCGCACGGCCACCGAGCAGGCGCTGCACCTGAGGAGCCCGTGGGCGCTGATGCACGCGCAGGCGGGCTGGGCCGACGCGGTGGCCAACGTGCCGGGCGGCGACTCACCGGACGCGACGCGCCTGCGCCTCGAGCTTTTGGCGCGCGCGGTGGCGAACGCCTTCCTCGTCCGCGACCTCGAGCGCGCGCGCGCGCTGCTGGACGTGGCCAACGAGCTGGCGCAGCGCGAGCAGGTGGGCGTGGCCGAGCACTTCCTGGTGGCGTCGCGGCTTCACCGCGCGCTGGGGCGCATCGAGCTGGCGAGCGAGGCCCTCTCGCAGGCGATGGTGCTGGCCGGCCGCGGGCCCATCGCCGCGCTGTGCCTCGCCGAGGTGGGCGACGTGAAGGACTCCGAGGGCGACCTCGCGTCGGCGGCGCAGGCGTACGAGCAGGCGCTGCCGCTGGTGGACGCGGCCGCGCCCATCGCCCAGTGGCACGGCGAGGCGGACCTGCGCGCGCGCGTGGAGACGCGGCTGGGCGGCGTGCTGCTGGCGATGAAGGACGGCAACGCGAAGGCGCTGCTGGCGAGGAGCCTCGCGCGGTGGCGCGCGATGGGCGCCGGCCAGTCGGCGGCGCGCGTGCTGGCGAACCTGGGCACGCTGTGCATCACCGAGGGGCAGCTGGCCGACGCGGTGGCGCTGTTCGGCCAGGCCGCAGCGACGGCGGAGGCGGCCGGCGACTTCCTCTTCCAGGCGCGGCAGCTGGTGTCGCTGGCGCGCGCCCAGTCGCGGGCGAGCCACCCGTCCTTCCGGCAGACGGCGGACGCGGCGAAGAAGCTGGCCACGGCGGTGGGCTGGGACGAAGGCGTGAAGGCGGCCGAGGCGCTGCTTCGCGCCGAGTGAGCGGCCTTCCGTGCCGGGCGTCAGGTGGTAGAGAGGCCCGCCATGGCCATTCGTCTCGTCGTCACGGACATGGACAACACGCTGTACTCGTGGATCGACTACATCGTCCCGGCGGTGGAGGCGATGGTGACGGCCGTGGAGAAGGCCACCGGCTTCCCGCGCATCAAGGTCGTCCAGTCGCTCAAGGCCGTCTACACGCGCTACGAGTCGAACGAGTACCCGTTCGCGCTGCAGGAGTCCTCCCTCTTCCAGGAGTTCCCCGAGTTCGGGAGCTTCGACAAGCTGGTCATCGAGCCCGCGCGCATGGCCTTCGCCGAGGCGCGGCGGAAGTACCTGAGGCCCTACAAGGGTGTGGTGGAGACGCTGGCGCAGCTCAAGGAGCGCCGCGTCTTCGTGGTGGCGCTCACCGATGCGCCGCGGAACCCGGCCGAGCAGCGCGCCCGGCGGATGGGCCTCGACCAGCAGCTCGCGGGCATCTACACCATGCCGGGCTTTCAGTTCCCCACCGGCCCCGACGGCGAGGCGCTGGTGGCGCCGGACATCCTCCACAAGGAGGTAAAGGGCGGCTACCGGGCGAGTTGCCCGGTGTTCGAGCTGCCGCGCGAGTGGGAGAAGCCGAACCCGGCGGGCCTGCAGAAAATCCTCACCACCTACGCGGTGCGGCCCGAGGAGGTGCTGGTGGTGGGCGACTCCTTGAAGAAGGACATCGCCGTGGCGCGCGAGCTGGGCTGCCACGACTGCTGGGCGGAGTACGGCACGTACGTGTCGCTGGAGTACCGCGAGCGCCTCGACATCATCTCGTCGAACGCCATCACCCGGCGCCACGCGTCGAGCGTCTTCGAGACGGGGCCGCAGGTGAAGCCCACGCACACGCTGTCCAGCTACTCGCAGCTGCTCGAGCTCGTCGACCGGCTGGGTTGATCAGCCCGTCGTGCAGAACTGAAAACCGGTGTCGGCGATTCTGAAACGTTCGACGCGGCGCGGCGGCGCCAACACCCCGTCGTTCCTGTCGCGTGCCAACGGTACGGGCGATGCACCACCGCCGGACATGCGCGGCGTCATCACCACCCGCACTGTGTTGAGGCACCTGCCGCTCATCTGGCGGGAGTTCGGCGCGCGCGTGGCGGTGCGGTGCCTCGCGGCGGTGCTGTTGCGGCGCCGCACCACGTTCCTCGAGCTGGTGCACGGCGGCTGACGGCGCGTCAGCGCGTGGGGCGCTCGACGTACACCACCACGTCGCCCAGCGTGACGAGGTGGGCGTCGTCTCTGCGACGGCCTGGTGCTCGACACAGCCGGTCCAACGCCAGCATTCTCACTTCACGGACCTGTACGCGTGGATGTTGAAGGTGCCGCTGGCTCCGCTTCTGCCGGAGAAGCTGGTG
Organism: Myxococcota bacterium; assembly: GCA_040755835.1. Lineage (GTDB taxonomy): Bacteria > Myxococcota > Myxococcia > Myxococcales > Myxococcaceae > JADLDB01. Next base: position 12,088 of record JBFMAB010000111.1, read on the forward strand.
GCGGCACCACGAAGACGGGCGAGCGGCAACGCCTCCACTCTGCTCTGTCTGAAAGCTGGCCGCCGCTCAGACAGAGGCTCTTCGCGCGAATGGCGAACACCTTGATGCCGTTCGGCCTGCCGTCGCGGAAGGGATGATTGCCTCCCTGCCGCCGCGTCACAGCGCCGGCGCGATGCCGCCGTCGGCGGGCACCAGGCGCAGCGCCTCGCGCGCGCTCGCGTCCATGCAGTCGTTCTCCAGGGCGAGCCGCTCGATGCCCGGCGGCGGGCCGAAAACCGACAGCGCGTCCAGTGGCAGCTGACCCGTGCACACCAGCGCCTTCGTCTTCACGCGCACCTTCGTCGCCCAGCGGTAGCGGTCGCAGCCCTCCTCGTATTCCCGCTGCGGCAGCGGCTTCGGGTCGCGCTTCGCGTTCGCCGGCGGCAGCGACAGCGACGACTCCTCGCACACCGCGACCAGGGTCCCGAAAGTCAGCGTCAGCTTCGTCCCGCTGCGCGTGACGGCGCCCTGCACCGTCGTCGCCTCGCTGCACCTCCATTCGCCGGCGCCCGGACCGTGCTTCGGCCGCATCTCCTCCTCGTACGCGAGCGTCGCCACCCCGCCGTCGAGGCGCAGCCACCAGCGCGACACGCGCTCCGGCCCGGGGAACCAGCGGAGCGGCGCGGGCTGCTCATGGGAGCCAAAGAGCCGCGCCATCCACTGCGCGTCGAGGCGCTCCCCCGGACACCCCGTCCACGTCACGCGCGGAGGGTTGGCCTCGGCTTCGGCCGCAGCCTCTGCCTCGGCTTGCGCGGCGGCTTCGCTGGCGGCCTCGTACTCCGCGGCGCTGACGCCCGACGGCAGCGGCGGCGCCCCCATGTCCGGGAAGACCACGTTCTCCTGGCCCGGGTAGTCGCGCACGCGCTCGCCGTCGAAGAAGCCCGGCCGCTCCGGCTGCGCGGCATTCGGCCGCCCGGGCTCGGGCACCTCGACGAAGAGCCACTCCACCGGCTTCCCCGCCGGGCACCCGATGACGTACGCCTGCGCGCTCGTCAAGAAGCGCCGCAGCTCCGCTTCCATCGTGGAGCGCTCCCGCTCCGGGCGCGTCGCGAGGAAGTCGTGCAGCGCCGATTCGAACTCGACGCCGTCCCGCCAGCGCACCGCGCCGCGTTTGCCGATGGGACAGGCGGGCTGGTCGGGCCGCAGCCGAATCACCGCGAGCTTCACGGGTGGCTCCTCCACGTTGCCGCCTTCGCACTGGATGCGCGTCTGCAACGACTCCACCACCACCAGCCCGCCCTCCACGCGCGGCGCGACGCGCACCGTCGACCCCGGGAGGCACGGCATGCGGTCGTCGCCGGGGAGCTCTTCGTCGGACCGCGTCGCCCTCGGCGCGCACGCCGCCAGCACCACCATGAGACTCGCCGCCGCGCTGCGCATCGGACCAGTCGCTCCTTCGCCGCCCCCGCGGCGGCGTCCCCTGACGAGCGGACGGGCTTTCCATTCACCACAGCTGGCGTGGTGCTGGCGACCGGCGCGGGCGCTACTCTTTCGACGCGAGCACGTCCTCCGCAGGTGTCGAGCACGAAGACGCCCTGGTTGGTGGTCGCGAGGCCAGGCGCTTGCGGCGCGGCGATCCTTCTCGCCGTTTCCGGCGTAGAGTCCGCGGCCATGGCCGCCCGCGCCGCGCCGCCGCCCCTGGCCGAAGGGACGAAGCTCAAGGACTACACGCTCAAGCGCCGGCTCGGCACGGGCTCGATGGGCGAGGTGTACGAGGCGGTGCACGCCGTCACCGGCCGGCGCGTCGCCATCAAGGTGCTCAAGCACGGCGTCGACCAGGCGCTCAACGCGTCGCGACGGCTGCTCGAGGAGGCGCGCGTGGTGAATGCGATTCGCCACCCGGGCATCGTCGACGTCTTCGACGTGGGCGTGTACGGCGAGCGCCGGCCGTACCTGGTGATGGAGCTGCTCGAGGGGCGCTCGCTGGCGGAGCGGCTCACGGCCGATGGCCGGCCGCCGCTGGACGAGGCGCTGTGGCTGCTCGCGGGCATCCTCGAGGCGCTCGCCGCGGCGCACCAGGCCGGCGTCATCCACCGCGACCTGAAGCCCAGCAACGTCTTCCTGCTGAATGAGTCGCCCGGGCCCGCGCAGGTGAAGCTGCTGGACTTCGGCGTCGCGCGCCGCGAGGGCCGCGAGGAGCAACTCACCGCGCCCGAGATGGCGGTGGGCAGCGTGGGCTACATGGCGCCCGAGCAGCTCATGGGCCAGGCGGTGGCGGCCAGCGACCTCTACGCGGTGGGCTGCCTCGCCTTCCAGCTGCTCGCCGGCAGGCCCGTCTTCCCGCTGAAGAACATCCCCGAGGCGGCGCGGCGGCACCTCACCGAGCCCGCGCCGAAGCTGCGCACCGTGCGCCCCGAGGCGAGCGAGCTGCTCGAAGGCTGGGTGGCGATGCTGCTGGAGAAGGACGTCGCCGCGCGGCCGCGCACGGCCGAGGCGGCGCTCAGGGCGCTCGACGCGGTGCGGGCCGAGCTGACGCCGGTCGGCGACCCGAAGACGGAGCCGTCGCTGAGCCGCAGCCCGGCGCTCAGCAGCTTCATCCGCGCGAACAAGCGCACCGAGGTGGTGCCGGCCTTCGAGCCGCCGTCCGGCGGTGGCAGCGCCGCGACGAAGGGGCCCGTGCCGGCGCTGGACACCGGCGAGCGGCCGACGGCGCGCGAGCACGACACGCGCGCGCTGCAGGAGGCGCCGGGCGACAAGACGCTGCTCGACTCCTGAGTGAGGGGGCTGATCTCCGTCAAGGCTGCGCCTCGTGGAGCGCTGTAGTGCGACGGGTGACGCGGCCCGGTCGGACCAGGGCGGCGGTCGCGCGACGGTTGAGAGAAGCGGCCCGACGACGCCCCGCATTTCCGGAAAGGACCTTCGATGACCCTGCACAAGCGCGCCTGGGCCGAGCCGTTCAAAATCAAGATGGTGGAGCCACTGCGGATGACGACGCCGCAGCAGCGCCAGCGGGCGCTGGAGGAGGCCGGCTACAACACGTTCCTCCTCAAGTCCGACGACGTGTACATCGACCTGCTCACCGACTCGGGCACCAGCGCGATGAGCGACGCGCAATGGGCGGGTCTGATGCTGGGCGACGAGGCCTACGCGGGGAGCCGCAACTTCTTCCACCTCGAGGCGGCGATGCAGAAGTACTACGGCTACCGCTACCTCGTGCCGACGCACCAGGGCCGCGGCGCCGAGCACCTCTTGTCCACCATCCTCATCCGGCCGGGCGACACGGTGCCGGGCAACATGTACTTCACCACCACGCGCGCCCACCAGGAGCGCGCCGGCGCCACCTTCGTCGACGTCATCATCGACGAGGCGCACGACCCGGACAACCTGCACCCGTTCAAGGGCAACGTCGACCTCGGCAAGCTGGAGGCCGTCATCGCGCGCGTCGGGGCCAGGCGCATCCCGTACGTCTCCGTCGCCGCGACGGTGAACATGGCGGGCGGCCAGCCGGTGTCGATGGAGAACATGAAGCAGCTGCGCGCGCTGACGCAGAAGCACGGCATCCGCGTCATCCTCGACGCGACGCGCGCGGTGGAGAACGCGTGGTTCATCAAGCAGCGCGAGGAAGGCTACGCGGACAAGTCCGTCGCGGACATCCTGAAGCAGCTGTGCAGCTACACCGACGGCTGCACCATGAGTGGCAAGAAGGACCTGCTCGTCAACATCGGCGGCTTCCTCGCGCTCAACGAGTGGGACGTCTTCGAGGAGGCGCGCAACCTGGTGGTGCTCTTCGAAGGCCTGCACACCTACGGCGGGCTCGCCGGCCGCGACATGGAGGCGATGGCGCGCGGCATGGAGGAGGCGGTGCAGGAGGAGCACATTCACGCGCGCGTCGGGCAGGTGGAGTACGTCGGCGAGAAGCTGCACGCGCTGGGCGTGCCCATCGTGCGGCCGCTGGGCGGGCACGCGGTGTTCCTCGACGCGAAGCGCTTCCTGCCGCACCTCGATCAGCTCGAGTTCCCCGCGCAGACGCTGGCCGCCGAGCTGTACCTGGAAGGCGGCATTCGCGCGATGGAGCGCGGCATCGTGTCCGCCGGCCGCGACGCGAAGACGGGAGAAAACCACGCGCCGAAGCTCGAGCTCGTGCGCCTCACCTTCCCGCGCCGCGTCTACACGCAGGCCCACTGCGACGTGACGGTTGAGTCGGTGTACGAGGTCTTCCAGCGCCGCCAGAAGGTGAAGGGGCTCAGGATGACGTACGAGCCCAGGTACCTCCGGTTCTTCCAGGCGCGCTTCGAGCGGCTCTGACGCTTCAGCGCCCGTTCGCGGGCACGGCGCGGTGCACCTCGGGCGGCTTCTGCCACGCGCCCGGCAGCCACACCCACTTCGCGGCGCCCCACACCCACGCGCCGGCGCGCCACGTCGCCCCGGGCACCGGCGGCGCGGCCGCGGGCTCCAGCCGGGGCGCCGGGCAGGGCCGCGTCGCGAGGCGCTCCACCTCTCGGCGCTTCGCCTCGTTCACCTTCCACCAGCCGTCGAGCCACACCCACTCGAAGCCGCTCCACGTCCAGCTTCCGCCGACCCAGTCGACGTAGGACGCAGGGCGCGGCGGAGGCGTCTCGACGGGCGCCGGCGGCGGCGGGCCGTCGGGGTCCCTCGGCTTCGGCGGCTCGGGCGGACGTGGCGCGGCGGCGGCGGGGACGGCGGACGGCGGCCGCGGCGTCCAGCGAGCGACGGCGACGGGCCGCGGCCGGCAGTCCGCATCGTCGGGGTGCGCGGCACACCACGCGCGCTCGGCGGCGGCGCGGCGCTCGCGCGCGTCCCGCTCACGGCGCGCCTCCCACGCCCGGTAGTGCGCCTGCCGGCGGCGGTCGGCCTCTCGTCGGTCGAGCTCCGCGTCCCACGCGGCCTCGTCCCCCGGCTTCCACGCGCCCTGCTCGAAGGAGAAGACGACGCCGTCGTAGTCGTTGGGCGTCTCCGAGTAGAGCTGGACGACGACGCGCGTCCCCGGCTTCCACGGCGGCGGCTGCGCGCGGTCCTCCGTGCGCGCGCTCACCTCGACGATGAAGCCGAAGTGCTCGCCAGCCCGTCGCTCGGCCGCGGGGACGAGGACCGCGACCTCGGGAGCGAGCGCCACGGAGGACTCGACGGCGACGCCGGCGCTCGGCCACGGCGCGGGCTCGAAGGCAGCCGACGGAGCGGCCACCCTCGCGTCCCCGGCCACCGGCGCGGTTGCGGCCATCGTGGCGTCGGCGCCCGCCGGCGCAGCGGGCGCGTGCGCCGCGGCGACGTCGACGGGCACCGCGGCGGACACGACGACGACGGCCCCGGGCGCGCGCGCGACGAGGACGGCGCCGTCGACGGGCGCGGGCGCAGGCCCGGCGCCCACCGCCTCAGGCGCGACGGCCGCCCACGCGGGCGCCACGGCCGGCGGCTCGTGCCGCTGGACGCACCGCTGGTTCGCCGACACCTGGTCCGCGACGTACATGGTGGTGCCCTTCTCTGCGGGCTGGTTGGTGCCCGTGCGCCAGCGTTGCGGCGGCAGGTACACTTGGCCGTCCACCAGCACGCGCACCCACCCGACGACGGGGCGCGGGCTCGCGACGCGCAGCCGCAGATACTCCCCCCATCGAGCGCCGTGGAAGGTGGTCGCCAGCTCCAGCGGGCCGCTCGTGCATGCGGTGCTGGCCTCGAACGACGCCGCCGGCGCCGCCGGCACCTGCCGCAGCGCCGGCCCGCACGCCGTGAATCCGCCCACCGCCATCCACACCGCGACCGCCGCAACGCCCCGGTTTCGCATTGCGGCTCCCGACGGCGGCGATTGCCTTTCATTCACACAGGCGGGCACCTCCGTCCGAAAAATCAGATGGTTGGTGGTGTCATGACCCTTTCCATCGGCACGCGCACAACGTCCCACCTCCGGGCCACGAGAATCTGATCAACGATTTCCTCCCGGAGAAAACACGATGTCCCGCATCCACCGAACCCCGTCGAAGTCGCCGGCGAAGAAGCCCGAAGCGAAGGCCCAGGCCCCGAAGCACCAGCCGACGAAGCGGGTGGCGGAAGACATCGCCCGGCTCGAGAAGGCGAAGAACGCCGAGGTGTCGGGCAACGAGAAGGAAGGCTGGTCGAGCCGTACGCGCACCACGCGCCGCAAGGACACCACCACCACCTCGACGCTGAAGAAGACCGAAGGCAACGTGCTGGACTCGACGTTCGAGTACACGCGCACCACCAGCAAGCCGGGCCTCGAGCGCGTGACGAGCTTCTCGACGGCCACCGACATGGTGGGCCGCCGCTCGTCGCAGCAGTCGACGCGCACCGACACGGAGGCCGAGGGCCGCGCGGACTCGAAGACCAGCACGAAGTCCACTGACATCTGGGGCATCGAGAAGCGCACGCTCGAGAAGTCGTCCGACGTCGCGCTCGAGAACGGCAGCCTGCACCAGGCGTCGCGCACCGCGCGCGACTCGCGCGGCAACCGCATCACCGCGTCCGAATTCACCCGCGTCGAGACGCAGGACAAGACGACCGTCACCACGACCGGCAAGCGCGAGAAGGGCTCGGAGCTCGACACCCGCTCGAGCACCACCTGGGAGAACGGCGTGTTCCGCCTCTCGGACTCGGCCGACTGGAAGAAGACGAACAGCTTCGAGAAGGGCTCGCTGCGCGAGACCGAGTACGACGCGTCGCGCTTCAAGCAGAAGGCTGACAAGCTGGGCGGCGCGGTGGACAAGGTCCTCGAGTGGCTCGAGCTGGACCCGGCGGAGTGGAAGAGCGAGGTGCCGGCCGACCGCATGCACGAGAAGGCCTTCCACGAGGGCGAGAACTCGTACCTCGGCGCGCGCTACGGCATCAGCGGCGGGCAGAGCGTGTCCTTCGACGGCAAGGGCGTGGACGCGTCCTTCCGCCGCGAGGCCGTCGCCGGCGTGTACGCGAACGCGCAGGGCCGCACCGGGGGCCGCTTCGGCGAGGCGTCGTACGACGCGCGGGCGAAGGCGGAGGCGTCCGCCTCGGTCGACGCGCGAGGGCGCCTGGACTCGAACGGCCTGCAGGCACAGGTGGACGCCCGCGTCGGCGCCACCATCGAAGTGGACATCACCGCCGAGGCGCGCACGAAGTCCGTCACCCTCCTCGGCACGCCGGTGGACGCCAGCGTACAGGCCCACGGCCGCGCGGTCGCCGAAGCCGTCGCCGAGGCCACCGGCACCGTCGCCATCACCCGCAACCCGCCCACCGCCATCGCCAAGGGCACGCTGGGCGCCTCAGCCGTCGCCAAGGCCGAGGGCGAGATTCGCCTCTCCGCGGGCCCCTTCAGCGTCGTCGCCAACGGCTACGTCAACGCGGGCGCCGAGGCGAAGGCCACCGGCGTCCTCGGCTACGAGGACGGCAAGCTGAAGATTGGCGGCAGCATCGGCGCGGCGCTCGGCGTCGGCGCGGGCGGCGGCGTCACCGTCGAGGTGGACGTGCGCGCCATCGGCCAGATGGCGAAGAACGCGGCCGACGTGAACCACGACGGCACGCTGGACTGGAAGGACGCCTTCGAGGCCGTGAAGCGCACCGCCAACTTCGTGATGCCGGGCTTCGGGCTCGCGCACCTGATGGGCGGCGCTTCGCCGAGCCGCGCCACCACGCCGTCGCGCACCTTCCTCGACCCGTCCGCCTTCGGCCTGCCGAAGATCCGCCGCGGCGTCGAGGAGTGACCGCGGCCGTCAGTACGCCCACAGCGCCAGCGCGAAGCGCCTCGCCGTGTCGAGGTTGACCGCGAGCAGCACCAGCAGCAGCGCCGCCTGCGCCCAGCGCGGGCGCTTCGCCGCCTCGTCGCCCACGGAGAAGAAGAGCGGGAACACCGGCGCCGCGAAGCGGAAGGTGTTCACCAGCTCGCCCTGCGGCAGCTGCACGAGGAAGGACAACAGCGCGTAGACGCCCAGCGCCGGGGAGCGCCGCGCCAGCCACGCGCTGCCCAGGACGAAGCCCCACCACGCGACGGCGCGCAGCACGTTCTGCCCGTCCGTCGATTGCCACGGGTTGCCGAACCACAGCGTCTGCAGCGCGCCGCGCGGCGAGTCAACGTGCGCCCAGCCGCGCTGCCCCTCGAGGAAGGTGAAGGCCGAGCCCGAGGCGAGCAGCTGGAAGACGAGGAAGCCCGCCACGCCGGCGAGCGCGATTCCGCCAGTGAGGACGAGGGCGCGCACGCGCCGGGCGCGCTCCACGTCGAGCGACGCCGCCAGCAGCGCCGCCGCCAGCCCCACGAAGACGCCCTTGGTTCCTCGTCAGCGCGCACGCCGCCGCGAACAGCCCCGCCAGCAGAGGCCGCCGGGTGCCCGCGAAGAAGAAGGCGCCGAAGGACAGCGCGAGGAAGAGCGCCTCGGTGTGCAGCGAGTGGAACACCCAGCTCGCCGGCGCGAGGACGAAGACGAGCCAGCCCAGCCGCGTGCGCGGGACGAGGCCGCTCGGCAGCCCGGGGCGCCGCGCCGCGCGTGCGATGACAAACGCCGCGCCGAAGAAGCAGGCGAGCGAAAAGAGGAAGCCGACCCACTCCACCGTCGACACGCGCACCAGCGCCGACAGCCCACGCACCGCCAGCGGGTACGCCGGATAGAAGACCCACCGCGCGCCCGAGTAGCCGTCGCGCGCGATGGCCGCGTAGTGCCCGCCATCCCAGTGGTTGAGGAGCGCCGTGAAGGTCTCGTTCCGCTTCGCCATCACCTGCGCCCACAGCGCGAGGTGCACCGCGGTGACGCCCAGCGCCGCGGCGAGCGCGAAGCACGGCGTCACCGGTGCGGCCACCCACGACGAGCGCGCGCTGGGTGGCGGAGTGGGCGGCACGGCGCCCCTTCATCGCCCCGCCCGCGCGGAGTCAAGGACGGCCCCGGCGCGAGGCGCCGCTGGGTCCCGCACCACGCCTGGGGCGTCACACCGGCAGCAGCATTCCGGCCGGCTCGAGCGCCTGCTGGTCGGCGGTGCTGCCTGCCTTCGCGCCCGTCGTCACCCGCCCGCCGAGAGTGGCGAGCTCGGCCTGCGTCATCCGGCGTCCGCCGCGCAGCGGCCCGCAGGTGTCCACCCACGCCTCGACCGCACCCGGCGCGGGTCAGCCGGCCGCGCCGCGTGCACCGCGAGGCGACCGCCGCTGATCGCCCCGCGCTCCTGGAACGGGCCTCGGACCGTCGGTCCGTCGCGGCGGCCTACGCGAGAGTCTCTGCAGATTGCGAGCGACCTCAACAAGCTCGCGGCCCCGGGGAACGGCCTCCGTAGGGGCCCACTGCGCGCAACCGACCGCCGTCACGGGCCTCACCCGCAAACTGTCGAGACGTTCGCGAAGGCGCGCGCCACCTGGCCCCCGCCGGACAACGTGCCGGCGCTCACCGTGCGGCCGCGCGACGATCGCCGCCGATCCGCTTCGAGGCCCGCGCCTCATCGAACCGGCTGCTGCGCTTCAGAGACGGCGAGCGCGAGGAAGCGGCGCGCGGCGGCGACGTCGCCGTTGCGCAGCGCGGTGCGGACCGAGCGGAGGTGCTCGAGCGCCGCGCCGGTGTACGTCGCCTCGGCGGCGCGGAGCGCGGCCTCGATGTTGGTGTTGCCCATCGACAGCTGTTGGTCGGCCACCGACAGCCCGCGCGCGATGGCCTCGAGGCGCTGCTTGTGCTCGACGGCCTGCTGCTCGGCCTGCCGCTTCGCCTCCTCGCGCTCGTCCACCTCGCGGCGGAGCGCGGCGAGGTCGTCCGCCGTCTGGTCCAGCTTCTTCGAGAGCTCGTCGGCCTGCCTGGCCTTTCGCTCGAGCTCGGCGGTCCGCGCCTCGAGCTCGATGATGCGCTTCTTGAGCGCCTCCACCTCGGAGGACGTGCGCGTGGGCTTCGGCGCGTCGGCCACGCCGGCGTCAGCCGCGGATGGCCTGGCGACGCCGCCATCAGCGGGTGCGGCGGCGAGCGCGACGAGCACGAGGAGCCCCATGGCACGCAGCATGCTCCGCGCACGCGGCGGATACCACCTCCCGCGAACGTGCTACGCGCCCACCGTCCGTGCCTCGCGCTCCGTCGCCGAAGTCCGTGCTGCTCGCCACGCTGGCCCCGGGGCCTCGTCGCGCGCCGCGTGCTGCTCGCCAGCAGCCTGCTGGGCCTCGCGTGGGTGGGCGGCTCGACGTACCTGCACCGCGCCGCGCCGGTGTACCGGCCGTCGGAGCCGCTGGAGGCGCACCACTTCAACTCCCTCTTGTCGCGCGACGGCCTGCCGGACCTCGAGAAGGTGGCGACGGACGGGCCGCTGGCGCTCTACCGGTTGGTGGGCCTGCGCGCCGCACCCGGGCCTCCCCTGGCGGCTGTGACGACGCACGCATGAAAGTCCGCGGAAGGTGGACGGTGCGAAGCGCTCCCACCCGCGCCGTGTCATGACCGCTTTCCCACGGCGCGCGCCGGCGCGAAGAATCGTGCGGGTCCGGGGATTGACGGCGATGGGGCGGCGGCGAGACGATTCGCTTGGTCACCGCGAAAGGAGACGCCGAACGAGACGCTCTGTTTCCTCGATGTCGATGTCCTGGCCGGAGGCACTTCATGACGTGACGGCCGCCGCAGTCCCGTCCTGGTGAACGGGGTCCTTTGCAGCGGCGAAGACAGCCTGAGACGGTGGCCGGTGCGAGCGGGCCGGCAATCGATGGCTTGAACTGCTCGACATAGGCACCGCGGCGCGAGGTGCGACCCCTTCGAGAAAACCGGGTCCCCGCGTCGCCGTGCAGCACAAGGTGAACGACTTCATGTGGTCCCCGGGGAACGACCTCCCGCGGGACAACCTTGTGCGCGTGACTTCCTCGCGCCCGGCGCTCTCGCGCGGCTGCGCCTCCGCTCGGGTGGGTCGCCCGCGGCTCGCGAGGAACGGGCCACCTTCCCGGGAGTCCGCCATGTCGCGCGTCACCAGCCGCAAGCCCACCGTTCGCTCAGGCGGCAGCAAGTCCACCAGCAGCACGTCGAGCACCACGCGCAAGGGCGGCAGCAGCTTGCACACCAGCACCGCCGTCCGCGGGGGCGTCAAGGAGTCGGCCTCCGCGCAGCCGCGCCCCACTCCGGCTTCGCGGGCCGGCGTGTCGTCAGGCCCGCGCCTCGGGGCGGATGCGGTACGTCACCGGCAACGGCTCGCGCACCTCGAGCAGGAGCACCATCAGGTCCGTCGTCGTCACCAGGCCCACCAGCACGCCGCTCTCGAGGACGACGGGCAGCGAGTCGATGCCGTGGCTGATCATCGTCCGCGCCAGCTCCGACACCGGCGCGCCGTCCACCGCCACGATGGGCTCGATGGACATCACCTTCGCAACGGGGACGTCCGAGAAGACGAGCGAGCCGTCGGCCGCCTTGTCGACGTACCCGAGGAAGTCGCGGTCGGACAGCATGCCCACCAGCTTCCCTTCGAGGACGACGGGCAGGTGCCGCATGCCGTGCTCGTGCATGATCCGCCACGCCTCCGCCAGCGACGTCCCAGGCAGCACGCACTGGACGTCACGCGTCATCACCTGTCTGGCCTTCATCGACACCTCCACCGGGGGCCCGTGCATCACCGGGGCCGAGGGCAGAAGTGGAAAACCGGGGAGTTGTGACGCGCACGCGCGAAGTTTGTGCGCGCCGCGCCGCCGGCGCCCGCCACGCGATGCGCAGCAGGAACGCGGTGAGGAGGGACATCAGCATCAGCTGGCGACTTCGGGCTCCGACGCGGACACCGCCGCCGGCCGCCGCAGCATCACCGCCCAGCCGAGCGAGCCGCCCAGCACCGCGTCGAGCGCGACCGCCCACGCGCCGGGGATGACGTGCGAGACGCCGAGGAAGGTGACGACTGTCAGCGTGCCCGCGAGGCGCGCCCACTCGAGCGGCAGCGCCCAGCGCTTCGACTCCAGCATCGCGCTCCACGCGGTGGCGGCGGCCCAGAGGAGGAGCGAGAGGACGACCTTCTGCCAGGTGGCGGTGAGCGGCGTGTGGTTGCTGGTGACGAGCAGCATCACCGGGAAGGCGAGCAGCACCTGCGTCACGAGGTAGGGCTTCGAGCCCGGCAGCGGCGTCGACTGGAACTTGATCTCCCTGCCGTCGGCGGTGCGCCACACGCCCTTCTTCCGCTCGGGCACGCCCGCGGGCCGCCAGCCCGTCGGCATGAACCAGATGCGCAGCTTGTCGAACCAGCCCGGCGCGTCGATGGCGTCCTTCACGACTTCACGCCACACCTGGAAGTTGATGAACGTCGGGTCCCACGTGTTGGGCGGGCTGGTGACGCCGTAGCTGCACGCCTCCGTCTCGGGCTCGAAGCTGCCGAACAGCTTGTCCCAGATGATGAGAAAGCCGCCGAAGTTCTTGTCGATGTAGCGCTCGTTGCGCGCGTGGTGCACGCGGTGGTGGCTGGGCGTGTTCATCCACGACTCGATGAAGGCCGGCAGCTTCGGCACGACGCGCGTGTGCGGCAACAGCTGCAGTACGAGGTGGAAGGCCACCATGGCGATGACCCACTCCGCGGGGAAGCCGATGAGCGCCAGCGGCCAGTAGAAGAAGAAGCTGAAGAAGCGCTGCGTCACCGAGGCGCGCAGGGCGACGGCATAGTTGAGCTCCTCCGTCGAGTGGTGCGGCATGTGCGCCGCCCAGCCGATGTTGGTGCGGTGCCCGAAGCGGTGGAACCAGTAGAAGAGGAAGTCCACGCCGAGGAAGAGCGCAATGGCCGTCCACGCGTTCGCCTCCACCTTGAAGAGGCCGTGCTCCGACAGCCAGCCGAGCACCGGGTACCAGATGAAGGCGACCGCCACGTTGACGCACTGATTGATGATCGCCGTCCCGAGGCTGGCGACGGAGTCCTGGAACTCGTAGTACCCGTTCTTCCGCTTGAGGCAGAACGCCACCTCGAGGGCGATGAGGACGAGGACGAACGGCGTCACGACTGCGTAGACGTTGATCGGCATGGGCGGCGGCGTAGCCCGCCGGCGGGAACCTCCGCGTTAACCTGGGTTAAGAAGCACCGCGGTGCCCCTGAACGGCCTCACGCCCGAGGAAGACGCCCAGCTCCACGCGCGCCTCTCGGCGCTCGCGCCCTTGTCGGCGAAGACGTGGAGGACGTTGGTGGGCCTCGGCCAGCGCCGCGAGCTGCCGAAAGGCGGATTGTTCTCGGCGCCCGGCCAGCCGGTGACGCACTTCGCGCTCGTGCTGAAGGGCCTGCTGCGGCACTTCTACGTCGACGCGAAGGGCCGCGAGTCGGTGAAGGCCTTCCGCGGGCCCTTCGAGGTGTCGGCGCCGTACGCCGAGCTGATTCAGCGCAAGGCCTCACGCACGCACATCGAGGCGCTCACCGACACGGAGCTCTGCGTCTTCCGCGTCGACGCCTTCGAGGCCGCGGCGAAGGACTCGCTGGAGCTGATGCGCCTCGCGCGGCGCTTCGTCGAAGAGCACTTCGTGCAGAAGGAGCAGCGCGAGTACGAGTTCCTCATGCTGTCCGCCGAGGAGCGCTACCGGCACTTCTGCGCGCGCCTGCCGGACCTCCTGCAGCACATTCCGCAGCACCAGGTGGCCTCGTACATCGGCATCACCCCGGTGGCGCTGTCCCGCATCCGCGCGCGCGCGCGGAGGGGCCAGTGACTTTCACGCCGCTGCCCCGCGCCTTGGCCGACGGTGCCGCCGACGAGGTGGCCCGCGCGCTGCTCGGGCAATTGCTGGTGCGCGTACACCGGGGCGGCGTGCGCGCCGGCCGCATCGTCGAGGTGGAGGCGTACCTCGGGCCGCACGACCTCGCCTGCCACTCGTCGAAGGGCCGCACCGCGCGCACGGAAGTCATGTTCGGCCCGCCAGGGCACGCCTACGTCTTCCTCGTGTACGGCATGCACCACTGCGTCAACGTGGTGACGGGGCACGGCGCGGCGGTGCTGTTGCGCGCGCTCGAGCCGGTGGCGGGCCTCGACGGCCGGCGCACCGACGGCCCCGGGCGGCTGACGAGGGCGCTCGGCATCACGCGGGCGCACGACGCGCACCCGCTGGACGCACCGCCGCTGTACCTCGCGCAAGGCGCGCCGGTGACGCGCGTCGCGGCGGGCCCGCGCATCGGCGTCGACTACGCCGGCGCGTGGGCGAAGCGGCGCCTGCGCTTCTGGGAGCGCGGCAACCCGTACGTCTCTCGCTGAGGCTTCGACACGCACGACGCCGCCGGGTGTCAGGCCCGCCCGGTAGGCACACCGCGTGGCGGGGACGGAGTCGGGCCGGCGCTTCCTCGGAGAAGGCGTCGGCGCGGCGGACCAAACTCCTCGACGTCGAACGCGGGCGTGGAGCGTCGTCGGCCTGCCCAGTCCATACCGCGCAGCGAGTCACTGCACGGCGCGGTCGAAAAACCACGCCACACCGCCGCCCAGCGGCAACTTCTCCTTGTCCACCAAATCGGATCAAGCCCACCGCCCGGCCGGTCAGCATCTCGTGCAGGCGCACGCCCGTCGCGTCGAGATCTGCGCGGTGACCGATAGGTCGCCAGCGATTTGCTCGGGTGCCATGGAGCCGGGCGTGCCGACGATGACGCCGGTCTTCGTCAGCCCCGTGCTGGACGGGCCCGGTGTCCTCCGACGCAGGCGACCTCCGGGCGCGTCCGGCGCTGGTGTCACCGCAGCCGCTGGAGGTCGAGGCTCAGGCTGCCCGACGAGATGTCCCATGCCGGCACCGGCCCCTCGAGCTCGATGCCGGGGAAGGTGCGGTACTCCACCCCCGCCGTGGTGATGGTCTCGAGTTCGATGTCTACCACCCGGTAGCGCCGGGGCGTGAGGTCCACGTCTTCCTTGTCCTGCCCCAACCCCGAATTCGTGTAGCGCGCCTGCTGCGACTCCGGCGTCAGCGTCAACGTCGTGCCGTCCAGCGTCCAGGTGCCCCGCTCGTCCGTCGACGACGTGTTGTACGTCATGAAGTTCGACACGTGCCGCCACCGCAGCAGGTAGGTACCGTCGCCCTCGAAGGTGAACTCGTACAGCGCCCCCGACGCCTCCTGCTTCACCGTTTCCGTGGTGGACGTGCGCGAAAGCACCCTCTCCATCCCCGAGCCATTCATGTACAGCCAGCGGCCGCCCGGCAGCGGCTGCGTCAGCCCGGCGGAGCGCGACTTCTCTCCCGCCGGGAGCCACCCGGCCGCACCAGCGCCGCTCGCCTGCGGCCCCTCCGCCGCGTCTTCTCCTGCCAGTTCCGCCACCGCGAGCACGGCCAGCGTCCCTGCCCCGCACACCAAGCACAGCCCACCAGCCACCACGGCCACCCAGAAGAACGGGCTGCGCCCAGGTCGTGGTGGAGCTACGGGCGAAGGATTCATGCGCGCAGCTCACTCCGATTCACTCCCGCGCTCAACCAACTCGGCGGCGACCCGCGCAGAGCGCCGCGGGGAGACGTGTGGGTGTGAGCCGAAGCGTCAGCGGCGCCACCTCCGGTGTCGCGATGGAGGAACTCCCGATGTGTCAGCGGAAGAAGTTGCCGTCGGTGCAGCAATAGTACCCGTTGCCGGTGGTGAACGGGTCCTGGGCGGCGTCGAAGTTGTCGCCGCTGGTGGCGTTGGTGATGGCCGCCGAATCGTCCGCGAGGCGATCGGCAAGCCAGTAACCCGCGAAGAGCGTCTCCTGGACGTGGGCGGGGCTGCTGGGCGAGCGCGCGATGGTCAACTCCTGAATGGTGCACAGGCGCGACGCGCTGTAGTTGATGGCGCATGCTCGAACCGCCGCCGGCCAGGTGACCGCCCCCGCGACCGCGCGCGTACAGAGTATTTTGGTCCCTTCGGGGCTTCCTCCGGAGAACCAGTGCTGCCGGAAGCCCCCCGGACACGAGTAGGCGTGGCCGTGGTCGCTGCGCGCGGCGGTGGTGGCAGAACCGGAGCCAGCGAAGTTCACCTGCAGGTTGGTACCCATGAGGGACAACCCGGCGCCCGCGCCGTAGCTGGTGTCGACGTCCGCCGCGCACAAGACAGAGCCGGTGGAGGACAGGCCGGTCACCTTTTGGGTCCCGCTGCAGGTGAGCGCGCCGCCGAGCGGGAGGTACGCGCCGTCGTGGTGGTGGTCCGAGCGCGCGACGGTGGTGGCGACGCCGTTCCCCGCGAAGTTCGCGCTGAAGGTCGCCCCGTTCAGCAGGAGGCCCTGACCGGCCACGTACGTCGTCCCGCTGACGTCGGCCGCGCACATGACGCTGCCGTTGGCGGCGAGGCCCACGACCTTGTCGGTGCCGTTGCACGTCAGGACGGCACCGACGGGGAGGTACGTGCCCGTGTGGGTGTGGGAGGCGAGCGCGACGTCACCCGGCGCGAGGTTCCCCAGCGTCGTGCCCAGCGACAATTACATTTCCCCGGTAGCGACAATTACACTTCCCCATCCTGAGTGAGCGCCGGAGACGCAGCACCGACAAGGAGAAGTCGGTGATCGCGACGGACGCCCAGGTGAGGAAGCTGA
>JBFMAB010000112.1:0-5024 GCA_040755835.1 Myxococcota bacterium
GGAGTCCGGCGACATCAGCACCAGCATCGAGCCCTGTCCGTCGTTCGTTCCACGCATGGCCAGCACCAGATCACGCCTCGGTACGGCCAGTCGATCGTCTCGAGGCGTTTTTCAGCAACCTGCTAGGTCGTGCAGGCCCGGTCGCGAGCCAGGAGGTCTGTCTGGCGCCGGCCGGACGCATCGTCGGGTGAGCGCTGCGTGGGCAGCACCCGGAGGCCTCACGGCTTGAGCCCATGCAGCTTCCGCAGCTCCGGCGGCTTCGCGACCGACGCGATGACCACCCAGACCGCCAGCACCGCGAGCGCGATCATCACCAGTACGCGCGCATCGAACGGCAGTCGCTGGAACCGCCCGCGGCCGCGCCGCGCCCCGACGCGCAAGGTCCCCACCGGCAACACCAGATCGTCTGCGCCCGCCAGCGTCAGCAGCCACGACGCGCCGTCCTCCTTCACCACGCCCCGCTGCCCGACGTCGCTCGGGGACGCCGGCGCGTCGCCCCGCCGCCGCAGCGTCCCCTTGACGCCCGCGGTGAAGCGCACCTGCAGGCCGGCCTCCGTCCACTCGAAGCGCACCCGCGCCGGGTAGCCGAGCGGCACGGAGTCTTCCTTCTCGTCGCCGAGCGACAGCCTCCGCTGCCCGTGCCCGTCCAGCACCGCGGCCTCGAGCCGCCGGTTGCCCCAGCGGGCGCGCACCTTCCAGGCGGTGTCGGGGGCGGCTGACGTCTCCACGAGCGAACGACTCTCCGCAAGCGAGGCGACGCCGTCGCAGGCCTCAGCCCACCGGAGGCCTGGGCTGGCGCCGCCACTCGAGCTGCCGCGCGGTGATCGCCTCGAGCACCGCGTGCATCTGGTCCACCGGCGTCTCGCGGTTGATGTGCATGAAGCCCGCCGTCGTCGCGTCGCGCTGGCCGAACTCCGACGCCAGGTGGTACCCGAGGTAATTGCACAGGTACGCGCTGCGGTCCGGCTGGTACGCCGCGTCGCTCCTCGAGGTGTGCACGCGCCGGTCGCCACCGAAGCCCGACAAGGCCCAGTCGATCGTCTCCACCGGGAGATCCGTGGGCAACTCGTCGGGCCCGCCGGGCCGAATCGTCCGCGCGGTGATCGGCTGGTTGTTCCCGTCCGGCGCCGCGCCGATGTAATTCTCCGGGCGCTCCTCCACCTGCGCCTGCCCGCCGGTGACGCCCATCGACAGGATGACGTCGGGCGGCGACTTGCGCATCTCCGCCACGAAGGCGTCCACCGCCTGCGTCGTGACGTCGAGTCGCCGGTACTCGACGATGGCGCCCCTCACGCCCAGCTCCGCCAGCTTCTGCGCCATGTTCGCCGACGGGTTGTCGGTGATGCCCATGAACGCGCCGTAGCCGGTGACCACCACGCGCAGCGGCTTCTCGCCCGGCTTCAGCCCCAGCGCCTCGGGCTTGTAGAGCATCAGGTGCGCCGACGTGTCGCGCGAGCGCGCCGCCGCGCCGTTGAAGCTCGCGGGATCGTACGGGCCCACCTCGCCGCGCAGCAGCACGCCCGCCACCTGCGACGGCAGCTGCTCGCGCACCCGCGAGAGGATCTGCGCCGCCGTCTCGCCGCGCTGCACCGTCACCTGCACCGTCGCGCCCTCGACGTTGAGCTTCATCACGCCGTCGGCCTTCGCCCGCCCTTTGAGGCCCAGGCAGTTGTCGAACAGCCCCACGCGCGCCGACAACCCGGGCACGCCCACCGACAGGTCCGCGTAGCGCCCGCGCACGTTCGCCAGCTGGCCCTGCACCTCGACGTTGACCCACGCGTTCTTCTGGCCCATCGCCGCGAGGTGCGTCAGCACGCGCTGCCTGGTCGCGTCGTCGAAGCCGTCCGCCGCCGACAGCAGTTCGGTGCGCTCCGCGGCGTCGAGCCCGCCCGCGTCGCGCGCCGCGAGCATGATCCGGTCCACCTCGCCGGTGTCCACCTTGCCGTCCTGCCGGGCCTGCACCAGGGCTCGCCGGATTCCGTCGACGCTCATGTGCGCCATTATCGGCGAATCAGGGCGTTTGATGCTAACTCTCGTGCGCCATGAGTGACTGGAAAGCCCAGAAGTCCCGCTGGCTTGAAAACACGTACGCGCAGGCGAAGAGCAGGAGCCCCGAGCGCAAGCCCGCGTTCACGACCTCGAGCGGCATCGCCCGCCCGCCCGTCGACGGCCCGGACGCGGCCCCCGAGGCCTCCTTCGCCGAGCGGATCGGCTTTCCCGGGGAGTACCCGTTCACCCGCGGCGTGCAGCCCACCATGTACCGCGGCCGCTTCTGGACCATGCGCCAGTACGCCGGCTTCGCGTCGGCGAAGGCGTCCAACGAGCGCTACCACGCGCTGCTCAAGGCCGGGCAGACCGGGTTGTCCGTCGCGTTCGATCTCCCTACGCAGATGGGCTTCGACGCCGACTCTCCGCGCGCCCGCGGCGAGGTCGGCAAGGTCGGCGTGTCGATCTGCAGCCTGCGCGACATGCAGGTGCTGCTGAAGGACATTCCCCTCGGCGCCGTGTCCACGTCGATGACCATCAACGCGACCGCGCCCATCCTCCTGTGCCTCTATGCGGGCGTCGGGGAGGCGCAGGGCGTGCCGATGGACGCGCTCCAGGGCACCGTGCAGAACGACATCTTGAAGGAGTACATCGCGCGCGGCACGTACATCTACCCGCCGGAGCCGAGCCTGCGCCTCATCACCAACCTCTTCGCGTTCTGCGCGAAGCGCGTGCCGAAGTGGAACCCGATCTCCATCAGCGGGTACCACATTCGCGAGGCGGGCTCGACGGCGGCTCAGGAGATCGGCTTCACGCTGGCCGACGGCATCGCGTACGTCGAGGCCGCGCTGAAGGCCGGGCTCGCGGTGGATGAGTTCGCCGGCCGCCTGTCCTTCTTCTTCAACGTGCACAACGACTTCCTCGAGGAGGTCGCCAAGTTCCGCGCCGCCCGGCGCCTGTGGGCGCGCGTGATGAAAGAGCGTTTCCACGCGAAGGACCCGCGCTCGATGATGCTGCGCTTCCACGCGCAGACGGCGGGCTCGACGCTCACCGCGCAGCAGCCGCAGACGAACGTCGTGCGCGTCGCCCTGCAGGCGATGGCCGCGGTGCTCGGCGGCGCCCAGTCGCTGCACACCAACAGCTGGGACGAGGCGCTCGCGCTGCCGTCCGAGGACTCGGCGCGGCTCGCGCTGCGCACGCAGCAGGTCATCGCCTACGAGACCGGCGTCGCCGACACCATCGACGCCCTCGGCGGCAGCTACCACGTCGAGCGCCTCACCGACGAGCTCGAGGCGAAGGCCGAGGCCTACCTGAAGAAGGTGGACGACCTGGGCGGCATGGTCCGCGCCATCGAGCAGGGCTACCCGCAGCAGGAGATCCAGGACGCCGCGTACCAGGCGCAGCGCGCGCTGGAGACCGGCGACGCCGTGGTGGTGGGCGTCAACAAGTTCCAGATGCAGGAGCCGCCGGTGAAAGGCCTGTTGCGCGTCGACGAGTCCGTCGAGGCCGAGCAGATCGCGCGCCTCGCCGAGCTCCGGAGGTCGCGCTCGAACGAGGCCACCACGCGCGCGCTCGACGCGCTGAAGCGCGGCGCGGGGAAGCTCGACGAGAACCTGGTGCCGCTCATCTACGACGCGGTGAAGGCCGAGGCGTCGCTGGGGGAGATTTCCGACGCGATGCGCGCTGTCTTCGGAGAGCACCGCGAGCACGTCGTGCTGTGAACCGTCACATCGGCGGCGGCGGCGGCGGCGGCTCGCCACCGGCGGGCGGCGGCATCGGCGGCGGCGGCGGCGGCGGGGCCTGCTGCAGGTCCGGGTTGGACCCGCTCGGCTTGCGGCCGCCCCCGATGATCACGCCCAGCTTGAACTGCAGCAGCGCGCCGCCAGCATTCAGGCCCTGCAGGCCCGTCGCGCCCGCGCCGGACGCTGCCGCCTGCCCGACGACCGGGTACACCGCCGCGATCTCCGGTAGCAGGCCGAAGTTGTCGGCGATGCGCCAGAAGAAGCCGAGGCTGCCACCGACGCCCATCAGGTAGATGCTTCCCGAGCCGCTCCCCGACCCGCCGAAGAGGAGGATGTTCTGCATTCGTGGGCCGATGACGAACTCACTGCCGCCGCTCGTCTTGATGCCGATGAGCACCGGGACGCCGATGTTCAACAGGCCCACGCTGCCCCCGCTCGAGCCACCGGTGATCCCCACCAGCCCGCCAAACGTCGGGGCGAGGGAGACCGCGATGTTCGGGTCGCCCGGCGTCGTCAGCAGGAACTTGGATTGCAGCTCGAGGAACGAGCTCCCCGCGCGCACGCCGATGTCTACCCGCTCGGCGACGCCGTAGCGGATCGATGCGTCGACGTGCGGGACGAAGACCGCGCCGCCGCTGCCCGCACCACCCCACAAGCCAGGCTCGATGCCCACCTGCACGTTGCCCTTTCCGAGCGTGTCAGCCGTCTGCACGTTGGACAGTGAGGCGCAACCGGACATCAGCACGAGGCTGATGGAGACGAGGATTCGGCGAGGCAGGTGGTGCATGTGCAGGCTCTCCCACACGTCGAGGTCGGCCGATTGTGGCCTGAAAAGGGGGCGTCGCGCGCCAAAATCACCACGGGACCGCCACGGCGAAGCGGGGTACATTCGCGCGCCTACGCGGCGATGAGCGACGAAGCGATTCAGCTCTGGGTGCGGACGGACAAGGGCCAGGTCTTCGGTCCGCTCGGTCCCACCGCCATCGAGCTGCTGCTCGACAACGGCATCCTCCAGGGCCGGGTGCAGCTGTCCACCGACGGCATCAACTACGTGTACCCGGGCCGGGCGCCCGGACTGCGCATGATCTTCCCCCGTGAACTGTGGGGCGACACCGTGGTGCCCGGCGACGAGCTCGACGCGCAGTGGCAGCACGTCAGCCTTCCGCCGCCCCTCCCGACGGTGGGCAACGAGGCAGCGGCGGGGGCGGGGCCGCCGCCACCCGGTCCGCCGCCCGGCGCCGCGCCCGGTGGCCCGGTCGCCGGCCCGGGCGCGCGCGCGCCCACCGCGGGCCCCGG